>QXWO01000064.1 GCA_009911035.1 Lachnospiraceae bacterium
CCGCTGTATACCGAACGGTACGTACAGTGGTGTGGGAGGTCGGCTACTCAACTAATGGGTAGCCTCCTACCCGATCAGGTTTATAGACTATATTACAGGAATATGGTCTTGTCTGCAAAGGTTTTTTCTGTTTTTTATAACAAGGCAGGAAGGAATGAGTGGGATTCCGCCGCCTTTGGCATTGTGGTAAAATCCAAAAGTTTAGATTTTCCCACCAATGCCGACTACTATGGAATCCAACTCATTCCTATTTTTCAATAATATTTTCTTGTAAGAGCGATAGAAAAGAGAAATCTTGAATGATATAATGTGTTTGGAGCAGAGTGTCGAAATACGGCAGAAAAACCGTTATTTTGCTGAATATAACATATCCGCAACTCAAAGTTGACAATGTTCCATTCAGAAAAGATAGAAAGTTACAATCTAATCCGATAAGATTGACCTATCAAAACAAACCAAGGAGGACACATATGACATTCGGAGAAAAATTGTTTAAGTTAAGAAAAGAAAAAGGGCTTTCACAGGAAGCACTTGCTGAACAAATCGGAACAACCAGACAGGCGGTTAGCAAGTGGGAAAATAATCAAGGATTTCCGGAAACAGAAAAGTTATTACAATTATCCAATATCTTTGAAATGTCTATAGACTTTCTGTTGAAAGATGAGAAATCCTCTAACACTGTAAACGAGAGAGGCTATTATGTAAACAAGGAAATGGCAACAGGATTTATCGCAAACCAGAAAAAAATATGTAGATATGTTGGTATAGGATTTATGTCGTGGGCGTTGGTGGGAATACCCTATGTCATGTTTACATCTAATTTGACATGGCGTTTCTTGGGAATGGCAATTTTTATTATCATAGGCATTAGTTCTTTTGTTTTAGGCTCATTTTCGGAACAAGAACAATATAAAGTCTTGAGAGAAGAACCTCTAATACTTGATTATGCGTATTTGCAAGAATTATCTAATGCGTATCAAGCAAAAAAGAGAATTTATGTCGCTATGTCCGTTCCAAGTATTATTTTATTTATAGTCGGTATTCTGGCAGTATCTTTAACTATGAGCGGAAAGTTTGATTAGTCAGAGTACCATTCGTTTGTGTTTTTAGGTCTGGCAATAGGACTTTTTGGATTTTGCTATTTTATTGGAGTTATGGGGGCTTACGAATTGCTGATTAAAAATGAGCAATATTCTTCTTACTTATCGTTCAAGATAAAACGCAAAATAAAAGATAAAATCAATAATCTTTAATATCGTGTTACCGTTGACGGCTTCACCCAGTTTTACTGGCGGATAATCAAGGGGCAACCGTAAACCAAGTACCGCCCCATGTGGGAGAAAGGGGGAAATTTCTATGGATTGCACAGAAGCGTACAGGGAACACATCATGTATTCTTTCAATGGCTTTTGCAAAGTCGTCATACGTTATGCCGCTATCAACGCATGGCGCGGCAGGAACAGGCGGCAAAGAGAAATATACTTTGAATAAACAAAGACATAGAAAAATATCAGGAGAGCGTGGCAATGGGGCTTAGTGCAAAGTAGCTTGTGTATTCCATCCTTGCCCTTGGCAGTGGATGTGTAATTGTATTTCTTCTGTATAAAAAGATTGGGCTGACCTTTAGCTGCTATGTGGCAGTTCCTATAGTTGCCCCTATTGCACTGTGCGGATTCGATTCCTATAATGGCATGGGATTTCGGGAAGTGTTTACCCGGTATATGCGGAGTATTTTCAGGAATAAGGCGTTGGTGTTTCAATCCAGCGGCTACCGGGAAATGGTGTCGGAGATAAAGGCACCCTGCTCTTTAATTCCCCTTTCACTATCCTGCTCCCGAAGCTGTCAGAAGAACCTGGAGCGGTGGAGGTGCTTGCAGAATATACGGAGGAGTTCAGGGAAAAGGTACAGGAAGAGCTTGCCGATCCTGGCAGCGGGGATGGGACGGAGCTTATTTATGAGGACTATGAGGGCGACGGGGAGCCGAACAACATGGTGGATATCCTTATGGTCTACATGGTGAAGCATGGATTTGGCGATACCGCAACGGTAATGACGGAAAAGAACAGGAGGGCATTAAAAGCTGCTTTTGATGAAATGACATCCATGAGTACCTCTTACCGCAGGGAGACTATAGAGCAGTCTTATGAGGAAGAAGATTTTTACGGGAACGTCACCATAAGGACAGAGGAAGTGGAGATAAAAATAAAGGAAGTACGCATCACGCTCCTTACCAGTGAGGATATCATCAGGACAGGGATATTTACAGAGGAAGAAACGGAAATCTTACGTTACTTAATGTCGCCGGAGGTGCTGGAAAACATAGAAGAGTTGACAGGCGGCTATGGAAGACCTGGTGCAGGGAGCCTGACACCGGAGGAAGCGGAACGATTAAACCTTGGCGGTGACGTGGAATCACAGGCAGTCAAAAATGCCCTTGCAAGGCTTGGGAAGCAATACAGCCAGGCAAAGCGTGACGGCGGGGATTATTATGATTGCAGCTCCCTCACTTATTATGTTTATAAAGAGGCAGGAATCACTCTTTCCTACCATGGTTCCAACACTGCTGCATCACAGGGGCAGCTTTTATCTGACAGGGGATGTGAAGTAGATTATGAGGATATCCAGCCGGGAGATTTGATTTTCTACAGCTTTACCAGAAATGGAAGGTACAAAAATATCTCCCATGTGGCGGTCTGTGCAGGGAACGGTTATCTTGTGGATGCCTCTTCCTCAAAGGGATATGTGGTATTCCGTCCGGTCTGCTCTACGGGAAAAATCGTCATGTGTGGGAGGCCTGGATAAGGAGAACGAAAAAGAGATACTTTCCCTGCTCCATGCAAAGTCAGGCAACGTGCAGGGATATGTGAGGGAAGCAGTGGAGAGTGAAATCTATGGGAGAGATAAGAATTATATTGAAAATATCAGCGACTTATGCCGCTGCCATGATTCCCAGAACCCGGAGCATATCTACGATATCACAAAGGCAGTGATCCAGAGCGCACAGTATATGACGGCGGTACGAATCCGGGCAGAGCCGCCGCCAGTATCTTCCCTGCTCCCTGTGCTAGCTACCGCCCCAAGGCTTATGGTATACGGGCTTTGCAGTACTTGCCCTGTCAGTGGCGGGGCTTAAAGGGATAGATGTACCTTTATTGGCATGAAGACATTTTTACAGAAATTAACCTCACGCTGAGAGGTCATTTCTTCTGGGTGTTTTTCCGATACTGCATAGGAGTAATTCCATATTGTTTTTTAAAAACATTCTGAAAATAGGACTGGCTGGAAAAGCAGAGGTAGCTGCTTATTTCGGACAGACTTTTATCGCTGTAGGTTAAGAGGCTTTTGGCTTCCTCTAACTTGCATCTTGTTATAAACGCACCGATATGAATACCTAATTCTTCTTTGAAACGCCGCATCATATGGGAACTGCTCCTGTGTACCTGTCTTGCTACGTCATCAATACTGATAGGTTCATTGGTATGGCTTCGGATGTAATTCATACACCGGTATACTTCGGAAGAAATACCCTCCGGCATATGCGTCTCACCGGCTCTTTGGCAAAAATCTATGATCATCATATATTGCAGATTTGTAATTTCTTCTATGGTCTGAAGCTGCTCACACTCCTGAATGTAAAAATCTACAAGCTGATAGGTTTTCTCGATATCCACGCCTCCGGGTATTGCGCCAAGGAAACCGGCCTTGGCAGCAGCAGTAATAAAGATGTTTTTTGTATGGCGTACCGGGCTGTGGGCCATTTTGCCTTCTTTGCGAAATATATAGTCCGTATGTAGAAATTCCTTAAGGCGGTCTACATTTCCGTTTTTTATATATTGATACATTTCAAGTTCAAAAGAGTAGCTGTTATGTAGATTTTCACTTTCCTTATCATTTATGGTGCTATTGATCTGGCGTTGATTACGGCTTCTTATATAGACATCATCTTCCATATAAAAATCCTGCAGACTGATTTCCTTATGATTCAGGCACTGGTACAGAAAAGCAAGGTATCTGGCAAATTGGAGATGGCTTGTTCTCGGAATAGAAGAAAGGCATTCCATAAGCTGTTCCCTGTAGTCTAATGGCACCATAAGTTCATGCATGTATTGTCGGACAAGCTGTTCTGTTACGGGTACGTTAAAAGCAGGACCTAAAATAATATCATAGCCTGTATGATCGACATGTACCCGTCCATATTCAAGGTCAGGAGAATAAGAACAAAATGCCGGATTACGCTCTAAGGGGAAAAGATCCCAGTGTGACTGTGGAGGCATAGAGAGCATTTCCCCTAATGCGGAGTATTCAGTATTTTCGTTATTAAGCAGACTGATCGGAATATTTGTTGCTGCAAAGAAATTTTTACATAATGAAATATAATCCACTTCTTTTTCTCCTTACCATAAGGTGCTTTTGTAATATCAAAAAACCAACTTGATTTATAGTAAACGACATAACAAATTTCTGTTTCCGTCTCTTGCAGGAGCCATATACGGTAGCTCCTGCAAGGCCGAAAACGTAATTTCTAATGTCGTTAACTATAAGTATAGTTATCCAGATCATAAAAAGCAAGATAGAATATTGTAATTTTAAATAGTATTTTGCAATAATGTAAATTGCTTATATGATATGATGCAGTCATGCAAACAAAGAAAAAGTGCTGAATATGTAAAGACAGAGGAAGGATAATGGGGTTTTCAAATGAGTTTTTATGGGGTGCTTCGGGTACAGCCTATCAGATGGAAGGGGCATATAATTTGGATGGAAAGGGCTCCGGAATATGGGATGCACTTTCCGGAGGGCATATAAAACATGGCGATAACGGAAATATAGCATGTGATCACTATCATTGTTATAAAGAAGATATTGCATTGATGAGACAGATGCGATTGAAAGCATACCGTTTTTCTGTAAGTTGGCCACGTGTTATGCCGCAGAAAAACAGGATTAATGAAAAAGGAATTCAGTTTTATAAGAATCTGGTACAGGAATTGACAGATGCAGGGATTACCCCTTTATGTGTTTTGTATGACTGGAATCTTCCCATGTGGATTCATAAAGAAGGAGGATGGGGATGGGAAGGGATCAGCAAAGAATTTGCACAGTTTACAGAAATCATGTTGGAGGCACTGTCTGACAGGGTGTCTGTTTGGATCACATTCAATGAGGTGGCGTCATTTATTGGAAAGGGGTATATGACAGGCGAATATGCACCGTTTGAATCCGGCGAGGCAGGAACCATGCACGCATTTCAGAGGTTATGCAGGCTGACAAAGAATGTATTTGTGGCACATGGAAAAGCAGTACGGATAATCCGGAAAAAGGCAGTATTGCCGCCGAAGATAGGAATTGCAATGGACGGAATGTTTTTCATTCCATGGGAAGAAACAGAGCAGGAAATCGAAAAAGCCAGAAAGAGAATGTTTCCTGATAATGCAGACTATCGCTTTGGTAACTGGTGGCTTGATCCGGTCATAAAAGGCAGGGTAAGCCCGGATTTAGCCAATATGATAAGTAACGAGGAAGAAAAACTGATCTCACAGCCGCTGGATTTTATAGGGTACAACTGTTACAAGGCAAATAATTATGATGATGATTATGGCAGAAATGAGGCTGTTTATCCGGGAATGCCACGCACAGCAATGGACTGGCCGATCACACCGGATGCATTGTATTGGGCGGTACGTTTTTATCAGGAGCGATACAGGATTCCAATTCTGATTGCAGATAATGGCATGGCGAATGTTGATTTTAAAATGCAGGGGAATATGGTACATGACCAGCAGAGGATTCAGTATTTGAAAAAATATCTGAATGGATTAAAACGTGCAGTAGATGAGGGATATCAAATACTGGGCTATCTTTATGGTTCTGTTTTTGACAAGTTTGAATGGACGGAAGGGTACGATAAACGGTTTGGGCTCATCTATGTAGACTACCGTACACAGGAGAGAATTCCAAAGGATTCGGCAGTGTGGTATGCACAGATGATACATGAAAATGGAGCAAATTTATAAAGGAGGAAATGAAGCATGAAACAGAGAATCAGGATTCACAAGGCGGAGCCAAACAAGGGGGTACTGGATTATTCCTATCTGCTCGATGCACCGGCAGGGAAACATGGATTTGTGGAGAGCAGGAAAGGGCATTTTTATTTTGAGGACGGAACCCGTGCCAGGTTTTTGGGATTTAATGTGGCAGCAAGGTCTAATACGCCGGATCATGAAACAGCGGATAAACTGGCGGAGCGTTTTGCCAGCATGGGAGTGAATATCATCCGTCTTCATGCGGCGGATGCGCCAATCGGTGATGAGCCGGGAAGCTGGAGCAGTTGCAGGGAAGCGCCCCTTCTTGATTATGAAAGCGGAAGCAGCAGGAGATTCCATAAGGAAGGACTGGACCGTTTTGATTACTTTGCGGCTAAGTTAAAAGAAAAGGGTATTTATCTGCATATTGACCTGATTGTGGCAAGGGAATTTATGGAGGCGGATGAACTGGATTATCCGGGCGGAGCACCTTCCTGTATTAAAAGACACCCTATGTACAATGAAAGGCTGATCGAACTGCAGAAGGAGTATGCAAAAGAACTGTTGTGCCATGTCAATCCTTATACGGGGCTGGCGCTGGTTGATGATCCGGCGGTGGTTACGGTTCAGATCAACAATGAAGAATCTGCGATCAAGGGAACGATGGGTGGAGATGACGGCGAGCAGATGAAGCCTTACCGGGATGAGGTGCAGAGACGTTTCAACAACTATCTGCTGATGAAGTATGTTACACGTGAACGCCTGAAAGAAGCATGGACTTATGAAGGGATATGTGCGCTGGGGGATGAGGAAGACCCGGTACAGGGAACGGTCAGGGGAGTAGACGGCGGTTTTTATCAGCCTGTCAATGATCCAAACGGTGCATGGGATGGGGAGTGCAGTCCGGCACGTTATGCGGATTTCATGGAATTTGGCATTCATATGAACCGTAAATTCTATCAGATGATGAAGGATTACCTGCATTCTCTTGGGGTAAAAGTGCCGATTGTTACCAGTAACCTGATTGCAGGTGCGGCTGATGTTTATGGGCATACGGACGGCGATTTGATGGAAAATAACAGCTATTTTAACCATCCGCTCCTTCCGGTTCAGGGAAATACCTATCTGGTAGTTGGCCCTACGGAGTATGTTTCCGTAAATCCGCTGACTATGCAGAAGGGGATAGGCTCTATGTCAACAACACTCCTTAGCCTTGCGTCTGTTGCAATCGTGGAAGGGAAACCGTTTATGCTCAGTGAATGGAATGAATACGGGCTGCATCCGTTCCACTCAACGGCATTTTTGCAGACAATTGCATATGCGTGCCTGAATGACTGGGATGGTCTGATCTTGTATAACCATCATACGTCAGAAAAGTGGGATGACCAGCCGGCGGATGAAATCCTGAATGTATTCGATGTATATAATGATCCGGCGGTGGTCTGCCAGTGGGGATTTCTGGCTTCTGCATTTTTAAAGGGAATGGTATCCACGGCAAAAGCAAAGGTGGATGTGGTCTATACCCAGAATGACCTACGCACCCTGCCGAATTTCCATGCAATGCCATCCACATTTTTCCCGTATGTTATGGCGATACGTAATGTTTTTCTGGACGGCGGGGATTCTTATCAGGGAAATGCGGATATTGCCGTGAATGCGGGATTTTTAAACGGAGCGGAATTGTCTGATGCAAAGTATGGCGTATACTATGCATGGTCTGCTTACCGGGATGCAATGCGCCGCCATAAGGAAGAAAACCGTCTGGCAAAGGCGGCGAGGGGAACGGATGAAATACAGCCGGGTGTGCATTTAGGAGAACAGGCATTGGTATTTGACGATATTGCACAGATTGCAGGAGATGGTGATTACCGTACCTTTGCAAAGCTGATGGATCAGGCGATGAAAGAATGGGGAGTGATACCGGAAGGTACAGGATATGTGGACGGAAAGCTGGTTTCCGACACAAAGGAAATCGTATTTGACCCGGAACATTCCAGATATATGGTCAATACCCCATATTGTGCCTGCTACAGCGGTGCGCCGGATGAAAACATCATTCTTTCTGACAAGATAAATGTGCAGTCAAAAAATGAGAGGATATCCGTGACACTGCTCCCGGTAGGAGAGGAATTGCTTACAGATGCGAAGGAGTATGTATTAACAGCAATGGGAACAACGGGAATGGATGAAACTACATATAATCCGGGGCCGGAAATGATGGGAATGTCTTTCACGGCAGCGGAGTTTAAAGGGAAATTATATGCGGAGACTTTGGAAGGGACGATTCAGGTGAAAGCGAAAAAAGCAGTGCTCCAGATATTAAATCCGACAGGTGAGATTTTGGCGGAAATGGATGGGGAAAAAGATAGGGAAGGCGTATTCTTTGTTTTAAATGGAGACATTCCGGGTGTACAGTATCACTTAATGATAGAAGAATGATAGTAATTTACAATTTTGAGCGTTTTATTGCAATATTCATAAAAGATAGAGTGGTAAAATCAAATAAAAATAGCAAGGAGGCAGAGAAATGGCAAAAGACAAAAAGGAAGTCCGCTATGATGCGGACGGCGCAAAGCGTGTGATGCGTGGCGGGGATTATATGGCTGATTTCGGCGGACAGTTAGCCCTTGGATTGATGAGCAATATTGTAGGGCAGTTGACATACTTTTATACGGATAAAGTCGGTTTGGCAGTGGGCAGTGTCGGTATTGTTATGGCAATCGCAAAAGTTATAGATGCGTTGACGGATGTGATTTTTGGAAATATCATTGACCATTCTAAAGGCGGTAACCGGAAATATTATCAGTGGATGCTTCGGATGGCGATTCCGGCGGCATTGATCATGGTGATGATGTTTACGGTTCCTATTCAGGCAGGGCAGATTCCGGCATTGATTTACGTGCTTGTAACGAATCTGTTATTGACGGCGGTTATTTACACGATGATTGCAACCCCCTTCTCGGCGGTGATGGTAGTCAGGACGAACAGTCAGAGTGAGCGCGGCAGTATGGGTGTCTTTCGTGCAGTAGGTAATTATGGAGCAGGTATGGTCGTAGCCATTGCAACGATTCCGGTAACGAATATGCTGGGTGGAACACAGAGCGCATGGATAAAATATGGTACTGTTTTAGGAATCGTAGTATTACTTCTTTTCCTGATCTGCTATAACAATGGGCGGAAAGCAGTCTTTGCATCCGATCTGGGGGAGAATGGGCAGGAAGAGACAGTTGAAGAAGAGGCAGTGCCTTTTAAGGAAGCAATGGGAATGCTGTTCCATAATAAGTATTGGGTGATCGTACTATTATTCAACCTGATCACGCAGGTCACAAATACAATTTCAGGTTCCGGCGGTACATATTACTGTAAGTGGATTTTTGGGAATGACAGTCTTGTAGGACTTTTAGGCGCTGCGGGAATGCTTGCTACAGTGGTAGGATTTGCTTTATCGAAACCGATCATTGCAAAGCTGGGTGTGACTAAGACTATTTATGTAGGGCTTCTTGGTGCGGCGATTCCTGCGGCAGTACGCTGTTTTATGCCTACCAACTTTGTGGTTTACATGGTAACGGGTTTGGTCGGAAGTTTTATCCAGATTCCTTTAATGTGTCTGTATGGCGTACTGCTGGCAATGACAGTTGATTATAATGAATGGAAATATGATAAAACATTGGTTGCAACTTCCGGTGGTGCAATTGGATTTGGAAGTAAGGTAGGTGGCGGGCTTAGCTCTCTTCTGCTTAGCCTGTTCCTTGTGTTGGGGTCTTATGACGCAACTGTAGCTGAAGCAACAACTTCCATGAGATATTCTATTTACGGATTTTCCAACTATCTTCCGGTGGTGATCAATCTGCTGATGTTCTTTATCTTTACCAGATTTGATCTGGAGAAAAAGCTGCCTGCAATGCGGCAGGAAGTGGCAGAGAGAAAGGCAGCAAGACAAAAGTAAATAACAAGAATTGAAGAAGTAAACATTATTTGACCGGTGCATGAGAAAGAAAACTTTTATGCACCGGTTTTTTGAAATCAAAATAGAATTTTACAATGAAAAGTTTTATTTTACAATACGGAAAACATCAATATGATTATACTTGGCATAGTTGGAAAAATGTGAGATAGATGGTGAAAAGGAGATAGTTGTAATGATGGAAAACAGTCAGAATTATTCTACGGACAATAGGATATACAAATTTTCACAGGATGGGAATACCTGTATCATAAAAGAGCCAAGAACACCCAGATACTGGTATAATTATTTATGGAATGAAAACCGGTATTGCGCGCAGGTCTCACAGATTGGTCATGGGCGCAGCTATTATCTGAGTGAGAACGCTGATATGTGTATGGTCAACCGGGATGATGCACGGTATATATACCTCCGGGATGAAGAAGACAGCTCCTGCTGGAACGTAGGTTTTGGGCCTTTGAATGTAGAAGTGGAAGAGTATCAATGCACCCATAGTATTGGATACTCCCTGATACAGTCAAAGTACCATGAGATACAAAGCTCGTGGAGGATTTTTGTGCCGCAGGAAGGATATCATGAAATCTGGAGCCTGAGTATTCAAAATACGGGTGAAAGGGAGAGGACTTTAAGCATCTTTCCGGCAGTGAGCTTCTATCTGGAAGGATTTTCTTACCCAAGGTACTACGAGATGTACCGGTGCATGAAAACAGATTTTGACAGGGAACTGAATGGGATTTACTGCGATTCTTCCCATCCCTTTGCACCCCATAACAGATATCATGGCTTTCTGGCTTCTTCGGAGCCGGTATATGCATATGACGGGGATCTGACAAAGTTCTGCGGCTCCACAAGTACGATCACACAGCCGGATGCTTCTGCCTGTGCACTGTTCCAGCGTCCGGATGTGGTGGTTGGGGGAAGAGACTGTACGAACTCCGGGGCGGCACTTTTTATTTTGGGCGGTGTATTGCAGCACAGGATTACCCTTCAGGCTGGTGAATCAAAAGAAATTCACCTGATATTTGGGATCAGTGAATCAAGACAGGAGGCGAGACAGGCAGTTTCCGGTATTTTAAGCAGGGAAGCTGTGGAACAGGAATTCCGGAAAGCGCAGGATTATTATTACCACAAATACAGTTCTCTGTCTGTGCAGACGCCGGATGAAAAGATCAACCACATCATGAATAACTGGGTAAAGAAACAGGTGGATTTCTGTATTGTCGGGAAAAAGGGTGTCAGGGATAATCTGCAGATTGCCGCAGCATTATTGAATTACAGGCAGGATAAGGCAAAAGAGGAAATACTGGAATGCTTAAGGCATCAGTTTCAGGATGGACATGGAGTATTGACATGGTATCCTTATGATGATACAAGGTATTCTGACCAGCCCTTCTGGATCATCTGGGCAGTATGCCGGCTGATCAAAGAAACGGGTGATTTTTCCCTTCTTGAGGAATCCATTTCATGGCAGGATGGAGGGGAAGCAGCCATGCTGGAGCACGTTAAGGCGGCTGTGAACAGGCTGATTGCCGATAAAGGAAGAAACGGGCTGGTACGCATTTATTTTGCAGACTGGAATGATGCGCTGAATGTTACCACAGATCCGAAAGCGGAATCCGTGATGCTCTCCCATCAGTTCTGTCTTGCATTAAAAGAGCTGGAACTGTTGATGAAAAAATATGGCCAACATGAATATGCACAGACGCTTGCAGAAGAATATGAGACTTTGAGGAAGTGCATTAATGAGAAAGCATGGGATGGCGGATGGTATATGAGGGCTTTAAGCCCGGTGGAGAACATCGGTTCAAAAGACAGCAGCGGAAGCAAAATTTATTTGAATGCCCAGACGTGGGCGGTACTCGGTGACGTGGCGGACGAATCGAAACTTCCTCTGGTATTGCAGGCAGTAGACAGCATGGAGCATGATTTTGGCTTCCCTTTGAACATGCCGCCATATCCTGAATATTCGCCCAATGTGGGAAGAATGTCGGGTATGCTGCCGGGATTGTTTGAGAATGGAGGCGTGTACTGCCATGCCACAGGCTTTAAGATTCTGATGGACTGCAAGGCCGGGAGAGGCGGCAAGGCAGTGGAAACCTTGAAGAAGATCATGCCGGACAGTGATACGAACCCTTCCATACAGTCAGGTGCGGAACCCTATGTGTTTACCAACTGTTATTCCACCAATCCGGGATATTATGGGAAATCTTATCAGTCATGGACTACCGGTACGTCTGCATGGTGCCTGATGGGGCTTTATGAGGGAATCATGGGGGTAAAGCATGATTATGACGGGCTTCGGATAGAACCATGTTTTCCTTCTGACTGGGAGCAGGCGGAGATGACAAGGCATTTCAGGGGAGCGGATTACCATATTGTCATCAGAAATCCGAAACATTTGGAAAACGGAACTGCCGAAATCGTGGTGGATGGCATTGCCGTTTCCGGATCGGTTTTACCAGATTTTAAAGATGGCAGGAAACATGAGGTTGAAGTGATTTTGAAATAACAGTTTCTGGGCTGGAGCGCATAGCATCCTTACATAAGAGCGTATCCTGAAATTGTTCTGGGATAGATTTATTCGGTGAATGGAAAGGAAATAAGAGAAATGGGAACACAATATCTGGATTGTAATGAAACACCACAGGAACGTGCTGCCGCACTTTTGGCAGAATTAAGTCTTGACGAGAAAATGGCACAGGTCAACTGCATTTTCCCTTTCGGGGAAAACTTTGAGGATATGGACAAGATTGCGGAGGGTACACCTTTTGGAATCGGGGAAGTCAGCACCTTGGAAATGCGCAGGATAGAGACTTTGGAAGAGGCGGCGCAGTGGCAGAGGAGCGTGCAGAAGATTGTAATGGATAACAGTCCGCATCACATCCCGGCTATTTTCCATATGGAAGGCTTATGCGGAGCATTTATTCAGGATACCACCAGCTTTCCGGCAGGGATTGGGAGAGGTTCCGGCTTTGATCCGGAACTGGAAGAGAAGATTGCCGAAATCGTAGGCAGACAGGAATCGGCCTGCGGAATTACCCATGTGCTGGCACCGGTGCTGGATATTTCAAGGGATTCCCGTATGGGGAGGCAGGGGGAGACCTATGGGGAAGACCCTGCGCTGGCTTCGGCAATGGGGGCTGCTTATACCAGAGGAATTCAGAAAGGAGAGAATGCCGGACGAAAGACGGAGAGTGTGGCAAAGCATTTCCTGGCTTTTCATAATTCACAGGGCGGAATCCATGGAACTCACTCTGATACGCCGGTGCGTCTTTTAAAGGAGATATATGGGAAACCCTTTCAGGCAGCCATTGCGGAATCCGGTCTGAAAGGGATCATGCCCAGTTATAATTCTATCAACGGGGAGCCGATGTCTGCATCATACACACTTTTAAAGACGTTTCTGCGGGATGAGATGGGATTTGAAGGGATTTGTGTCAGCGATTATGGCGCTGTCAGCGGAGTGCATCATGTACAGCATGTGGGAGAGAGTGAAGCGGATGCAGGGCTTCTTTGTATGGAAGCAGGAATGGATATCGAGATGCCCAGTACTACCGGCTATGGGGAGGAACTGAAAAGGAAATTTGAAAGTGGCGAAATTGATATGGAGCTGCTTGATAAAGCGGTGCTGCGTGTCCTGACTGCAAAGTTCCGCATGGGATTGTTTGAGAATCCCTATGCCCTTGCGGGAGAGGAACTTAAGGAAGCTGTGTGTCAAGGGAAAGATAGAGAGATATCCCTGCAGTCCGCAAAGGAATCTCTGGTGCTGCTTAAAAATAACGGGGTTCTCCCGTTAAAGGGGGATAAGAAGAAAATTGCCCTGATCGGTCCTCATGCCGATTGTGCAAGGAAATTCTTTGGCGGTTATACCCATATGTGCATGATGGAATCCACTTATGCGATTGCCAATTCCATTGCCGGAGTGAGCGGCGTAGTTCAGGCGGATGCGGACAAGATCAAAACAATACCGGGAACCAATATCCAGTCGGATGAGACGGAAGAGTTTGACGCAATACTGCACCGCCAGAAACCGGAATGCAGAAGCCTGCTGGAAGAGATGAGGAGCCGGATGCCGGAAACGGAAATCAGGTATGCATACGGTTATCCCATTGCCGGTGCAGATGAATCCCGCTTTGAGGAGGCGCTTCTGGCAGTAAAAGAAGCAGATGTGGTCATCCTGACCATTGGGGGAAAACATGGAACCTGCTCTATGGCGTCCATGGGGGAAGGCGTAGACGCATGTAATATCAATCTTCCACCCTGTCAGGAGGCATTTATCAGGAAAGCAGCAGAATTCGGGAAGCCTCTGATCGGGGTCCACTTTGACGGAAGACCTGTTTCCAGCGATACGGCGGATGCATGTCTGGATGCTTTATTAGAGGCATGGAGCCCGGCGGAAACAGGTGCGGAAGCGGTAGTAAGCGCACTGCTTGGAGAATATAATCCGGGCGGAAAACTGCCGGTATCTGTGGCTTACCATGCAGGGCAGATTCCTGTCTATTATAATCATCCCAATGGCTCGGCATGGCATCAGGGGGAGAGCATCGGATTTGTAAACTATGTGGATATGCCCCATACGCCAAGATATTATTTTGGGCATGGCCTTTCCTATACTACATTTGCTTATTCAGACCTGATGATTTCAGAGAAGGAAATAGACGCACAGGGGAGCGTCCGGATCGAAGCGGCAGTATGCAACACAGGAGAATACGAAGGGGATGAAGTAGTTCAGCTTTATCTGACCGACAGATATGCGAGTATGACAAGACCAGTAAAAGAGCTGGCAGGATTTAAGCGAATATCGTTGAAGCCGGGAGAGAGAAAGACAGTGGTGTTTGAGGTTCTGGCAAGCCAGATGGCATTCCTTGACAAAAAAATGCTTTGGAAAGTTGAGAAGGGGAGCATCGGTGTGGAGATAGGAAGCTCTTCTGAGGATATCCGGCTTACAGGGGAATATATGATAAAGAATGACGGATGGATAGAAGGAAGAGACAGGGCATTTTATGCAAAAGCGGCTGTCAGATAGAAAGCCGGAATGCCTGCGTATGGATGAGGAATATGGCAGATGACAGCAGGAAACTCGAAGGGAGGTAAGAATGGACAACAGGGAAGTGGCGAAGAAAATCGCAGAGGAAGCGATCGTATTGCTGAAAAATGAGGAACAGCTTCTTCCTTTTGATAAAGGGCAGAAAGCAGCTGTTTTTGGAAGAGCCCAGATCGATACGATTTATTCAGGGAACGGTTCGGGGGCGGCTCACAAATCGGGATGCAGAAATATACTGGAAGAATGCGAGAAAAGAGGTATCTGTGCAGAACCCGGTCTGAAAGAGTATTACAGGGAGCAGATTTCAAAGGAAGAGACAACAAAGGAAGATGAATTTGACTGGGCTGATATAGGGAAAGCAGTCAACAGTGGCATCATGTACGAAATTTTCGGAAAGTACCATGCGCCAACAGAAGAATATGAGATACCGGAAGAACGGATGGAGGCCGCCAGACAGTTTTCAGATACAGCCGTTTTCGTCCTTGGAAGGAATTCCGGCGGTGAGGAGTGTGACAGACATTTACAGGGGGATTACTACCTGACAGATTCGGAAAAAATTCTGGCAGGGCAGATATGCGGAAATTTTGAAAAGGTAGTGCTGATCTTAAATACCAATGGGCTGACGGATTTATCATGGACGGAAGAGTATCCTCAAATTAAGAGTATTCTGTTTGCCGGGATTTTAGGAGAGGAAGGAGCTGCGGCACTGTCGGATATCCTTACCGGCAGCGTGAATCCATCCGGCAGGCTGGCATTTACCATTGCGGCGCGATATGAGGATTATCCGGCATCCAGACATTTCTCATGGGATAAAGAAAAGGAAGAAAACCTGCTTACCTACGAAAGCTATGGGCTAAATGCGGCGGAAAACGGAAGTGCAGGGTATGCGAAAAGTCCGGTCACTGTTTACTGGGAAGACATTTATGCAGGCTACCGGTATTTTGATACTTTTGCAAAGAAGCCGCTGTATGCGTTTGGCTATGGGTTATCCTATACGGAATTTGAAATAAGGTGTCTTGGCGCTGCCAAAAAGCAGGAGGGCATCGAAGTCCGGGTCAGTGTAAGCAATACAGGAAGTACAGCCGGTAAAGAGGTTGTACAGTTATATCTGGCAAACGACAGCAGTACATATGAACACGCTTTTCAGGAATTGAAAGGGTTTGAAAAGACAGGGCTTCTGCAGCCGGGAGAAGAAGAGCAGATCTGTCTTATGATTCCATGGAAGGAATGGGGCAGTTATGAGGAAGAAAAAGCGGCTTATCTGATCCGGCAGGGGAATTACCGGATTCTGGCCGGAAATTCTTCACGAAATACGAAGGATGCTGCGGTGGTGAAGGTCAGCCAGGATATCCGGATAAAGCAGTGTGCAAACCGCCTTGGCATTCGGGCGTGCAACAGGGATAAGCTGGAATTTCTGGCTTGTTTAAGAAAGCCGGAAGAGGCTGGCCGGGCTTTGAATCTGCCGGAGATTGTTGTGGCTGCGGAGGATATCTGGATAACAGATGCTGCCGATGCTTCTGCAGTTGATGGGAGCAGACTGGAAAAGATAAAAAAACTGACGGTGGAACAGCTTGCGGCGCTTTGTGTGGGATATGGCCCAGGAACACCCTTTGCTGCTTTTGGGGATGGAAGCGATCCGGAGACAATATTTGATCAGGATGGAAAACCGGTTACAACCAACAGCCATCCGGCAGGATATCATGGTTATGTATCACCGGCAATTGAGGATGCGGGGATCTATTCTGTTTCCTATAAGGATGGACCGGCAGGGATCGGGGAAATGGCATGGCCATCGGAAATGTTGATGGCCTGTGCATTCAATAAGAGTATATGGTATGAATTCGGTAACGCTGTGGGCGCAGAGTGTGAAAAGCAGCAGGTTGATATCTGGCTGGCGCCTGCTGTAAATCTGCTGAGACACCCTCTGGGCGGGAGAAACTTTGAGTATTTTTCGGAAGACCCTTATCTGACCGGGATCTGTGCCTGTGAGGTGACAAGAGGGGTGCAGGAAAATCATCCGGTATTGGTATGCCCGAAACATTTTGCAGTGAATGAACAGGAAACTTTCCGCCGGGGAAGCAGCAATAAGAATTATGATGCGGCAGATTCCATCTTAAGTGAAAGGGCGGCAAGGGAGATTTATCTGAAACCCTTTGAAATGCTGGTAAAAGAAGCAGACATAGCTTGTCTGATGACTTCCTTTAATAAGATCAACGGTGTGTTTGCCGCCGGAAATGCAGACCTTTGTACTCATATCTTGAAAGAGGAATGGGGATATCGAGGTGCGGTTGTCACAGACTGGGGTGATATGGATGTAGTGGTGGACGGTGCGGATGCTGTTGCGGCAGGCAATGATATTGTGATGCCCGGAGGACCTCCGGTAATCAGGCAGATCTTGCAGGGATATCAGGAAGGCAGGGTTTCCAGGAAGGATTTGGAGAAAGCTGTTATGCGCCTGTTGCATATGATAGAAAAGTAATGAGCTGTGTATATGTATGGAAGAATGAAAGCTAAGTAGGCAGTAGATAATTTAGAATTGGAGGTTGTTTGGATTATATGTCGGCAATAGAAAAAACGGGAGGAATACCTGAGATAAAAATAGTGAATGGAATCCCAACATTATATGTGGAAAATGCACCTTTTTTTGCTTATGCCGGAGAGGTACACAATTCCTCTGCCAGCAGTCTGGAATATATGGAAAAATGTGTATGGGATAAAATAGAAGGGCTTCACCTGAATACGCTTCTCGTTCCCATATATTGGGAGCAGATAGAACCGGAAGAAGGTATGTTTCGATATGAGATGATAGACGGTCTGCTTGCACAGGCAAGGCAGCGGAATACAAAGCTTGTATTTCTATGGTTTGGCCTGTGGAAGAATGGAGAGTCCATGTATGTACCGGGGTGGATGAAGCAGGACAGCCGGAATTATTTCAGGGTGCAGAAAATAAATCAGGAGAAGCTAAATACGATTTCTCCGTTTTGTGATGCCGCGGTGGAAAAAGATGCAACAGCTTTTTCAAATCTCATGGGGCATATCCGGGAGCAGGACGAAGAACATAATACGGTAATTGCCATGCAGATAGAAAATGAGGTGGGGCTGCTTGGAAGCAACCGGGATTACAGTGAGGCGGCAGAAGAAAAATTTGCCATGCAGATACCGGAAAAAATGGTGGAAGAGTATGGAATGACAGGCACGTGGACGGAAGCATTCGGGGAAGATGCCGGAGAATACTTTATGGCATACTATTTCGCGGCGGCATTGGAGAAGATTGCTTCTAAAGGGCAGGAGGCATATCCTGTTCCATGTTATACCAATGCATGGCTGAAGCAGCACCCATGGTATGCAGGTTCTTATCCCTCCGGTGGTCCGGTGAAAGACGTACACCGGATATGGAAGATAGCAGCCCCTTCATTGTTTACGCTGGCTCCTGATATTTATGTTCCATATACAGTGGATATTATGGAATCCTACAGCTATTCGGGCAATCCGCTGTTTATTCCGGAAGTGAGAAAGGATGCAGCAACAGCTTCTTACTGCCTGTATGCATTTATGAAGTTCCATGCAATTTGTTATTCGCCTTTTGGGATTGAAGACTTGGGGCTTTTGCCGGAAGAAGTGGAAAAGCCATCGGCGGAAGTAATGGCAGCCCTGAATATTAATCCGGCAGTGTTTATGACGGAAGGCGGCAGGGAATATTTGGGCAGAACTTACAGCCTTCTGCAGAACCTGGAACCTTTGTACCTGAAATACAGAGGAACGGGCAGTATGCAGTGTTATGTGAAAAAATCGGAAACGGATTTGGGAACATATTTCCGGTTTAAAAGCTATCAGGCTGTTATTGATTATATGCCCACAGTAACAGCAAAACCTTTGGCGGCAGGTGTGATTTTTGAATTGTGTGAAAACCAGTTTCTGATTGCCGGAATGATGAGCAGGATAGTTTTTTCCGCCATGATGGGTGAAAATAGAAAGGTCGCTGTTTTAAAGCTGCAGGATGGAAAATTTGAAAAAGGGGAATGGATTCCGGCAAGAACCTTAAACGGGGATGAACAAATGATGATCAGTTTTAGTGATGTGCCATCATGTCTTTATGTAGAATTGTATAAGTATTAAAGGATATGTAAGAGTCAGGTCAGGCATAAGATTATTGGGAACTGTCAGCAGATGCACAAGCAAGATAAAATATGATCAGAAACAGAAGAGGTAATAATATCGGGCGTATACTTGTACTGGAATTTAACGATAATGAAATAAATATTTTTAATGAAATGATGGAAGTGGTAAAAAAGCACCCGGACTTTAAGAGATATGAGGTGAGGATGGAATCGGCATTATGTCTTCCGGGGCTTGAAATTTATCCTGACCGCAGGAAAATATTTCGTGACCGGAGGGAGATCAGCCTGACAGCCAAGGAATTTGATATCCTTACTTTTCTTGCCGCCAACCAGGGCAGGGTGATGACTTATGCACAGATCTATGAGAATGTATGGGGCGATTATGTACAGGATATTGTTTTGAATTGTTCCCGGAAGAAGAATAGCTTTAAAATTTATAGATACAGTCCTGTTTATGGCAGGCTGTATTTTTTATGGGTAAAAAAATTAAGGGATGCAGAGGTTATGGTCTGTATGCAAGCTGTTTGACAGATTTTGTCATCCCCACTGTCTGAATTTGCGTTTTTCCCAACCAAAAACAAAGGAAAGCCTCGTTCAATCCTAAGAATAGTTTTGTATACTCTTCAGGTGGCTGTATATAAGGTTCAGGAAGGGGCTGTGGAAGATAGGAATGATCTCATGTGAGACGTATTATTACAGGATCGGCAGCAGCATCCGAAGGAACCGGTTCCCATCCTCCGTAATAGCCATATTGTAAGGGTGTATCTACTTTACTGTTCATATTGCTCCAATATGTCTTTTGGGCATCAGATAATTTACAGGACGGCATATTTAACAATGTTTCTATTTTTTCTTCCCTTGTCTGATAAAAAACCTGTTCCGTTTGTCATATCCAAATCCGTCAACTTTTCCAAACCCGTGTTTTCACCCGGCGCATCATAATTTGCGGCTATTGTATTCAACAGCTTCTCTCTCGGAGCAACAAAGTTCCAGTAGGCATCACCAATTAAAAATTTTTCATTCCCGTTGCATCCTACATTATCCGGATTCTCAAAAAGTTTTTGGTATTCACGAATCATTTCTGCAATATATTCTTCTGTCAAAGGTACTGCCAAATCAGAATATTGCCCTTTGGCATATACAAGGGAAAGAAGCCGCTGACCGAAGCCGAGCAAATCCTATTCACAACGGCGAAAGATTATCTCAAAGGCGTGATGAATGGAAAGACCACAATCCCGACAAAGACATGGAAAGAAGAATACACCAAGCTGACCGCCGAGAGAAAAGCACTCAATCAGCGGTATCTTGCATTGAAAGAGGAAGTGAAAGAAGCGGAGAAAATCAGAAAGAGCGTTTATAGTATCTTGCGGCAAGAACAACGGGAACAACAGCCCTACAGAAAACAGGATATGGAGAGATAACAGACAAGGCGGCGGATAATCACCGCCGCCCTATTTTGGACTTTCATTTACCAGTCTTTTTTGAGGAACCTATACACAGCGGAATCAGCTGTCGGAGCTGACTCGTTGCACTTCAAAAAATACACCATCCCACGGAATAATCAGAGTGTTTTCGTCTTTTATATAAAAAGTATCACCAATGCCGCTTGCATTTTCTATAGCCACTACCTGAATAGAATCTTTGGAAATTCCCAGCGTTTCCAGACTAGTGCCTTGATAGATGGATGAAAAATCATCTGCGGTCAGAATGCTTTCGATATATTGAGGGGAATCCAGACGGTGCTGGTCATCATATATAGCATAATCATTAAAATATTCAAAACGGGTTCCCATCAGCGCAGAGCAATCTTCCTCTGACATGGCGCTGTAGGCACCAAAAGTTGATGAAGTTATCTGCCATGTGCCCAAATAGGAGGGTGAAGAAGATGATACATCTGGGGATGGGGCTACAGTTTCAGCTTCCGCTTTTTCGGGGACAGACTGAGTGCTGGGGGAAAATTGGGATTGGTTGTCCTCAGCTTGTGAGGGCTGTTCCATGTCTGGTTGTTCCGGCACAGACTGATTTTGAGTTTCCTGTGTTGATTCTTCCTGTGCCGGATTTTCTATTGGAATCGGTTCTGTAACAGGAAGTGGTGACTGTTGCTGACTGTTACTTCTGCATCCTGTTATGGTACAAGTTAATAGCAGTATAAAGCCAGTCAGTAAAACGATAGTTTTCCGATCTATGGCAGACAGGGGGAATTTTATCGAAAATTCTTTTTGAAATAATTTATTTGTTTGTTTCATTTGTTGTTACTCCTTTCATATCTATAAGTTTTGATTTATCGGTTTGCGCCGAGAAAAATTATACCATGCTCAATTATGAAAAGCAATCCCCGCCCTAAGTCCGTCCCTTGACCGTCTGGATTTTTGCCGTTGCCATTTCGCCGCCGAAAACGGAGTATAGCTCGTATGCTTACGGAGCAGGAAATCCCCACGCCGGGAACGCTGGAATACCGCCGGACGGGAAGCACCCGCCGCTACCACCCCGGCTATGAGTGCAAGTGGGCTTGTTCTCCGGCATACTCTTTTGTGCCGACTGCGGCAGCGTCATGTACCAGCAGAGGTATCAGACGGATAAGCGGCGGCAGGACTGCTACATATGCGGCAGCTACAAGAAGCGCACGGCAGACTGTACGGCGCATTTTATCCGCACCGGCCTTTTGACCGAGGGAGTGACCGAGAATTTGCGGAAAGTCACCAGCCACGCCGCCAAGCAAGAAGCCCGGTTTATGAAGCTGTTGACCGAGTAGACCGAGGACGGGAGCAAACGCCGGAACGCCGCCAAGAAGAAAGAGCTGGAAGCGGCAGAAAAGCGGATTGCGGAACTCTCCGCTATCTTCAAGCGGCTGTATGAGGACAGCGTGACCGGGCGCATATCGGATGAGCGTTTCACGGAGCTTTCGGCAGACTACGAAGCCGAGCAAAAGGAACTGAAAGAGAAAGCCGCCGCTTTGCAAAGCGAGCTTTCTAAAATGCCGGAAGCCACGGCAAACGCTGAAAAGTTTATGAAAGTGGTACGCAAGTACACCAGATTTGAGGAACTCACCCCTACCCAAGGAAAAGCACAATCCAGACGAAACCGGCGATACCGTCAAGAAATATTTGTGAGTTAGCAAGAATCCTGATATAGTGGGTATAAACGCCCATCCGGGGCAGAAAGGCAGGGAGAAAAATGCACATCAGCTACAAACCGCTCTGGCACACACTGATAGAGCGCAACATGAGGAAAGAGGATTTAAGGCTTGACGCTGGACTGACCACAAATATGATTGCCAACATGGGCAAAGAAGGGAAACATATCAGCATGGATACACTTGCCCGCACTTGTGAAACACTGGATTGTAGCATTATGGACGTGATTGAGCTGGCCAGTGACGAGCCTTCCACCACAGGAGGGAACGACAATGGAAAAACTGAAAGAGAGAATCACAGAGAACGGCATTGATTATATTCTGGTAGGCGACTACTATATTCCGGACTTGAAGCTGCCGGAGGAGAACCGCCCCATCGGACGCTATGGGCGGCTACACCGGGAATACCTCAAACAGGAACACCTCAAACAGGAACACCCGGCACGGTACAGCTCCCTTATCCTGACCGGGAAATTGTGGACATACCTTGCTGACCTGAACGAGCAGGCGGAGGAAATTATAAACAGCGAACTAATTTATACTTGATTGGACATGGAAAGGCCAGCCGATTACCCGGCTGGTCTTTCTAACCTTCCTTGCGCTCCAATACCGCCCGAATCATGGCAGCGGCGATTTCCTGCTGGCTGGGCGACGTGCTTTCCCATAGCTCTGCCAGCTCCCGTATTTTGCTGACCTGATTATCTTCCAGCGCATCCCGCAGCAGATAATCAGGGGAGATTTTCAGTGCATTGCAGATATTGATAAATACGGGCAGGCTGGGAACCTTTATCCCGCTCTCAATCTGCCGGAGATAAGTTGTGTTGATATTGCACAGCTCCGAGAGCCTGTCCGCCGTGAATCCCCGGTCTTTCCTCACTATGTTGATACGTTTGCCAAATCCTTTTCCTTCCATAACGCCATCCATTCCGTAAGCTATTAGCATTTATTTTGTTCACTTTTAGACCACATCACTCATAGGGAATGCAATAGATTCTAAAAGGCTATATAATATTAGCTAATAGGATATAAACTATGAAAGGGGGACAACCGAATGGAACTGAACTATTTTAGGGACAGGCTTTTTGATTTACTGAATGATAGCGAAGGGATGGGGATTGCCGACCTAAACGCAGACGAGCAGAACAGCCTGCTCACTGTCAGGACAGAGGACGGGAATGTATTTGAAATCGTATGCAGACAGGCAGCGGGGAAGCAGGGGCAGCTTATCATCACGAAAGACGGAACATGAGCAGATTCAGGGGAATAATGTTTATCACGGCAAAATGAATTTTTGGTTAAATTTATTCCCGATGGAAAGTGATTGCGGTATAATAGAGCCATCGAAAATCAGTACTTGTAGTGCTGATAAATTCTGAAAGGAGAAAAGATATTATGAATATTGATAGAGAGGAATATATTAAAAGTCTGGAGGAAAGAGTAGAAAAACTCGAAAAACTATTTGAACATTTATGTATTGATCAATGTAAAGAGATAGCACTTACTAAGTGTTCCTTGGGAGATATCAAACTTGGTGATAATTGCAATATCACATTGAAGAACTGCCCTGTTGGAGGCGTGATATCAGATATTGAAGATGCAGAAAGTAGAGTTGATGATTTGGAAAATAGGATAGAGGATATATTGAATGACATTGATGAGGCAGGAATTCGTTTGGATACATTGAAAAATGATTCTAAATGCTAAATTTCAATGTATTAAGGAGAGCAAAACAGTGAACAAAGAATGGAAAAGGTTATATGAAGAAGCAATGAGCGTTTTGAATCCCCATGATGTTTCAAATAAAATGTGGGTTGGGAGTGTGGCATCTGCCGTACTCACGAAAAAAGGTAATATTTATAAGGGTATATGCATTGATACCGACGGCTCTATAGGGATGTGCGCGGAAAGAAATGCTTTATCAACAATGCTTACATATGGTGAAAGTGAGATTACAAAAGTGGTTTCAGTATATAAAGATGGAAATATAATTCCATCTTGTGGTATTTGTAGAGAATTTATGATGCATTTAGGCGGAGATGTGGAAAATATTGAAATTCTATTGGATAAAGAAGGGCGGACAACAAGATTGATTGATTTGATGCCTGAATATCCACGACATAAATAAATTTCAGTTCGGGGGAGAGTCGTTATGATACTATATCATGGAAGCAACACCGGAAATATTAAAGTATTAAAACCTAATCAGGCTGACCATGATCGGCCATATGTGTATATGACTACAATGGATGTGGTTGCCGCGTTCTATTTATGCAACGCTGTAGAAAGACCCTATTATTGGTTCCCTTATGGGTTTGAAGGAGGCAGTGATATACCGGTCTATCACGAACTGTACCCGAATGCGCTGAGAGAAGTATCGGAAGGCGTCAGTGGATATATCTACAAAGTTCTTGCAGAAGAAAACCAGGTCATTCCATTTAAAAATATCCCCTGTGCAAGACTGACGGCAGAACCTGTTGAAGTGACGGAATTCCTCCGGGTAGAGAATGCATATGCGCTGTTTATGGAATATGTGAAGCAGGGCAAAATGAAAGTGGGGCGTTTTGAAGATAAATCGGAAAAACAGCTGGATTGGTGGTACTCATGCTGCATCGAATACTTAAAGGAAAAGCATATGATAGAAACCCCGGATTGTTCCTATGCTTCGTTTCTAAAATCAAAATTGCCAGGGGTGTGGGAAAGATATCTGGCAAAATGCAATTCACCGAGGGAGTAATCCATGGAAACAAAAGATTTGATATTGAGAAATTGGCAGGATATGTCTTTTTGTACTACAAATGCAGATGGGGCTGGCTGGCCGGCCATAATATTCCGGGTATAGTAGATTTGTTTGTATTCGAAAAATACAGACGGAAGAAAATAGCTACTCTGTTATTGGATGCTGCAGAAAACATTGCCGGGCAACATTGCAATAAAATATATCTGGACGTCTGCTTAAACAGCGGCTACGGACCTGCCCAGAGGTTTTATATAAAAAGAGGCTATATTCCTGATGGAAAGGGTGTGTATTATAAAGAAAAAGTATGTGAAGCAGATGTTGCCTACAGGAATGATGATGAGCTGACCACTATGGTAGTGTTTGAGGGTGTAAATCGTACCTGTCCATTTCTCTTAAGCACATCAGTGCTTCTTCGACAGTACGGACAATATCAACATGAAAACCGCTTTTATTTAGTGAATATTGCAGCCCGTCTATCAAGCCAATATCATCTTCCAGAAGTAATAAATTATTCATTCCGAAGCCCCTTTCTCCTTGCATCTGCTGGCTTTTCAGCGTCCTTTGGTATCAGCCACATACGGCTGAATTTTGCCGCACCCGGTATGCGGTTTTCCTCACATAGCTTTTGCACCCGTCTTTCTGAAATGCCCCTTTTTCGCCGCTTCCGGAGCAGAAATATATTCTAACATCTTCATTCACCCTCTAATTGATTATTATCAAGCCTTTTTGCACTTTCTTCAGCCATGTCTGCTTCAACATCAAAGCCATTTTTACGAAGTTTCTCAGCAATTTCCTGATACAGCTTATACGCATCCCTGTCCTTCCCTATTTTTTCATATAGCATCGCCTTACAATATAACTCATCATAAAAAGGTGTTCCTATTGCACCGGCTTTATCAAAATATTGGATTGCCTCATCATATTTTTCAAGTTTCCCACAAACTTCTCCGCCATGGATATATAAATCCCAGGCATCCGGAAATTTTTCTACGGCCTTTAAAAAACATTCGTAAGCTTCCTCTATTTTATCTGCATAAATATATGACACAATCAATAAATCCATTTGTTTGGGATTCTCCGGCTCTGATTCTGCCCTTGCTTTTTGCTGGCGGACAGCTTCCTCCCCTTTCCCCACTGCAAAAAGGAAAGAAATACGGCAGGCACAGGCTCTGTAGAATAAATTTTCATCAAAATCGGAACCTTCTTTCAAAATAGTATCGTACCACTCCATCGCCGTATTTTTACAATATTCAAACATCCACTGATGAATGATTGCATAATTCCATTTATCTTCCACAGAAAGTACACCGCCATGCATAAGCTTTTTATACTCCAAAAGACAATGTATAAAATCTTCCGGTTTCCGTGTCTTTTCATAAACAGCGGTCAAACGTTGTGCATAGTTATTGTATGCAACTGTACTCTTTTTGTAAAAATCATCTACCGTTACTCCATAGAGCCTTGCTAAAACAGGAAGAGTCAAAACATCCGGCAAAGTTATCCCGCATTCCCATCTTGAGACAGTCTGTACATTTACATTCAGATTGCTGGCCACCTGTTCCTGGGTATAATTTTTTGTCAAACGGAATTTTTTTAAATTTTCACAAAATATAGTCTGCTCCATATCTCATCACCTCAAAATTTATTTTTTTAGAAGCTTCTGAATTAGATTATATTAAAAAATAAAAAAGAAGGTAATGTCTTATTTTGTGAGCGATATCGCAAAATTTGTATAGTCATAACCAAACTGACGTGGTTTGATGTTGTGGTCAAGCATTTTTGTAACACTTGTGGCTAAAAAATATCAGATTTCTTTTTATGAGGCTATCCGTGCCTGA
>QXWO01000065.1 GCA_009911035.1 Lachnospiraceae bacterium
GGAATTAATATGGAGGGCATAAAGGAAAAGGTTGTCACAGGGGTACAGACAATCCGTAACACGGTGGTAGATGCGACATATGAAACCCAGAATAAAGTAAAGGAATCACTGGACGGCATGAAAGCCGCCTATGAGGAAAACGGAGGCGGAATCAGAGGAATTGTAGCGGCAGGATGGGAAGGAATCAAGGGATTATATTCATCCGGATTTATCTTTATAGATGGACTGACCGGAGGAAAACTTTCAGAAATCAAATCAAAGTTTTATGAAAGGACATCAGAGATCAAATCAGACTGGTCGGCAAAATTCTCTGAAATAAAAAACACTGCAACAAACTTTATGCAGACTGCGGCCCAGAATGTTTCCGCGAAACTGGACAACATGAAAGCTGCATATGCCGAGAAGGGCGGAGGCATGCAGGGGATTGTGGCAGCAGCATTTACCGGGATAAGGGACACAATGGGCACCATGATGGAAGCGGCAAATATACTGACCGGGGGAAAGCTTGAAAATATCAGGTCATCATTTCTGGAAAAGCTGAACGGCGCAAAAAGTACGGTGTCTTCTGTTATGAATGAAATACGGTCAGAATTTTCACAAAAGATGGAAGATGCAAAATCAGCAGTGTCCGGGGCAATTGAAAAGATAAGAGGATTTTTTAACTTTTCATGGTCGCTTCCACATTTAAAAATGCCCCATCCAAGAGTTTCAGGGAGCTTTTCCCTAAATCCGCCGTCAGTACCCCATTTTTCAATTGACTGGTATAAGACGGGGGCAATCATGGGCAGCCCAATGATCTTCGGCATGAATGGAAACACCCTGCTTGCAGGGGGAGAGCCGGAAACCGGAGGGGAAGCGATTCTTCCACTAGCACCGTTTTACACGAAACTGAATGACATACTGGACAGGAAACTTTCAGCGATACAGCAGGTGCAGAATGTATATGTTGAAAACCATACATATATTGACGGGGACGAGGTATCAAGCAGGACAGTCACCAAAGTTGATGCAAAAATGGTTAAAAACAGGCGCAAAGGGAGGTAGCTGGGTAATGAAAGTAAACGGACTGGACGCAAGAAAATATAATGCGAAACAACTTACCGTAGAAATACAGCCCCCCACAGTGGATGTAAATTATGAATGGTTGCCAAAGGCACTGCGACCGACAGAGCTTGAGACCGATGTCGGGATGGGGCACCTGAAGCTGTGCATGTATTTCAGAGGTAGGGACAGAAACAGCATTATACGGACGATGTCGGAGTTTATGGAAAATTTTACAGAGGCATGTGATTTGGAACTTGACGGCTATAAAGGCAGGTACCGGGGATTTCTTAAATCAAATGATTTTGAAAAGACTATCAGCAGGGCGCGGTATAAAATCAATCTTGATTTTGACGGGTATTTTTATGATGACGAAATTGCAGCTATATTTGATGGGAAGACATCTGGCAGCTTTTGTATGCCTGGGAGCAGACGGACACCCTGCATTGTGGAAGTATATGCAAAGAATCCACTGGAAGATTATGTCATCAAAGGG
This sequence comes from Lachnospiraceae bacterium, assembly GCA_009911035.1. Classification (GTDB taxonomy): domain Bacteria; phylum Bacillota; class Clostridia; order Lachnospirales; family Lachnospiraceae; genus Suilimivivens. Next base: position 1,538 of record QXWO01000065.1, read on the forward strand.
ATTGGGGATGATGATATCACTGTCCAGAGCCTTGCAGGGGGAAAGACGGTTATTATTGACGGAATCAGCGGGATTGTAAGCATAGACGGGAAAAATGCCTTTGACAGGGTAAGTTTGTGGGAATTCCCTTCGGTAAGGGCAGGAACAAATGCACTGACATTCTCAAACAATAAGGCAAAGGTTACAGTCCGGTATCATCCAATGTGGATTTAGGGAGTGAAGATGCAAATATATGATGACAAAAAGAAAAGAATTGGTACGCTCACCGGGTTTAAGAACAGGACAATTACAAAAACACTGGATTCTGGGGACAGGGAACTATCATTTGAATATCCGGCAAATGGCTGTATGGCGGGACTGCTGAAAGAGGAGTATTACATACGCACGAAGGAGGACGAATTTGTCCTAAAGGCAGTGGAGGCGGGAGAACAGTACAACAAATACACGGCGGCCCTCAATGTGGAGGAATTAGAGGGACAGTGCTTCCCGTATGGATTTGCGTCACAGGAACAGACAGTAAGGGCATGTCTTGAATTTGCATTTGAGGGTACAGGCTGGACAGTCGGGGCATGTAACGTAACCAAAAGGAGGACTATTGACATCGGGGAGGCGGCAACGGCATGGGATGTCCTGCAATCGTGCCTGTCAACATACCGTTGTGAATGCGGGATTGATACACTTCAAAAGGAAGTCAATATATACACGCAGATAGGGAATGACCGCGGATGCTATTTCGTGGAAGGTCTTAACCTTCGGAAGCTGACTGCAAATTCTGATACTTATGAGTTTTATACCAGAATTATTCCTCTGGGAAAAGATGGAATCACAATAGAATGGCTGAATGGAAAAGAGTACCTTGAGAATTACCAGTATTCAGGCAAAGTCAAAACTTATACATGGAAAGATGAACGCTACACCAACACAACAAGCCTCATGGAGGATGCTGCTGCGAAGCTTGAAGAACTGTCAAAACCGTATAAAGTTTTTTCTGCGGATGTGATTGACCTTGCAAAAGCAAGTCCGGAATATAAAGCCATTTTAGATTATGGAATAGGCGATACAGTGACAATGGTGTCAAAGCGTACAAGGATGCGGGAAAAGCAGAGGATCGTAAAGATCGTGGAACATCCGGAGGCACCAGAAAAGAATACAGTTGAGCTTTCCAATACCACAAAGACATTTGCCGAAGTGCAGAAAACCGAGACAGAGCTTGCCAAGACCGAGGCAATTTCGATAGCAAACAGTACCACTAAGAAAATTCTGCAAAACTATTCAACGACTATAGAGGTTGAGACTAAAATTGCCGCGTCAAAAGAGAATATTGAGCTAAGTGTCTCGAAGAAATATCAGACAAAAGATGATATGAAAAACTATTCCACAACAGAAGAAATGAAATCGGCCATAGAACTGACTGCGGATGCTATTTCTTTAGAGGTATCAAAAAAGGTTAATGGGAATGAGATTATTTCAACAATAAACCAGTCCGCCGAAAAGGTGAGTATAAAGGCAGATAAAATCAATCTCCATGGAACGGTAACGGCTAATGAGAATTTTAAAATACTTACAGATGGCAGCATAGAGGCAAAAAACGGAAAGTTCATTGGTAATATCACAGGTTCAACGATTCAGACAGCGGAAAGAGGGGACAGAATCGTGATGGACAAGTCAAGCACAGTAAGAGGATACAGGAATAATGATTTGTATAATATCCTTGACATGCTTTCCAGCGGGCAGGACGCCCAGATGACGCTTGATGCAAGAAACCAGATAACAATAAGGACACCGACACTGGCAGTCATTGACAGGTCATTGGGAACCGGGGGCGGGACTGCAAATGTGACAAAAACCGGAACCATAAGTGTTGTCAATTTTATTGACAAAGATTTTAATGATACCGAAGAAGTATGGATAAATGATGACCTGCTATGTACACTGCCAGTATTTTTAGAGGTGCATTACACTTCATTGAAAATGATGCATGGAATGGCTCTGACAGGGGGAATCACGAGTACAGAAAGGATATAAAGTATGATTATTACGAGAGACGGGGAAATCCTTGATTTCTTTTTTCGGAAAAATGGAATTGTTATAGAAGATGGCGACTTTTCCATATGTCTTGAATATACAAGCGAACAGAAAAAACAGTATAGAAGAATAAAGGAACTAAAAAAACTGCTTTTAGATTCAGACTATAAAGCACTCAAGTTTTCAGATGGTGTACTGACAGAAAAAGAGTATGCGCCAGTCAGGGAAAAACGGCAGGCATGGAGGAAAGAAATCAATGAATTAGAAAAAGAATTTTTAGAGCCATCCATTACAAGGGAAGAAATGGACGCAGCGGAGGCGAAAGCTTTAGAGAACTACCAAAAAAGGAAAAAGGAAGGCATAGGAGAAAAAAATAATGGGGAATGATATACCGATTTCAATTATGTTAGAAAATGCAAAAAATGAAATGAGGCAGGCGATTGAAGCTGTAAGGGACAGCTATAGACTTCGGCCCTGCATCATGGATGTTATTGTTTCGTCGGTACTGGCAGACATACGTAGCGACGCACAGAGAGAACTTATTGCGGCATCAAATGAAATGATTGATAAAACGAATGAGGAACTTGAAAAAGCAAAGGAAGCAGCAAAGAAAGTCCTTAAAGCAGAACCGGAAAAGGAAGCAGAATCCGGAATGGTACCGGAGGAGGTGGGGGAGAATGGCGACACTTGAAAGGCTGACAACTAGAATAAGTATTGAAATGACCGGAGATACCCGGAGGTATCTGGTGTCTGCAAAGCAGGGAGATAAAGCAACGCGGTATATTGTTGCAAAATTACTCAATAATGGAACACCATATGTAATCCCTGCTGGGGCGAGGGTCGCGTTCAATGTTGAAAAACCGGACAGGAAATATGTTTATAATACATGCACGTACTCTGGTTCAGAGGTGACGGTTGAACTGACAAACCAGACACTTGCCGTAGCGGGAACGGCATACTGTGACATCGAAGTCCGGACAGGTGACAATACACAGTTGATTACATCAGCGTCATTTACAATTGAAATAGAAAAATCCATGAGAAATGATAAAGCCATCCTGTCATCAAATGAGTTCACGGAACTTGAGGACAGGATAGCCGGACACATCCAGAATATAACCGGCACTGATTCGGCCGTCAAAAAAGCAGAGGAAGCAAGAAAAAAGGCAGAGCAGGAAAGAAATGCCGCAGAAGATGAGAGGAAAACGGCAGAGGGTGAAAGAAATACTGCGGAAAATGAAAGGAAGGCCGCAGAACAGGTCAGAAAACAGAATGAAAATACCCGTATTATTCAGGAAAAGAAAAGACAGGAGGATGTGAGACAGGCATTAGAAAATACTGAAAGTGCAGTGGAAAGGGCAGAAAAAGCGACACAGGAGTGCGTGGAGGCTATCCAGATGGCACAGGAGTATGAGTCACAGGCAGAAAATTATTCCAAGGAGGCAGAATCATGGGCGCACGGAGGCACAGGCACACGGGATGGGGAAGACACTGACAACAGTGAATTCTATAGCAGGCAGTCCAAAAACAGCAGTGATATGGCGATGCAGTACCTTGGGAAGGTGGAGCAGGCTGGGGAGGAAGCAGTAAACAAGATAAAAGATGCGCTGGACATGGATGCACCTGATTTCCAGTATGATTTCGAAACTGGAATTTTGTATTACAGCGGTGGCAGGTTTGTTTTTGGGATGAATAATGGAATTTTAGAATGGGGGTTAGCAGTATGAATCCGATTGCGAGAATAGGATTTCTGATAAAGGGAGACTACAGCGATACAGAAATGTATGACTTTATGGATATAGTCTATTACAATGGTGCATCTTATGTAGCCAAAAAGCCGACTATCGGGAATGCCCCGGTTAGGAAAAATGAATACTGGCAGATTTTTGCGGAAGGTGGAACACTGACAGGAAACAGTGATATATCTGACACGAATGTGACATTTGAACAGGCATCAGACAGGGTTAATATAAGCAGTAAGGAAAAGCTGTCTGTTATTATGGGAAAGATTAAGAAATGGTTCACAGATTTAAAATCAGTTGCGTTTTCCGGAAGCTATGAAGATTTGAGTAATAAACCGGATTTAAAAACAGTTGCAACAACTGGAAATTACAGTGATTTATCAAATAAACCTACAATCCCTACAGCATTAAAAAATCCCAAGGCACTTACCTTTACAGGCGGTGTAACAGGGAGTTATGACGGTTCTGCCGCCAAGTCAGTTAAGGTTCCGTCACTGACCAATAACCTTCTTGCCACAGCGGCAGGGACGGCATTGGATGCGGCACAGGGGAAGGTTCTGGATGGTAAGATTGCACAGATAAATAGAAATTTATCAGCTATGAACGCATTTACTTTGCTTACGGCAACTTGGAATACAGGTATCATAACGAATCATCAATACTGCGGCCTTTATAAAATCGGGAAGATAGGACTATTCAGCCTTGCCTTTGAATGTAAAGCCCTCAAACCATGGACGAACTATAAATTATGTGATATTACCAGTGCTGGCTTTAGCTTCGCGCACGACACAGTGGGTTTGGTGAATGACCAAAATGATGATTCAGCCGTTACGATTGAATGTACCTTAGAGCATCCCAAAAGTATATATTTAAGAACTTTTGAGAAAACGCACTCTGTAACATGGTACCGTGGATTTGTGCTGGTACTCTGTACAAATTAATTGTCAGTTTACATGACCAGTAATCCAAAATACTCCATATTCAGATAGGTGCCACTGTAATGACCATATATTTTGTTGCCAGAACACAGCAGCCGGATTGGCTGACCGCCGTCTATCGGATATAGAAGAAAAACTTTTTCATAACTAACACTTTTTCCCAGTGTCCAGAATAGTGTACTTTTGAGTCCTGTATTAGTACTTGCTTTACTAAATTCAACCTCTATGAATTGGAAAAAATATCTGCCTGCAATTTTAAAACACAGTACATCACCTTTTTTTATCCATGCCGTATTAGCGGTCAATGTTATCACTTCTGCGGTTGATAAAGCCTGTAAATTGCTATTTATCTGTGCAATCCAGCAAAAATTCCTTTTGCTATAATTGAAGCAAAAACGGAGGGAAACAAAATGTTGGAACAGGTGATTACCAAAGTATTACAGGGGATGCTTGGCAAAAGCGTGGAAGAATTAAAAAGCGTTCTTTACTGTGTCCTGTCAGGGTACGAGATCACGGAGAGAAGCCGGGAGCTGCGGCGGGTAGACGGAAGCTGGGAAGAAGAATTGGGAGCTTTCCTTGTACGTAAGCGAGTGGAGGGTAGGTCAGAGGGGACGATTGACCAGTATAATCAGCACTTAAGGAGGATGTTGCGATACATAAATAAGCCTACTGGTGAAATAACGGAAGCAGACATTTTCATGTATATTTCCATGTATAAGAAACAACGGAACGTCTCAAATGTGTATCTGGATAATATCCGGCTGGTATTTAGTTCTTTTTTTGGGTGGCTCAATAATAAGGGGTATATATCTAAAAATCCGGCAGCAGGCATTGATCCGATAAAAGCGGAAAAGAAAATAAAAAAGCCGCTTTCAGATATAGAACTTGAAACACTACGCAGGAAATGCACCATAGCAAGGGATGTTTCCCTTGTGGAATTTTTATACAGTACCGGAGTCAGGGTGTCGGAACTGGTGGGCCTGAACAGGCAGGACGTAGATTTTGACGGAATGAAAGCCATTGTGTATGGAAAAGGTGCAAAAGAGCGTGAGGTGTATTTGACAGCAGCGGCATGTATGCACCTAAAAGAATACCTTGCAACAAGGGCGGACGATAACGAAGCATTATTTGTTAGCCTGAAAGCACCAAATGAAAGATTAACGGTATCTGGGATAGAGGAAATACTGCGGCGGCTGGGAAAATCTACAGGAATAGAAAAGGTTCATCCACACAGATTTAGAAGAACGATGGCAACAAACATCCTCAATAAGGGAATGCCAATAGAGGAAGTAAAAGAAATACTTGGTCATGTAAAACTTGACACCACCATGATATATTGTCAAGTCAGCCGGGAGAATGTAAGACACCATCACAAAAAATACATGTCAGCATAAAATAGCAGGCTATCCATACCACTAGAGCAAGTCTGCCAAACAGCAGACTTATTTGTCGTTGTAAAAATAAAGGGGGTGGTTCCCATGTAGAGGATATGGGACTAAAAACTGAATATACGAGAAAATATGTATAAGAAAGGTAAAGAAAATGAAAAAAGATACATTGATTTTGAAAGACAAAAGTGTAATAGAACTGGAAGCAGGTGCAAGCCTCAATGATATCAGGGTGGTATCTGGCAGCAGGGCGGCTATGGTGGATACATGGTGCAGGCTGACACCGGACAATTTGTCAGCGGTAACGATTAAAAACGGTGACGGGGTGGCCGTGGGAAGTTATGCGGGGCTGGTGCTGGAAAATGAAACATCCACCATATTGGAGGATGGAAGCGTGCTGACCTCTTTCAACCTCCGGGAAAAGACAGACATTGAAAAACGTCTGGACACATTAGAGCAGGGGCAGCAGATACAGGATGAAGTGATTCAGACGCATAATGCAGCTATTGAGGATGTAGGAGAAATCATGTCTAATATGCTGGAAGGAGGTACACAGTAATGGGAGCCTTTTACGGTAGCAAAATTTTAAACGGGGATGTCAACCCTAAAACAACCGAAGCATGGAAAATAGAGGATGTACCTTCGTTCTGGCGGTCAAAAACATTGAATTGGCTGGAAAGCAGCGGATATACACCAGGGACGGTTGATACCTGATGGGGCATTATAGCAAAAACCGGAAAGGGGGTGAGGATGGTGGATGATATGATCTCACGTGCAGAGCACGAAGAATTCCGCCGCCGTATGGAAGAAGAAAACGCGCGTCAGAATAAACGTATTGAACTGCTGGAAAAGAATATACAGCGTCTTGAGGCACTGAATATTTCGATTGAAAAGCTTGCGGTCAACATGGAGAGCATGTTAAAAGAGCAGCTCCAGCAGGGGGAACGTCTGGAAGTCCTTGAATCAAGGGACGGGGAGATGTGGCGCAAGGTGGTGGGACATGCCGTGACGGCAGTTATCAGCATTGTGATAGGGTATATCTTTTGCAGGCTGGGGATGTAGAACAGAATCTTTAGAGAAAAGAGAGGTCAATAATTATGGATATGGAAATTTTAATGCAGTATGTAACATATTTAATGATGGCAATAGGCGTTCTTGCCTTTGTTACGGGCGTGATTGTGCAGGCAGTCAAGGAAATGCCCAGGCTTAAGAAGGTGCCTACCAGCGTGGTGGCACTGGCAGTATCCTTTGTCCTGTGTCCGGCAGCAGTGGTCATTACCTGCCAGTATTTAGGGATAGTAATTGTCTGGTACTATGTGTTCGCTTCCTTCATTGCCGCATTCATCGTCTATCTGGTAACAACAGGAGGATGGGAACGGGTTGCGGAGATCTGGGACCGGACTAAATACAGCGGAAAAGGGAGGAAACAGAAATGATTGAGATAGTTCTTAGAAACGGTTATATCGTCAGATGGAGAAAGAAGCAGTGGACGGATTATAAGTATGACGGAAAATGCTTCATTGTTATTAAGGATAATGAGTGGATAGGCATATACAATCTGGACAGCATTATATCCATTGTACTTAAAAACAAAAAAGGGAAAAAGCGGGGTAAGAACAGATGAAAATAGGAATAAATTGTGGACATACAGTCAGCGGCGCCGGATATGGCGCCATTGGCATTATCGGGGAAAGTGACCATACCCGTCTTGTAGGAAGGGAACTGATGCGCCTTATGCAGGCCGCAGGGGTACAGGTAACAGACTGCACCATTGACCATGCGTGTTCGCAGAACGAATACCTTGAGAAGGCCGTTAAACTGGCAAATAACGAAGAACTGGACTGGTTCATCAGCATCCACTTTAATGCATCCAAAGCACATGACGGACAGGGGGCGGAAGTCTATACCTATAAGGGCAGGCAGTACCCGGATGCAGTCTGTGTATGCAAGAATCTGGAAAATCTGGGATTCAGGAACCGTGGCGTGAAGGAAGGCACCGGGCTTTATGTAGTCAGAAAAACAAAGGCAAAGTCCATGCTGATAGAAGTATGCTTCTGTGATAACCAGCAGGATATAAACATATATGAGGCAGCAGGCGGCGCGCGTGGGATTGCGGAGGCCATATTCAAAGGATTCTGCAAACATGTGGATGTGCCCGGAGCCGGGGAGACATCCATTATGGGAACCAGCGTTGCAACCGCAGGCCAGCTCAATGCCCTGTTACTGGCCGGGAATCCGCAGGCCAAAGATTACCTTCATCTGGCAGAAATCTATCTGGAAGAGGGCAAAAAGGAAGGTGTAAGGGGGGACGGTGCGTTTTGCCAGAGCCTTATAGAGACAGGCTATTTCCGCTTTGGTGGTGATGTACAGCCCTGCCAGCATAATTATGCCGGAATAGGTGCCACAGGCGGCGTCCCCGGTAATTCCTTCCCGGATGCGCGGACAGGCGTCCGTGCCCAGATACAGCACCTAAAGGGGTATGCATCCACGGAACCGCTGGTACAGAAGTGTGTCGACCCAAGATACAGATATGTATATAAGGGATGTGCGCCCACCTTTGAACAGCTTGCAGGTAAATGGGCGAATCCGGGATATTCCGGTTATGCAAGCCTTGAGGCGGCTAGGCTGGCCAATGATACGTATGGGCACCATATCATTCAGCTTATAGGGAAAGCTGTTGCATGTTGCCTGTAAAGTAGTAGGGAGGATAAATTCATGTTATATTATGTAGGTAAAGGAACAGAGTTTAAGAAAGAGGAATGTAAGGAATACAAAACTTTGAAAAATGCATTAATAGCAGTGGCGAAAGATGAAGCTCTTATTGTATGGGATGAAAATGGAGAGGCCGTCGCTGGATTAACGGACAATGTTCTGGATGGGGCATTGAAAACAAATTCGGACGGTAGCGTTGTAGCGTTTGATGAAAACGGTTATCCGTCCGGAACGATAGACGCTGACACGGTTGCAACAGTAATAGAAAGGGAAGCACAGAAAGGCACCAGAGAAGACGTTGAAACCGTCATAGACGGACAGAAAGAGGAAGAAATAGAAAAGTGTACACCGGAGGTTGAAACAGGCAAAAATGAGGAAAATACAGAGCCGGAGGAAAACAAGACTATTATTCCAAAGGGAACAATGAGAGTGACGGTTATTTGTGATGGTACGCTTAATTTGAGACGTTCTGCAAATTGGGGGAACGCAAATATTTGTGGGAGGGCGGCAAGAGGGCAGTCATATTATGTGAAAGCAATACATACAGTAGAGGGAAAAAAGATGATACAGACGATTGATGATATATACTTGTCTGGGGCGTCTGAATATGTACGGCTTGAACAGCTATAAAATTTAGTAAGAGACGACACAATGCGTTCCCATAATATAAACAAGGCAATAATAGTGTGTATGCAAGAGTTTGGATAACTGACACGTAACTAACAAAGTACTTGAAAATGCCGTATTTTGGGCGTTTGAAACTATGTAAGAGATAATTACAAGACAATTAAAGAGATTAGTAAAACCCTTGAAAATCCAGTGTTTTCAAGGGTTTTCTTTAATCTAAAGTTTTCTAAAATTGTGGTAAAAAGTGCTGAATTTTGAAGCGTAGCACACATAGCACACAAACGAGGGTATAAAAATCTTGTGTCTTGCGTAAGACTTGTGTATAATGCGGTTATTAAGAAAAGGGCGGTGTTTTCATGGTACGGAACCACCGTTCAATTTTAGCCTTCTGTGTAGGGGTATAAGGCTGGTCGTAATGCAGGACGGAGCCGGGTCTTGCCGCAGGCAGTTCCATCTGCCTGTTACGGTAGGATTTGCCATTGTCAAAGTTGAATATCCGGGGGTGCCCATACTTTGCAACAGCAGATTTAATAACGGACATCAGATTTACAAAGTTGTCATTGAAGAATACATCAATACCTACAATGGAGCGGCTGGCATCATCGATCAGGGCGGTAATGTATACCTTGTGTTTCTGCCCGTCGGCAGTTTTTAAGTAAGGCCCCACGCTGGAGTCGCCACACCAGACCTCATTGATATGAGGACGCTCATAGCGGCGCATATCCCGGCTGGTGGTTGTTTTCAGTTCCAGTGCAAGCTGGTTGACATAGTGGTTAACGGTGGACTCGGAAACTTCACCGGTAATAATGCTTCCATTGTCATGAAGCTGTCTGAAAATCGCAGATGCAGACATGCGCGGATGGTTCAGTTTAAGATATTTAATCTGTTCCTGTAAAGCTGCATCCAGTTTTCTGGGTTTTCCCTCGTCCACGCGCCCCTGTGGGATGAGGGCATCAAAGCCGCCGTTTTTGTAATTACGGTACCAGCGTTCAATGGTGCGGCTGAAAAATGTTTCACCGTGCCATCGGGTGCAACGGCGCCCTTCTTTGCAGCATCACGATAAAAGGCATCCAGGGAACTGTATTCCTCTGAAAGCCCGTCTATGATGGGCGAGATAACAGAATACCGCATCCGGGCGATATCGTGTTGTTTTTCTTGTGTCATATCAGGATCCTCCTTCGTTTTTAGCAAAAAACGCTTGATTATCTCAAAAAAGCCTTGATTTACGGGCGTACAAGCAGGATTTCAAGCTGAATTTACTACCAATTTACTACTTTTAAGGGAAAGAGCCTTGATATGCCGCCCGGAATCCTGCAAACTCCAATATCAGTACGACATTGAAAGAATAAATGAAAACTGAATACGACACAGACACGGCGTTTCTCTATCCCATAACAGGGAAAACGGGAACGCCGCTTTATATACCCTCATGTTACGCGATAGAAGCAAAAAGAGACTTGCTACAAGCGGTTTTGCGGGTGTGTTTCTGCCGGAGATAAGGATTTATGCCTATCCTCGCCAAAATGGCATTCTATTGCGTAACATACCCACAGCAAAAGGAGTGCTGAAGCTATGGCTGTTTTCCAAAAGAACCTCAACCGATATTGCTCGATATTGGGAACCCGACACCGGATAACCCGATATTGGATTTTCCGATACCGGATTATCCGACGTCGGAAAATCCAATGCAATTAAATAAAGATATACTAAATACTGATTTACAAAATATCTATTCCTTTCCCTTCCTATCTTTTTTCCCGTCTCTTTGGCTAAGAAACAGTAAAGCCACCAGAATGGAAAGGTAAAATATACAAAACGTATTTATAATTTGCCGGATAAAGTATATCAGTTTTGTATTAGACTGTATGTTGGAGAATCTGGTCACAATTCGCAATATCAAGCAGTACTTATGTGCCATGCTTTTAACGTCTTGTCGGTAATCAGCAATTATTACACATTATTTATTGCTCTGAGCATAGCAAGAATAAAGCCACAAATATCAACCTCTCCATACAGCATAAGGTTTTATTTGATAAACGGATTCCGTTAATTTATATACATGACCAAATACTCCCAAACGAATATTTGTTCCTTTTGTTACTCTAAATAAAGTTGCCAAATGAGATGAGAAACCACCTAAGGGTTCCATTTTCTTTATACTTAGGTTCATGGTTAACTTGATTTTTTCAAAGCCACTGTCTTATAATAAGAATCATCATACTGATATGTATCTTTAAATTTATTAGTGGCATCTCCACCTTTATAGAATGGAATATATCCACATTGATTTGCTAAATCTACTGTTTTAAACCAATCGTTATGATAGAAATCTGTATCAAAAGGCATTGTAAGTAACACAAAGTTTTGTTTATCCTCTTGATAGTTTTTATGTATTTCTGCCCTATTTTTCAATACTACTTCGCACTTTTCGACATACTGAATAATCTGCTGTATTTTTGCTTCATAAGGTTGTGTTGTGGTTTTATCAATTGTTTGTACAGATTCCATTTCACCAGAAACACTTACATCTGCCTTAAATATTTTTTTGACAACTTCCGAAAACCCAATGCTTCCATTTGCATTGCCGGCTTTTCTACTTGTTGTCTGAATATGGCTTGTTTCTACTAGTTCTGATGTAATTTGAGATAACAAGCTATCTATTCCGACCATATCCATATAAATATAATTTTTTAAAGATTCCATAAAAATCCCCCATCATTTCTGCCTTGATCATTTACAAATTATACGTCGCAATTATCGCAAAATCAATTAGAATATGGGTAATTCGCACTTTCGATTTCAGCATGATGAATGCTAAGAGCTTTTATTCCCCGAAAATAGACAAAACTAATGACAGAATCATTGGTTTTTCTTGTATTAGTGGAAGTATATCAATTATAAGATTAGACTACCAAAGAAAAAATAAGTTTCGGAGCAAGCATAGGAAAAGAGTACCCTTTTCCGTAAATCTACCCGCCCGTATAGCTTGCCGGACAGATTTGCTTGTTGGGAAGTACCCCAAATCCTCTTGATAGTTCTCTCACTACCTACAACCCCGTACAAGGCGATTTTAACGAAGCTTTGAGAAAAATTTCTCAAAAAATTTTTTTAATCTATCTATAAAGAAGTTTGGGAAATACCAAGAATATTTAATTTCTTGAATTTATTCGGTTAACCGTATATAATTATGGTGATAAAACTTATAGAAAGCGAGAGAGACTGAAAATGTTAGAGTATATTTCTGCCCCGGAAGCGGCACAAAAATGGGGCATTTCAGAAAGACGGGTGCAAAAGCTATGTGAGGAAAACCGCATACCGGGTGTAGCAAAATTTAGTCGGCTATGGCTGATACCAAAAGACGCAGAAAAACCAACAGATGCCCGGTTGAAAGCAGAAAGGAAGAAAAAACATGAATAAAGTTTTGATTATTGATGATGATAAAGAGCTTTGCGCACTTATGAAAAAATGCGTAGAGCAGGAAAACCTTGCTGCGATTGTCGCAGGCGGCGGTATAGAAGGCTTGCATATCTTGGCAGAAAACAAAGATACCTGTTCACTTATCATTCTTGATATCATGATGCCCGATTTAGACGGCTTTCAGGTATTGCAGCAAGTACGGCAGACAAGCAATGTCCCCGTTCTTATGCTCACTGCAAAAAGCGATGAAGAAGATAAAGTGTCCGGCTTGCGAATGGGGGCAGACGATTATCTGACAAAGCCATTTAGCATTAACGAGCTTATGGCGCGGGTCAATTCCCTTATCCGGCGTTATACCCTGCTCAATCCAATCTCCGGCACCGAAACGGATTGTATGGTGTTTCAGGGAATGACGATTGATAATCTGAATCGTCTTGTTTTTAGGAACGACGTACAAGTGGAACTTACAGGAAAAGAATTTGATCTGCTCTCTTTTCTTGCGGCAAACAAAGGGAAGGTATTTACGAAAAAGCAGATTTATACCCATGTATGGGAGGAAGAATATGCTTTTGATGATAGCAATATCATGTCTTTTATCAGCAAATTACGAAAAAAAATTGAACCAGACCCGGAACACCCTTTTTATATTTTAACCGTCCGCGGCGTTGGTTATCGTTTTAACAGGGAGGCATAAAATGAATGTTAATCTGTTTTTATTGATTGCGTTTTGTATCGCACTTTTATTTATCTTGTTTCTTGTCACAAAACTTAGGCGTGTACGGGGACAACTATCTATTATCGAAGAAGCCCTTGAAGATATAAAATCCGAGAATTTAAACCGCCGTATGCTGACTAAAAAGAACGATATGACAAGAAAAATCTGCTATGGTATAAACGATATTGCAATGAACAGCCAAACGCAGCTTATCAAGCAAAAACAATCTGAACAGGCATATAAACGGTTAATGACAAGTATTTCCCATGATGTAAAAACTCCCCTTGCTTCTTTGGTTGGTTATTTGGAAGCAATAGAATGTAAGATCGTTGCAGGAGAAGAAAAAGACGAATATGTTCATGTCGCATTTGAAAAAGCGGATTATCTAAAGCATTTTGTGGAAAATCTTTTTGAATGGGTAAAACTGGACTCCGGGGAACAGATTTTTCATTTTGAAGTTTTAGACCTAAACGAGTTATCACGGAATATTATCGTTGACTGGATTTCTGTTTTAGAAAACAGCAATTTTGACTATGTGTTTGATATACCAGAAACAGAGTATCTTATGCGTATAGATGCAAACGCTTATAGCCGCATCCTCAATAATCTGTTGCAGAATGCCCTTATCCATAGTAAAGGAAGCAAAATATCTTTCCATATTTTTGAAAATGATCTGCAAGCCAAAATCACTATGACAGATAATGGAAAAGGAATATCTCCCGATCATCTTCCGCATATTTTTGAAAGAATGTACCAATGCGATCAGTCACGGTCTGCTGGTGGAAATGGATTAGGCTTATCAATCGTAAAAGAACTTGTAGCTGCTCACAAAGGAACAATCACCGTTGACAGCACTCCCGATAGGGGGACTACATTTACCTTATTACTTCCGAAATCCCTGTAATAATACGGGGATTTTTCAGTTTGTCAAATTTCGCTTAACTGTAAAAACATGAAAAAAGCAAGGTTTCGGCAAGGTTTTGGCAAGGTTAGCGTGATAGAATAGCAAATATGAAAAAGGGGGTTTCGCAATGAGCAAATATGTAATTGAAACAAAAAATCTTACCAAACAATACGGAACACAGAAAAGCGTTGCGGATTTGAATATCCATGTAAAGCAGGGACGCATCTACGGTCTGCTTGGCAGGAACGGAGCCGGAAAGACAACGACCATGAAAATGCTGCTTGGGTTGACACAGCCCACTTCCGGGGAAGTTACAATCTGGGGACAGCCTTTACGGACAAATGAGAAAAAGCTCCTGCCCCGGATTGGCTATCTGATCGAATCCCCCGGATTTTACCCGAATCTGACCGCCACAGAAAACCTGCGCATTTTTGCTACCCTGCGGGGAGTGCCGAGCCATGATGCAATTAAAAATGCGCTTGATTTAGTGGGGCTTCCCTATAAAGACAAAAAGCTGTTTTCCCAATACTCCCTTGGCATGAAGCAGCGACTGGCGATTGCCCTTGCCATTATGCACGACCCGGAGCTTTTGATTTTGGACGAACCGATTAACGGTCTTGATCCGATTGGAATTGCGGAAGTGCGCTCTTTTATCCGTGACCTCTGTACGGAAAGAGGGAAAACAATATTGATTTCCAGCCATATTCTTTCCGAGATTGCATTGCTGGCTGATGATATTGGAATTATCGACCACGGCGCATTACTGGAGGAAGAAAGCCTTGCAGAATTGGAAGCAAAAAGCAGCAGACATATCCGTTTTACCGTTTCCAGCACAACACAGGCGGCAAGGATTTTAGAACGCAATTTCCATGAAACGCAGTTTACCATACAGGACGATTATAAGATGCGTCTGCATAATTTAGGCATTCCTGTCGGTGAAATTGTAACAGCCTTTGTCGAAAACGGGCTTACCGTGTCAGAAGCCTATGTCTGCGAAGAAAGCCTTGAAGATTATTTCAAGCGTGTAACAGGGGGTGAAGGGATTGCTTGATCTTGTAAAGTGTGAGTTTTGGAAATTGAAACGGAAAAAGTTTGTCCTTTTCGTAATATTTTCTGCGTTGCTTTTTCCTATCCCGTTTACTGCACTTGTACTAAAAGGGAATGTGGGCGATTTGAACGCTTTTGACGGCTTATATGATTTGCTCATTTGCATGGCTGTTCCTGTCATGCTTCCATGCATACTTGGCATTATAGGGGCTATGCTCTTTTACATGGAAAGAGATAATGCAACTCTGAAAAATTTGATAGCTATTCCTGTTTCGGCATGGGAAATTGCGACTGCAAAAATCATAGTATTATACTTTATCAGCCTTTTATTCACCTGTGTAACATTG
This sequence comes from Lachnospiraceae bacterium, assembly GCA_009911035.1. Lineage (GTDB taxonomy): Bacteria > Bacillota > Clostridia > Lachnospirales > Lachnospiraceae > Suilimivivens. Next base: position 17,400 of record QXWO01000065.1, read on the forward strand.
TTCTCTGCAATTATCGGGGGGATAATAGCCGGATCTGATTTGGGCAATATTTGGAACAAACTTATAACCGCCATTATTACGGCTATTCTATATGCCACGGGTACACTTCCGATTATAATTGCGATTGTAAAATTTAACCGCTCTTATATATTTGCAGTTATTTTGACATTCTTCTATACAATGTTTGGATTTTCCCTTGCTTTTACAGGGCAGTTCACATCAGATAATCAAGTGATGAAAGTGCTTACCAGTATTTTACCAACGCCTGTTATTTATCGTTGGCAGGCTTCAAGAATGATTGAGCAGGGAACAACTGCTTTTGAAAACTGGCAGCCCTACTTTCTGAAATTAGGAATTGTAGTATTTATCGTTTTTATTCTTGGAGGTATCTCTTATTTTGCGATTATCAAAATCTACAAAAAGCAGGAAGGGCAGGTGTAAGAAATGGCAAGGCTCATAAAAACAGAACTCTGGAAATTAAAACGATACTCTGTTATCTGGATTGGAATTGCAACTATGCTGTCTGTTGTTTTACTAACCTGTTTTATGGAGATGGGTACGCCGGGAACGCCGACATTTTCCAGTTTTTCAGATAATGTAATATGGAACAGCTTTTCGCTTATCTTTCCGGCGACAATCGTACTGATTGCAGGTTATATGATTGAACGTGAAAGAACAGACGACACGCTTAAAAATATAATGGCAATCCCGGTATCTTTCCGAAGCCTGCTTTTGGGTAAAGTGTTTGTCTGCGGAATGATTTCTGTCTTTCTGGCGGTAGTGGAACTTTTATTTACTGCTCTCATTTCGCTTTTTAGCAGATATGAGGGAATTGCTCTTGGCAGCGTAATGAGATCGCTTGCCCAAATGGTTGGAATGAATTGCTTTGTATTTATATCGGTGCTGCCTGTTATTGTATTTACAGGACAAAGGGCAGGAGCATTTATGACGGGAGTAGCTTTTGCATTTTTTTATGGTTTTATAGGGACTTTTGCTTCCGGTCATGGTCTGTCCTGTCTTTACCCGGTTACGATAGGACTTGGTTTCATCAATTATCAAAATGGCATGGAAGTCGGCACATATAATATTTTCCAATGCGTTGTTGTACTTCTGATTATGCTTGTTATAACTGCGGTTATGCTGCTTCTGGCACAGGACAGGAGCAAAACACAAAAAATAAAAGGCAAAGGGGATATTCAATGACAGGAAAAAGAATACTTTGCATCATTCTAATATGTATGGGTACTTTATCGCTTTCCGGCTGTAACAGCATTTATCAAGCATTATCCGACGGGACGGAAAAGATACTTGATATGACTTCTGACACTGTAGGCGACACTCCAAAAAATACTGCTTTAGACATCATGGATGCGCTAAATGAAATTGGTGGAAACACTGTTTTAACTTCTGAATCCTCTTTGCAGGGGGAACGTACTACAGGGATTGATAATTACGTTGGAACTTATTCAGCCGAATATAAGGACTTTTCAAAAACGGAATATCTGTTTGGCGGTGTTGATGTTGAAAGAGAGCAGGGAAATGAATTAACTGTAGAGTGCGTCCTAAAAGTTGACAGTGGTACTGCTAAAGTATTTTGGATTTCGGGAAGCGAGAAACCAGTTAGCTTGATTGAAACGGACGGAACTTATAAGGAAACAATTACATTGTCAAGTGGCAGCAACTATATTGGTATTGAATGTGAAGATTTTACAGGAAGTATGGAATTGAATATTAAATAATGCTCTGCCGCACGACGGCAAAAGAAAAAAAGCCGTCGTACAGCAGAGGTATTTTCACACGCCTATTCATACACGGCGGCTTTTGAGAGATCAAAGCCGCCGTTTCTTTCATTAAAGAAGCGAGAATCTTTGCCTAAAGAGATATGGCGGCTAAAGGAGTTGCCGCCATGAAATGCAAACTGTATCAACAAAATTCATCGGTGATTGATTTGTTAAAAAAATCCTGTCTTGTGGAACGGGATTTTCTGCCTATGAGTATGAATACACATATCATTTAGTATGTCTTAATAACTCGCATTACTCAAATACCTATGCGCTTTCTGCTGCATGGGTATTTGCTGTAATAATCCCCTACTGGGAAGAAAGGGGGTGAGTGAAAATGAGATATTCTGAACAGTTCATGGAGCATATCGAATATGCATTTCATGCGTTCTGTAAGATTGTCCTGCGCCATGAAGCTATGAACGCATGGCGGGATTTGAAGCGGAAAGAGGAACGGGAAATATCCCTTGACTATCTGATGTCAGAGAAATATTTTGAACCGTCTGCTATGGACAGCTACTTTGAAAAACAGGACAAGCCGACGGTATTTCTTGTGTTGGGAAAGGAAGTTATTGTTAATGATGAACGGTTAGCAACGGCATTATCAAGATTACCGGAATTAAGACGGGAAGTTCTGTTGCTTTATTACTTCATTGGCTATCGTGATGAAGCAATCGGCAGATTGTACGGACGTTGCAGGAGTTCGATAAACCGCAGAAGAAATGTTGCGCTGAAACAGTTTCGGAAAGAATGGGAGGGATTGAAACATGAGGAACAAAAAACTGATACCCTTTGAGATAATCGAAAAAGCCGTTGCCGGAGAGCCGGAATCGGTAGACGCAGTATTGCGGTATTACAACGCACATATTAAATACCTGTCTATGTATAAGGGGCATATCAATGACGATACTCAGGACAGGCTAAAAGCAAGATTAACAGAATCCATATTGAAATTTCGGTTCGACAGGTAGGTAGCAAAGACGGGAAAAGCTGTCAAGAGGGTGAAATCAGTAAACTGCTTTCGCCCTCAATTTATTATGGGGCTTGTTACGCAGTAGGGAACCTTTTCAGCTTGTTTTTGGCGGCTTGCAGACATGGGATTGACAGGAAATAAGGATTTATATTGCTACCCCCGAAAATGGCGTTCTAAAGCGTAACAGAAATGAAAGCTGGTACGCCGGGGAGAATAACTGATTTGTCAAAAAAGATAGTGAAAAACCGTTATGAATCTGCTATAATAGGTACACGCATATCAAGGCTCTTTCCGACACGGAAAGGAGCAAAAACAATGTTGGAGAAAAGATGTGATAATAAAAACCGCATTTTGCGTTCGGGAGAGAGCCAGAGGAAAGACGGGAGATATGCTTACAAATATACCGATACTTTTGGTAAAGTGCAATTTGTCTATGCGTGGAAGTTAGTGCCTACGGACAAGACCCCTGCCGGGAAGCGTGACGACATATCCCTTAGAGAAAAGGAAAAAGAGATACAGAAAGACCTTGACGACGGGATAGACACAATCGGAAAGAAAATGACCGTCTGCGAGCTTTACGCAAAGCAGAACCGCCACCGGGGGAATGTAAGGCACAACACCACAAAGGGGCGCGAACGGCTGATGAAGCTGCTGGAAGCGGATAAACTTGGTTCCCGCCCCATTGACAGTGTGAAGCTGTCCGACGCGAAAGAATGGGCGTTGCGCATGAAAGAAAAGGGAATATCCTACAAGACCATAAGCAACGACAAGCGTTCTCTGAAAGCTGCTTTTTACACAGCGATACAGGACGACTGTATAAGGAAAAATCCCTTTGACTTCCAGCTAAACACCGTGATCGAGGACGACACAGAGCCGAAAGTACCCCTCACAGGAGAACAGGAAGAAAGCCTTTTATCCTTTATGCAAAGTGATAGCGTCTATCAGAAATACCGTGACGAGGTTATCATACTGCTGGGGACGGGGCTTAGGATTTCCGAACTCTGCGGACTGACTGACACCGACCTTGACTTTGAAAACCGGGTAATCAATGTAGACCACCAGCTTTTACGGAGCGCGGAAACAGGCTACTACATAGAGAAGCCCAAAACACAGAGTGGTATCAGACAAATTCCAATGAGTGAAAAAGTGTATGAAGCGTTGGGGCGCGTGTTGGAGAACCGCAAAGGAACGAAACTGATCACCGTTGACGGTTACAGCAGTTTCCTTTTCCTCAACCGGGACGGTTGCCCGAAAACGAATGTGAACTATGCTACCATGTTCCGGGGGCTTGCGAAGAAGTACAACAAGTGCCATGAGGAAGCGTTACCCAAAGTAATGACACCCCACACCCTGCGCCATACATTCTGCACCAATTTAGCCAATGCTGGCATGAACCCGAAAGCGTTACAGTATATCATGGGACATTCCAACATCACCATGACGCTGAACTATTACGCACACGCAACATTCGCTTCCGCAAGGGCTGAAATGGAAAGGCTGATTGCCGCATAGGCGCGGGCAGAATTTACTACTTTTTTACTACCGCCCAGAGGGAAAACCTAAAGGTTTATGAGGGTATATGTGAACTTCTCCCCATATCTAAACTGCCGGAAAAGCCCGAAAATACAGGCTATTCCGACATATAAGAATTTCTAAAGAGATAATCTAATTTTACCAATAATTTTTATAAAAAATCTCGTTTTCTTTAGTATAGGAAGAAACGGAAAGGAAGTCGTGTCAGGTTATGTGGTATTCAAAAAAAGGATATTTGGGGCGCAGTGAATCTGCATAAACTGTCTGGCAAAAGCGGAAAAACAACCACGACACAGGGCAGCTTTATTGGAAAGGGTTATCTTTTCGGAAAGGAGACGCTGTTTCCAGTGGCGCAGGAAGCAGCGGATGATATAGCGGCAGTTACTCTCATCGATGGAAGGATTCCTGTTCAGGAGGCTTTCCCTCCCCCCTTTTTGCTTCGTGAGCGGAAATGACTTCAGCCTGTTCATTCATGGAAATCTGTGAATAGGGAACCATGAAAGACGAAAGAAGCGCATGGGTATGGTGACAGCAGGAACAGATAACCCGGCAGATCCGGAAAAAGAGCTTTCCAGCGGGTACTTTCAGGGAACGGATATAGTAGCCATGAACGGAAAGGCAGCCAGAGTGACCGCAGGTACAGGTAAGCCTGTGGAACTGCAGCTGTGCAAAAAGATTATTATAAAAATTTGGCGTTAAGGGATTGTTTTCTCCTACAAATATGGTTATCATAGTCTTGTACCTATAGGCGTACCTATGGTGTGTGAATGAGGCAGGAAACCAAACTTTGGACGGGGAGGTTCCTGCTTCTTTTGTTGATAGTGGCTTTGATATGATAACAGAAGGTACAGGATAAAACAATCTGACGTAATATTCATCAGAATGAATTATGCTGTACCTTCTTTTAATTTGAAGAATTTTCGGGTAATTAGGAGTGGGTAAAGTTACGAATAACACTTGACGATTTCGGCATGGAGCGTGGCACGGAATACGGGCTTGAACAGGTTTACAACGTGATTGACAGCCGATACCGCAACAGAAAGCCGTTGATAGTCACAACAAATTTGGCGCTGGAGGAATTGCAGAACCCGGAGGACATACCACACGCCCGCATTTATGACCGCCTTACGGAAATGTGTACGCCCGAAAATGGAACAGTTTAAAACGCTGCTGAACAGAAAGGAGAGCCTATGATCGCCCCTCTAACAGAAGCACCGCCACTACCGTCCGCCGCCGACAAGATGATGAGAGTGCTGGAAGCGGAAGCTTCCGCAGAACATACGCCGTCCTATTCAGTATAGCAAGGTATGGAAAAGCGGTCATGCCGGAGAGCATGACTGCTGATTGCGCTTAAACTGTTTATCCCAAAACAAGCTCATAAAGATGAAATGGCATGGGAATACCTATATCGACATAAGTAATATCCACAGTATCCACATATTTAAAACCGTATGACTGATATATTTTGACAGGTATATCATTCCCTTTCAGACAGTCTAACCGTATTGCTTTCCAACCTCTGCTTCTTGCTGTCTGGATTGCATGTTCGACAAGCTGCTTTGAATATCCACGCCCGCCATAATCCGGCAGAACACGAAGTGCGTGCATAATGACTACTTCATTTTTTGCGGCGTTGATTTGCCAGTGAACTGTATTATATGCACTGTCGCAATCATGGTTTAGAATATATGCTGCAACGATTTTATTATCTTCTATGCCGATAAATAGACATCCGCCTTTGATAGATTCCTCTACCATTGCTTGCGAGGGAAAACCACCTTTATCCCCGTTTGGCAGGAAACTTTTTTCACCAAGGACATCACACATTACACTGTAAAAAGACATTAGATCTGTCAAATTGTCATTTGTAGCCTGTAAAATTTTCATTTATTACACCACCTTAGTATACATATTTTGATGAAAATAATTTACCACAGAAAAATTAAAATTTCCACCATTAACTTGAACGATAAGCCTTGATATAAAAGTAAAAATATTCGTTTTTAACGTGAGCGCCAATTTGGCACTGACGATACCTGACCCGCAGAAAAGGAACAGACGCAAAGTGGGTGTTCCCTTCCTGCGGGTGCGCACGACACCGGAACTGTGTATAAGTGCGCTGTTGGAAACAGGCGCAGCTTCCGACGCGAAAAATAATGGTATTCACTGTGACCTCCTTGGCATAGGAGGGACAAGCTGCTGAAACAGCTTATCCCTCACGGTGATAGGGCGATTGCCCCTCACTTGGTAGCCATCATGCCGGGGGGGCGTCAGGGCGGTCATCGGAAAAATTTGAAAAACTTTTTCCGAACACCCTCGATGCTCTCGCGGACTGCGGCCTTGGAACAGCCACACATCCGACCAATCTCCGCATAGCTGAAATCGTAGGCGTATAGAGCAGGAACCGCTCCCGCTGGGGCGTGGTGCAGAGGGCAGCACCGCCAGAATTTCATCCAGCGTCTCCTGCTGGCAGACCAAATCCTCCGGGGTGGCGCCGTAGGGCAGAACGCCCTGGGCGGCGATTATGTGCTCGCCACACTCGCGCCCGTCCCAATGCCGTTGCTGTTCCCGGTCAAGGCTCCGCTCGGTGCGTTTGACCAACTCCCAGAACTCGTCAAGGGTTGCGGCGTCCTCATAGGTCAGCTTGCAACTGTATCTTTTGATGGTGATTCCCATCTTGTCAGAAAAACAAAAGCGCCCAAACAGCACAAAGTTATTCGGGCGCTGGGGGTGACGGTGTGGGCAGACTGGAAACGACTATTTTTGCAACCCTGGGTAGAGTTTACTGCTACGGGGGTCAGGCTTTTTTTGACGAAAAATCAGGCCATAGGATTATGAAAAAAGACACGACTACGCCTCCTTGACGGTTGCCGTGTTTTTTCAAAAGAAAGGGCCGATAACCGCATTTCTAATCTGCGTGTTATCGGCTCTGCGTCTCTACGTCTGGCTCTTTGATAACTGCTATATGCAACCCTTTTACTTCAATCAGGCTTTCCAGCTTGCATTTTGGGCAATATATCCATTCCATCACCTTCTGGTGCTCCCCTTTAGCCTCTATGATCTTTTTATTCCTTGGTATAAATCTTGCTTTTTAAGACTATTTGATTTGGCTCGCGGCATCCAAAAGAACCTTGTTGATTGTCTTCTCCATAAAAAGCGAGGCCAATTTGGTGAAATAAGCAGAGGCAGGTAAATCAACTTTGTATCAGTCATTGCAAAGTTTGCATGGTATACCGAGAGTCAATACAGATAAAATATTGAGAGGGTTTGGCGGTTGGAGAAATATGATTGAAAACAATACTGTGCCTGTTAAGATAAATGATAAAATGTCAGCAGAAATATATAGTATTGTGAGAAAGATGATCAGACTAAATAAAAGAGGAATCAGGATTATTTTGACGGACATAAATCATATTTTTAATGGGATGAATAAAACATAGTGAGAGAATGATACTCTTGCGCGGGACATTAGTGGAAACTGGGATAATAGTGCGTGTCTTGACATTGATTCGGATACATTATATAATTTGCCGTATGATAAGAAAGCTATTGCATAGCGTAGGAGTGCTGCCCGAATAGAATAGAAAGGAATCCTTTTTTATGAATCATTTGCAGTATGAAAATGGCATGACACCCGATGATATTCTTTCTTACTGTCTGTCTGATTTGAAAGATGTTGTACTGGCAGAGAGCTGGGGAGAAAGGGGGATTTTTTATAACCCTAACGGAGTTTTGAAACGGGGAGTATATGTCTTAACTGTTAAGGAAAAAGACGGTGATAATGATAAAGGATCTATGCTAAACCGTAATAATGTATATCGCGTAAATGTCGGTTTAAGAAAACAGACATTCATTAAAAAATTTGGGTATATTCCCGAACGTCCGTCTGCCGGGAAAATTGTGAAAATGGATTATGACTTTACCGCTTTAGATACCATTATTCCTCATCCTGTTTATGCATGGATGGGCTGGGTATGCGTCTTAAATCCCTCTGAAAAGACTTTTGAGGATTTCAGGGTGATGATACAGGAATCCTATGATTTTGCAAAAGAAAAATTCAAAAAAAGAAAAAGGTGAAAAACTGTATTTTTGAAGAAGTGCTATGATAAAGATATAGAGAAATCGAATTTATTAAGGGAGACCAGCTATGAAAAGTCAAGCCTAAATTAGCAAAAAATTCTTTTTCCTATCGGTGGTAAAAAAGGGTAACTTT
>QXWO01000007.1 GCA_009911035.1 Lachnospiraceae bacterium
CGGATGTCATCATTCAGACGCAGCAGCATGGAAGTCAGTTCGGACAGTTCTTTCTCCACATGACAGACTTCAAAAGGCCTGCTCACAACCTCACCATAAGGCTTTAAGATACATACGGTACTTTTTTCTTTTGAAACATCAATTCCTACACTTATCATCTGTAACCTCCAAAATAAATCTGTAATTGTCCCATCCACACTTATTACCACTCATTTTAGTTCGTTACACGAAAGCACCTTACGGGTTTCAACCTGCTTAAACGACTGCTTATAATAAGGGGTGGTTGACGGTTTTTATGATGGATGTGGTTAATCCAAAAAGTACCTCGCCAGACCAATTACTCCCTTATCATAAAAAAATAAGTGCAGAAGGTAAAGCACTGATGAAATGCTTTATCTCTTACACTTATATGGTACTAAAAAGCATCCTGCAATTGTTTTGCCGATGCTTCTTTTAAATATAATATTTTCTATTTCATTCCAGACTTTTGTAAGCCCAGCCCCCTCAAATATATATCAGGGAAATGGTATCTGACAGGATCTGAAAGTCTCCTCTGATACTGCTTGATTATCCCTATATTAATCAAGTTCTTTATTTCTTCCCTCGGATTATCAAAACCTTCTTTCATCAATACTTCGCTAAATATCTGTTCAACCACTGGAGAACGTTGTACAGTATCCTTTAGATTTCCTAAAAAAGAAGCATATTCCACAAACTCTTCTTTTATATCCGTTACACGTTTCTCTGATACTTCCGGCAATACATCTTCAAAACAGCGGGGCCTGATAATACTCTTAGACATGTTTCCTGCCTTTCCATTCCGCAGCTCTTCCTCTTTTGCCGCCTTTGCAAAAATATCAATCATACTCCTGGGCACAATCGCTCCTTGTGTATCTGCCAGCCTGTTCCTAAACCAGTTATATGTGGAAGCCTTCTTGCCGCTTCCCATTTTTACACCTGCCAAAGCTGCCAGTATATCCCGATTCTCCCTTTCGGTAACAGTAGGAATAACACCTAACACTGCATATATGCAGTTTCCGAAACTGTCTTTTTCTTCCAAAGGGACTCTTATATGTTTTATTTGGTCACACTCCGGCAAGCACATTAAAAGTGCCTGCAATATTTAGTTTCCCGTACCCCGATTGTGTCAAGTTAATGTCACGAACTTTTTTCACTTTTTTGAGTAAAAATCGCTGAAACCCGCATAACTTCGTTGGGGTTGTGGTGAATTAATGTCAAGTTTGTGAAAAAATCGTGGTAAATTAGTGTCAAGTTGAAATGTCCACCATAAGCTCTGACCTTCTATAAAGAATCTTGCAAGCTAAGGATCCAGTTGTCAGCATAAATATCATCTTCGAACCATCTCCTCACCTGCCCCGGATTTTCCCCAACAACGTCTCTGTCTGGTATCAGACTTTATCCTGCACCGAACCTCCTACCAAAAAATTTATTTTATTCTTGAGAGATAATCCGCTTCCCTCGAAGTTGCACTGAAAACCTGTGTAATTCCCATTCTTCTCACATAATCAATCCACGCGTAAATATCTTCTACATCGTATATATATTGACCATCCTTTGTCTTTGCCTTCCTTAGTGCAGCCGTCATCAAGGCAAATTCATTTTCTAAGGAAGTATCAAACACACCCTGGTCATCCGTATTTAATGATACCTGTAACGACATATTATTTTCAGTGTTTCTCAATTTTCTGCCATTAAAACGAAGAATCGGATGCTCCTCATATTTTTGAATCGTTCCAATCAAATAATTTGATGACGGATTAGTTTCAATCCCAATTCCTTCCATCACCAACATCTGAATCATTCGGTCCTGTATCTCTCTTACCGCTTCCGCATAACCGCATGGAATTTTAAACAATACTCTTTTTGCACCTTCTTTTCTTACGTGCTCGTCATAGTGATACATTCTATAAAGTTTTCTGTATTTCTCTGCCTTTCTTATTGAATTAGAAACCTTGTCGTTAAACTCATAACGAGAAAACCTTTTTAACGGAATACTGTTTAAACTGCACGCAAACGCTTCCTCATCTAGCAAATAACTTCCCGGAAAATCGCCTCGAAGCCGCCAGCTATTATAATACTCTAAATAATTTACTGACTCGCAGCGCGAATTCTTCAAGTTATATGTAGGATAAATCTCATTAAACAAATCATAAAATTGCTGGTCAAGTATACTCTTTAATTTCCCGTTCAAACCAATCCTGTATTCATCCTGCTTAACCAACAGCCATGCAATATCATCTAGCAATTCCTGTTTCGGCAAAGCAAGCACATTTCCTTTAAACTGATAATAGGCAGAAGGATCAATCCCCAGTGCTAGTGCATGTCCAATCCTGCATCCTCTATGCAGGTTACAAAAAAGCATCGCTTCATCAATTGCCCTCAAACCATCCACGAGATCCAAGAAGTCTTCTCCTGCATGATAGGTTGCCATTAAAACGCCCTGCCTGCCTAATTCACCTGGAACTAAATAATCCAGCAAATACCGATATATTTGCGCAAATACTTCCGGCCTACATCCAATTTCATTTGCACAGGCATCTATTCCACGAATATATTGATTTATCCTGTCCTTTTTTTCCAAGAGTGCTACAATAGCATTTGCATATTTCTCCGTTTTCCGTCGCACTACAACGTCCCTTGGCGCATATAATTCGTACTTTTTCTCCTTGGCTTTCGGAAAGTGCAATACAAAAAACATCTTTTCCTTAATTTCATCTTCACCAACACATTCTAATTTTTGATTCAATTTACCTGCTAATGTATGGGAATCTAATGCCGGACAAATCCTTGCCTCTAGAGAAACGATATTTTGCTCCTGAAAAGAAGCATTTACGGCTAATCGGACAAGTTCATACTCATATTCTTTCTTATCCTCAACAAAATACTCCTTCCGCGACTCATAATCGCCAAAATTTGAAAAACCTACTATCCGGTTTACCTGTACCATTTCACTTCTGAAATAAGTTCTGGCAACTAAATAACGATAAAACACATTTTTTTGATATTCCTTAAAGGAATATTCACCTGTACCAAAGGAGCGCTTATAACATTCATATAGAAATCTTCTCTCTCCCGACAGGAGCCTGCTAGGGTTATTATTCTCATCATATACATCCTTTTCCAATGCATAATCTAAAATAACATGCTTCTCATTGGCCGCGCCATATGTCGCTCTTGCAAGATTTATGATATCCTGTAAATCTGATACCACTTCCCATACCAAAATTTTTCTTTGTTCAATACCCTCTAGATTATTTTATTAGTTCACCAAAAGATTGCATTAACTTTTCACTTTGCAACACCACGCTTCTTTTGAATCCGGCAAAATTACTTTCCCTGCTCAGCATTTTTTTAATATTTTCCCAATATACTGTTCGTAACTTTAAATCATTCTCATTGTGATAATTTTCAACGCATTCCATAAAATTTTTTAGTTCCCGGGATATCCTTTTTTCCAAATTTTTTGCTTCACATGCCGAAATTGGCGTTCCTGCGCCATTATATATCTTATCAAGTAATTCTCTGGTTTCACCATTCTCTGCACCATTCAATCGATCCAATATTTTCACATAACTTTCTGGATAACTATTAAATTTCAGAATTATGTATTTTTCTGGATCCTTTTTTGTACAATCTATTATATGATCATAACAACTTCCTTTAATCCTATTACAATGAGCACATGCAAAAAAAAGATTTTCCCAATCATATTTCAAATGCTTATGATTTTTACATGAATGAAAATGCTCTACATTTATCGATGTTGGGGATTTTTCTTCGCAAATATAACACTTATCCAAAAAATCCTGTTGTAATATTAATAAAACCTGTTCACTTCGATAATCTTCTTCTGTTTTAATAACTATTCCTTGCGGAATTTCTGATTTACTTATCTTTACCATGTTTTCTTTGACTTTCTGTTATCTGGAAATCTAATATAATGTCCTCTGCTACAAAAAATGGAATCGATTGAAAATACTTAATTAAATCTACCAACTCCTTATCCTCAGAAACACTTCGTGAAGTATCTTTCTCTACAAGTTCGCGATATCTTCCATACTTATTTCCCATCACATCTGAAAATACAGTTGTACTAAATAGAGATTCTACTAAACATTCATACGAATACGCTGATAAATTTCCTACCATGATATTTTTTTCTAAATCATATATCACTGCAGATTCTATTGAAGATACAACAAAAGGAGAATGTGTTGCTACAATAAACTGAAGATTTGGAAAAGCTCTTACTAAAAAAGGTAAAACCTTCTTTTGCCATGCAATATGCAAGTGTAACTCTATTTCATCTATCAAAACAATCCCTGGCAAATCATATTTTAAGTGAGCCTGCTGTTCCATTCTAATTACTATTTCAGAAAATAAGTCAAAAAGTGCTTCATAGCCGCTTGCCATTTCGTCCAAACCAAATTCTTCCCTGCCTGGTAATTTAATTTTAAAACACATATCTTCCAATAAAAATTTCAATTCTAATTGATCATTATCGAATAGTTCTCTCAATGCACCCTGTAGCCATTCAAACCATTTTTCTACATCTTTAACTGTTTCCTCGTCTCCTTTTTCTCTTGCAAACAATTTCTCTACGTATAAATATACAAGAAGCTGCCCAAATGATGTATTCATTTTTTCAGTGAACATTTTTACTTTATATATATTAATAGCTTCAACTGTCTTTGATTTATTCATGGTAAACTTTCTGTCTGCTGAAAAATATATAAGTATAATTTGACCTTCCTGATATAACTTATACATTTCTTTACCACCAATACTATTAGAAAGATTACTTCTTATGTCTATTTTATCAGAAGAAGAATCGAATTTTATTTCCTTCCAATCTTGCCCCATAAATCCCATAACATGTAAAAAAGAATTTTCGATTGCTTTAAGTACACTCGTTTTCCCACATCCATTGATACCCGTAATCAATAAATGTTTCTTCTCGTTTTGGGGTAATTCTATTTTTATATTCTGTAAATGCCTGACCTGCCGTATATTAATCTCTGTCAAATATACTTGTTCCATATCAATCCTCTTTTCAAATGTAAAATCAGGAAAATAGCTTATATTTCTGTTATTTTCCTGATTTATTATAACAATATAAAATTGCTAATAATTTCATTTTGTTGCTTTACACTGTGCGAAGTCCTCCAAGTTGTTCTACAACTGCAATATCAAGTCCCGAATATTCCGCAATCTTCTCTATCGGCAGTACTCCATCCTGTAGCATCCTGATTGCTGTTTCTTTCTTACTCTCGTTCCGACCTTCATCTCTTCCTTTATTCAAAATCGTCCTTGCTTCTGTTTCAAGTAGCGCTCCGCTCATTATTCCACCTATACCTTTCTGCACATTCTCATACTTCTGCGCAATTTCTCTAATCACATCACCGGAAAGTTCTATAATTGTATGTTTGTCAAATGCCCCAATAATCTCTTCCTGTTCCAGTTTATCAAGTCTACTCAAAATATCCTGATACTCTGCTTTCAATTCTGCCAGCTTCTGCTCATTACTATTATACACCTTAAAGTTCTTTTCATGTGAAAAAATATAAAACGGAATTAACAGTAATAAGCCTTTTGAAAAGATTTCCTCCAGAGAATACCCCTGTATCTTCATGATTGGCACATCATACTCCACAGTACCGCCTGGAGTTTTTATCACATACCGCATTTTATCAGGTGTCTTCTTATATGTTCTAAGATACAACACTGCTGTATTTGGAAATGTTACAGTCAGTGTTTCATTAATGATCTCACTCTCATCCAATGCTATCTGGGCATCGTATTCAAACAACCGGATTGTCATACGCCCATCCGGCAGGCTGCTCTCACATTCAAGATGATACTTTTTCTTTATCTTTCCAAATATTGTGAAATTAGTATCCGTTATTCTTTTCTGGTCTGCTTCATCCTGTTGGTCAATAAAATGCTCATTGGGATGAAACTCTATTTTTTCATTCCCTATATAATCTTCTCCAAAAATCTCATTGATCACCGGGATGATCATCTGTCGGCAGTCATTCAAGATTGTCCGGAATGCCCCATCATATATATTCCCCATATACAATCCTCCGTATTTCTTATTTTTATCATATCATTTTCTTACTACATACACAACTACATCCAAAATACAATTTATATTCTTTTGCAAATCTCTTGCTTTAAATTTATTACTACTAATTGCCCACCAATATACCATTTTTCCTTATAGATATGGTTCACGCCTATTCGTCACATCCCCCGATTGTCTCAAGTTAATATCACGAACTTTTTTCACTTTTTTGAAGCAAAATTCCCGGAAGCCGCATAACTTCGTTAGGGTTGTGATAAATTAATGTCAAGTTCGTGAAAAAATCGTGGTAAATTAATGCTAAGTTATCTCTCCCTGAAATTCCATTCAATCTTTACCCTCTTGTCCTTATAAACATATATCTTTTTCACAAAAGCATCAACCAGTCTCTGTGTCAGCTTTTCCATATGTGAAAAACGGATCACCTGCTTCATATCCGCTTCCAGCCTTTCACATTCTTCTTCCAGCTTTAAGATTACTTCTTCCCCGTCATGTATCTGACGTTTCAATAGACCGGCCTGCTGGTCCAACCTGTCAGCTTCCCTGCGGTACTCTTCCGGTGTCATGCCGCCAGCTGCATACCGCTCATAAAGCGCCTCCTTTGAATCCATTGCCTGCTTTTTTTCCTGATGCAGGTTTTCAAGCTGTTTCTTTATCTCCATGACTCTGGCCTTCTGGAACATGTGCAGGCTCTTCTCCTGCCCTGCCGCTTCCCCGCGCATCATCAGCTCTTTGTTTATCATGTCCAGCACCAGTTCTTCCAGTATATCCGCATTAAAATAAGTACAGCATTCCGATATCTTAAGCAGTGAATGTTTGTGGCATTCAAACCGCCTGTACTTATTTTTCCCCTGCAATGGCTTATAGACCATGGCATATCCACATCCGCCGCAATACAGCTTCCCAGTCAGGGGGTTCTTTTCCCTCTTCCGTTTCGTTGAAAGCTCCGGCCTGTACTTTGAAACCTGTACAAATACTTCCGGCATGACAAGGGCTTCATGATGGTCTGGTATCACTTTCCATTCTTCTTTTGGAATGTGTATACTGTTTTTGCTCCCCACTGACTTCCGCACTGTTTTCCCATATGCCATCTCCCCAAGGTAAAAACGGTTGTTCAGGATATTCCGGACCGACTGGCTGCTCCATGCGTGTTTTTTCCCATCCCCCGCTTTTTTATCCGGTCTTCGCATCTGCGTGATTGTGGGTATCCCTTCCCTCTGGAGCTGCACCGCTATCCCTGTACTGCCCTTTCCCTGCATTGCAAGTGAAAAAATATAACGCACCACTTCCGCTTCCTTTTCCTCTACAATAACTTTGTTCCGCTCTTTTGTGCTTTTCCTGTACCCAAACGGTACCTGCCCGAAGGCATATTCCCCGTTTGCACACTTGTTTTCAAAGGAAGCCTTCACTTTGACGGAAACGTCCTTGCTGTATAAATCATACAAAAGCGTCTGGAATGCAGTGTCGATCCCTATAGTAGTCCCGCCATGTTCCCTGCTGTCATAATGGTCGCCCAGCGCAATAAAACGTACTCCCATGAAAGGGAATATCTGGTCCAGATAGGTCCCCATCTCAATATAATCCCTTGAAAACCGGGACATATCCTTCACAATGATACACTGCACCCTGTTTTTCTTTACTTCCGCAAGGAGCTGGTTCATCCCCGGCCTGTCCATGCCGGTTCCCGACCACCCATCATCACAGAACTCCTTTACTTCATATTCCTTAAGTTCCTCATCCTGCCTGATAAAACTGCGGATCAATATCCTCTGGCTGGATATGCTGTTGCTCTCCCTGACCTCCATACCCCACTCATCTTCCAGAGAAAGCCTTAAATACACCGCCACTGCCTTCATTCAAACCACCCTTCCAGCATTTCATTCATATACCGCAGCTCTGCTTCGATGCGCTTTCCCGGATACACATGGATCTTTTCTATCAATGAATCAACCATCTCCGTGGCCAGTTCCCCTGTGTCCTTCAGCTTCATCATGGAGCGTACTGCCTTTAAGTACCTCTCCCGCACCTTCTCCATGCCTTTCTGCTTTTCTTCCAGCTCCTTCTCCTGTCTTTCCATTTCCCGCAGACGCACGTCCTGCTCCAGTTTAAAACTGACATATTCCTTCTGGGGCATCTTCCCTTCCCGGTAGGCCACATAAGCCTCTGTGCCCTTCTCTTCCGCCTGCCTGATCCTGCGCCGCAGGTTTTCCCCTTCCTTTTCAGAACAGGCTATGGCGCTGCTTATCTGCTCCTTTCCGGCTTCCATAAAACGCTTTGGCTTATCCAGATAAACAGCAAACTCCGTCCGCAGCAGGGGCATCAGGATATCTGTCAGTTCCTTTTTTGAAATATGGTTGGGCTCCGGGCAGCCTGCAATTTTTGTCTGCCCGGCATTTAAGCAGAAATAGCCTTCCAGCCTCCCCTTATGCCCGTCCGCATAAGTCTTGACATGGCTGTGTCTGGTCATTTTCCTTCCACAGACGCCGCAGTATAACACATGTTCAAAGATATTTTCCCCTATGGGGACACCTTCCGCCGGATGCTTACGGGATGCTGAAGCCTCCTCTATCTTCTTTTTTGTCTCCTGTGCTTTCCGGTACAATTCTGTACTTACAAGCGCCTCATGGGCGTTTTCCTTAACCACCCATTCCTCTTCCGGCTTATGGATGCGGCTGCTTTCATCACGGGCAGTAATGGAAGTCTTCCCCTGCGTCAGTGTACCGGCATAAGTCCTGCTCCCTATGACACGCTCCACTGCGCTTTTATCCCAGCCCTTATATTCTGTACCCGGCAGACAGAACACTTCCCCTGTCTGCTTATACACTGCAGGGGGATTGACCCTGCGCCGGTTTAAGTCGTCCGTGACTGCCTTATAACTTTCCTTCTCTATAAAGGACTGGTAAATATGCTTCACAATTCCAGCCGTATTTTTATCGGGGACAAGCGCCCTGACCTTCCCTTCCCAGACTGCATTATAACCGTATGGCGGCGGCCCACCAACATAAGAGCCTGCCTCCCTGCGCTGTCTCAGCCCGGTCTTTGCCTTTTGGGAAAAATCCTTTGCGTACATGTCGTTGACAAGGTTCTTGATCTCCGATGCCATGTGCTTTGTGTCATTCCCCTTATCACCGGTGTCGATGCCGTCCGAAACCGCAATGAACCGCACACCAAGGAACGGGAAAATCTTCTCTATATAATTGCCCGCTTCAAGGTAATTCCGGCCGAACCGGGATAAATCTTTCACCACCACACAGTCGATATCTCCCATCCGGATATCCTGCATCAGGCGTTTGAAACCTTCTCTGTCAAAGTTGCTCCCGGTCTTCCCAAGGTCCCTGTAGCATTCAATGATATCAATCACTTCCTGTCCTCCCTGGTTCAGCCTCTCTATATGCTTCCTCGCGATCTCTTCCTGCACATCTATGGATTCACTCTTGCGCTCGTTACTATCTGCCGAAAGCCTTACATAAATTCCTGCTTTATACCGTTTCTTCCCTCCGGATGTTACTCTATTGCTTACCACGGGAGTCCCTATTGTGGAAGTACCGCGTTTTGAAACCCTTCCCATCCTTACGCCCCCTTCCCACATCATGCACTGCCTGCTGTCCGTCCGCCCGGTCTATATCCGCACCCAGCATGACCCTGTACTGGTCCATGAAATAATATTCGATCTTAATACGCCTGTCCTCATACACATAGATGCGTTTTACAAGGCTCCCCAGCGTGTGGCGGTCAAGCTCTTTTAACTCCACACAGTCCTGGAACGCTTTCAGCCGCCCGGCGGAAAGGATGCCTTTCTTAAACATTTCCTTAATTAAGGATTCCTGCTTTTTCTGTGCTTCCTCAAGCTGTGCCGCCTTTCCCTTGAAACTGCCATGCAGGCGCTCAAATTCCTCTTTCGTGATTACCCCTGCCCGTAAGTCTTCATAAAGGCCGGAGCATAAGCTGTAATACCTGTCCTGCTCCTCTTTCAGGCGGCAGATTTCCTTATCATACGCTGAAATTGCCGGGGAGCCTTCCTCCTTCTCCTTTGCCCTGTCAAAAAGTGTCTTTTCTTCAAGGAACGTGTTTGTATATTTCTTGACAGTCTTTTCAACAAGCCCCTTCAATACTTCTTCCTCTATGCTGTGCCTGCTGCACCCTTCCCCACGGTTTTTCGTGGAACAGATGTAATAGACCTTTTCCTTCCCCTTATAACGGTTTACCCGGCGTACCATCTGCTCCTTACAGTCACCGCAGAATAGAAGCCCTGCAAACAGCCCTGCCTTCTCCATGCCCGGCCCCAACCTGCTGTCTGATTTAAGGAGGTTCTGCACGATCTGGAAGTCGTCCTCCGGGACAAGCGGCTCATGGGTGTTTTCTACGCGCACCCATTCCTCCTTCGGCTTTTCCACGCTCTTCTTTACCTTATAATTTACCTTCTGCGTCTTCCCCTGCAGCAGATGGCCAAGGTACGTCTCATCAGTCAGTATCCGCTTCACAGACGCGCTGCCCCATAATGACCTCCCTGCGCCGGAAAAACCGCTGTTGTATTTCAGCCCAAGGGATTTCTTATATTCTTTGGGCGAAAGGATGCCCAGCCCGTTTAACTGTTCCGCTATGGCCGCCACTGCCATGCCTGCGATCTTCCACGCAAATATCTTCCTGACGATCCCCGCCGCATATTCGTCCACCACAAGCCGGTTCCTGTTTTCCTTATCTTTCCTGTACCCGTATACCGCAAAAGGGGAAATGTACTCCCCATTCTTCCGCTTCACTTCCAGCCCGCTCTTTACCTTTGTGGAGATATCCCGGCAGTAGGAATCGTTGATGAAATTCTTTACCGGGAGCACGATGGAGCTTTCCCCCATGTCCGCCTGAAGGCTGTCATAATGGTCAGTCAGCGCAATGAAGCGCACACCAAGAGCCGGGAAGGTCTTCTGGATATACCTCCCGGCTTCAATATAGTCGCGCCCGAAACGGGACAGGTCTTTTACAATCACGCAGTTTACCCCGCCCGCCTCAATGTCACGCATCATCCTCTTAAATTCCGGCCTGTCGAAATTACTGCCTGAGAATCCGTCATCGGCATAGATATCATACAACTCGATATCCGGCTGCTCACAGATATAGGCCCTGATCAGCTCACGCTGGTTTGCGATACTCTCGCTCTCTGCCTTTACAGATGCAGGCTTTCCCCCGTCTCCTGCAGAGATGTCATCCCTTGAGAGGCGCAGGTACATAGCTGCATAGAATATTTTTTCTTTCATATATGTATCACTCCTGACTTTTGCAAACAACGGGATCCGCACTCCGTGCGTCTCCTTTATGTTAATTGTACCGCCGCTTGGGCCGCCAAGTCAGGTGCAACACTGATTTAGTCCTGACTATACGTTATCACATTTTTCCGTTTTATTCAAGCCGGTTATACATAAATTTCTGCAAGCCTGCGTATATATTCTTCCATCTTTTCATCTATGGTAGAACCTTCTTTCTGGTAGCATACTTTTACCACATAATCCCCAATCCTGTTGACATACGGGTTTTTCGTCTGCTTTGCAAAAGATGCCAGCTTTTTTTCCACCGGCGCTTTCGTATCTATCTCAATCTCCCTTAAATCAGTCAGTGAATTGATGTCCACTGTCCGCACATCCACCGCCGCCAGTTCTTTTAATTCCTCTGGTGTAAACCCTGCCAGTGCCCCTGCCGCAAGTCCCATGGCACAACCATCTCCTTCCTTACCTCTTCTATCCTATTCTTTCATCTGATTGTCCTATGCCTGCACCGGTTTCGTTCTATAGGGAAATGCAGAGTCTACACTTTTGTATCTCAAATTTTCCTTTTCTCTCCCCCGGTGTGGGACGGAATATGTAAGGACCGTCTGGACGACTGCCTGATACCTTACAGCACCCTTTCCCACTGTAACATACCCCGGACACCGCTCCGGCTGCCATGTTCTCCGGCAGTGGTATCATTATCATCCGGATTTTCAAGACAGCCTGCCACCGCTGTCCCATGCGGGAATGCCGCTCATACTTTTCCTTCTCCTGTTATGGTTCCCTGTTTTACCTGCATCAAAGTCCTGCCACATACTCTTTGCAGACAAATATCTCTTCGCGAAGCTCTCCTCTCATCACCTGTATAGATGTTCCGGATATTTTGTGTCCTTACATATTGATATTTATTTCCCAGCCTGCAGTCACAGACCTGCCTAAAAGCACTCTTCAAAAAGGGAACTTTCAGGCAGACTGGCGCACGCACAAAAAGAATGCCAACTCCTGACGGTGCCTGCCCCAACACCTAAAACAATGACTGCGTATATCCATCGTTATAACTTCCAAGAACTTAGTTGCAACAGTAAAATGTTCCTGAGCTGAACAGAGCATCTCAGGGTACAGATGCCAGTCCAAAATATTTTTTATCTCCATCTATCTTTGCAACTATCAGCCGGTATATTGGCGCGCACCAGTCTTTTTACTACGCCTATCTGGAAGGTTTTGGACACATTATGTAAAGCTTTACATAATGTCGGAAATACTATTCCTTCCGTAAACAGAAAAAAGAACTGGATACCGGCTGCACGAATATCCATGCCGCGCTGGGACGGGCAAATGAAAGGCTGACACATAAACAAGTACGGGAAGAAAGGCAACAACTCCATCACAAATCTTGTCATGGTAAAATTGACATGATAAAATAATCAATACCATATATCGTTTTTGTAAATAGAAAACATAGTATGCTAGAAGGAGAAAAATATGCTATATATTAAAGCAGCGGGTACAGATTATAATTTTTTCAGAGAAATGGAAGAAAAATACTCAGATTTCATTGTTGCAGACAGTAAAAACTTTGACGGAAGCAAAGAGATTGTTGAAGTTTTTATTTCACTTACTCCAGCTATTTTATCATCGCTCACTATTATCATTCATGATATTTTAAGTTATATGAAATCCAGGCACAAAGATGATTCTAAGAAACAAACAGAAATTGAAATCGAAAAGAAAACATCCGCCGGAGAATATAAAGTAATTGTCAAATCATCTGAAATTGATGATGTAGATAAAGCTGTCACGAAAACTATCCAGCAAATCAAAAAGCTATGATTACAGAAGAAATTAAAAACATCTTACTATCAAAGCGGATTTTACGCGAAGATCCCGTTGGTGCCATTTGGATAGATGAATATTTTGACGAAACTCTGAATGGTTTGGAAGTAACAGATACAGAAATTATGGTATGTAATTCCCTGCAAAGAAGATGCTCATGTGCTTCTATGCGGAATAAAAAAATAATCATACTGGATAATTATCTTTCTGAATTATTTATAATTTTTAATCAAATATTGTGCAATGAAAAGGACTCGAAATATCTTAATCCCCTCTTCTATAAATTAATGCATGAAGCTTATTTTTTAAATGGAGATATAAAGTTTGCCGCCATATACAAAACACTTATGACAAATAAATTCCATGAAACTGGAAAAATGAAGGTAAATCAGCTAACCAGAGACAGTAAGCCACAATATCTGTACGCACAGCAAACATTCCTTGTCATGCATGAAGTTATGCATAGCTTTTTCAAAGATTCATCAGAATCATATAGAGCACAGAAAGAAGCTGTTGCCGCAGTTCTTGACCGGATTTTTTATTCAAGAGAAATAGGGCATATCCATATGGTTTCAGATGAATATCTTGAAGAATTGTGCTGTGACCATCTTGCGGCAATCAGCACCATCGCAGTATCTGCCGAACACGGACACTGTTCAGAAATGGATGCTGCATGTGCAGTAATAATGGCTCTTCACTATCAGTTTTTACTCTTATGTATTGACAGGGTTGTAGATGATAACTACTTATCTGATGAGGTAGGCGAATTTGCAGTCAGGGTATCTGTAATCAGACTGTTTGTCAGTAATTATTTTAAAGTTACAAAACCAGAAGAGGTAAATATTATCAATGACCATATAACCTATAACATAAAATTATGGGAAAAGAAATATTTAGAGCCATTTACTACATTTCTGAATACCCAGAAATTAAATCAAATCAAATATAACAAAATGAAAATTCCTAATGAAGAAATAGAAAAACTCAAAATTGAATTAACCAAAAGTTTTTTAAATCAATGATTATAAGGAGTGGACTTTAAAAACAAGTGATATGTCCACTCCCTGCTTCCCCATTTTCCATATATTTCTGCCAGTTATCAAGCCTGGGTGCATAAATTAGGCGGCCGGAACACCTTTCCCCGACACATCCGCTATCACAATGGCAAGATGCCGTTCATCCACCATAAAAAAATCATAAAAATCTCCGTCCACTTCTCTTGCCGGCGCCATTGCGGCATAAATGTCAAATTCCGGTCTCTCCGGAAATGCGGGAAAAATGCAGGGAAGCATGTCCGCCTGAATCCTGCATTTCCCTTTCCAGCGCTTTAAGCGCCTTTTTGTGGACTACCTTGGCATTGCCATAGGACATTCCCATCATCTCCGCAATCTGCTTCAGCGTATATTCCTTATAATAATGCAGAATGATCAGGTCCCGCTCCCTCTCATGCAGCTTTTCCAGGGCATGGGAGAGCCGTTCCAGTTCTTCCGCCAAAACCAGGCCTTCCGCCAGATCCCTTCCCTGAAGGCCTTCCGCCTCCTGCCTGTCCGTATCCAGTTCTTCATGGACGCGCCGCAGGCGGAAAAAATCATATACCGTATTTTTCGCAATGGTATAAATCCATGTGGACAGAGATGCCCTCGTCTGGTCAAAACCTCCAAGTCCCTGAAACACTTTCACAAAAACGCAGGACTGCAGATCCTCGGCTTCATGAGGATCTGCTACTTTCCCACGGATATATGCATATACCTTATCACGGTATTCCAGATAAATCTGTTCTTTTTCCTTTTCTGTAAAAATGCCAAGAGGCTCAGCCATCGCCGCCGTCCTCCCCCCAAAACAGATTTGGGGCGAGATCTGTTTCCCCCGCTGCACTGACATAAGCCAGCTCCTCGTCCGATAATTCCAGACAATACCGTTTCATGGTTTCTTCCGCCAGTGCCTCCAAACGGGCATTTTTCCAAAAGCGCTGAAAATCAAAGAGAACTTCCAGTCCTGCCTGCTTCATCGAACCCTCCTCCTTCCAGTCCCCTTTGCCTCTGTTATCCCGTTTCTCATCCCTGCTACGGAATACCCGCCCCATTCATCTTCTGCTGCCATGCTTCAAATCTTTCACTGCCGAATTTCTCTACCATCTCCTGTTTTATCATATTCAGATCTGGTTCCTCAACAGGAGGATTCCCGCCTCCCTTACTCGCCTCGTGCACCTGTTCCATCACTTCGCGTACATACGCATACCCGTCCCCCCTCTCACTGTTACTGACGCCGCCTGCCGCACCTTCCAGCTCTGCATCATTTAACGCCAATGCTTCGCCTGACAGTAAACTTTCCTTCATTTCCGCTTTCTCCAGTTTTTTTTCCTTCATTTTTTCCTCCATTTCTGTTTTGTCCGTTCTTTTGGACACAACACATCTGCCTTGTGATCAGTTCTGCAAAGTACCCGTTCTTCTCCATGAGTTCCCCATAATTGCCATCCTCTATCGTGTTTATCTAACACGACGCCCCGGAATATCCTGTCCAGAACGGGTAAATGGATCTGTTCGCGAAACAGTATTCGAGTTTTCCTTAAGGCGCTTTTTCAGTATTTCCTCTGGATCCTGATTTTCATTTTCCTTAAAGCGATTTTCCAATATTTCCTTTGTATACCGAAAGTCCGCCAGCGCCGCCTCAGATTCAGGACCCCAGCAGCCGCCTGCCGCACCTTCCAGCTCCGCGTCATTTAACGCCAATGCCTCTCCTGTCAGTATACTTTCCTTCATTTCCGCTTTCTCCAGTTTTTTTTCCTTCATTTTTTCCTCCATTTCTGTTTTGTCCGTTCTTTTGGACACAACACATCTGCTTTTTTGCTTTTCGTTTATTTATACGAAAGAGTATGATGGAAGGGCTAAAAATTTTTTAAAATTTTTCACATACCGTCCAACCTCTGCCTTGCGATCAGTTCTGCAAAGTACCCGTTCTTCTCCATGAGTTCCTCATAATTGCCATCCTCTATTATTTTCCCTTTCTCCAGCACGATGATCCGGTCACACTGGCGGATGGTAGAGAGTCTGTGGGCAATGACAATACGCGTACACTTAAGCCCGTCCAGGGAGCGGGACACCTTTTTCTGGGTCAGGTTGTCCAGCGCACTGGTAGCCTCATCTAACAGAAGAATCCTGGGTCTGGGCGCAATGGCTCTTGCAATTAACAGCCGCTGCCTCTGTCCCCCGGAAATTCCTCCCTGCCCTTCGGAAATCACCGTATGCATTCCCATGGGCATACGCCGGATATCCTCCGCAATGCCTGCAAGCTCCGCCGCCTCCCAGGCTTCTTCCATAGTAAGATGCGGGGCGCAGATGGTAATATTGGAGAAAATATCCCCGGAAAACAGCCTGCCGCTCTGCATCACCACACCGATTTTACTGCGCAGGGATTTTAAATCCATACTGGCGATATCCCTGCCGTCATAGTAAATGGCGCCCTTCTGTGGTGTCTCAAACCCAAGCAGAAGCCTGAGCAGGGTAGACTTCCCGCATCCGGTAGCCCCCACCAGAGCTACATACTGACCCGGCCTTATTTTCAGGGAAAGGTCGTCCACCACAAGAGGCATACTCTCACGGTAACGGAAGGATACATTGCTGAATTCTATACTTCCTGAAAGCCGTGTCACCACCTGTTTGCCCTCCGACACTTCCGGCGCCGTTTCCAGAATAGGTCCCGTCATTTTAAGGATGGGACGGAGCTGTGCCACAGACAGCACAATCCCTGTCAGGGAGGAAAAAGCGCCGGAAACCATTCCATAGGCGGCAGTAAAAGCATAATAATCTGCCACCGAAATCCCGCTTTTTGCCGCAGCATAATACATGATAATGGTTCCGCATAAGGAAATTGCAGTCAGCAGTACGCCGTTTATCTTTAAAAACAGGGGCGGGTCGTAGGAAAGCCTTGCTCCTTCTGCGTAAACCTTTCCCCACTGGGCAAAGGCACGCTTCTCCGCGCCGGAAAGTTTAATCTTCTGCACCCCCGAAATAAGGGAATAGGTCATGCCGCTTTCCTTTGCCCCATTTTCCATCTGCTTTTCGCTGACCCGTATCTGCATCAGTGCAGAAATCATCGAAAATGCTACCGTCACCAGTATGATTACCAGGGAAGGAACCACCAGCGCCGGCGCATAGGCAAAAATCTGGGTAATGTATACCATGGAAAACACTGCGGTAAATCCTGTGGAAAATACCAGGGATACCAGCATGGAACAAAGCGTATTGATATTGCCCGCCCTGCCTGCCAGCTCCCCAGGGCTGTATTTCTGGAAAAAATCCGCCGGAAGGGATAAAATGCGCATCATTACTGCAGCCTGTACCTGCATCCCCATCTTGGTGCCAATACGCTGCATCAGCATGGATCTGACCGATTCCACCAGCAGGGAACTGACCCTGACACACACAAGAAAAAATGTGACCGACAGAAACAAACGCATATTACCGCCTGTGACCACCTGTGAAAAAATAATATAGTTCAGTTTCGGAGAAAGCATTCCCAATAACGTAAGCCCCAGCACTGCTGTCAGGAACATTCCCACATCGAAGGGCGACAAAGTCCCGGCAATATAGCGCATAAGCTCCGGTATTCCGATTGATTTCATGGGAAGAGGCTTATAAAAACACAGTGCCTCCTCCGCGATCCCTTCCCCTGTATTCCTGTCAATCCTTATCTGTCTGCCGGAAGCCTCATCCAGATAGCTGTAGCCGCCGGTCCAGTCCGGGATCAGGGCGATCACAGTGCCGTCCTTTTTCAATGTACCCAGCATGGCTCCAAAAGCGTCCCTGTACCACTCCCCCTCCAGCTTTACCCTGCGCCGCATGATGCCGCAGGGGCGCAGCAGATATTCTAACTGGTCATTGATGTCTTTTACATCCTCCGGTATTTCTGAAGGCTTCACATGATAAAATTTCAGTATCTCATCTATGGCGCATTTCGCTCGTATCCTGTCATCTTTCATGGCGGCCGAAATCCGCGTACCCAGCACAGCTCCCGCAATGCCCACAAGGGAATCCTCCAGCATCTCGTCGTCGCTGCACATCCGTTGGCGGATCTGTTCGTCAAACCATCCCATATTCTTTCTCTCCTATATCATATTTAGCGGATAATATCCGGATTTTCAATCATTGGAAACCAGTTCGGCATACATGCCGCCCTTTGCATACAGTTCCTCATGAGTTCCCCTCTCTACCACTTTTCCGCGATCCATCACAATTATCTCATCGCAGTCCCGGACAGTAGAAAGGCGGTGGGCAACCACAATACAGGTAATCCCCCTGTCCTTAATCGCACTGACCACCTCATACTCCGTCCTTGCGTCCAATGCGGAGGTCGCTTCATCCAGAATCAGGATGGTTGGATCCTGGGCAAGCACCCTGGCAATTTCCATCCTCTGGCGCTGTCCTCCGGAAAAATCCCTGCCGTCCTCGCTGATACGGTAGGAATAGCCGCCTTCCCTCTGCATGATATCCTCATGGAGCTTTGCATCCCGGGCGGCCATAATGACCTCAAACTCCTCAATGGATTTGTCCCACATTCTGATATTGCCCGCTATGGTATCCTCAAACAGGATAATATCCTGGTCAACCACTGCCAGCGAACCCGTAAACACATTCCTGTCAATCTCACCCATGGACTTCCCATCAAAAAGAATCTCCCCCTTCCATGGCTGATACAGGCCGGAAAGCAGTTTGGAAACCGTAGATTTTCCACACCCTGAGGGCCCCACAAAAGCCACACGGCTTCCCGGTTTTAAGGTCAGGTTAAAATCTTCTATCAACGGCTCCGAAAGCCTGGAATAGCCGAAAGTAACATTTTTTATCTCCACACTGCCGGAGAGCTTTCTGAATTCCTCCGTGCCGGATTCTTCACCGGGCCGGTTCCCTCCTGCCCCGCCGGATGCCTTCCCATAACAGACATCGGAAGGATACTCCATCACATCCTCAATCCGCTCCATCTGGGTGCGCATCTCCTGAATCTTCTGCCCTGCCGTGATTAAGTTTACGGCCGGAGACATAAAGGAAGCCATGAAACCCTGAAAAGCCATGATCATACCGGCAGTAAAGCGCCCCTGCATGGTCAGATATACCCCCAGCATCAGCACTGCAGCTCCCGAAAGGGAAGATACCAGGGAGGGAAGCAGTCCTAAATACTGGTTCAGTCTGGCATACTTTACCGCCTGCACATTAACGCTTGCCTGATACCCCGCCCACTTTTCAAAATATCCGTTTTCCGCGCCGTTTGCTTTGATTGTCTCTATCATTTCAATGCCGGACACCGTTGCGCTTGCCAGTTTACCGCTGTCCCGCATCTGCACCCTTGTAATATTGACACGCTTTCTGGATATCAACTGCGACAGCCCAAGATTGCAAAGAATGGACAGTATGCCCACAAGGGTAAGCAGCGGACTGTAGCGCAGCATTACCGCCAGATAAAACACCATCATTGCCATATCAATCAAAAGAGGCGCAAACAGATTCACCAGGCTGCCCGCTGCCGAAGCGTTCATCCCCTGCCTCTGCTGGATATCTCCAGCCATGCGCTGGGAAAAAAACTCCATGGGCAGATGAAGTACCTTCCAGAGATAAGAAGCCGAACCCGTGACCGCAAACCTGCCATATATTTTCAGAGAATAAAGCGTCGATAATAAAGAAACCAAAAGCCTCACTGCCGCATATCCCATGAAGGCACCCACAAAAGGCCAAAGCCAGTCAGGGTTCTTCCCGGTCAGCAGTCGGTCCATAAAAACCCTTGGGAAAACCGAAGCCACAATTCCAAGAAGAGAACTGATGACTGCGGCAAGCACCACATAGGCTACTGCTTCCCCTGCCCCGGCCATCCGCTTTTTCACAAATCCTGCAACACTCTTTGGCTTCCCGTCGGGAACAAACTCCTCCCCCGGCTCAAAGAGCAGGCAGACTCCCGTAAAGGACTGATCAAAGGTTTTCATGGAAACAGTATAGTTCCCTCTTGCAGGGTCGTTTAGATAAACCTTATTCCCTTTAAAGCCGTTAAGTACCACAAAATGATTGAAATTCCAGTGGATAATGCAGGGAAAAATTCCGCTGCGCCTTAAAGCATCCGGTTCAAACCGAAATCCCCTGGCTGTCAGTCCGTAACTTCTGGCTGCCAGCAGCAGATTTTTGGCATTGGAACCATCTCTCGACACCCCACAGTCTGCACGTACCTGCTCTAAGGGAATCCACTTTCCATAATAAGCAAGTATCATGGCAAGAGACGCCGCACCGCACTCCAATGCTTCCATCTGCATGATCACCGGCACCTTCGCATATCCTCTGCCCACTGGACGTTTCCGTGTATTCTTATGTAAACTCATTTTTTCTCTCCCAAAGTACATATAAAAACCATATCGTCAGTTGAATATAAAAAAGGCCGGTGCAATGCTCTCCACCACTACTTCTCCCTCATAAACCCCGTCCGCAAGTTCTGTGTCCGCCGCAGCCATATAAACCCATTCCCCGTCTGCAAATCCTCCTATATGCATGGCGTAAGGCGTCAGCGCCCCATAGGCCTGTGCCGGCACATCGGAAACGGACAAAATGCTGTACCCTTTTCCTCTTATCTCCACCTGCATTCCGACGGCAACCTGCTCCCTGTCCGTTTCTTTTATATAGCACATAAGCGTTCCGTCTTTCACAACAACGGGCGCTTTGATCACCGTGTCCAAATGCCCAAAAATCCCCCAGACACACACACACGCCAGCAAAAGCATCACTGCCCCCATGATCATCCACATGCCGGTTCCTGTAACCTTTATATAATCATCCAACTGCTCCGGGGAAGAGATCCGTTTCATACTCTTCTCCCTGTAAATCTTTTTTTCCATATTTCTCTGCTCCTTATCTCTTCCAAAGGCACACTGCCGTACAGCATTTCCCCATCCGGTATTCCCTGAATGCAAAATACCCGCTCCATGCGGCAGACTCCTGACTATATCGTACCTGCCAGTCATTTGATTGAAGACAGTTTACCATAAAATTTTCCTGTATTTTGGGTTTAGGGATACATCGCATTTTTTTCAACATCATTTGCAAATTTTATAAAGGAGATTTCATACATGGTATCTTTGCACCTGGGTTATCATTCCCGTAACCCTCAAGCAGGTTGATGACGCCCCATACCGCAAGACCAGCCCCAAGAGCAACTACCAGTGTCTGCAAAATTGTGATTGCTGAAGTAAAAAATGCCATATAACTACCTCTCTTTCTGCCGCTATGCGGCCTGATAAATTGATGGTTTTCTTTTTTCCCAAAATGAACTGACCGGATTTTTCACTGTCCTGTCCATGTTCCGGGGAAAAAACAGCAGCCATTCCCTGACTGCCGCAAAAAAAGCCGCTGATAATCTGCGGCTGCTTCCATGCTGTAATATTTTACATCATGCTATATTCAGTTTTTAAAATGCATTCCTATTGAGCGCAAATGGACGCACCTGTTTTCTTTATCCTTCCACCTCCCCAGCATGGTAATACTGCCATTTCCCGTCCGGCATTTCTGGCGTTCTTCCTCTACAAGCCCATAAACATGGCCTAAATGTATGATAAAATCCTCTTTTCCCATAGGCTCCATTATCTCCGTATCAATACGCTTTCCCAAACAGCAACTATCCTTGCAATACTCCATCAATATATTCAAGAATTTCCTGCTCCGATATGTCATATGGCATAGGATCAACGTCTTCAAAACAGCCATTTTCCGCATAAGAACGGTTATCCGTCCATTCCAGCACCCAAAAGTCCTTCGGTGTTGTCACTTTGAAAAATTCTCCGTAAAGCGTCCAGCAGATACCTGAAGATGCCAGTTCCACCCTCTCTGCACCCAGCCCATAAAATCTGTTTTCAACGATTGCCCTGATTTGTTCCCTGTTCATTTTTACCCCAATCCAATTTTCCTTTTACAGAATAACTTTAGCATATGGTAAATCACTTTTCTACCCTATTGTTTTTGCATAATTCTATCTGCCTCCTTTTCTGCTTCCCTATTCTCTTCCACTTTCCATATCCCCAATCGTTGTTCCGTCCACCTCAATCAGTTCAAATCCCTCATCTGTCCGCAGTTTCAGCCTGTGTTCCAGATACCCTTCCACATCAAAAGTATTCTTCTTGTCATATCTGTATGATTAACATTGAGATACCAAAATTCAAATTTGAGGAGTGACAGACATGGAATTTCCTTTTTATGATTCACCCGATACTGCTACGATTATCTGTTGCCATATATTGGAGCGTCAGGCACCTATTCTATATGTATCACATGATGAAGATGACGGAATGTGGAAATTACTATGCGGAGAAACACACGAAACAGATGTAGCAAAGCTAGTACATCGATAAATAAATTTCTAGCCATATGGTACAGAATGAATTTTCATATGCAAGGCGGAGGAATGAGGCGTAGCGGAGTCTATATCGATTGACGACAACGCGGCAAATGGAAATTCAGGCAAGTCATATGGCTGGTTACTTATTATTCGATGTACTAGTATCTTTAAAATGGGCTTTTGATTTAGATAACTCTGTCAGTACTTTAAAGGATATGCCTTGCGGTTACTATGCAGAAAGAAAACCCTTCCCCCGGAAAGAGAGAAGGGCATTTGCCATTATTCTGTTACCACCGGTATCTCACCGACAAAGTTATGGCTTTCTCAACTGCTTTTTCCTCGGTATCATTGAATATCAGCATGGCTATTTTCCCGACAAACCTCACCTCCTGTCATGCTGACTTTTTTCAGGCAAAGCGGATTCGTTTGCTGTAATGCCGTAAAACCTCATCCACGGCTTCCGGCTCGCCGTTTGTCGCCCGGACAATGGTTTCATATGGCACAAGGTTAGTATTCCCCATGTGAAAATCCTTCCATTTCTTTCTGCAATATCTGTAATGCGCTGTGTATGTAATGCCATGCCGTACTCTTACAATGCCCGTATAAATCCGCGATTTCCTGCTGTGTGTAATTCCCGAAAAAGTAAAGGTAAATGATTTCCCTCTTTTTCTCCGGCAGGGATAACAGGGCGGCGGCAAGTTCCCCATTGGTGAGGATAATTGTCTGACCACAGATTGTAACAGGGTATTATTCGTAAGGTGATTTGAGAAATTCGTCTGATGTGCTTAGAGGGTAGAACTTTTCTTCTGTGAGGTATTCAAAGGATATTTCTCTTTGCCGGATACAATGCTCCCAGTCTGAAAAATCAACTTCAATCCAATTTGTAGATTTTATCTGAAATAAACCGCTTAACTTTGTAAGCAATTCATTAGAATTTTTTTCTGTGGTCGCAATCATTCCTTGTAATGCTGTTAGCATTTGTTCCTGTTCTTGTTCAGAAAGCAAAGATTTATCCAACGTATAATCGTTAAGAATAAAAATGCCTCCCCCTTTTCCCTGTGTTGCATAAATAGGGATTCCAGTGCTGCTTATGGCGTCAATATCTCTGTAAATGGTTCTGATTGATACTTCAGATTTTTGAGCAAGTTCGGGGGCGGTTGCCTTTCCATTCTGTAAAAGATAGTACACAATTCTAAATAATCTGCTTTCCCGCATTTTCGTCACCTCCCGTATATTATAACACATAAACTTGTCAATAGAATGTCATGTTATAGAAATAATGAGAGAGATTCCGTAGTGCTTTTGCAGTGAAAAATATTTGGGCTTAACCAGCGGAACACCTTGATTTTACTGGCTCCCTGCTGACTTGACACTATAATATCATAATCCCCCCATTCCCTGTTCGGGTACATTTCTTCGTCTGCCCGCTCCGCCCCCCGTATCAGCAGGTTCTTCAGTTCCCTGCTCTCCACCTCGGGCTGGTTCTTCTGCACCACTGCCCATTGCAGAAAAAGCGCCGATGCTCCTGCCGCCAGGGCTGCCGATATGCTTGATCCGGTTCTGCTTCCCAGTATCGTATCCACATCCACCCCCGGGGAACAAATATCCGGCTTGATACGTCCGGTTCTGGTAAATCCTCTGCCAGACTCGCTCCAGAAGCTTCCGTTTTCATCATTGTATGCGGTAGTGGTGATAACCTCCCACACGTTGGACGGCTCTGTAAGGGTAGTATACGGGGAAGGCTTCAAAAAGTAGACCGGACTCTGGAGGAATTCTGTCAATGGAAGCCAGATATGAAACGGGCTTTTAGCTCTTCCGTCACTGACTGTCACCTGAATCGTCCATACACCGGGGCCTGGGTCCACAAACCGGAAAAATATCAATTCCTCGCCAGAGCCCTGTTCCACCAGCACATGGTCTACCTGTATTCTGCCTTTTTCAAAAATGAATAAAAATTCCCTGCTGCTCTGCTCCCTGAAATCCACCCGGGGAGTGACTTCCCCGCCCGGGGTGCGGATAGATATGGCATGTTTGGCTGGGATACTGCCCCAAAGTTCCGCCACAAATCCCCCTGCGTTTTCGCCCACTCTGATTTCCACATTATCTGTGGTTTCCCGGACTCCTTCTATGGAGGTCCCTTCATAATGGTGGGAGCTGTTGCCCTCATTTCCGCCGCAGACAACCACCGCCCGGCTGCGCCTGGTGGCTATCTGGTTCAAATACCCTGCCATAATGGAATGCCCTTCATGATCCCCCATGCTGGTCCCTAACCCAAAGCAGATCACCAACGGCCTCGAAAGGGATATGGCATAACTTTCCAGATACCGCAATGCTGCCAGTATGTCGCTTTCCGCATAGGCCGGAACATTCTCCGGTACCAGATAAAACTCCCTTAAGTATTGTTTGGCCTGGCGCAGTTTTACCATAACGATATCCGCCTCCGGCGCCGCCCCCAGAAACCCTATCCCGCTGCGCAGCGGGCTTCCGGCCGCCACACTGGCAAGGGCCGTACCGTGGCCGATTTCATCACTGCTTGGGACGATCTCCTTTGGATTTTCGCTTTTCAATGCCAGATCAATGATCTCCTGCCGGTATTCCGTTCCGTAAAGAATGCCTGACGGCGGCTCCCCTGTCTGTATGGTCTGGTCCCATATCCCTAAGATTCTGGTGCTCCCGTCCTCTTTCCTGAACACTTCCTCCTCGTAACGGATACCTGTATCGAGAAATCCTATCACCACGCCTTTTCCCGTAAGACTAAGCCCGTCCCTCTGGACCCGCGTGATCCCGCTGCGGACTAACGGCGTAGGGTCAAAGTTCATCGTCTCCGGTGCCTGCATCAGTCCGTACAGCTTGGGGATTCTTGGATAGTTAAAGCTGCTTATGCTCATCGGCATAACATCTGCCCTGTCTATATAAGCAATTCCCAATTCCCCATCAATCGGCTGGAACACCCTGTCCTCAAAGTACGGTTCCACCCCGCCCGGAAGGAAATAATCAGTAATTAGGTCATAATAATCATTGGATATGATTTTTTCCCTGTCTGTCATCTAAAATCCTGCCGCTGTTTTCTTTTACTATATGACAGTTCTTCCTAAAAGGTCCTTAAAAAACTGTAACAGTTCATGAAAGCTAAACTGTTACAAAAAACTGCCTGGAAAATCATCCTGCACAGGGACTTATTGGCTTTTATCCTCTATCCGCCTTAAATTATCGGGATTTTCCCCCCGGATATTCCGTATATCAATAACCGGGCCTCCGGTTCCTTCAATATATTCCCTCGTGATCGTCACCCGGCCAATATTATCATCCTTGGGAATTTCATACATAATATCCAGCATAAATTCTTCAATGATAGCCCGTAGCGCCCTTGCCCCGGTATCCTTCTTCATGGCCTGATCAGCAATGGCTTCCAGCGCCCCGTCATCAAATTCCAGCTTCACTTCATCCAGTTCCAACAATTTCTGGTACTGCTTCAAAATTGCATTCTTAGGCTCTTTCAGAATTTTCACCAGCATGGGTTTATCCAGCGCCGCTAATGTATAAATCACCGGAAGGCGGCCTAAGAACTCCGGTATCATGCCGAATTTCTTTAAGTCTTCAACCGTCACACGGCTTATGATGTTCTTTTCTTTATCAAATTTATCCTTCAGTTCTGCATTAAAACCGATGGAAGTCTGCTTTTTCAGACGCTGCTTGATAATCTCCTCCAAATCAGGAAAAGCACCTCCACATATAAAGAGGATATTTCTGGTGTTGATCGTGGTAAGGGGAACCATGGCATTTTTGCTGTTTGCCCCAACCGGCACCTCCACATCAGCCCCCTCTAAGAGCCGGAGCATCCCCTGCTGTACGCTTTCACCGCTGACATCCCTGCTGGTAGTGTTCTTCTTTTTGGCGATCTTGTCAATCTCGTCGATAAATACAATGCCTCTCTCCGCTTTCTCCACGTCGTTGTCGGCAGCGGCCAGAAGTTTGGAAATCACGCTCTCAATGTCATCGCCGATATACCCCGCTTCTGTCAAAGAAGTGGCGTCCGCAATGGCAAGAGGCACATCCAGAAGCCTTGCCAGCGTTTTTACCAGATACGTCTTGCCGCACCCGGTAGGCCCGATCATCAGCATGTTTGATTTCTCAATCTCAATATCGTCCATGGTGTCTGTGGCAACTCTTTTATAGTGATTGTACACAGCCACGGAAATCACTTTCTTTGCATGTTCCTGACCGATTACGTAGTCGTCAAGCTGGGCTTTGATTTTGTGCGGGGGCGGAATTTTTCTTATATCCAGCACCGGTTCCTCACCCTTTTTCGGTTTTTTCTTCTTGATCCTCTGCTTATTGGGGATGCCTCCTTCTCCCTGCAGATCCGCAATATTTAAAAACCGGATATTGGGGTACCCTTTCCCGCTTAAATTCTTGTTCAGATCATCCACAAAAGATGGATTGTTTAACATTCCCTGATAGTCAAACTGGCTCACTGTATCCATGGTTTTGTGCATACAGTCATTGCAGACCGTAATATTATTGGGCAGCTTAAACATCTTCCCGGCCTTGCTTTCCGGCCTGCGGCAGATGAAGCAGACGTCCTCATACTCGCCTTCTTTTTTCTTTTCCCCGTCTTTCCCCTCCCCGGATTTCTTCACATCCTGTTCTATGTTCTCGATCTCGTTCTTGTCGTTCTTATCATTTTCATCAAAATCTGACATGTCTTTTCCTCTCATTTCCTATTTTACAGAAACCATCCATTTTAATAACTTTTCCTGCACCGCTTTTGGCGAGTGTAACAAACGCATGCCTATGCGATTCTTCTCACCGAAAGAATCTCTTTATAAGTGGCATGGGTGATCTTAATGCCGCTCCTTGGCGTACTGGCGTGGACAATCTGCCCATTGCCGATGTAAATGCCTACATGCCCCGCGTAGCACACAATATCTCCGGGCTGTGCCTCCGAGTAAGAAACCCCGGTGCCTGCGCTTCTTAGGGAGTAGGACGTTCTGGGCACGCTGTAGCCAAAGTCACTGTACACCCGCCAGACAAAGCCGGAACAGTCAGCCCCCTGGGTCAGGCTTGTCCCCCCGGATACATACGGGTTCCCAATAAACTGGCAGGCATAATTGGCAATCTGCTGCCCTTTCCCTCCTGTACCGGAATAGCTGGAAGCAGATGCATAACTTTTGCTGGAAGAAGAACTTCCCTGGGAGGAAGAACTTGTGGAAGAGCTGCTGCCGGAATTTTGGGACGCCTCATTCTGCAAAGCCAGCTCCTGGGCTTTTTTTGCTTCTTCCTCCAGCCGTTTTGCGGTATCTATCTCTGACTGCTTCTTTGCAACTTCCGCCTCTATTCTTCTGATCTCATCATTCTGTTTTTTGATATTTGCCTTGTAAATGGCCGCTTCCTGTTTTGCCTGGGCAAGCTGGACCTCATAGTTGTCGTAGGTCCTCTGCTTTTCTTCCAAAATGGCCTCCAGACTTGCTTTCTCCTCCATCAGCTCATGTTCCTGGGCTTCCAGTTCCGCCATCTCGTCTTCCAGCTTCTGTTTTAATGCGGCCACCGTCTCTCTTGCTATCTTATACTCTTCCAGAAGCTTGCGGTCATATTCATACAGACTTTCCACATACTCCGCTTTGTTGACCATATCGCTGAAATTCTGGCTTTCCAGAAGAAGCTGTAAGTAATTGGTATCGCCCTTTTCATACATAAACTTGATTCGCAGTTTCATGGATTCATACTGCGCCTGTTCCACCGCCTGGGCTTCTTCGTATTCTCTGGTGGTTTCTTCAATCTGGTCTTTCTTTTTGGCAATGTCCTCCTCGATCAGCTCCACACTGGCAAGCGTCTCCACTAAAGCGGCATCCACTTCCTCAATCTCCTCCGCCACCTGATCTACTTCCGACTGGATGGAGTTTACTTTTCCGGAAGCATTGTCGTACCTTTGCTGTTCTTCCCTCTTTCTGGCATCGGCTTCCTTTTTTTTCTGTTCCATCTCCTGTTTCTGCCTCTCTAAGTCCGAAACAGGAGTTGCCAAAACCGGCTCTGCCGCCGAAACCATAAAGACTGCTGCCAGAACAGCCCACAGACATGTAACTCTTTTTCTCCTCATATGCACTTTAATATCAACCACCTGCATCCCCTCAAAACATTTTTCACAAGTTCTGGCAGACCCAACTACGGCCTGCAATTACCCTTCTTCTATTTACTGCCGTCCTGCCCGTTTACAATGGCATTTTCAGCCAGAAAATCTGTGACTTTCTCAAACAAAAGATATTCTCTGTAGCCTTCCAAATCCAGTCCTTCTGTATATTCTTCCAGACTTACGCCGTACTTCTGCGCATCCCCGGTAAGGATCTCGTCCATCTCCTCATCAGTTACCGCGATTTTTTCTTTATCGGCAATGGCGGACATCATCACATAGATCCTTGCCGACTGCTCAGCCTGTTCCAAAAGCACATCCTCATATTCTTCCGGCTTGCCGCCGTAAACATTGGCAACATACTCCCCTACATCCATACCGAACATTCCGGCATATCCTTCCATGTTGCTTACCAGCATGTCTTTCAGGCGGCTGACCATGCCTGTAGGCATATCGTCAAAGACCGTGTTCTTTTCCACCGCTTCCAGCACGGCATTCTTCTTATCCTCTTCAAAAGTATCCTGCGCCTGTTCCATCAGTTCGTCATAAATATAATTCCGGTAGTCTTCCACTGTACTGCAGTCTTCCAATCCAAGACTTTTCACATATTCATCATTTAATTCCGGCGTCTCCTGGAGGCTGATGCTGTTTACAGTCACCGTGAACACCACATCTTTCCCTGCCAGATCCGGATTGGTATAAGGGTCTGGAAAAGTCAGGCCGATATCCTTCGTCTCCCCGATCTCCATTCCAACCACGCCGTCCTCAAACCCTTCAATGAAACTGCCGGAACCGATGACCAGGTCGTACCCCGCCGCCGTGCCTCCTGCAAAAGCCACCCCGTCCAGCTTTCCTTCATAGTCGATGTTGGCCGTATCGCCCACTTTCACACTGCGGTCTGTAACGGGCGTAGAAACCGGATTGTTCATGAGAAGATAGTCAAGATATCCGTCCAGATAATCATTGGTGATTTCCGGTTCCTTGACCTGTACCTCGAGTCCCTTATAATCTCCCAGCTTCACAAAGTCCTTTGCCTTAAAATCCGAAAGGTATTTCAGACCGCTTGTATCTGCACTTCCACATGCCATTAAAGCACCTGCTGCCACAAGGGTAATAAGTGCTGCCGTAAATTTCTTATTTACCTGGATCTTCATCTAAAATATTGTCTCCTTTTTATTTATTGCCTGTCACCTTACATTTATATCATAAAACCCACCTTCGTGAAAGTATCTTAATATGTTTTTAACGAATATTTCATAATTTATATAGCAAATCTTTAGGGAGTTCCCTGAAACCACTTGCCTATTTGTCACAAAAATGCTAAAATATGTCTTGCATGGCCGTTGACGGTTGGAATTCATGAAGGGATGTTTTTCCTTCTGGCAGAACCGTACGGCAGGGAGGGTTATCATGAATACATTAGGAATTGTTTTATTAGTCATTCTGGCAATTTTGATCATTGCCCTGGTTGTGTTATATTTTCTTGGAAAGAAAGCCCAGAAGCGGCAGGAAGAACAGCAGGCACAGTTAGATGCCATGAAACAGACTGTTTCCATGCTGATCATTGATAAGAAGCGGATGAAGATCAAAGATTCCGGTCTTCCCCAGATGGTCATCGACCAGACGCCGAAGCTGATGCGCGGTTCCAAACTTCCCATTGTCAAGGCCAAGGTTGGTCCCCAGATCATGTCCCTTGTCTGCGAGGAAAAGATTTTCGACTCCGTACCGGTCAAGAAGGAAGTCAAAGCAGTGGTAAGCGGGATCTACATTACCGATGTGAAAGGGCTTCACGGCAAATATGCCGCGCCTCCCGCCAAGAAGAAAAGCTTCTTCAAGCGTACACTGGAAAAGGCCCAGGAGAAAGCAGGCGCAAAGCCCGTTAAATGATTTAAGAGATGCGAGAGGATGTCCCCGGGGACATCCTCTTTTTACAATAAACGGCCTGCGAAGCGCTGCGGCGTTTGTTATGCCAGCCTGATCCCATCCTCCCGGGGAGCAAGCTGCATTTCTATCCGGCAGTTGGCTAAATGCTGGTAGTTGGCTTCCAGCGCATAGTAAACCTCAACTTTGATTCTGTTTTCTTCCTCCTTCACCAGAATGGATTCCGTATCTATGCCGATAAAAATATTCCCATAAGGCGTCACATAGCTGGTCATATTCTTCTTGTTTTTATCAAAAATCATATGTACATTGATCAGCCCTTTCTTGGACACTTCCATGCAGGAGTCATTAAATTTAATTCTGCTTCTTGTAGTCTCACTGAATCCCTCAGTCAGCTCCTCATAAATAACATAATGGCTGTCATTTTTTTTATAGTAATCCGCCAGTGCTATGACTTCCGTTCCCTGGGCGTCTTCATCAACGCCTGTCTGGAGTCCCTTGATCGACAAAATGATTTCTTTCGTCATGATTTTTTCTTAATACTCCTCTATATTTATTATTTTTGCAGATAAAATGCCGTACTTGATGATAGAGTTTGCAAAATGTTTGAATTTCTCTGCGGCATCGCTGACATAAAACCGGTATTGGTTGTCCCCCAGCTCCGCTTCCCTATCATTGAGCATATCCTCCGCTGCCAGAAGTTCTTTCAGTTCCCGCGCAGTCTCGTAAGCCGGATTTACCAGCCTCACACTCTCTCCCATGATTTTCCCTATGGTGGAACGTATCAGGGGATAATGGGTACATCCCAAAATCAGGGTGTCAATCCCAATGTCGATCAATTCCGTCAGATAACGCTTTGCGATCTCGTCCGTGACAGGATCTTTTAAAAGCCCTTCTTCCACAAGCGGCACAAAGAGGGGGCAGGCTTTTCCGATTACCCATGCCTCCTTATTGATTTCTTTTATGTAGCGGGAATAAATACTGCTTGCAATCGTGCCTTCCGTCCCTATCACTCCGATCTTTCCATTGGCGGTAGTCTCTGCTGCCACCTTTGCCCCCGGCTTCACCACCCCTATTATGGGTATGTCTGTTTCCTTTTCTATCTCGTCCAGTGCATAGGCGCTGGCAGTATTACAGGCTGTCACAATAGCTTTTACCTCCTGTGCCTGTAAAAAGCGCACGATCTGGCGGGAATATCTTGTGACTGTCTCCTTTGATTTACTGCCATAGGGCAGTCTTGCCGTATCTCCAAAATAAATAATCTTTTCATTGGGAATCTGGCGCATGATTTCCCTTGCCACCGTAAGGCCGCCTACCCCGGAATCAAAAACCCCTATGGGTGCATATTTATTTATCATATCACAATTCCTTTTCTGCTGTTTCCTTTTCTTTTACCTGATATACATATTCCGCAAAGCGGCTTTTTATACAGATTTTCCCAATCTGCCATCCGTTCTGTCGGCCGTCCCTGGGCTGTATGGTCTCCCCAGCGCCTGGCAAGCTCCCTGTCCCCCGGCTTTCCGGTGTTTTCCCTTCCGCTGCCGCAGACTTTTCACTTGCTGATTTTGACGTATTCTTTTCGGCACTTTCTTCCGCCGCGGTTTCTTCACCGCCCTCATATGCCTGTTCATAAACATCCTGCGTCAGACACAATTCCGGATACACAAACCCCCACCAGCCTATAGTTCCTAATAAAATAACAGCAGTTTCCATTAATTTTTTCATAGCATCTCTTACCCTTTTTACCTGTATCATTCACAAAATTATAGGTTCATGGTAAGAGTTTTGCCGTTTTAACCGGGGTTATTCACTCTGCTTTCATTTTCCATGCGGATCTGCCTGATAATGGATTTCTCCTGATTGTCAATATGAAGTTTGGCCGCCGCACAGGCCCGCTTTTTGTCCTTCCCGGCAATGCTGGTGTAAATTTCCCTGTGTTCTTTGACCAGATTGTCGTGCCGGGCCTCCTCCCTGATATACACAAACCGGTAACGGTACATCTGTTCCGAAAGATTATTCACAAGCTGGCGAAGCCGCTGGTTGCCTGCTGCTTCCACTATTATATCATGAAAAGCCACATCTGCCCTGGCAATGACCGAAGCGTCCTTCCCTTTATCCGCCTGTTCAAAAGCGCGGCATGCCTCAAAAAGCCGCTGTATATTCTCTTTGGTGATCCGTTCACAGGCAAGCTCCACGCTGAGGATGTCAAGCGCCCGCCTTACCTCCAGCACATCCCTTAAACTTTTTTCGGTGATTCTGGCTACCTCGGCCCCCCGCCTTGGAATCATGATCACCAGTCCTTCCAGTTCCAGTTTCCTGATAGCCTCCCGGATGGGCGTCCTGCTGACCCCCAGCCTGTCAGCCAGATGCACTTCCATCAGCCTTTCGCCGGGCTTAAGCTTTCCGGTCAGAATCGCTTTGCGCAGGGTATTAAATACTACGTCCCTTAGGGGTAAAAACTCTTCCATTTCCATCTGCAACTGATCGTCCATCCCCATTTCCTCCTCTTTTAAGAACTGTACGTTTAAATTTTATGGATAAAAAGCCGTCACAAAGACCTGGCTGGCAAGTCCCTGCTTCTTTATTTCCTCCAAAGCCTCTTTCCCAGTTCTATCCTCCTTAAATATACCGAACACCGTCGGTCCGCTCCCGCTCATCAGGGCATTTTCCGCCCCTTTATCCAGCATGGCTTTCTTGATCTGTTGGATGACCGGATACGCTTTGACCGTCACCGTCTCAAGAACATTTTCCATCCGCTCTGTGATTCCTGCAAGGTTCCTCTCCCGGATTGCCCCGATCATGCCGTCAATATCCGGGTGCTTTGTAAGTTTGTCTGCATGGAGATTCTCATAGACTAACTTCGTGGAAACACTGATATCCGGCCTGGCAATCAGAAGCGTACATGCCGGGGGCGGCGCAAGAGCTGTCAGCACCTCGCCAATTCCCTCCGAAAGGGCCGTTCCGCCCATGATGCAATAGGGCACATCCGCACCTATTTTCACACCCATCCCCTGCATCTGCTCTAAAGACATTCCCAAATCAAACAACTGATCCAGCCCGTGGAACACGGCTGCTGCGTCCGTGCTTCCTCCCGCCATTCCCGCCGCCACAGGGATATGCTTTTCCAGTGTGATCTCCACACCGCTGTTTATATGGTATTTTTGCATGATCATTTCTGCTGCTTTATAGACCAGATTATCTGGCCCTGCCGGAATCTCCTGCTGGTCCACAGATAAAAAAATACCCGGATTGCTGATTTTCCTAAATTTCAGTAAATCCCAGATATCCACAGTCTGCATGATCATCTTTACTTCATGATATCCATCCGGGCGCTTTCTTATCACATCCAGCCCCAGATTTATCTTGGCATAAGCCTTCCTCGTAATGCTGTCCATCCGCTCACTTTTCTCCCGTCAATGACATATCCATGCTGTAATACTGCGCATGAATTGTATTTATTATAGTACAATGCATGATATTGAGTCAATGTTTATATTTTGTTGTCATTAGCTTTTTAATCCGCATAAAGTCTGGTATTTTAGTACAGCCATCACAAATCAGCCTTTTGTCTTATCCTGGCCTGATAAGTGCGCGGCATCTTCCAGCGTGGCAGACACTTTCATTTCTCCCTGCTCACCTACTCCATATACATATTTGGATAAGACAGCATAAACAGTATCCCGTTTCGGTTCCCATGTTCCCTTCACGCTAACAGCAGAATGTCAATTATTGCCCCGTCCCTACGGCTAGGGATTCACTGAATATATTGCAAAAATATCAAATTCATGATATAGTATTTCTGCTTAAATAAGTTGTTCTGTTGGAGGAGTATTAAACATGGGATTACTACAGGAGTGGTATATACAGGAAGCAATAGATAATGAGGAGGAGAAGTTTCACAGGCCCTTAAGTGACGAACAGCTTTTTTTTCATGCTGTTAGTTCGGGAGATATTGACTTTGTACGCCAAAACTGTAAGCAAAAGAAATTTGCCGAGACCGAAGGGGTTGGAATCCTCTCCCGTGACCCGGTAGTAAATCTGAAATATCATTTTGTTATCACAGCTGCATTTGTAACGAGACTTTGTGTAGAATCCGGCATGGA
This sequence comes from Lachnospiraceae bacterium, assembly GCA_009911035.1. GTDB lineage: Bacteria > Bacillota > Clostridia > Lachnospirales > Lachnospiraceae > Suilimivivens. Next base: position 34,663 of record QXWO01000007.1, read on the forward strand.
ACTGGAACAGGCTTTCCGGCTGAGCGATTTTTATATTTTAAAACTCGATAATGTGCAAACTGTCCAGGGGGTTATTGACCTTCACGACCGCATGGTTTTAGATCTTACAGGAAAAATGCGTTTGCTAAGAAGGAAACCCGGGACGTCAAAGCCAGTTATTAACTGCATTGACTATATTTATGCCCATATCAAGGAACGAATCACCATCGAAACTCTTGCAGAATACACCGGGCTGACTGCAAGCTATCTGTCACGTCTTTTTAAAAAAGAAACAGGCGTTTCCGTAAGCGATTATGTCCGTGAAAAAAAAATAGAGAAAGCACAGCATCTTTTAAAATTTTGCGATTACAGTCTGGTTGAAATCGCTAACTATCTTTCCTTCTCTTCACAAAGCCATTTTATACAATTGTTCAAGGATTTTACAGGTATGACCCCAAAGAAGTACCGGGACCTTCACTCCAGTTCCAGTTGGAATGTGTCCAGTCCATAGTCATTTCCTGCCTGATGCCATTTATTTAACTCAACACCCCCGCTGCAGGCAACGGGCATCAATCTTGCAGCGTTGCAGAGCAGCGGGGTATGCAATCCTCGCGGCAGTCGCCAAATGTTCATGCAGGCATGCCCATTTGGCTCGCTGCCCGCGGGAATCCTAATCTCCCCCTGTAGAATTAAAACCTCATTGTCCGGTCTGCTGCATACAGGTCCCCCGTCTATCCTTTAACACCGCCAAGGGTAACACCTGCAATAATATATTTTGAAAGGAATAAGTATACAAGAATAATCGGCACAATTGCCACCATGATCATCATATATATTTTCCCCATATCAAAATTCATGTAATCGGCGCCCCGGAGCATTGCAATCAGAATCGGCACCGTCATTTTATCCTTTGACTGAATAACCAGCGCCGGTACAAAGTAGTTATTCCAAGAGCCAACAAAAGTAAATATTGCCTGTACCGCTATGGCCGGCTTCATAATAGGAATGATAATCTGGTTAAAGGTACGGAATTCTTTCGCCCCGTCAATTCTGGCTGCCTCCACAAGAGACAACGGAAGGGATGACTGCATGTAGCTGTACATAAAGTAAAATACGGCCGGAGATGCAACCGACGGAATAATCAGCGGAAGCAGGGAATCATACATCCCCATCTTCGTAATCAGTCTCAAAAATCCCATCGCCGTAACCTGTGTCGGCATTACAAGAATAGCCATTATAAACGTAAACGCTATTTTTCTCAGTTTAAAATCATAAGCATACAGGCCATATGCCGTTAATGCTGAGAAGTAGGTACAAATTGCCGCTGAGCATCCTGAAACTACCAGGCTGTTTACAATCCCACGGAGCATGGGAAATGTACCGTCATTTGCCACATTCATAAAATTCTGGAAAAAGTAATTACCGGGCAGTGCAGAAAAACCTTTCTGCAGATCCGCATGGGAACGTGTTGCATTGATGAACAGAATATAGAAGAAAAACAAGCACATAAATGAGAGAATAATAAGTACCAAATGTGCAAAAATACTCCTTATCCTGTTTGGTGTTTTTCCTTTCATAGCTATTTCCTCCTGCCTTTTGCTTTTTTAGCCGCTGCCTTTGAACTATCCATATCCTCATTATTAGTCATCCGGTATACCAGGAAACATAAGAATCCGCTGACAAGGAACAGATAGACTGACAATGCGCCTGCCATACCATAGTTGTTACTCTTTAAGTGACTGTTTAAGAACATAATCAGTGTCATGGAAGTACGGTCCGGATTTCCCTGTCCATTAGTCAGAATCTGTGGAACATCAAACATCTGTAGTCCGCCAATAATGGATGTAATCAATGTATAAGCAAGTATCGGACGTATCAGCGGAAGGGTAATGTAAAAGAATCTCCGCACACTGTTACAGCCATCTATTTCAGATGCCTCGAAAATATCCGGGCTGATACCCATAATTGCAGCCATCAGCATGATTGTCGTATTGCCAAACCACATCAGAAAGTTCATCAGACCGACCAGCGACCTTGTTCCCAAAACAGAACCCATAAAGTCAATCTGACTGTCAATCAGCCCTCTGGACATTAAAATCGAATTGATAGGTCCATTCGTGGAAAACATCGTAAAAAACAACATTGCAAAGGCCGACGCCATAATCAGGTTTGGCAGATAAATAACTACCTTAAAGAACTGTACCCCGTGAATTTTCAGCCGTGCATCTACAAACCAGGCGGCAAGCAGCAGCGCGATCACAATCTGTGGAATAAAACCAATAATCCATAATACCAAGGTATTTCCCGCATATTTAATCATATCCGACTTTATCAGGCTTCCATAATTCTCCAGTCCTACAAAGTTAGGGCCAATATCCTTAAGCCCTGAACGATAGTACTCGAAAAAGCTGTATCTTACTGTATCCACCAGCGGGATAAATGAAAAAATGAAAAAACATACAAAAAACGGCAGAATAAATATGTAACCCCATTTTGAATAACTAATGCTTTTACGTTTTTGTTTCATAAACCATGGCTCCTTTCCCAATTTTATGCTGCGGTGCAGCAAGTACACCGCAGCTACAGATTATTATTCCGGCCACTGAATTTCTGTAATTTCCGGATAACGTTCTTTAATTGCAGTTTCAAAGTTCGTCTTTGCCTTATCAAAATCAACCATACCCTGGAAATAATCGCTAAAGGAATTCTGGATCAGTTCAACGCATCCCTGGTCATAAGCAGAAAGAGGAGCCATTTTAATATTTTCTGCAACAGGGGCAAAATATTTAAACGCATTCTGGCCGCCAAGGAACTCTGATGAGAAGCTTGCATCATCTGTTGCCGCTTCCCTCATACTGCTCTGGGTATTTGTAAAATCTGTTTTTTCCTTAGAAATCTTAAGCAGATTATCTTTATCGGCAGTTACTGCAAGGATGATATCTTTCACATGCTGCGGATTATCTGTGCCTGTACATGCATGTACATAGGAACCGCCCCAATTATATTCCTGGGGAGGATTTGTAACAGCCCATGCGCCGTCTCCGCCATCCCAGTTTGGTTTCAGTGTAAAGTCAATTCCCCATGCCGGGAAGAGAAATGCAAACACTTTGGACGCAGATCCCATTGCCTGATTCCAGTCTGAATTCCACTGCCCTTTTACAGTGCTGTCAAGATAACCTGCATCCAGCCATTCCTTTGAATCGCTGATCCAGTTCATAATCTTCTGGTCAACCTTAATCGTAGTTTCTCCGGGCGCAACCCAGGGTGCGTCAATGCTGTTGCCATACAGACGGAATGTATCCGCATAGGAGGCAAATGTATAATATCCCTTTGCTTTCAGTTCTGCTGCTGTTGCTTTAATGGTATCCCAGTCTTTTACCTTTTCGCCGATTGCTTCAGGATCGTCTGTGCCAAATACATCCTGGGCAATATCACGCCGATAAACCAGCAGCCCCGGGCAGCACTGCCATGTGGAACCCCTCTGGACACCGTTTTCATCCGAAGCAGTTACCTTTGTAAAAGCGTACTGGTCTGCCAGATCCGTATCCGGGTCAATTCCAAGATCCGTAAGAGGTATTGCAACATCTGCCGCTGCATCCGTATATTTATTTACATAATCCGTCTCTGACAGGAAGATATCAACCTTATCGTCCGCCGCCGCACTTGCCTGATTAATCAACGCCTCGTCAAGCTTCTGCTGGTAAACCCCGTCCTGATTCGGGTTTACAACCCAATGGATCTCCGTTCCGTCTTTTAAAGTAGTGACTGTACCGTCTGAAGAAGTTTCAACAACTTCCGGGTAAACCAGCTCTACCCTCTCACGGAACTCATTATTCCAGCAGTAAATATTAATAACCTTGCCCTCGTCTGCGGCTGCTGTTTCACCTGCCTGCGCGTCATTCCCGCCCTGCGCATCGGAACCTGACTGCGCATCGGAACCTGACTGCGTGTCTGCCGTGCCCCCTGTCTGGGAACCGGACTGCCCGCCGCACCCGGACAATGTTCCTGCAACGATTGCTGCCATTAATAAAATACTGACAATTTTCTTTTTCATACCAAATCCTCCTTAAAAAATAATTAGTATTTATTGCTTTTTCAAACATATTATAAAATAATTACGCCTGACGATATACCAGATAAATTTAAAAAATATCAAAATCATATCCATAATTTTTAAGAAATATCTAATATAATTTCTGTATGCTCTTTCATCAGCCGGGCGGGAATATAATTTTCCTTCACTTCCGCCCCATCGACTGTAAGCTTCTTAAATCCTGACTCTGCATGTCCCGGATTATTTACCACGATATGTAAATGACAGCCTCTGAAATCCTTATCAATCTCAATGGATTCCCACTCTTTAGGAATGGAAGGCGCTATTTTAAGCCCATAGAAGTCCGGCCGCATACCCAGTATCCCTTCCACGCATCCTACCATAACCGTAGAGGCCGTTCCTGTAAGCCAGTGTACATGGGATCGTCCAAAATGCGGACTTGCTTTTCCTTCTGTAAACTGCCCATAACAATAGGGTTCCAATTTACGGATTTCCGCCCTGTCATTCTGGGCCGCCGGCGCATTTTCCATAAAATAGGTAAAAGCCCGCTCCCCATGTCCGCACAGTGCCTCCGCAAGTATGATCCACCCCTGGGACTGCGAGAAAATACCAGCATTTTCCTTCGTTCCCGCGTTGTATATGACGGCCAGCGCCCCCTCAAATGCATGTTCATGATAGGGCGGATCCATTAAAATCACACCAAAATCTGTGTTCAGCCTGTCATATACCGTATCAAGCGCTTTTTCAGCCTGTTCTTTTGCGGCAAGGCCGCTGATAACCGCCCAGCTCTGGGGATTCAGCCACATATTTGCTTCCGGGTCCGTGCGCTTTCCAATCACCTCGCCTTTCTCTGTAAATCCCCGTATAAACCGGTCTTCATCCCAGCAAAGTTTCTGTATATCCTCCCCCAGTTTTTCCCGGCTTTCGTCCAGATACTTCATGTATTCCCGGTCCTCTTTATACTCTGCAAACTTTCTTAAGATGGACAGGGCAAGATAAAACTGAAATGCCACAAAGGTAGATTCCCCGTCTTTGCCAAGCCTTAAGCAGTCGTTCCAGTCCGCATACAATCCGGCAGGCATACCATGTATCCCCAGATGGTTCATGGAAAAATCTATGGCCCGTTTCAGATGCTCATATACTGTGCCTTCATCTTTATTGGCAAAAGGAATGACTTCGTCAATAAAGGAAAGGTTTCCTGATTCAGAAATATACTTATAAATGGTGGGAAAGAGCCACAGAGCATCGTCCGCCCGGTATGCCGGGTGCCCTGTCTCCCTCACGTAGGAAGGGTCGTCCGGCGTATCCTCACATCCTGCCTTATGAGTAAACTTTACAAGAGGCAGTCCGCCTCCATTGTCAACCTGTGCCGAAAGCATAAACCGTATTTTCTCTAACGCCATTTCCGGCGCCAGATGAATCACCCCCTGGATGTCCTGCACTGTATCACGATATCCATATCCGTTGCGAAGTCCGCAGTAGGTAAATGAAGCGGCACGCGACCAGATAAATGTCATAAAACAGTTATAGGCATTCCATGTGTTTATCATGGTATTAAATTCCGGGCTCGGCGTTTTTACCTGAAAATGGGACAGCTTTCCATGCCAGTAGGAAATCAGTTCCTTTAATTCCCTGTCACATGTCTCTTCCGTATTCTGATAATGCTTTAATATTCTTTCCGCCGCCTCATCGCTTTTCATTCCCAGAATAAATGCCAGATTTATTGTTTCTCCCGGCGCCAGTGTGATCTTGGCTGTAAGGGCGCCGCAGCCGTTTTCATTATAATTCAGCTCCCGGTCTAGTTCCCCCCGGATCACCCCATCGGGATTCCCATATCCATGGTATCTGCCAAGAAACCTTTCCCTGTCGCCGCAGTAGGAAGAAACCTCTGCCCCTGCCAGACCAAAGAATCGCTCTACCACTATCTTGTCGTCCACGTCTTTTCCTTCCTCAAGGCCATCCAGATTTCCATGAATCAACTGGCAGATTCTGTTACCGCAAAAAACAGTTCTTGTAATAAATTGTGAATACTGTAAATTTACCTGATCCTGCTCATAATTACTGTTATTGGTAAATTCTCCATACCCTGTAATATTCAGATTTCTTACAACACCGGAATTATTTGTAAGTCTCAACCTCCAGACCTCATACTCTTTATCCAGGGGGACATAATATAATGCCTCAGAGTGAATACCGCTATAATCTGCATTCATTCTGGTATACCCTGTCCCATGGCGGCATTCACTTTTATAAACCGTTAAATCCTTTCCAACCGGCTGCCACGAAGCAGACCAGTAATCCCCGCTATCGTTGTCACGGATATAAATGTAACGCCCGGGACGGTCAAAATCGTTAAAAATATAACGGAGAATCCTCCCATTTGCGCCGGACTTTGCAAAACTGTATCCGCCTGCATTGTTGGAAATCACTGCGCCATATTCAGGGGAACCCAGATAATTTGCCCAGGGCGCAGGTGTATCCGGCCTGTCAATCACATATTCGCGTTTTTCATCGTCAAAATATCCATATTTCATAGTTATCCTCCATTCTTGCCCAGCCTGCGAATTTACAACATTTATTTTTCACAGTATTTTCCCCAGTTCTATTTCTATTTTTTGTATCCCATCCGGCAGTGCATCGATTATTTTCCTGTCAAGAACGGCCGAATCAACGGAAATTTTCATCTCATTTCCATTGTAATATGCCCTTATTACTGCATATTCCCCAAAAGACAAACCCAATGGATTTTTGAAAATTACATGAAAATCTTTTTGGGCAAAAGAGAGCTGAATTTCTGCTTTTCCATCAGTGTCAAACTGCTCCTTCAGCAGCTTCGGCCTGATTACCATATCTCCGGTCTGTCCATGAACGCCAAATACTTCTGTTACCATTGTGAGCATGTACCAGCTTGCCGCCCCTGTTAAATAATGATACATTCCTCTTCCGGAGCCGTTAAAGTATTCTGGAATTCCAGGGTAAATCCTGCTTACCTCAAAATCCATAGCTGTCTTAGCAAGTGTCTGCAGCGCCTTATACCCTTCCTGTACGAATCCCCGCTGATACAGGGCATTTGCGTACATCACAGTCATATGGGAAAAAACAGCCCCATTTTCCTTTTCTCCGTATGCAAATCCGAACATCCTTCCCAGATTAAATTTCTGCTCATGGAAATCCGTATTCAGGCGGTAGCCGCCAATTTCCTTCTTATACAAATAACGGTCTGCGCTTTTGCATATTTTTTCTATATGGCTGCTCTCAGCCGTTTTGCCCATAACTGCAAAAACCTGGCCCGTCAGCATCATCCGTACGCCGCTCTCAAAATATCCTTCCACCGGCTTCCCGTCATTATCGTAATAGCTGTTAAACCATCCTTCTCCGCCATTTCCTTCAATCCACTCGGTGTTTCGGATATGTTCCTGCATCCACTGTGCCTTATGCCGCAGATTATCCGCCAGTTCACTGACCGCCATATGTATCTTTCTACCGCTGATATTGTGCCTGCAGAGCATCAGGTAGTTCCGTAAAACTTCCTGTTTTGCGGAAACATTATCATAAACCTGCTCATCATCCTTCAAAAGAATCTGTATCTCCTCAAGCAGTTCTATCTGTTCCCAGCCAAACTTTCTTTCCAGAGTCAGAAGAAGTTCTGACATCTGCATCAGGTTCCCTGCATAAGCACAGGAAAACGCCACGCTCTCTCCATTTTCTGCCGCCATATCAAGAGCGTCATTCCAATCTGCTCCCCGGAGCCTGATATGATTATGTGCCCCCACCTCATAAAATGCGCACAAATGCTGTAAAAGCAGATGTTCTAAAATGCTTCCTTTATATACCTGGCCATTTTCACATTTCTGCTGCAGCCCATAGGACATATCCCACTGTTTATCCAGCCCTCCGCCACGCTCCATCTGTTCATCTTTAAAATAGGCCGCCCTTTCTTCTAATATCCCCACATCTCCCGTCTGGTCAATATAGAGCTTTGTTGTCATAAAGGGCCAGACACCATGATCCATCCAGACACGTGCAATACCGTTTCTGTCCGCAACAAACTCGCCCTGTTTTTCCCCTATAATAGTAGCATTAGTGCCGTCCAGACGGACGCCCCCGTAATTATCAAGAATCATCTGACGGACGCCGCAGGGATCCATAATCAGAAGGGACAGACAGTCCTGCCACAGATCCCGCCATCCCCGGCCGCCTCTGCCATAATCATGATGGGGCAGAAATGAACATCCATAAATCCGTCTTAAAATGGGCTGGAAGCTTATCCAGCGCAGCAGATTGTCAAACCGCTCATCACCTGTACGGTATCTGACATTTACCTTATTCTGCCAGTAATCATCCATTTCCTGCCATGCCTTTTTCACCTTTTCCGAGTCTGCGTAAGATAAAAGAATCTTTTCAATTCCTTCTTCCTGCTCCGCCACACCCATAATAATAGTATAGGAAGCGCTTTCCCCGGGATTTAAAACAATTTCAGAAAAGCGGATACCCCCAAGCGCCTCTTTTCCCTCAAAATAGCTTTCTCCGGGCACGCCGTCTTCATTTTTTATCACTTTAAAGGGGTGTGTATAACTCCCGCCTTCTCCGATATAGTCCTCTGTAACCGGATAAAAGTCTCTGGGCTTTTCCCCGTTCCCGGTAATGCCGCATACAAAGTAGGTCAGTTCATTTTTCTGGTGCCCGCGCTCATCAAAGGACAGCGACGGCTTCACATATACCCCATAACCGGTAGTTCTTATCCTGTGCAGAAGGGAGGTCACATGCCTGTGATCTCTGATATTATCCGCACTTCTTCCGAAAATGGGAATTGCGGCTGTCGGGGTAACCCTCTGCACTTCCCCACCCATATTGCAGATTTCCACATACATAATCTCCACATTATGCTCTAAGGGAACAAATGAAGTTATGCTGGCTTTCATCCGGTACTTTGAAGACTGCCTTGAAACCCTCTGCCACATAAAACCTGCTGTCAGACTGCTTTCATCCTGCTCCTTAGTAAATTTCCTGGCTTCTTCCTCTGCAGAAGCGCCTGCTGCAGACCATGCCCCCATTCCTTTTACATAACACCAGAAATTTCTTCCGGAACGGTTATTATGCAGATTTTCCGCACTGACAGGCTCCATGAGAAAAGCGTTCTGGTTCATCTTTATGTCGCCCCCCAGATTTGGCGACAGGGAACTTTTAATTCCATTTTCCCCGGCAACCGGAAAGTAAAGATAACTGTAATTTTCCGGCTGGCTGATGGTAAATGTCCCATCTCTGTCCATAAAACGTATTGTTTCCATTCTTCTGACCTCCTGCTAAATTTTATATATTTTACCTATACCTTGAAAATTTTTACCTGTGCTTCCAGTTCTTCCGCCGATGTTGTCAGTTTTTCTGATTCTTCCGCTACGATCCCGCTGTTCGTCATCATACTGTCCGCCTGTTCTACCAGCACATCCGAGGATGCCAGAATCTCCTGGGAACCTGCCGCCTGTTCCTCTGAAATTGCGGCAACATCCCTTGCAACATCTTCAACCTGATTTACTTTTTGAATCATCTGCTGAACCAGCTCTCCAACCGTAACAATGTTTTCAAAAATAGTGTCATAGGTCTTCACTGCATTTCCAATCAGCACACTGCTGTTATTAATATTATCCACGCTGGCGTCCGCCTGACTGATAACGCCTTCAATTAAGGCTTTTATTTCCAGTATGATAGTATCTATATGCTTGACAGATTTCATGCTTGTCTGTGCCAGTTTGCCAATCTCTGTCGCCACCACGGCAAAGCCTCTTCCTGCATCGCCTGCCCGGGCCGCCTCTATAGAGGCATTCAGGGATAATAAATTTGTCTCATCCGCAATTTCCCCAATTGCCCTTGTAATGCCCGTAATCTCTTCCGACGCATTTCCTACCTTATCAATTGCATCCTGCAGTTGTTTCACTGAATCGGTAATATTCTGCATGGCCGCGTCCACATCCTGCATAACCTCTTTGCCTTTCTGGGATACGCCCACCGTCTCCTTCATTTTGCCATTTACGCCGTCCCCATGGTCTTTGGTTTCTTCCACAAGCGCCGCCAGAGTCGTTGCGCTGTGTGCGATTTCGTTAACTGAAATTGATAGCTGTTCGACTGTGATATTAAGTTCCTTCATAGACTGGTTCTGTCTTTTCGATGCATGGAACATCTCCCCGGATACCTCTTTGCTGTTATCCGCCTGGTCATGCAGGATATGGGAAACATTGTCAATGGAAGTAATCATGGCACGCATTGCGTCAATAAACTTATTTACACACCGGCTCATGATTCCAATTTCGTCATTGCTTCCCGTATGATTATGAATGGTAAAATCCCCTTCCGTCATTGCCGTTATCACATTTGTCAGTTTCTTTACGGGCCTGATTACAATATGCACAATTCTCTCCACCAGAACCAGCAGTACCAGCACCGATACGATTCCGAATAAAAACATAATATTTCTGATACTGTCCAAATCTCTGTAGACTGTCCCGGCCGGAACAAAAGATACCAGCAGCCATTCTGTCCCGGCTACCTCCTCGATAACTGCAATATTGCCGTACATTTCTTCTAACTCAAATTCATTCCGGGTTATCTTATCTGCTATGCCCTGCATGAACTCATCGTCTATTTCGCTTAATTTCCTGGAAATCAGCGCTGTATCCCGAGCTGCAAGGACTGTATGGTCCTCTGCATTCACTAAAAACGATTCCGCATCCTCCATTTTTACAAAACTGCTGACATATACGCTGACTTTATCCAATGCCAGATCCGCTGAAATGACACGTACATCATCCGAATGTGTCCGCAGCATACCACATACGCTGATTACCTGCTTTCCGTTTTCATTTGTATAAGCGTTGGTAAAACCCATATTCACTCTGGTCAGGCCGTCCCTGAACCATTCCGTCTGTGTCACATCAAAAGTCTCCGCTTCCCGTCCATTATCCGCCAATAACGGCTGGGCGGTCATAACAATAGACACGTTGCTTATCCTGACCCCTGCCGTTGAACCGGAGGCTCCCAGATTAAATTCCATCCTGCCATTTGCATCATCATAGTCTGTCATTGTAAACTCATATGTAAATGTCTGCTTTGCTGTTGTTAAATTTACGGTTGTATCTTCCAGATAACGCTTATAATCCCTGTCCGGCGCAGTTATTCCAATCTTTATTGTTCTGTCCGAATCTGCATAGGCATCAAAGCTGACCTGGTATGCGGCATCTTTTTTTATCGGAATATCAGGCTGTACAAGCTGCACACTGTAATCCGCCGTTCCTTCATTGGCAGTATGAATGCTTACTTCATTATCCATGATTTCTGCTGCCGCATCTCCCTCAAGGGCTGTCAGGAATATCCACCCTTTATCATCCGCCAGGTTTTCATCAATGCCAAAATCCCCATTGTTAATGTAGTTACCATCCCCGTCCGGCTCCCTCAGTTCAATGTCTTTCACAGGTTTGGCGCTGTACAGCCCGCCCTCTGCGTCCGCCACATAAAATCCCTCCGGATAATTATTGTCGTAATTATAATAAGAGTCGAGAAAATCCTGTAATTGTCGATCATCAAAGTCCATCTGTTCCAATGCCTGCTTTGCAACGGAAAGAGAGAGTAAATTCTGATTCAGCCACGCTTCGATTTCAGCCGCCTGGCTTTCCACCGATGTTTTCAGAAGATTATGGGCATTTGACTTTATTACATTTTTTGATACATTGTAAGACAAGCCGATAAGAACAACGATAATGATTAGAATCACTGGCAGTATAATGCCCAGCAGTTTTACCTTTATAGAAATAAATTTTTTCTTTTCTGTCATTGCAGCTCCCTCCGGTTTTTACTTTCTGTCCAAACATTCTACTGGTATTGCGCCACATTATGGATATCTACCTTTTCAAAGGGCAGCAGAATATATTTCCCATCCTCCCCGGCTCCTTCCATCCCACTGACGGACTGCCCGGCCGCCAGCTTTTCCGCCGCTTCTATGGCCGCCGTAATCTGATCCGACATTGGCTGATATACAGTAAAGTCCATCCTTCCTTCTGCAATAGCCTGGCAGCCTCCTGCCGATGCATCCACGCCCAAAAACAAAACCGAATCCGTGCTGATGCCCGCCTGCTCAAATGCCGCAAGCCCGCCAAGGGCCATATCATCATTATTCGCTGCCACACAGTCAACCGGCCGGCCCGTCTTAAGAAAAATTTCCATTAATTCCTGCGCCTTTTCTGTATTCCAGTCAGCATAATCCTCAAACAAATAATTAATTTTCTTTCCACTGGCTTTCAGCGTCTGTTTCAGCCCGTTTGTCCTGCCAATCGTACCGGATGCTCCCTTAGGGCCTTTTAATACTGCCACATTGATTTCCTCTTTATCGTTAAACTGCTCCAAGATATATTCTGCCTGATACTGCCCTGCCATATATTCATCTGACGCCACATAAACATAACGGTCTTTTTCCAACTGACTGTCATCCGGCGCATTGTTGATAAATACAATTGGCGTACCGCCCGCCGCCGCTTTTACCGCTGTCACGGTATCCGGGGAAACCAGCCCACACAAAAGAACATCGCAGCCTTCCGCAACTGCTTTTTTTATCTGCGCATCCTGGGCTTCAACAGAATTTTCGGCATATCCCGCTTCAAATGATGAACCATATAATGCGGCCTTTTCCTGTAGCTGTTCCGCCCATCCCTCATAATAAGTACCGCTTTCTATAGCCGCATAATAGATTGCAACACTACTTCCATCGACTGTGTCTTTCTTCTGGCATCCGCCTGCCAGCAAAATAATCATTACCGCCACAGAGCATATCACACCTGTTTTTTTCTTCATAACATACCCCCGTCCCATAGCTTCCAGACTCCGGGACAAGTATTATCTATCCCAAATTCCACACAGCTATATCCTCCATTTGTTTTTTGATTTTACCTGTTTTGTCTGAAACCATATACCAGATTAATTTAAAAAATATCAAATACATGATATGATAATAAAGGCAGCCTGCCGCTTCTTAATCGAATGACATTGCTTCGCAAATAGTAGCAGCTGTTGCATTTTTAACAATAAATTTGTATAAAGTACTGTAAAATTCTAATCTCTTCTGCTATAATATTTTTAACAATTTTCCCCTGTAAAACAGGAAATTTTATTTCGATACGGTTTCGGCAGATTTCATGACATTTGGGAATTAAATTCCTAAATTTGTTAAATATTTTCAGGGAAGATGCCGATATCCATAATAGAAAAAACCAAGGAGGGTGATATTATGAGCGTAAATGGAATTACCGGTGCTAGTAATACGTATAGTGCTTACACTACACAAGCACAAACCAAGAACACCGAAGCCAAGACAGAAGCCAATGCAGCCGCTAAGGAAGACAAAACTACCCAGGATACTGGTGCAGTTTATGAGCCTTCCAAAAATGCTGCCACATCTGCAACCAAAAAGTACAAACCTGACGCAGATATGATTGCAAAACTGAAAGCTGATACAGACGCCAGAGTTTCCCAGATGAAGAGCCTTGTTGAAAAACTGCTCTTAAAGCAGGGCGATACCTATGGAAAGGCCAACGATATCTGGAGCGTACTCTCAAGCGGTAACTTCACTGTTGACGCTGCAACCAAAGCACAGGCACAGAAAGACATTGCAGAGGATGGATATTGGGGTGTTTCCCAGACTTCCCAGCGTATTCTGGACTTTGCCACCGCTTTAACAGGTGGTGATCCCAGCAAAATTGAGAAAATGCGTTCTGCATTCTTAAAAGGTTATGAGAAAGCTGAGAAAACATGGGGAGGAAAACTTCCTGAAATTTCCAAGCAGACTTATGACGCTGTACTTAAAGGCTTCGACAAGATGGCTGAAGATGCCGGTATCAAAACAGAAGCTTAAGTCACACAGACAATTCCAAAAGGCTCAAAACCTGCGAAAGGTTTTGAGCCTTTTTCACTCAATAAGCCAATTGTAAAACAATTCAGGGTTTGTCTGGTTTTATTTACCCGTCCGGGTCATCTTATCCACCAGGTTTTCTTTCGGGCTTTTCTCCGGTTCAATTCCCGCCGCCTTTTTAATAAGGGCAGTAAAAAATTCATCGATCCATGCAACAGAATTAAACATACCTTCTAATGTCCATGGCGATTCCGGCGAAATCGCCATGTTGGAATCGCTAACCGTAAATTCATCCAAATCATATCCCTGTGTATGTTCTTCAAAGCTTGCGGTCACATAACGAACACAGCTTTCAATATCATAATTCACAGCATATCCCACAAACTGGGCCTGAATATGCTCTGTCAGCTTCATCCCGACGCAGACCCGGCAGGAAAATACTCCGTCCATTTCATAATCTTCCAAATCTGCCCTGTATGTAAAAGAATACAGGCATACCGCCTCATCATTTTCCATTCCGTAATGTTCAAAGGTCAAATCTGACACTTTTCCAGGATAATTTTCCTCCGCATACTTTTGAATCTTCTCTGCGGCCTTCTGCCAGTCCAGTACGTCCGCTTCTGTCTCCTGCCTCTTGTCCTGTATCAGACAGGCAATGCCCGAGATTCCGTTCCCAGAAAGGGCAAAGTTAGCATAAGCGTCCCCCGAAGATATAACCCCCGCCGTCCATCCGCCGGGCATATCCATTGAATACTCGCCCATCTGGACGCCGCCGTACTTTGCGTCTTTTCTGACGATATATCCCCTCCCCGCTGTTTTAAGACTCATGCCGGGATAAATCAAGTCCTCATTTGTGATCATATTCTTATTTTTTTCCAGAATATCCGTATACCTGGCGCCCTCACCCCAAAGGTTTTCTGCAATATCCCACAGGCATTCGCCGGGACGGACCACATATTCCTCCTCATCCATCCAAAGTTCCAATACCGGTTCTTCCGTTTCCGGCTTTTTCCCAAAAATAAGCGGATAAGCTTCCTCCTGCGCCAAAACCGGAAGCACAGGCAGACTGGCAAGCACCAGACAAAAAATGCAGAAAAAAGCGAACAGCTTTACAGCCATACCTTTTATCAATACTCCCAATCCCATATGCCCGCTCCTTCGCCTAACCACAGATTTTCTTTTTTCTCCTGACAGGGCAGAACTTCCCCGGCAGCCTCTGATTTGTCATATTTGCCCCAAAACTCACTTTCCTTCCTGAACGGTGCCAAATCCTCCGCCGCGATTTCCACCTTAAAACCTCTGTATAAAGGTTCATAAGTAATTGATTTTTCCAGTATGGGATCCAGAAAAATGCCGATGACAAAATTTTTGTCCTCCGTCACATAAAAACTGGGCCGGAACTGATATACTTCATTCAACTCCGCATCTTCCTTTAAAAACCAGGAAAGAAGCATATCTATCGTCTCATCATCGCCTAATTCCTCCCCTGCCTCCTCACTGTAAACCCGGTCCCATAGTCTGATGAAATCCCTGTTGATTTCAAAGATGTCCGACAGTTCATAGGTCTGTCCCGTGAGCAAATCCACCGTCAGCGTCCTTTCCGTCAGATTTGTCATCCAGACCGGATTCCCCGTACAATATATCTCCTCAAAATTCATGCTTAAAAGATACTGGCTGTGAAAAGCCATATCGCAGTTTACATCACTGCAAAAAAAAGTAAAATGCTCTCTCTGGAATTTCTTCACCTCATCATTGGGAAAAAAATGCCAGTAATTTGTTCTGTCCATAGCAGCATCGTACATCAGCGTATTCAACTGCTTCTGCATTTCTTCCTCTACCCCTGTAAGATATGGATACTCTATAGTCAGCACTTCCCCGTAGTCATACTCATCCGAATATTCCACAAAATACTGTTCTTTCTGTACCGTATAGTCACTGTACCCCCTGGGTGGAAGATGACTGGCAATGAAATACAGCACTGCCGCCGCAATAGCTGCTATAAAAATCACTGCCGCCAAAAGAATCTTCTTTCCCCTTCCTGTTTTACCTATACCTTCCTCTGCCGGGCTGTCCTCCCGGATATTTTCTCTTTCGTCCATAAGCCCTCCCTCTGCTTTTCTTAAAATATAATCAACAACGAATGCCGAAAGTGCCAGACATCTTCGCCTTTGTCTGGTTGATTATGAAATCCAGCCCTCTTATTGGCCGGACTTTCACTCCACACACCTGACGGCATTACTGGATCAACCGTTACGTTAATTATACATGCGGTCTCCATCAAAACTGCATCATTTTTGCATCAAAGTTGCATCAAAAATAATTTTTACAGCCCTTTGAACTGACTGGACGGAGTACCAGCAGGAAAACTTAATGCAATAAAATCTGGCATTGGAAAGTTAAAATTTTCTTTCCAATGCCAGATTTATCGTTTCCCCTTTTACACATCGTCATATTAAATACTTACCCTAGTGCTTGCCTTACCTATTTCAAACAAATAGTTATTGTAATGGTCAGACATATTTTATATTCAATATAACTTGTTGTATTTATATTTTAATACACTTTCCAATAAGTGTCAATATAATATTTTAAATATATCAAAATAATTACTAATCAGCGGATGAAAGTCTGCATCAGCTAATCTTATGCCCCCTGCCACGCTTGGCGAACCGGCTTATTGCAGCAAAAAGCCCTGCCGGGAAACTGCCTGTTATTGAAGGCATGTTTCTTTGCAGGGCCGGTAGAGTCTGCCGCTTATTAACTTAATGATACTGCTGATAAACCGCTGTTTACGGAGTATGTATTGTGACTGTCTGGTATGGTATTTCTATATCATTCCTCTTAAATTCTTTTACTAAAGCAATCCTTATATCGCTGCACGCCCGGAAGCTGTCATCAAGGTTCAGGGTCCATACAATGGTCTTTATAATGACGCCATTGGCCGTATATGCGCTTGCCGATACAGAATTCTTTTCCGTATTCAGAGTCAGCTCATGCTCCACACATATTCTGCGCATGATGCTGATTGCTTTTTCAATATCTGAATCAAAGGAAATCTCTATCTCCACATAATTTCCTATATTTTCTGTAAAATTTGTGTTAATGATCACCGATGAGTCCATCACTGAGTTGGGCACAATGCAGCTTTCCCCGTTAAACTGGTAAATAACCGTATGGCGAATAGTGACATCTTTTACAATCCCCTCCGCAATCACAGTGCCTCCCTGAATGACCCTTACTTTTTCATCCACATTGTAGGGCTTGGAGGCTGATATGGTAATGCCGCTTATGACATTTGCCAGCGCCTGCTGGGCGGCAAAAGTTGCAATCGCCACCATCAGCGAACCACTTTGCAGCAGGACCTTGCTGATATCTTTTGTTATCTCAAACTGCTGGGCAAGACTGTAAATAATTATAACATCAATGGTCAGATTCACTACCCCTTTTGAAAACCGCAGGTGAATCGCCTTGGTCTTTCTCGATGCAAACTTAAAAATCAGGTTTACTATATAATTCAGGACCAGTGCCACAGCAACAAATACACCAATTTTCGCTAAAATATCCATTTTACCCGCTCCGTTTCCTATCTGTTGACAGACGCCGCCATCCGATGGTATGTGTGCCTTATCCCACGAATCGCCACAGAATATGCCATAATATTCTCCGGCAGCGCGATTCCCGGATATCCAGTGTCCCCTATATGGTGAATGTCAGTCCCCGCCATTTTACACATAAGGGCAATCCGCTTAATCGTCTCGGTGTCCGCACCTTCCTGGGAAGTACCGATAGCTGTAATGGTCAGCACGCCCCGGCTATGTGCATAGGCAATCAGTTCCCTTACATATTCCATCGTAATCCCCGGCACAGTACCTGGTGCCGGCAGAAGAATGATGTCCGCTCCGGCATCAATGAATTCACCGATATCCTTTTTCGTAATAATATTCTCGCCGCCTTCACCTGTCACGCCGGAAGCATGCATCTTACCCGCCGCAAGGATCAGCCTGTCTTTCAGCCGGTCAGATATGGCCCTCAAAGAATCGGTAATTGCCTTGTTGCTTACACCGTTTCCCGGATTGCCTGTGAGCAACACCATATCCACGCCCATCTGCGCGGCCCTTAAGGCATTGGCAGCGGTAGCTTTCCTTCCCTGTGACATTTCCCATAAAGTATCGCTGTTCCCTGCCGCAATTTCCTCCTCCACAGGTTCTAAGTTGATCCCAATCATTCTTCCTGTAAGACGCTTTAACTCTCTTACCGTATCTTCCGGCGCCACCTTGGGCAGGCCGTTTATCACAGGTTTCTCTACGTCAAACATATTAAGCAGAAGCATATCCGCTCCAAGAGCTGCCGCAAACTCTGCATTTGTCACGTCCACCAACGCCGGCATGGTGATACCGATGCATTCACAGGCAACCACCCGCCCCTCACTGCCTGCGATGGAACTTAAATAGTCCTCCTTTGTAAAATTCTTCAAATCTGATGCTGTACAGTCTAACATTCTCTTCGCCATATCCAATTCCCTCCGCTATATTTTTATTCCTGTATTTCTCTTTTCATGTTCCTGTTCCTAGTATCTCACCAGCCGGATCAAAAAACAAGGGAAATTGATTTTTGCAAGACACAACGCTGGAACGCCTCGTGAGACAGCTTATTATAACAAACGCTGCCACGCTCCGCGAGATAGCTTATTGTAACGAAATCTGGCATTGGAAATTTCTTTCCAATGCCAGATTCTTCATTTCCCCTTTTACACTGCAGCGTGTAAATTATTATGACTGTTCCTTAAAATCTTATACATTCTGCGCTTTTATGCTTTATGTATTTAATTTCAATTTCTGTATTTATATTTTAATACACTCTCCATTTTATGTCAATAATTTAGTGTACTTTTTACATGCAAACTGGCACCAGAAATCTCTTTCCGATGCCAGTTCTGCGCTTCCCCTTTACACCTTGTATATTATTATGGCCGTAACTTGAAATCAAATATCCCTTTCCGCTCTGCTTATCTTTTGTATTCAATTTCATTTACTGTATTTATATCTTAATACATTTCCATAAAATGTCAATATTATAGTCTGTAAATGTCACCTAATAGGTATTTTAAACGGTACATTATCCCGCATTGACCATAAAATTCATTATCAGAGAGAACAGGTGCTCCTTAACCTTAATAGCATTGCATATATATTTTATATGAATTCCAAGTCTCTCCATTTTTTCCCTATCGCCAGTCAGCTTCATATAGTCATCAATCAGAGAATTTTTGACTCTCATACATCTGATATAAATCTTCTTTTTAAAAAGTCTTCTGCATCGCTCTGCTTTCCGCTCTCTCCCCATATCCGTCTTGCCTCTTCTTCTGTTAATCTTCCCTGTTTTAAAATTCCCCCTCAAACTAAAACACTTCTGGCTGTTTCGGAAGCCAATGCTTTGAAAATATTCTGACCGCATATCAGTAAATTTTCAAGTTCCGAAATTGCTTGTGAGTCGTTTGAGGGGGCTATTATTTTGTTGATTTGGTTTTCTTATATAATTTTATATTATGTAAAAATAGGCTATATTTTTCTTATTTGATATTTATAATTAGTGAGGGCAGGTTGTATAGTTGTGAGTACTCAACAAGTCTCCTTTAGATATGGTATTACATTTGCTACACTTTTGAGCACTAAAAACTTTTACAGTACATCCTCCACCACTTTTAATATGTTCTGAAAATGTCCCATTTTGCCAATCATGAGAACAACCTCTTTGTAACATTTCATCATCATATATGGGACAAATATTTCCATTTTCATCTATAAATATTTTATCACTGCTTTTAAATGTATCAACATCCACACCAAAATAAGTGTCTTCTACTTCTTCCATTGCAAATGATGCATCAACAATTTCACTCAATTCAGTATCTGGTTCCAATACCACCATAGGTTCTTCATACGCCAAAACTGAAAAAGATGCCGCAGAGAAAACACAAATCACTGCCGACATCATAAAAATAATAGTTCTAATTTTTGATTTCTTATCGTATCTTTTGTATTTCATAATCATTTTTATCCTTTCGTGTATATCTTCACTACCGCTTTTGTCTCCTGTAAACATTTTTCCAAATATTTTGCCTTCGTACACCGCCCCTTCTAAAATCAAATCCCTATAAATTTCCCGCTCATTTTTCTCCATCTGTCTGGCAACTCTGTAATCGCAGGCTTCTTCATCCAAACGCCGCATTTCCCCAAACATATAATAACATAATGGATTATACCAGTTAATTGCCAGGGCCAGCAGCGATAAATACTGGAACATATTATCAAGATTTTTCACATGCATCAGTTCATGTTTCAAAATGACTTCCAGCTCATCCGACCGCATATCACTTCCTCCAAGGATGACCAGCGGTTCGAAAGTACCTACCGTAAAAGAAATATTGATCCAATCGCTGTAAAATACCTTAACTTTCCAGTGTAGATTTATCTGCTCTTTGACAGACGCCACTGCCTGCAAAACCTTCTGGTCTCTTACGGGTTCCATTAAGCCTGCCAGGCTTTTGAACCGAATGTATTTGAGTGTTGCCAGTAACAGCAGGAATCCAATTGAGATGACCCAAATGAAAAGCTTTATTTCCCTATGGAATGTTTCTGAATAATAAAACGCTTTGTTTATGTATTTATATTCCAGATTACTGTAGTGATAAACACCTGCGTCCAATTTCCCCAAGTTCAGAGTTTTCAATGCATTCCGTACCGGATACTTCACCATTTGAAATGGCAATATGTAAAATATTAATGCAATTCTAAGCACCCACTGATAATGTACAGCACTTATGTATTCCCCTTTCCATGGTTTCAGAATCAGATAAAAGAGTATAATTACGCTTCCAGTTAAGGTCTTACATATTTCAATGTTCATGCCTACTCCTTTAGTATATCCTTTATCCTATTGGCTTCCTCTCTGGTAATCTTTGCCCCTCCCGACAAAGCACATATAAAATTTTTAAAAGAGCCTTCATAAATCTCATCAATCAGATTTTCTGCCAGCCTTTTCTTATATTCCTCCCTTGATACGGCGGGAACATACAAATATCTCCTGTCAGCAGAAATTCTTTTAATCAGCCTTTTATCCAGCAATTTTGACAAAAAATTATTCAATGTCTGCTTTTTTAGCTCTTTCCCCTCTTTTTCCGAAAAATACTGAAGCATATCTCTGGACAGCATCGGTTCATTTTTATCCCAGAGTAAATCAAGTATGGCCATTTCCATTTCGGACATCTTTTTCATCTTTGCTCTCCCTTGTAATCTAAATGTTTACAGTATTAATTTTAACCCCAATATTCTTCTTTCTCCCCTGTCAGGTTCCTTAGACCATAACCACCTCCTCAATACATGAATTTTGCCCGAACGATATTACAATTTGATTTCTACAGCCCCCTTATCTTTATTTTCAGGCTTCCTTTTATTATATGCCATTACCCACAATTTAACAAGGCTGCTGCCATACAAATTTGCTATTAAAAGCATCTTCCAGACTACATTTCTTACCGTTTTGCATATTGCCTGTGCCAAAATCACCTGTCTGCCATCTGAACAAATATTTTTTCATAATCATAGCCGCACTTTTCCGCTAACTGGTAAATCACTTCTATATAATCAATACTTTCTCCAAAATCATCCGCAATCTCTTCCAGAGTATTTCCTCTCTGCAGCATTCTACAAACGAGCTGAATCAGTTTTTGCGTATGTCCTTCCTCTGGTATTGATGAACACCCGGCGTGCCCCGTCCTCTATCTTCAAGTCTGGACACTCCCGGCAGGTCCCCTCAAAGGTATACCTGTATAGTCCCCTCCTGAACACATCGAAGGGCGCTACCAGAAGCTTCCGCTTAAAGAAATCATTTGCTTTTTATACCGTATAATACAGTAAAATTTCTTACTAACATCAATTGAAAGCCGCAGGTCTTATCCTTCTGCAAGCTTGCATACATCCACCCATCCTTCCTCCCCGGCATATTTCTCCAACTCCGGTATGGTAAGTTCTATGGCACTGTTGCTGCTGCCGCAGGCAGGAAACACGGTTTCAAACCGCTTTAGGGATTCGTCCAAATATACTTTCACCCCTTCTTTGACCGCAAAAGGGCAGACGCCGCCCACATTATGTCCTACCAGCTCTGTCACCTGTTCCGGTGAAAGCATTTTTGCTTTTGTTCCAAAGCACTTTTTATATTTGCCATTATCAATTTTTACATCTCCCGGTGCAACAATCAGAACCGCCTTTCCCTCCACCAGAAAGGACAGGGTCTTTGCGATCCGCTGGGGTTCACAGCTAAGAGCCTCAGCCGCCAAAGCCACAGTTGCGCTGGATACATCAAATTCCCGGATTCTCCCTTCCATGCCATATGCCTTAAAATATTCTCTTACTTTATCAATTGCCATAGTAGTCCTCCATGCTGCCAACACCTTCAAATTGGGGCGTCAGCACAAATTTATCTGTAAAAAATTGCAGATGATGGAAACGATTTTTTAAACACACTCCTGCCTGCTGTCTGTTAATTGCGCGTATACTTTTTCATAATCATAGGCATACTTTTCCGCTACCTGATAAATTGTTTCCACAAAATCAATATTTTCTCCAAAATCATCTGCAATATCTTCCGGTGCGCTGCCTCTTTGCAGCATCCTGCAAACAAGCTGAATCAGTTTCCTGTTCTCTCCCTGTAAACGTCCCTCTGCACGTCCCTCTGCACGTCCCTCTTCAAGTCCTTCCTCCCTGGCATATGCCTTTTCTTCCCAGAACTGCATATATTTCACCCCCATTTTCTCCGACCTTCTGATTTTTTTTACCCTTTCATGAATCAGCTTTATCCTTCCGCTTTCTGCCCTGTCTGCCATTTCGTCTCTGGTCGCAGTTATATACTCCATGAAATCCAAAAATTCCTGCGTAAATCCTTCCTTGTTCTTTCCTCTGGTATTGATGAACACCCGGCGTGCCCCGTCCTCTATCTTCAAGTCTGGACACTCCCGGCAGGTCCCCTCAAAGGTATACCTGTATAGTCCCCTCCCGAACACATCGAAAGGCGCTATCAGAATGAAGCAGGTATCATTAAGTAAATCAAAGTCCTTGCTCCCAGGCTCTAACAGAGACACATCAAGCTGTGCCTGATAGTAGCGGCTCCTTTTCTTTAAGTTTCCGGTGTCCTTTTTCTGCATTTCGGAGTAGTAAAGGATCCCCTCCTTATCCATGCTCACCACATCCAGACGGATCTGGCGTAACTGGGGCGACACCCTTAATTCCTTTTCCGTCTCCGGCCTGTCGATCAAGTCGATTTCATTTTCAAGCAGGATACTGACTGCCGCCTGGTAAACTTCCCTGTCCTCCATGGTCTCGTCAAACAAGAACCTGTCCACCAGATTCAGCTTCTCCAGTTTCGTCACTACATTTTCTGCCATGCATTTTCCTCCTATGTACAGGAAAATGCCATACTATGTTGATAAACAGCGTAACTAAACCCAAATCACCAGCCCCGCTTTTCCTGCTGTCCCATCATCCTTTACAGATTTTCCTGCTCTTTTTATATTATTGGATTTTTAAAAGCAGGATTTCAAGATATGAGAACAGATATTCCATAAGACACAGCATGACCGCTGCTTTATAAGCCTTCGCTTAAAGAAATCATTTGCTTTGTTACAGTATAACATAATATCATTTATTTTTAAACAATTAAATTAACCGGGAATCTGAAATTCAGTTTCCCGGCCTTTTCTCACCCTCTAAACATTTTTCACCACAAGGATCTTATCCCCCGCCTTCACTTCATCGGAAGTCAGGTCATTGGTCTGTTTGATCACTGATACAGGAACGTAGTAGCGCTTTCCTATATCCCAGAGACTTTCCCCTTCTTTCACCATATATACGGCAATTCCCGGCAAAGACTCCATTTTTTCCATATCCGGCTCGCTGACGATAATTTCCTCCACAATCTTTTCCTGCCACTGCTGGTAAACGTTTGCCCGGAAGAACAGAACACATTTCACATCCACTTCCCCGTTGTCGATAATGGCAGCCGTCACCTGGTCGATAAACGCCTGCACCGGATACATGCAGTTTCCGTTGATTTCCTCTGCTTCCAGCATATAGCTGAACGGGATGACGCCTTTGATCACACCGTATTTGTTTTCATCGGTACTGCACTCATAAAACATCTGGACGTTTACCACTCCGGTAAGCTCAATTCCATTGTCACAGGGATTTTTTCCCGTGATCTGCAAAGCGCTTGATGTGTGGAGTATTTTGTGAAGCACCGCTTTTTCATCCTCGCACTTAAAATGACCCGACAGCTTTACTTTACCGCTGTTTCTGGAAAGAAGCTTTCTGAATTCTGCATTCTTTGATACCACAGATACTTCCTTTACAACGCCATATACGTCGGACAGAATGTCAATTTTTTCTTCCTCATAAACACAGATATCCAAATCCAGACACTGCTCAAAAGTGATGACTCTCTCTTCCCCGTCAAAGTCCGGCCTTATCTCCACTTCCCGCTCCTCAGCGCTGAAACGGATTTCCGGTATCATGCCCTCCTTTGCACCCGGGCAGTCCAGGCTTCCTGCAAAAGGCAGGGTGGTCTCATAATGACAGATTTCTTCCTCTTCCCCTTCTCCCCTGTAAAGGAAAAAGGCACGCAGCTCTCCCTGAATGGAAATTTTATCCTCAAGAACCTTAAACTCCACCGCCTCTGGCAGGATTTCCGACCATATCATAGCAAAAATATTGGGAAAGCTTCCCGGAATCTCCACTTCTTCCTTTACCCTGAAAATATCCTTTTTCTTGATAGCCATTGATGCCACGTCCAGCGTTTTCTTACGGAACTCCACCGGTTCCTCACTGTATAAATCCACTGCCGTCTCTTCGTCACAGATTTCCTCACAGGTGAGAAACAATGTCATCACCGACTGTACACTTAGTTTACGGGAATTGATAAGGCCTACGCTTAAATCCTCCAGCTCCCAGTTCACATTTACACTGTCCCCGCCTCTGATTCCCTCCATAAAGACCATCTCGTCAAAAGGGATATCCCCTTCCATCTCCGCCACATCGCTTCCTCCTGAAGCAGAAGCGCCTTTTTCTGTCAGATAAAGAACATGGAATACCAGCTTCCCCTTAACGCCCACGTGATCATCGGTCACTTTCACCTCATCAATCACGACATTTCCCCTGTCCATGATCAGCTTTACAGCATCAGGACGGGAATCAGATATAATCACATCGTCCTCTAAAGTCATCTGGGTCTGGGCCTTACATTTGATGCAGTCCATATGTATATTCCGCTTAATTAATTCCACGAAAAACCTCCCTGAATTCTACTTAATGTAAATGTATGACCCAGAGAGGCAAAGTATGACTTCTTATCTTATAGGCAGCGTAAAGAAACCCCTTGTTTGTACTTTGTATATGATCCAGATATTACCCTTAAGTACTTTCTTTCTGTTAATTTACTCCCGGACTCCGCCAATCAGCTCATGGATATCCTCAATATTATATTTTTTCATATAGTCTTCAATCCCCTCTGCCACCTCCACAGTTGCATAAGGATTTACAAAGTTCATAGCCCCCACTGCCACTGCACTGGCTCCTGCCAGCAGAAATTCTATGGCGTCCTGCGCGCTTCCGATGCCGCCCATACCGATAACAGGGATCTTCACCGCATGGGAAGCCTGATATACCATGCGCACTGCCACCGGCTTGATGGCAGGGCCGGAAAGCCCTCCTGTCCTGTTTGCCAGCACAAAAGCTCGTTTATGGATATCAATTTTCATGCCTGTCAGGGTGTTGATCAGGGAAATGGCATCCGCCCCTGCTGCTTCCGCCGCCTTTGCCATCTCCGTAATATCTGTGACATTCGGACTCAGCTTCATAATTACAGGCTGTTTTGCTTTTGCCTTGATGCGGGAGGTAATATCGTACAGGCAGTCCGCCTTTTGTCCGAAAGCAATAGCCCCCTCTTTCACATTGGGGCAGGACACGTTGATTTCCAGCATATCCACCGGTTCCTCTCCAAGCCGCTCCACCACTTCCAGATAATCCTCCACGCTTTTTCCGCAGACATTTACAATTATTTTTGTATCAAATTTTTTTAAAAAGGGGATATCCCGCTCTATCAGCACATCAACCCCCGGATTCTGCAGGCCGATGGCATTGAGCATACCGCCGTAAACTTCTGCTACTCTGGGCACCGGATTGCCCGGCCATGGCACATTGGCAACTCCCTTTGTCACCACTGCTCCCAATCGGTTTAAATCTACAAAACTGCTGTATTCCATACCGGAACCAAAAGTCCCGGAAGCGGTCATAACAGGATTTTTAAATTCCACTCCTGCAATCGTTACCTTCGTATTCATCAGATATCCACCTCCCCTGCATCAAAAACCGGCCCATCCGTACAAATTCTTGCATTGTTCACATGGGAATGATGGTCTTTATGGACAGTCCGGCACACGCATCCCAGACAGGCGCCCACACCACATGCCATACGTTCTTCCAAAGACAGATAAGCGGTTATCTGTTTTTTTGCAGCATATGACTTGATAGCCCGGAGCATGGGCATAGGCCCGCAGGCCATAATGATATCAGCTTCCACATGCTTATCTTCCATTACATTAAGCACATTTCCCTTTGTGCCCGCACTTCCATCCTCCGTAGCAGCCAGCACTTTCCCAAACTTCTCAAGATCTTCTTTCAAAAAAAGAATACTATCCCTGTACCCTGCAATGATCACCGATTCGGTTCCTGCTTCCCCCAGTTCCGCCGCAAGCTGCACCATGGGAGGGATGCCAATGCCGCCGCCCATGAGAACCACTCTTTTTCCTATTGCCCGGTCAACCGGAAATCCGTTTCCCAGAATGCCCAGAATATCTGCCGTATCCCCCGGCTGCCAGCCGGAGAACTCCTCTGTCCCTGCCCCGGCAGTCCGATATACGATCCGAATGGCTCCTTTTTCTTTGTCCGCCTGACAGATGCTTATAGGCCTGGGCAGAAGGCGGGAAGCGTCTTTGGTGTACACCCCGATAAACTGCCCTGCCCCGGCTTCCCCTGCCAGTTCCGTGGAAAGCCACATGTCATAAATATCCGGCGCTATCATCTTCTGGGACAGCACCTTTGCTTTAACTTTTCTTTTTTCACTCATCTTCTCTTATACACAATCCTTCCATCACAAATCGTATAATAAACCACGCCGGGCAGTTCCTCCCCGATAAAAGGGGAATTGGCAGATTTAGAGGCAAACGCCCCCGTCACGACCCACCTTTCTTCCGGCGCAAACAGCACCAGATCCGCCGGGGCTCCTTCACAGATCCTTCCCCCCGGCAGACGGTAGAGTTCACAGGGGGCTGTGCTCATACGCCGGAACAGTTCTGGCAGGGTCAGATACCCTTTATTTACCAGTTCACGTATTCCCAGGGAGAGAGCTGTTTCCAGACCGATAATACCACTGGGGGCTTCCGTAATGGACTTTTCTTTCTCCTGTCTACTGTGGGGCGCATGGTCTGTGGCAATCAGGTCTATGGTTTTGTCCCTGATCCCTTCAATGACTGCCAGACGGTCTTCCGGAGTACGCAGAGGCGGATTCATCTTTGCCAGTGTCCCCTTCGCTATCACGGCGTCTTCGGTCAGCGTGAAATGGTGGGGCGCAGCCTCCCCATGGATACGGGCGCCTGCCGCCTTTGCTTTCCTTACCAGTTCCACCGCTTCTTTGGAACTGATATGCTGTATCACTACCTCTGCGCCAGTCTCAAGAGCCAGCGCCGCATCTCTTTTTACCAAATCAATTTCCGCTTCCCGGGGAGAACCTCCAATTCCGTAAAAATCTGACGCTTTTCCTGCATTCACACCGTTATTGGCAATCATTCCCGGATTTTCCTCATGAAAACTTATGGGCTTATGAAGCTTTCCGGCCCGTACCATAGCCTCCTTTACCAGACTTTCGTCCATAAGAGGAATGCCGTCGTCTGTAAATCCTGCTGCCCCGGCCTGTGCCAGTTGTTCCATGTCCACCAGTTCTTTACCCGCCATGCTTCTGGTGACATTGGCGCAGCTTCCGATGCGGATGCCTGTCTTCTTTCCTTTTTCAAGCACATAAGAAAGGGTGTCTGCATTGTCCACACAGGGTTTCGTGTTGGCCATCAAAATGATCTGTGTAAATCCCCCTTTTGCTGCGGCTGCCGCTCCGGTATCAATATCTTCCTTATAAGTAAAGCCCGGATCCCTGAAATGCACATGGGTATCCGCAAGCCCGGGCCCGATTACAAGCCCCCGGCCATCAATGATTGTCACTTCCGGCCCGTCCCCGCCCGTTTTCCCGGCATTATGACCGGATACCTCCGCCCTCTCCTGCGCTCCGGTCACAATTTCTTGGATCTTCCCGTCTCCAATCACAAGATCTGCCTTATAGAGCCTGTCCCCCTCTGGGTCAACGATCATTCCGTTCTTAATAAAAATCATAGATCCCTCTTTTCCAATACTACATTTCACAGACCTGCCGCGGCATGAAATGTAATCTGCAGTCTTTTTGCTTTATTATACCTGATTTTTAAATTGATGCATATATAATTTTATTGTATAATATATTATGTGACTTTATAACGACATCTGAAAAGGAGAAAATTTTCTTGAAATCAATCAAAACCAAAATAATATCAAGTATTATTTTATGTGCCCTTCTTTCTTCGGCTATTATTGGCATTTTAAGTATTGCTGATTCCAGGCGTGTATCCAATGAGGGGGCGGAACTGGCTCTGTCACTGACAGCTAAAAATTCCAGTACTGAAATCAATGCCCTGATTGCCACTATTGAGCAGTCCGTAAATACTCTGGGCAATATTGCCCTAGACGGCCTGGATTTTGAAAAATTTAAAAGCAGCAACAGCTATGTTACCCAGTATACCGAAAGTCTTATGAGCGATATGCTTGATTTCGCAGAAAATACTGCCGGGACTATCTCTGCTTATATACGGTATAACCCGGATTTTACAGAACCGACTTCTGGGATCTTTTATATCAGAAACAGTCTGACGGCTCCCTTTGAAAGCATTACTCCTACGGATTTTACCATGTACGACAAAACGGACCTGGCTCATGTAGGCTGGTATTACATACCTGTTGAAAACGGCGCTCCTTTATGGATGGAACCTTACTTAAATGAAAATGTAAATATTTATATGATATCCTATGTTGTCCCGCTTTTTATAGACGGAACTTCTGTCGGGATCATTGGGATGGATATAGATTTTTCCCAGCTTACCCAGAGCCTGAATGAGGACAATATTTTTGGCAGCAGCAGCGCTTTCTTATATAATAAAGAGGGGGTCATCATGTATCACCCCACACTGGATACCGGGACGGATATCAGTTCTGTGGAAAATGGTGCGCTTTCTGCTTTAAAGGATGAATTGGTAAACGCCGGCAGTACAGAAGTCCTTCACCATTATACCTATGAAGGCACACACAAGACACTGGCTGCTTATCCCCTTGACAATGGCATGTATCTGGCTCTGACCACTTCCGACCAGGAAATCAGTTCAGACGCTGACCAGCTCTCCAGACAGATCATGGGTATCATTGCCGGAGGCGTTGTTGTTTGTATTATACTTGGTATTTTCATGGGGCGCAGTATTGCCAATCCCATCAGCCAGATCACCGACATTATCAAGCAGACGGCAAATTTTAATTTCCAGAAAAGCGCCAACGGAAGCAGACTGGTAAAGCGCAGGGATGAAACAGGTGTTATGGCCCTTGCCGTCAGTGAAATGCGCACCTCTTTCCGGCAGATGCTGGCAGACATGAACCAGGTGGAAGATACCATTCTTTCCAATGTCAACAGGCTGGATGCCATCATGAAGGAAAACAATACTGTGTCCGAGGACAATTCAGCCACGACCCAGCAGTTAGCGGCAGGCATGGAAGAGACTTCCGCAAGCGCATCCCTGATTGTTGATAATGTAAATACCATAATAGCAAGTGCAGAAGACATCAAATCCCTGTCAGATAAGGGCCAGATGGAATCCAGGGAAGTCAAAAACCGTGCACAGCTCCTGCGGGATACCACTGCCGCTTCCACTGATAAAGCGCTGGATATTTACGAAACCATGAAGTTAAAGACCAAAGAAGCTGTCGACCGTTCCAAAGCGGTTGAGAAAATTAATGTGCTGACCAATGACATCAAACAGATTTCCACCCAGACCAACCTGCTTGCCTTAAATGCCAGCATTGAAGCCGCCAGAGCCGGAGATGCAGGCCGTGGCTTCGGGGTTGTTGCCACGGAAATCGGCGCCCTTGCCACCCAGACTTTCCAGACCGTGGACGGCATCAATGAAATCGTCACAGAAGTCAACAATGCCGTATCCAGCATGACCGACTGCATTGTAACAATTATGACTTTCCTTGAAAAGACTGTTGTAGCCGATTATACTTCCTTAAAAGATATCGGCGAAAAGTATGAGATAGACGCCAACTCCTTTGCTGATGCCATGCTGCAGATCAACTCGGAAATCACTGTGTTGTATCAGAAAATCAATGCGATTTCCGAAGCTGTTGACAATGTCAATGATACGATCAGCCAGTCGGCCGAAGGCGTTAACCTGATTGCAGAAAAATCCAGCAGTACCGTTGCCAAAACTGCTGAAGGCTGCGCTCTCGTGCAGGAAAGCCAAGAAAGCGTTGCACTTCTAAAAGAAATCATAGCTAAATTCCAGGTATAACACAAATCCCCGCTCTGTTTTTATAAGGGCGGGGATTTTTTCCATACGGCAGCCTGCGGAGTGCTGCATCGTCTGTTGTTCGTTGATATTTAATTGAATACTACCGGTTTATCCACAAATTCTGTTTTGATAACAATATAGGGGTAGGATGGCGAATCCTTTTTTACGGTTGTGTCGGCCGGGTCAGGACCCAGCAGTGTGGTATCGGCATAGATTGCATTTTCCGTGAGGTATAAATCATTTACTGTAATACTGTAACCGCCGCTCACCTGCTCGCCATAGCCGATGCAGATATAAAGGAATCCATTGTCCTGGTAGGTAACTTTGAAAGCTTTTCCTTTCTTTTCCTCGATAACCGTCTTTAGTTCTTCCGGAATATTTTCATCTGCCAGGACTGTAAATTCCAAATCCTTTATTTTTTCTAAAAGATCTTTTTCTTTACCGCCTCCTGCAAATGCACACCCTGTAAGCAGGCATAGTATCATCGTTCCCAGAATGCAAATTCCATATTTCAAAAACTGTAAGTGATTGTCTTTCATACCCTGGATTACCCTGATCTCTTTTTTATAATCTATGAGTAAAAAAGGGAAAGAATACCTATAATCCGCTCCGGCGTGTCAATTGCCTTTTATCAGCTATTCTGATGTCCCAGCGTTACTTCCACCGACTTTGACTGGTATCCTACAGGACTTCCCTGCATGATTGTAAGCTCTACGGTGGAGCCTGCCTCGCAATAGGTCAGTTCCTCTCTTAGTTCCGACATGGACTTTACCTCATCTCCGTTGATGGCGGTTATAATGTCTCCTCTGATAAGACCCGCTTTTTCAGCTCCCGAACCTTCCATGACAGAGGATATATAGACGCCCTGGGGCATTCCATAAAGCTGGGAATTTTCTGCTGCCACATCCACGCCGGTGATGCCAAGGTACCCTCTTTTTTCTTCATCCACTTTAAACTTTGTAGTTTTATTCATCAGATTCTCAATAATAGGCTGGGCATCAGAAATGGGGATCGCATATCCCATGCCTTCTACTGCAGAGCCGCCTATTTTGTTAGAATTGATACCGATAACTTCCCCTTTTATATTCAGCAGGGCACCTCCTGAATTGCCGGGATTGATTGCCGCGTCTGTCTGAATAAAGGTATTGATTTCCACATCACTGTTCTGGGCTGTCTCCATGGATGTGGCCACAATGGCTCTGTCAAGAGCGCTTACCACTCCAGTGGTGACAGACTGTCCATAGCCAAGGGCATTGCCGATGGCGATTACCGGTTCTCCTACTGTAAGGCTGTCAGAACTGCCAAGTTTTGCAATACTGATCTTTGCCATGGTGTCTTTCTCTATATTGTCAAGCTGCACTGCGATCACGGCAAGATCCTTATCCGCATCCGAGCCTTTTAACTGGGCCTGGGCCTGGGTTCCATCCGTAAACTGCACCGTCAGTTCTTCTGCTGACTCTACTACATGATAGTTTGTTACCAGAAGAAGTTCTGTATCATTCTGGCCCACGATAATACCAGATCCTGAACCACTGCCGGGCTGGCTGTATTCATAGCCCCAAAAGGACATTCTTTCAACATACGAATTGGTTACTGATACCACAGATGGCATTACCTGCTTCACCACTTCCGTCACATCGGTGACTGTGGTCTGGGTTATCTGGGTTCCTGCAATCTGCGCACTCTCTGCTGTCTGGTTTTCTTTTATGGATGCTTTTTCTGTATCTGTAGTGTTATTGTCCTCTTTGTCATCCCTGTACTCAATTCCTGCTTTTGCTTTCAGATAATCTGCGGCTGAATCAACCGCCTGAAATCCGAGCCCGGCAAAGATGCCAAAAAATAATCCACAGCAGACTGCAATAACTATTTTCTTTCCAGTCCCCATCCCGGTTTTGCGGGGTTTATCCGGACGCCCGGCATTTCCCGGACTACCGCTTTCATTGTGAAATCCGCCGCTGTTGTTCCCTCCCGGCTCATAATAATAAGTGTTGTTGTTTGGATAATTATTTTCATACATAACAATTACCTCTTTTCTTCCTTTCTTATGGCTTATCAGCCTTTTTCTGTCTTCGTTGTTTATGAATCCAGTATAGCCGGCAATTGTGTTTATTTTGTGACAAAAATTTGTTTAATCTGTTATTTATTATGCAGTCAAATCCTTAGCGTGTGTTTGAAGATTGCTTTCCTTAAGATGTATGTCACAATCTGTAGGATAAAATGAGGGGCGCATGGCAGGCGTTTTTTACTTCCAGTAACCTTTGTTCATGGAAAAAAGATACACGAGCTTCCGGGGAAGATATTTATACCTTTTTCCCAAAAAATAGCCCCCATACTTACATCCGCTCTGCCAGAACAGCTTAACCACCAGATAAGGCTTTTTCTGGCGGCACAAATAGCCGCAGGTCTTTTTCACCAGCCTTATCCCTTCGGATTCCGTTGACAGTCCGCCAAAAATCTCCGGGTAATCGGCATGGGACACTCCCAGGTCAAAGTTCCGCCGGAACTGCCCGGCGCCGCTGTAATTATGGGAATGTTCCACTTTTGCTTCTGCCGCGTAGGCAATGGAATAGCCCGCATTTATGAGGCCCCTTGCATATATCATATCTTCATTAAATATCGTATGGCTGGTAAAACCTTTTAATTCATCAAAAATATCCCTTCTATAAGCCGCACATACATTGGAAGCAAAAAAAGTCTTGATCCCCATGGTTTTAAGATTTTCTGCCGATTTTACGCAGGACTCCCTAGGGTAATTAAAGATGCGGGTGTAACTTTCTATGTCGCCGCTTCCCTTTCCGGCAAGCTGTCTTGCATAGGACATTCCCACCTTTTTATCCCCGAAAGGCTTTAATAGCTGTTCCACCATTTTGTCATCGGCAGGAATGGCATCATCCGTCATCAGAATAAAAAAAGGAGCCTGTGACAGGGATGCGCCGTAGTTTCTGGTTCCTCCGTGGTCAAATTCCTTCTTTGATATATGCTTAACAAGCACATCCTTAAACCGCTCTTTAAAGTCTGTGTCCGCAATAAACGCATCAAAATATTTCTGCTCCGTATTAATTAAGATAATCCGCCCCGCCGGATGCGTCTGCGCTTTCAGCCGCTCCAGCAGACGGATCAGTTTTTCCGACGGTTTATAAACCGGAATAATTACATCTGCCTGTATCATATTACCCCTGCTCCCCAAAACCGCCTGGCGCATATCAAATGCTGCGGTCTATTGTATCAAACACCACCCTGCACCACAGGATAGCTTATTGTAACAAACGCTGCCACGCTCCGCGAGCCAGCTTATTGTAATAAAAGGGCCAACAAAAGCCGGCCCTTTTCCTCAAACGCCTCCAACAGGTGACAGCGCTTGCTGTTTTGTTTTTTATTTAACGTATGCGCTGGTGTCTGCTTTCACCTTATCGCTATATTGCAGAACTGCCGTAGAAGGTGTATACTCCTCGTCTGCAAACAGAAATTCATGGAGCCACTGCACATTGTCTGCCAGTGATACCGGAACCACACAGCTTCCCTTAGAGCCAATTGTTCCTGTGGCACGCATACTTTCTTCCGGGAATCCTCCCTGTGCCACAATTTCATATTTGCTGATATCCCCCAGTAGCTCAAGGATTTCTGTCAGATCCAGCGATGTGTAAATCTCATCCTTGTCAAAAATGGCATTGGCAACATTATTCAGTGTTGCAGGTGAAGCCGATTTCGCTTTGTCCGCCACTGCCATCAGCACTTCCCTCTGACGCTCCGCGCGCTTAAAATCGTCTCCGGCTGTATAACGGATACGGCAATATGCTGTTGCCTGAAGTCCGTCAAGCAACTGGTATCCTGTGTCCGTCACAGGGGTATAGCTTCTCTTAAGGTCCTCTGCCATACAAATCTGATAGTTGTTGATATGCTGCAGCTCCGCGCTGTCCACATCAATCATGACTCCCCCTAAGGCGTCAATGGTATCGCTAAGCCCGGCAAATCCTACCGTAACGAAATCAGTAATATTCATATCCAGATTCATATTCAGCATGTTGATGGCCTGCATAGGACCACCTTTTGCATAGGCAGCATTACATTTATTATAAGAATCATTGCTCAAGTTTAAATAAGTATCACGGTATACGCTGACCAGCTTACACTCACCAGTATCCTGATTAATCGATGCAATCATTATGGTATCGCTTCTGGTATTTTTGGTAAGCGCCCCTGTAGTAGAGTCCACACCAAACAATGCAATATTCCGGTATCCCTTCATAGTGGTGGTTTCCACCTTTTCCTTTACCTCAGGATTAATTACGATATCTTCTTCCGGCAGGGTCACTTTTCCCACCTTCTCCACTTTCAGTACACTGTAAAGGACTACTACCATAATAAGCAGGATGAATATCTCCAATATAAATAAAAGTATCTTGGTGCGCTTATTTTTGGACTGCTTCTTGGCCGATGCCGGGACTTTTTTCTTTTTCTTCTTTTTTACGTTTACAGGCTCTTCCGGCCTTACGGGTCTTTTTTTAACAGGTTTCTTAGATGTTGTCGTCATATGATCTCTCCCTTTTTACTTCCTTTGCATATCTTTATGGGCTTCATCATCTGTGATTACTCACAAGATATTATTTTCGCATAAAACGCCAATTATAGCAAGCCCCCGGCAGTCATTTTAATTTATCCTTAAGATTTGTAAATTTGCACCATTATATACATAAGCGTTCAAATTAGTAGGCATTCTTATTAATAAATCCCTTAAATATGGTAAGGAACATGATTTTTATGTCCATGGACATGGTCCAGTTTTCAATATAGAACAAATCATATTCAATTCTCTTACGGATCGAGGTATCCCCCCTGTATCCGTTGATCTGCGCCCACCCTGTCAGCCCCGGACGTACCTGGTGTTTTATCATATAACGGGGAATTTCTTCTTTAAATTTCTCCACAAACTGGGGACGTTCTGGCCTTGGCCCTACCAGTGACATTTCGCCCATCAAAATGTTAAAGAGCTGGGGCAGTTCGTCCAGGCTTGTCTTTCTTAAAAACTTCCCTACTTTTGTAACCCTTGGGTCATCCTTGATCGTCCATGCCTTCTGCTCTGCGGAAGGTCTCTGCAGTTCCATGGTCCTGAATTTATACATATTAAACGTCTTGTTGTGAAGTCCCACCCTCTCCTGCTTGAAAATGACCGGGCCTCTGCTGGTGAAACGCACTGCCAGCGCCACAAGCAGCATAATCGGGGAGGAAAGAATGATCCCTGTCAGGGAGCCTATCACATCAATCCCCCGCTTGGCATACCAGTTTAAAGTATTGGTAAGGGGCACATAGCGGATATTGATGACAGGAAGCCCCATCAGATCTTCTGTGTAAGGGTGGCTGGGCACCAGCGAATTATAATCGGGAATAAATTTTGTGTGCACCCCCGATTTCTCGCATAAATCTACAATGCTTTCCAGATGGTCGTAGTCCTTAAGGGCCAGCGTAATGGAAATTTCGTCCAGCTTGTTTTCCGGCAGAATGTATTTGATATTTTCAATCCTGCCCACCACCTTCACGCCTTTATAAACGGTGCCGCTGGGAATCCTGTCGTCTAAGATCCCCCGCACTACATAGCCCCACTGGGGATTCGCGTTGATTCTGGTGATATATTCCTCCGCCGCCCGGGAATAACCAATCAGCAGGATGTACTTAAGATTGTATCCTTTTTTACGGAAATAGAGAAGCATGTTCCGTATCAGGGTGCGGCAGATGGTTGTCAGAATAATATTTACCGCAAAAAATGCGCCCATCATAAAACGGGAAAAATGAGGCTGGTGAATCATGTACAGGAACACAATAAAGAGCACGATTCCCACACAGTTAGCCTTTATAATGCCTTCCAGCTCATATTTCCGCCTCGTAGCGCGCTTTGGTGCATACATATTAAAGAAGTAGTAGAGGATAATATATTCAGGCACAACAAAATAGAGGTAACTAAAATAGATCCTCGTATCCAGTGCGCCTACGCCTGGCTCCGTATCTGCAAATACGGTGCCAAACTTTATATACCATGCAAGCAAGTAAGAGATTGCCACAATCCCAGCATCTACCAACAAGTGCAGTCTATTAAAATACTTTTGATTATCCTTAATCATATCCTGCTACCTTCTTGCAAATATTCTACAATATTATTCCAAAAAGCACAACTCAAAATTGAGTAAGCCTAAATAATATATTCATCCACAACTGCCCCTGTATCCACAGATAATTTTTTATGTTTCGCATACGAAATTTTACCTTATTCTTCCGGCCCTCCCCGGATACGGACAGTTTTATCCCCTCCAGCAGTCCTTTTCCGTATGCGCCCCCCATTCCTTTCAGTGAAAAGAAAAGGAACTTGATCAGATACCCTGCCAGCAGCAACGGAAAATTTATGATTATCTGTAAAAGGGGCATGTTCTTATATATAAGATAAATACTGTTTCTGGCAGAAAGCTTCACCTTGAATTCGTTATGCCGCGATCCGCTGACCGCGCTTCCGGCATGGAATACCTGCGCCTCTGGCGCATATTTATTAGGATAACCATAAATATTTGCCCGATACCCTATATCGATATCTTCCAGATAGGCAAAATGATTTTCGTCAAAATATCCGATTTTATCAAACAACCCGCGCCTGTAAATAGCCGCTCCTGCACATGCGGAAAAAATACGGTCCTCTTTATCATAACTGTCCACAGGCTTATCTTTTCCCCTGGCATAGGCCCAGCCAAGGGCGCAGTAAAAATCTCCCGCCCCGTCCAGCTTATTTCTATCATGAAGGTTGATCATCTTTGCCCCGGCGGAAAAAATTCCAGGATCATCATCCATGGCCTTTTCAAGACAGGCTGTCATCTCCTGACCCGAAACCGTATCATTGTTTAGGAGGAGCACATATTCTGTCCGTGCCATCCTGATCCCTGCATTGACCGCCTTTGAAAATCCGGTATTTTCAGCAAATTCTATCACTTTCACCAAAGGATATTTTTCCTTTACAAGGGAAAGGCTGCCGTCCGTGGAGCCATTATCCACCAAAATGATCTCCGGCTGAACAGAACCTTTGTAAAGAGACCTTAAACAACCGTCAATATATTTTATTCCATTATAATTAGGTATCACCACGGTGGTCTTTGCCATTTAAGCATCCTCATTCTGCATTTTAATTTTTTCTGTCATGGCAGGGTCCCACACGATTCTATATCCCATCTCCCGGATTTTCCCGCAGAACCTTCTGCTCAAATCCACAAAATCTACCGTATCGTTTAAACAGTCCTGCCAGTCAAAACGGCCGTTTCCCGGATGCTGTAAATAGGGAAGCCCCAGCATTTCCTCCAAAACGGTTTCCGCCTCCCGGGACACCTTCATGCACCGAACATCCACCATCTCTGCTTCCTGCTGTAATGCCGCCCTGTGCATGTAACCGCTGTATTCCTTGTGAAGCCCCTGATAAAGTCCTTTTCCGTCAGCCGTATAGATTCCGCCTATGACAAGATTTTTTTTATCAATCAGCTTTCCACCTACCACCGCCGTATCCACTCTGTTGACTAAAAGCCCCGGCTGGTAGTCCACCCGGTAGAATCCCAGATGCCTCAGATGGGAAACACTCCCCTTCCATCCTCTGGCCCGCAGGAAATCCTCCACGGCCCGCTTTCCGGCATCATAGGCATACTGCTTGCTGGAAGGATTTTCCGCAGTAGAATGTTCATGACAGCGCCAATGATACAGGACTCTGGGGATATGGGCAACCGGGATCTCCATCTTTTTCGTACGCATCTTATCCTTGCCCAGCATCACATTCACTGCCCGCAGAGCCACATCGTAATCCTGGGCGCCGTCGCACACGCTGCGGAACCCAAGTTCCTGCAGTAACTGCCGCTTTATTACCATAAAATGACAGATATAATTGTTGCTTAACATCAGGTCAAGATTAAAGCCCGGTTTCCGGTTCACCTCATAATAGTGTATCTGTTCACTGTCACATTTATCCTCATCAGAATAAAGCAATTGCAGTTGGACATCCATTTTTTCATATTCATCAATGCAGGCCGCCATCTCATAGAGGGCATCCGGTGTCAGCACATCGTCATGGTCGAGAAGCCCTGCATAATCTCCCGTGGCATACATAAGGGCCTGATTGGTATTGGAAGAAATGCCTGCATTCTGTTTCAGCCGCCTGTACTTGATCCGTCCGTCCCCATAGGATTTGACCACATCCTCCACAGCCTTTGTTGCGCTGGCATCTGCAAGGATCAGCTCAAAATTGCCGTATGTCTGGGACAGGACCGAATCAATCATTGCCCTTAAATATCTTTCTTCCGTCTCAAAGGCCGGAACAAGAATACTGAATTTGACCGAGAAGCGTTCCCCGTCTTTTACCTGCCTTTGAAGTTCCTTTTCCTCCGGCGGCTGATAGGCATAGTCGTCTGCAATTTCTGTCTGCACCCTTTCCTTCATGGCATAATATGCCTGCCTGATTCCGTTCTTCTTCAAATAACGAAGTGTTTTCTTTAAATTGCTGACTTTTATAATTTTTCCCATATTCTAGTACCTCTTGTCTGCCGTGGGGATTTTGTCTGAATAAATGTTGCTAGTACGAAGTACTAGTATTATCAGAGCGTGTTTGAGAAAGTTTCCAAACACGCTCTGCGATGATTCTTACTATTTATGCGTCTAAAATTTTAGATATAGGACTTAAGCGCTTCTGTCAGTTTTTCCACCCTATCCTGCGCGTCTTCAATGCTGGTTCCTTTCACGCCCATATAGAATTTGATTTTCGGCTCTGTACCAGAAGGACGTGCACAGCACCAGGAATCATTGGTCAGGTCAAAGTAAAGGACGTTCGATTTAGGCAGGCCAGTAGGTCTTTCCTCTCCTGTTTCCAAATCTCTTGTCACATCCCTGTCATAATCCCTGAATTCCTTCACTGCCAGTTCCCCGAAGTTCTTAGGCGGATCGTTTCTTAATTTATCCATCATCTCTGCAATCTGTTTGGAACCATCGATCCCTTTCAGCGTAATCGCATACTGGGTTTCTTTATAATAACCATATTTTTCATAAAGCTTCAGCATCTGATCCCATACAGTGATTCCGTTCTTCTTGCACCATGCAGCCATTTCACACAGACACATAACTGCAACCACGGCATCCTTGTCCCTTGCATGGGTGCCTGCCAGACAGCCGTAGCTTTCTTCCAGGCCGAATACATAGTTGTTAGAGCCGGTCTGCTCAAAGAGCTTGATCTGCTCTCCGATATATTTAAATCCTGTAAGCACTTCAATGAATTTTACATTGTAATCCTTTGCAATGGCTGCAGCCATGTTGGTGGTAACGATAGTGGTCACCAGTGCGGGATTCTCCGGCATAGTGCCTGTAGCCGTTCTTTCCCTTAAAATATATTCTGCTATCAGCATACCGGACATATTGCCTGTGAAGGGAATATACTCCCCGGAGCTGGTATCCAGTGCATAAATACCGAGACGGTCTGCATCCGGGTCAGTGGCCAGTACAATATCCGCGTTCTTTTCCTTTGCAAGTTTAAGGGCCAGTTCAAATGCCTTGGGATCTTCCGGGTTAGGATAATCCAGCGTCGTGAAATCGGGGTCTGGCAGCTCCTGCTCCGGCACCACATACACATGCTTGAATCCCAGCTCTGAAAGAATTCTTCTTACAGGCACATTTCCCGTACCGTGGAAAGGAGAGTAAACGATCTTAATGTCATCGGCAACTTCCTTAATGATTTCAGGATGGATGATCTGCTTTTTCAGTTCTTCCATGTAAGCATCGTCGATCTCTTTGCCAATCACCTGATAAAGGCCTGCCGCTATGGCCGCATCCTTATCCATGGTCTTAACCTGATGATAATCCGTTACTTTCTTTACCTCTTCGATAATTTCCTTATCCTTGGGAGCAGTCACCTGTGCGCCGTCCTCCCAGTATGCCTTGTAGCCGTTATACTCCGGGGGATTATGACTTGCCGTAATAACGATACCCGAAATACAGTGAAGCGTTCTAAGTGCAAAAGAAAGTTCCGGTGTGGGGCGGAGTGCATCAAACACATACGCCTTGATCCCGTTTGCTGCCAGACAAAGAGCCGCCACATCGGCAAATTCCGGTGACATCCTTCTGGAATCATATGCAATTGCAACTCCCTTTTCCCTGCCTCCCTGACTGATTATGTAGTTGGCAAGTCCCTGGGTTGCCTTTCTCACCGTGTAAATGTTCATACGGTTGGTGCCCGCGCCGATCACCCCGCGAAGGCCGCCTGTACCAAATTCCAGTTCCTTATAAAAACGGTCTTCAATTTCCTTCTCATCACCGGCGATCCCACGCAGCTCATCCTTGGTTGCCTGGTCAAAATAATCGTCTTCCAGCCAGAAATCGTATTGTTCTTTGTAGCTCATTTCGTACCCTCCTGATTTTTATTTTATATATTGCTATCATTTTCAAACATGCCTTGTTACTATTTTATCATAACCCCCTCAGATTTTCAAAGCAAAGTCGCTTCTGTCAAGGGAAAAATTCACATTGTAGTACGGGTCCCCCGCTTCCAGCACATTTTTCCACTTGTTTCTAAACTGCTCCGACTCTTTGTTATACCGCTGTGCCTTCTCGCCGTTATCATCCAGCCCTCTCGATATGGACTCAAAATGGTACAGCTCCGCAAAAGGCGTAAACACATTCAGGTACCCTTTTTCCCTTAATTTCAGACAAAAATCCACATCATTCAAGGAGACTGCAAAGGATTCATCCAGTCCTCCCGCCTCGTCAAAAACAGATTTCTTCACCAGCAGGCAGGCTCCTGTTACCGCAGAAACATTCTGGGCATAGCACAGCCGCCCCATATAGCCCAGATTTTCCCGGTGCTGTTTGTAATGGCTGTGCCCCGCCGTCCTGTGGGCTCCCAGTCCCAGAACCACGCCTGCGTGCTGGATGGTCTTATCCGCATAATAAAGCTTGGCTCCCACCGCGCCCACGTCTTCCCGCTGGGCATACATCAGAAGTTCCTCTATCCAGTTGACGGTAATTACCTGAGTGTCGTTGTTCAGCAGCAGGATATACTGCCCCGCAGCTTTAGAGGCCCCTAAATTATTCACCGCCGAATAATTGAAAGTTCCCTCATAAGTAACGATTCGAACCTTCTCATTTTCTTCAAGTTCCTGATAATAGTCGAAAATTTCCTTTTCCGTGCTGCTATTTTCCACGACGATTATCTCGAAATTTTCATAGGTGGACTTCTCTAATATAGAAGTAATGCACCTTTTCAAATCCGACGCATGGTCTTTATTGGCAATCACAATGGAAATCAAAGGACTTCCCATGATCTGATAACGGATTTTGAAAATCGTCTCAAAGGCCCTGGTGGACGTGATCTCAAAATGCTGGTACCCATGCCTTTTCAGATGGTCCGCCACCGCCCCTTTGGCCGCTTCTATGGCATAGGGCTTGGCCTCAATATTGGACGCCACACTGGCCGGATGGCTTCTCCAGTAATATAGGAGTTTGGGAACGTGAACCACATTCCGTGCCCGGTCTGTAAGACGCAGAATCATATCGTGGTCCTGGCTGCCGTCAAACTTACTGCGGAACAGCTCCGTGCCGTCTAAAAGGGTCCTTGCAAACACACTGAAATGGCAGATGTAATTGTTGGCCCTTAAGTTGTCAATGGCATAGTCCGGCTTAAAATGCATGGTAAGCATTTTGTTGATGTCCCTGCCTTTAAAGGTCGTCTCATCACAGTAAATGTAGTCCGCATCCTTTTCGTTGATCACCTTCACATATTCATACAGCACACTTGGGTGCAGCAGGTCGTCATGGTCAAAGAGTCCAATGTACTCCCCGGTGGCCAGTTTCAGACACTGGTTTGTGTTGCCCGAAATGCCCTCGTTTTTCAAAAGCTTCTGGTAGCGGATCTTTTCCCCCGCCGCCTGCTGATACTCCCTGACGATCTCCTCCACATATTCATACCCGCCTTCAGAGCCGTCAGCCAGGCACAATTCCCAGTTTTCATAAGTCTGGGCCGTCACAGATTCAATCATTTCCCGTAAAAAAGACTGCGGTGTATTATACAAAGGGACTAAAATACTGATTTTAGGCATCCGCAGGAATTTTTCCTCTCTCTGCCTTTCCGCTTCCTCCGGTACGGGAAAACTCCTGGTGCCGTAATTCTGCATTGCCTGATGCTCAATTGTCTTATACCTCATCTTGGCAATCAATCCTCTTACGTTTCCGCAGTTCTTAATCCTGTCACGCTGACGGATCACAAAATGCATACATTTCCGCAGGGGCGCGGACATCTTCCAGAGGGGGTTGTTTTTAATCCTGTTGAGTTTAAAGGTCAGATCATCACACTTAGCCTCCAATGCCGCAACCCGTCCTGCCAGATCCGCATTGCGCAGGTGCTCCGTTTCGTAAGCGTCACGGTAATCCATCTCCTGTGTCCTGTTTTCTTCCCGGCGTTCTTCCTTACTCTCCATTTTCCGTCACCTCCAGCACCCAACTGCTCCAGTTTACCAGTTTTGATCTGGAGCACTGGTCTTTTGCCAGCATACCGAACCTGTACACCCCGGCGGGAACTGCATCCCTGTGCAGCTTTGCGGCAAATCCCGTCAAATCTACATTTATCTGGTCTTTCAGATTATTTCTGATATCCTTTCGGTACCTATTTTCAATGGGTACCGCCCATATCTGCCCGCTGTCCTGATTTCTTAATAGCAGTTTTTTAACATAACAGGCGTTATCCGCCCCAATCACAAAGGAATACCCCTGGAAATAATAACCCATATCCGATGGCACCGGCTTTACGTTCCCCTTTTTGGGGGATACCCCATACTGCCATTTATAAATGTCCATGGCACACTCCATGCCGACCCTTAGGCACTCATCTTCCCGCGCCTGCATAACCTCTTTCGTACAGGGCGATACCTCCGACCAGGGCATATCCAGCGTCACCTGATAGTGGTAGGCCGGAGCGTATTTCGATTCCAGCATATCCGTAGTAAGGTATGGGTGGTAAAAGGGGTCATGTCCATACAGCTTTTGATGCCTTTCATAAAGGATATCCTTTTCCCTAAGGAGCCGTAACTGCTTTTCTTCGGACTCCCCGTCATTTCCTCTGCTTAAAGACTCATGGTGGTAGAGTGCCACATCATTTCTCACAACATTATAATATCCCTTTTCATAGATTGAATAGCACAAATCCACATCATTAAAAGCCACTGCCAGTCCTTCGTAAAAGCCTCCGGCCTGTTTGAAAACGGCTTTTTGCATCATCAGACATGCCCCCGTAGCTGCCAGCATATTGTGGACGCCCCGGTTCATGCCAAAATAATGCACTTCCTTATCATCCAGAAACTGAAGCTTATGGGCAGGGCCTACCCGCAGATTGGTAATGCCTGCATGTTGGATTTTCGATGAATCCGGGTACAGAAGCTTGGCCCCCACCGCCCCTACATAGGAAAGCTGTGCCTTTTCTGCCATCAGATCCAGCCAGTCCGGCTGGATAATTTCCATATCGTCATTGAGAA
Source organism: Lachnospiraceae bacterium (assembly GCA_009911035.1). Classification (GTDB taxonomy): domain Bacteria; phylum Bacillota; class Clostridia; order Lachnospirales; family Lachnospiraceae; genus Suilimivivens. The sequence continues at coordinate 78,846 of QXWO01000007.1, forward strand.
AAAGAAGAATCTCTCCCTGCGCTGCCTGTGCCCCCTTATTGCACATCCGGGAAAAATTAAAGGGCATCGGCTCATACAAATACTGACAGGAAAACAGCCCGGATCCCTTTAGCCCGCTCACCTTTTTGTCCACTTTCTGCCTGTTTTCTTCCCGGCTTCCGTTATCTACCAGAATCAATTCAACAGGATGCTTTGTCCTGGTTCTTTCTATCAGTGAATCCATACACTGAAAAAGCACTTCCGTGTTATCCTTAGAGGGAATCACAATGGAAATCAGAGACGGCAGCTTTCCCTTCATTTCCTTCGTCGCAGCACCGGGCAGTTTCCAGTCCTTTATCTGCCCGTAACCCTCTTTTTTACTATGGTATAATATCTGTCTGATATGCCTGACCGGCATCCTGCCGTCTTCATGTCCCGGCTCAAAAGCATGATATCTTTTCAGCAGTTCCCAAAGGAACGCAAAGGGCGCTGCCTCCTCCCCTGCAAAGCCAGCGTATACGGCCTGCGCGGCTGTAGTCCTGACTGCCACAAGTCCACCGAAATAAAAAGAAGACAGAAAACGGTCCGGGGACCAGTCTGGTTTAAACCATGGATTCATTCGCTCCCCATCTTCCAAAACATCCTCATCCCCATATACCAGAACCGTATCTTCATTTTCGGAAAATTGCCTTCCTATGAGCTTAAAACCAATTTCACTGACCTGTCCTTCATAAAACATAAGCAGTAGGATATCTGCCTCTGTCTTTTCCAGGATCTTAGAAATATTTTCAAAAAAGACCTGACAATTGACCAGCATCATCTTTTTACCTGCCGCTTTCACCAGCCGACAATTTTTACCATATTCTGCATTTTCCCCGTCATTTTCTTTTTTATCTCTGTCATATTCTTCCATTTTGAAATCATTTGTCAGATTATTATCTATTTTGTCAGATTTTTCTTCTCCATTCTCAACATTTTTCTCCTGTTCCCGAATCCACCTGTCATAGCTTAAATCCTTATCAAAAACTTCTTTTTCGTATATTCTATGACACTTATTGATCAATATCTGTTTCAATTTCTGCTTCAAAAAAGCCACCTGTGCAACCTCACTTTTTTCCTCATGTCAAAAACCGCAAAGCCAGAATATCCTTCACTGCCATTTAAAAAACCCTCTTAACAGCTCCCATCATATCCTGCGCCATATCCTTTGGCACAGGACTGACCTCCATCTCTATAGTAAGTTCATTTTCAACATCCATGGCAAGTTCAGAAACCATAATGCACAGATTCGGATCCTGTGTATCAAAAACATAACATCCTGGCTTCACCATTTTCCCGTTTGTCTGTATGAATTTTTTCTGGAAGGGCACATCCACACCGTTTAAATCAAGTTTTAAAATCTTTACCATACAGGAACAGTCTGCCGGGTCGATTCTAAGTGTCTTCACATTCCCGTCAAAAGGAATCTGCGCGCAGACAAGGCTTTCATCTTCATATACATCGGGCATATAGCAGGAGTTTTCCTCCTGAAACCCTTTTCCATTATCAAAATAAATCTGAATTCTCTCATCCAGTATCTTCTTAAGATGATATTCCATCAATGTTTTAGGTTCAATACAGTAAGTGCCGATAAGAGAACGGATTTCCCCCATGGACATGCGTTTTCCAGTCACCTGTTTTTGGAACTTTGCTTCTTTTCTCCGGTAACTGTCGGCCATCTTTTCCGTAATGCCAAGTTTTCTCATGATGGCGTCCAGATCCAGCCTGTTACGTTTTTCTTCCTCAAGAACATAGCAGTAAACCGCCCTGAAAGCAATTTCCTGAGGCGGTATCTGTCTTTTCATGGTCCATTCATAGTCTATGACCGTCCATTTATCACCGTCCACCAGAATATTGGCAAATATCAGGTCATAATCCGTCACCGGCTTTTCGCTTCCATAAGAAACCAGCTCATAATACCTGTCAAAGAGCCTGTGAAATTCTTCCATGTCATCCCGTTCCAGACATTCGTCCAGCAATTCTTCCAGCGTAACACCCTTTTCATAAGGGAACTGGGCATAACCCTCTCCGGTAATCTGGCAGGCATTGATAGAAAGCCCGCTGCCCTCATATCTGTCTTTTAAAAGTTCATAAGCCTGCTTCATTCCTCTGATATGTCCTGCCGCCTGCTCATTCATGGGTATTTTCCGCACCACCCTGCCATCAGGCGTATCCACAATATCCGTCCGCAGGGCATATTTTCCCGCCCGGTCATTAGAATATTTTACATAACAGGTGTCTGCCTCTCCTCCTATCATCACCAGATAGGAATTGGAAAATACATCAAAAAGGCCGTCCTGTATGGTTCCGTCAAACACATACTTTTCATTAAAAAGCACCATTCTGTCCCGGTCAAAGTTGCGGATATTATCTGTCAGCTCGCCCTGGTGGGGGAGCCGCCTGTCCGAATAAATTACCGTTGGGAATTTATAATCAGGATAAGGATAATAAAAAGAATAGTTCTTCACGCCGCAGTTTTTAAAGATCTTTTCCAGTCCGGGCCGGGTAAAGGTCCGGGCGCTTCCCCCTTCCGGGTAGCCCTCCAGTCCGCAGAAGTAGGTGCCGGCATGGTCCTCCTGACAGCCTGCCCAATATTTTAATCCAAATTTATTTTCTATGGCAATCACGATACAGCCCTCTTTTTTTACATGCTTCATCATGATCTTTAAGAAATCTTCGTAGGGCGTCTTGGTATGTATATAGGACTGACCATACTCAAAAACGCCAATCATGCAGGCAAAATCATAGTCTTCCCCAAGGGACGGCTCGATATCGCTGAAATTCCCCACATGAATTTCAATATTGTCTTTATCCTGATTCCTGTAGGCGTTGATGCGGCTTCTTTTGGCAGACAGATCCACGCAGGTGACACTTTTGGCCTTTTCTGCCAACTTTTCCGTAATTACGCCGCACCCGGAACCGATTTCAAGAACCTTGTCTGTTGGCTTTATGGGAAGCCAGTCCACAATATTCCCCCTTAGGGAGGATAAGTGATATAAAATGGGCCAGCTTCTGCTTTCTTCTATAATAGAAGGATATTCCACATGAGCGGCGTTTTTTACGATGGAAAGAATCTTGTCCTCTATCTCCCCGTCGCTGTACAGATCCTTTCCCGGATAAAACTGATAATCTAATTTCACCTTCCCTATCTGGGCCGGAAGCTTTGAGAGCAATTCTTCCTCACTTAAGTGAATCGGCGTATGCCTTCTTCTTTCCCCGCTCATATCCTGCTTCCTTTCTGCTGTTCATATAGGTACATCTTTCACCCTCACTTTTGAATTGGTATCATAATATCCGACCGTATCTTTGTCCGAAATCACCGTCATATTCAGCACATCGTACAGCCTGTGGTAGACCTTGAAATCCTCATTTTCATATCCAGTCACCCCAAGAGAAAGAAGATACTCCCCTCCCTGTAAGTCTATTTTCTGGGTAAAGGTAATCTCCTTGACGCTCCCCGCCGTAACTGGTTCCAAAAATGCCTTCTCCAGCATGGTGTTGGTTCCTGTAATCTCCACTCCTTTGATATTTTTGATGCTGAACGCAAAAATAGGTTCCGGGATATCCTCCGAAAACCGCACCCTCATATGTACACTGCACATCTGTCCCTTGATGATGGCGCTGGTATTCCTGCCTTCTTCATCCGTCACATAATAGTCCTCAATGGTGGCCGCTTTAGTTCCATACTCCAGTAAATCCGGGTTTACCACAGCCCCGTGTTCCGTGCCCCCTTCGCCGGTCTTTGCTGCGGCCGCTTTAACCTCCTTATCCCCGGAAAGGTTTCCGTCCCCGTCTTCCGAAAGCGGATACTGTCCTACTAATACCTGCTTATATGCATCGATCATTTCCTTGGGGCTTCCCTCTCCCAGCTTGACCCCCTGATTCAGCAGAACTACTTTATCACAGTATTTACTGATGCTGCTCAAATCATGGCTTACAAACAGGATGGTCTTCCCCATTTTCTTAAATTCTTCAAATTTATGATAACATTTTGCCTGAAAAAACACATCCCCCACCGACAAAGCCTCATCTACAATCAGGATTTCCGGCTCAATATTGATGGCAACAGCAAAAGCAAGCCGTACAAACATACCGCTTGAGTAAGTCTTGACAGGCTGGTAAACATAATCTCCTATATCTGCAAACTCTAAAATATCATCCATTTTGGCTTCGATCTCCTTTTCGGAAAAGCCAATCATGGTACCGTTTAAGTATACATTTTCTATGCCGTTATATTCCATATTAAATCCGGCGCCAAGCTCTAAAAGAGCGGAGATCCGTCCATTGACACTGACCTGTCCGCCGGAGGGGTTTAACACGCCTGTTATGATCTTTAATATGGTGGACTTTCCCGAACCATTGGTACCGATAATTCCTACCGTTTCCCCCTGGTAAATGGTCATATCCACCCTTTTTAAGGCATAATGCTCTTTATAACGTTTCTTTCTGGAAAGCCCCAGGGATTCCCTTAGCCTGTCCGAGGGCTTGTCATAAAGTTTATATGCCTTCTCCAGTTTTTTTACCTCTATGGCAATTTTCTTCTCATCCATCCCCATATCTCCCAGTGCTACAGCACGTCTGCGAAGTGCACTTTCAGCCTTTTAAAAATCAAGGAACCAATACAGAACAAGGTAACTGTAAAAATCCAGAAATATGTGGAGGAATAAAAGTGCTCAAAAAACCACTCATCACCGTAAATTGCATTCCGGTAGCCGTTAACAATGTAAACCAGCGGATTTAATTTAAAAAGCGTAATCAGGTTATCATTGTTGAGCATATCGATATTCCACAAAATAGGCGTAGCCCACATGCCAACCTGTAACCCGATATTGATAATCTGCGCCAGATCCTTAAAAAATACCACCACTGCACAGGTGCAGTAACTCATGGCCAGCACCAGTACAAACAGGCAGAAACTGTAATATACCACCTGTATCGTATAAATATTGGGATAATACCCGTAAAATACCGCCACTGCCAGAAGAACGGCTACAAAAAAAACATGGATAAAGGTAGCTGCAATCAGTTTGATGATTGGAAGGATACTGATATTGAACACAACCTTTTTTACCAGATAGCTGTATTCCAGAAGGGCACTGGTCCCGTTTGTGATTGCCTCGGAAAAATAAAACCATGGCACAAGCCCTGCCGTTAAATGCAGCACATAAGGCACTTCCACCCCGCTTGCCACCAACTGGCTCCGGGTCTGAAATACCTTGTCAAACACGATCCAATACATAAGCACCGTCACCACCGGCTGCACCAACGCCCACAAAAAACCAAGGTATGAACCTGCATAACGCTTTTTAAAATCATTTTTGGCCAACTTCCAGATCAATTTTCTGCTCTGGAACAATTCCCTGGGTATAATGAACATTCTGTCATAATAAAGGCCGAAAATAATACATGCCAGTGTAAGCAGTGCACAGGCGCAGAACTTTTTTAAATTTTCCGTGTGCTGGTCAGGAGCCAGGGGGTTATTGTGCAGAAGCACCATGGCCGCCACTAAAATACATATCCCGTAAAAAATACCAATGCCTACAGGCTTCGGCATTTTTTTAAAAACAAACCCTTTCTTCTCCTTAAGGTTACTTTCCATACTTTCTATCCGTTCTCTCTGCTTTTTACATATTCTTTGATGCCGCCCCACTTTGTATCCTTATCGGACATAATCAGTTTAGTGTCCGGTGTTATGGGCCATTCCACCCCGATGTCCGGGTCGTCAAATTTTAATCCCCCTTCGTCATTGGGATGATAAAAATCCGTACATTTATAGGCAAATTCCGCATAGTCAGACAGCACAATAAATCCATGGGCAAAATTTTTCGGTATAAAAAACTGCTTTTTATTTTCTGCTGAAAGCACTACCCCGTACCATTTTCCAAAGGTTTTTGAATCCGGCCTTAAGTCTACCGCCACATCAAAAACCTCGCCGGAAATCACCCGGACAAGCTTGTCCTGTGGGTGGTTAATCTGGAAATGAAGCCCCCTTAAGACATTCTTAACGGATGATGACTGGTTATCCTGTACAAAAACCTGGTCAATCCCTGCTTCCTTGTAATCATTATAATTGTATGTTTCCATGAAATATCCCCGGGCATCTCCGAACACCGCAGGGGTGATCACCTTTAGTCCTTCGATTTCACATGTTTCCACTGTAATTTTTCCCATGAATCTTCTCCCTTTCTATCCATTTCTGTAACAGAAATTCCCAATTATACAGCAATGTTGATCCCTCTACGCATATTTTACTGCCAAGAAGGCTGTATTTTACAAGCCTTCCGCAACTTCTTTCATATATTGTCCATAGTTTGTCTTCATAAGCGGCTCTGCCAGCTTCAAAAGCTGTTCTCTGTTGATGAATCCCCTCTTGTAGGCAATTTCCTCAATGCAGGAAATATACAGCCCCTGCCGTTTCTGGAATGCCGCCACGAAATCAGAAGCATCTAAAAGCGAATCATGATTTCCTGTATCCAGCCAGGCAAAACCTCTCCCTAAAGTTTCCACATGGAGGGTCCCCCTGCGCAGATATTCATTGTTGATGCTGGTGATTTCAATTTCCCCGCGGGCAGAAGGCTTCACGTCAGCCGCAATGTCCACCACATCATTGTCATAAAAATAAAGCCCTGGCACCGCATAATTGCTTTTAGGATTTTCCGGCTTTTCCTCAATAGACAGAGCTTTCCCTGTTTCGTCAAACTCAACCACTCCGTATTCTCTGGGATCACGCACATAATAGCCGAATATAGTAGCGCCTTTTTCCCGAAGGGCTACTTCCCTCAACACCCTCGAAAAACTTTGTCCGTAAAAAATGTTGTCCCCAAGCACCAGCGCAACATTATCCTTTCCGATAAAATCAGCGCCTATGATAAAGGCATCGGCAAGTCCTCTGGGCTGTTCCTGCACCGCATAGGAAAAAGACATGCCGAGCTGGCTTCCATCTCCAAACAGTTCCTCAAAGACAGGCAAATCCCTGGGGGTCGAGATTATCAGTACCTCCCTGATCCCTGCCAGCATCAGAGTAGACAGCGGATAATAAATCATCGGTTTGTCATAAACCGGCATAATCTGTTTGCTGATTGCCTTGGTCAGCGGATACAGCCTTGTCCCCGACCCGCCTGCTAAAATAATTCCTTTCATATCGCCCTCATTTCTGTAAGCTATTCTTACCTCTTTCTACATATATAGCAGTTCAGATACTTTCAGCCACTGACCCGTCGCACAGCCTGACCCGTCAATGCCCGGATCTGTCCAAACTATTACCTGCGCACAACTGTTAATAGTATACCACAAAATGGAAGTGACTGTAAATCACTCCCATTTTTATTTCCGTTTTTCATGTCTCCGTCCGCAGCAGGCTTCATGAATCCGGCTCCCATTGGAGCCGCATACGAAATATCAGCGGTCTTTATACATATCCTCATAGTACTTCTGATAGTCGCCGCTGGTCACATTCTTCATCCAGTCCTCATGCTCAAAAAACCATGCTATGGTGCGCTTTATTCCTTCCTTAAACATGGTTTCCGGCTCCCAGCCGATTTCTGCCTTAATCTTATCGGGCGCAATGGCATACCTTCTGTCATGCCCTTTCCTGTCTTCCACATAGGTGATCAAATCTTCCCCCACAAGTGCCCTTCTGGAATCTCCTTCCGGCAACATTTCCTTAAGGGTATCCAGAATAATGTGGATAATTTCGATGTTCTGTTTTTCATTATGTCCGCCCACATTGTAAGTCTCAAAAAGGCGCCCCTTCTCCTGTACCATGTCAATGGCTTTCGCATGATCCTCCACGTAAAGCCAGTCCCTGACATTTTTACCATCTCCGTAGACAGGAAGCTTTTTCCCGTGCAGCGCATTATTGATGATCAGAGGAATCAGTTTTTCAGGGAACTGATATGGCCCGTAATTGTTGGAGCAGTTCGTAATATTAGCAGGGAACTTATACGTATCCATATATGCCTTCACCAGCATGTCCGAGCTGGCCTTGCTGGCAGAATACGGGCTATGGGGTGCATAAGGCGTTGTCTCATAAAAGTAGCCCCCCTCATCTTCCAGCGAACCATACACCTCATCGGTAGATACATGGAGGAATTTCTTATCCGGCTTAAATGTTCCGTCAGGCAGTTCCCATGCCGCCTTTGCACAGTTGAGCATGACCGCAGTTCCTAACACATTCGTCTGCACAAAAACCTCTGGTGCCTTGATACTCCTGTCCACGTGGCTCTCCGCCGCAAAATGCACCACCCGGTCAATGTCATTCTCCTCAAATATTTTAGCTATCGCTTCCTTGTCACAAATATCCGCCTTCACAAAAGTATAGTTATCCCGTTCCTCCACACTTTTCAAATTCTCAAGATTCCCCGCATAAGTAAGGGCATCCACATTAATGATCCGGATCTCATTATCATATTTTCTAAACATATAATGAATATAGTTCGACCCGATAAATCCGGCCCCTCCTGTTACCAAATAAGTTCTCATCTTCTTCTCTCCATTCTTCTTTCTGATTCCAAGAAACTGCACAGCTTCTATACGCAGTCTTATTTTCTCCCAAACTGCAGTCCCGCGCCGCGGTTCTTTTAGAGATAGTCATTTCACTTAGCATTAGCGAAACTTCATCTCTTAGTATCCCATATAACTGATATTCATGTCAACACTTCCGCTGATCCCCGCCACTTTTCCTTTAGAGGAATACTGCCACATATCATATTTGGTCTTACTATAGCTGGGTGCTGCCGCATACTGGGCCAGCCATATTTTATAACTGGCAAGGCTAGGGGCATCCACGTAACTGTTCAGCCACGTCTTATTTGCATAAATTCCTGACTTATATCCGGAATTCTGTATGGTCTGGCAAAACGCCCTGCATACTGCAGTCCTGGTTCCTGCGTCGATCTTATCGCCTCTGCCATTGCTTGGCTCCACATCCAGGAATACCGGATAACTGATATTATACCCTTTAATCAGCCCTAATACCATGGAAGCTTCCTCTACCGCCTCCACTTCGTTTACCGCCTGGGTAAAGAAGTAAACTCCCACTTTGAGCCCTGCGGCGGAAGCGCCTTTGATGTTGCTTCTGAACATGGGATCCTCTATCAAAGCTCCGGTAGTGGAACCCCGGTAGCCGCAGCGGATAATTACATAAGAAACGCCACTGTTTTTCACTGCATTCCAGTCGATATTCCCATTCCATTTGGATACATCAATTCCCAAATGCCCGGAACCGGTATTTAAAGAGCCATCACTGTTGAAGGTATATTTGGCCCCCTGGATGACCTGTTCGCCAGTAACTTTATTTCCATTTTTATCAAAAAAATACGTTACCCCGTCAATTTCCTGCCAGCCCGTATATCTGTATTCACCTTTTGTGGTGCTGACTTTACGGTAAAATTCCTTGATACTGCTATTGTAATAATCGGCATATTTTGCTTCTCTGAAATGTCCGTCGCCGTCTTTGACATACAGCACCTCGCCGCTGGTTGTCTTTAATACACTGGTTGTATCTTCCTTCAGATTCTTAGGCGTGGCAGTGGGCGTTGCGGAAGGCGCCGGACTGCCGGATGGTTTCGCTGACGGTGATACTGTTGGTGACGCTGTGGCTTTGGCAGTTGCCGTAGGTGCCGCAGTAGGCTTTCCTGTAGGTGCCGCCGTGGGAACCGGGGTAGGTTTCTGTGTGGGTATCCCTGTAGGCGCCGGAGTCGGTTTCGCTGTGGGTTTCTCTGTAGGCGCCGGAGCCGGCTTTTCCGTAGGTTTTTCCGGTGCCGGGGTAGGCTTTTGTGTAGGGACCGCTGTAGGTGCTGCCGTGGGTTTTTCTGTCGGTGCCGCGGTAGGAGGCGCTTCTACAGGCTTTTCCGTAGGTGCGGCGGTAGGGTCTGGTTCCGGTTCCGGCGCCTGGGTAGGTTCAGCCGTTGGCTTCTCCGGTTCCGGCGTTTCCTCCTCCTTTGGCGGATTCTGTTCATCTTCTTCCTCAGTCGGCGCGTCAGGCTCTCTTGCATCAATCCCCGTTAAAAGACGGAATCCGACAGATGCCTGCTGGGCCGGGTCTGCAATACTGCTCCTGTCTATCTTTTCGTAGCCTTCTTCCGTCTCCTCCGTCCCATCTATCAATGTCTTGGTGGATTCCACCCACTCTACTGTATCAGTATTGGTAGATTCCACCACAGTTTCATTCACTTTGGTATCTTCCACTGCCACATTGACCTGTGCTTCTGTTTTTACCTCGTCAGATACATCTACCTTTTTATATTCAATCTTATCCCGCACTGTAATGGCCGTTTCTTCTGCGGAAATCTGATACGTACTGTCCGAAGCAGGCGAGATTATCTTAACCTTATATTTCCCCGGTTCTATATCGGTCTTATATATGATGCCGTCTTTGTCATCATCTTTGTATGTAACAGTATTCCCCGAAGGTGTCTTCACTTCCACCTCAAATTCAATATTCGGAATCAATTTTCCTGTTTTCTTATTGATAAACTTTATTTTCAAATCCTTCTGGATGGAAGTAAGGTTCATGACCACCTCAGTATCTCCTGCCTTCTCCTGTTCCTTTTCTTCCTCCTGATCTTCTTCCTGTTCCGCCTCTGTCTCAGCCGCTGCCAGCCTGGATGCCTGGGCATCTGCAATAGCCACAAGCCCGCTTTCACCAATCATATGGATGTCTTCAATCCCCACTCCGATTTCTGCAAAAGTCTCTATTTGTGCCTGACTGCTTTTGGCCCCCAGATACATGGTTCCAGTCACTACCGCCAGAATCAGGACCGCTGCACTGGTAAGGGCAATGATGTAATCCACCGCTGACATATGGGTGAGCTTATAAACGACTTTTCCCATGACACCTTCCGGCACATCATCGTCATCGTCGTATTCTTCATCCTCTTCGTCGTCATAATCGTCATCGTAATCTTCTTCGTCCTCATCTATTTCAAAGTCATCATCCTCATAATCTTCCTCGTCGTCTTCGTAATATTCGTCATCAGATTCATAGACTTCCTCATCCTCGTAGTACTCCTCATCTTCAGATTCATAGGTTTCTCCATCCTCGTAGTACTCCTCATCTTCAGATTCATAGGCTTCCTCATCCTCGTAGTACTCCTCATCTTCAGATTCATAG
>QXWO01000008.1 GCA_009911035.1 Lachnospiraceae bacterium
TTTCTCCGTCCTCGTAGTACTCCTCATCTTCACAATTTTCCTCGTCGTCAGCCTCGTAATCGTCTTCATCTTCATAATACGTATCGTCTTCCGAATGCAGATTCCCGTCTATTTCATAAAACTCGTCATCCTCATAGTATTCGTCTCCGTCTGGTTCATAAGCTTCCTCATCTTCATAGTACTCGTCCGCGTCCTGCCCATCAGCACCATCTTCCTCATAGCAGGCATCCGTTTCCCAATTTTCATCATCCTCATAATCGCCATCTGCTTCCCAGACTTCATCATCTTCGTAATTGCCATCTGTTTCCCAGGCTTCGTCATCTTCGTAATTGCCATCTGTTTCCCAGGCTTCGTCATCTTCATAATACGCTTCTTCATCCGGACCGCCGCCATTATCCCCGTAATCGTCTTCCTCATCTTCTCCGTAATATTCTTCATCGGATTCATAATCTTCTTCAAACTCCGTCCAGTCAAGTTTCTTTTTACCGGTATTCTTTTTTCCTCTCCGCATTTTTTGCAGCAGTTTACCCATTTATGTAAATCCTCCAAATCAACAATCCTGTTTACAAAAATATTTTTTAAAGGGCTGATATTATCTCCGCTATTATATCATTCCTCTCTAATTTATACAATCATTTTGCATTTTATCCGGAAAAAACGCCCCACTTACCGGAAGAATGTCAGTTAACATAATTTTTTGATGATTACTGTCACTAAAGTACGGCAAATATTACCATATAAGTTATTGACTTTTTTCGCAGAAAATGTAAATATAATTACAGGTTTTCGATTATGTTTGTTTAAGAAAAGGGGAATTTGATATGATGTACATGCATTACTGCAAACAATGTCACCGAATTTTTATGCTGAACGGACATAAGATGATCTGTCCGAAGTGCAGCAAACCACTAACAGAGCTTCAGATCTCATATCTGGATTATGTGGAACTGGATATGTCAGAGCGGGAAGCTTTCAAAAACGCATGCGCAGATGAAGCAAAATTGTGCAAGTTGAAAACTACATACCGTATGTATAAGTACAGCAAATGGTACAAAGAACTTCAAGCACAAAACACGGCTAATCTGCCCGTCACAACACTACTGGCTTCCATGGCCCAACGCGACACGGATGACTGTGAAATACCCCAGCTCCATTAAAAAATGTACCAGAACTGCTGCACACGTGATGCGATCACTGTGCGGCAGTTTTTTATGCAGTAAACCGGGCCCCAAAGCCAAAGCGCCGGATCGCAGAAATTTAACGGTAATACACAAATATACCGCAAAGAATCACTGCCATTCCCAAAAGCTTCTTTTTCGTGATCTTTTCCTTAAAAAACAAGTAACTTAGCAGCATCACAACTACATAGCCCAGCGATTCCACCACTGGCACATTGGAAAAATCAAGCCCCCTGTATGCCATAACGGTAATGAACATGGACAGAAACATCATCCCATAGCCACAGATCACGTAAACATTCAGATATTCCTTTATCGGCGAGCTATAGGTTTTAGCGGCGCTCTTTTTTAAAAGAATCTGTGCAAACGAGGCTACTACCACTGAAAGAATTAAAATAAGCAGATATACGTTCATGATTCTTTTCCCTCCTCACTGTTTAATATAAAAATGCCCGCCATTACCAGCAGAATTCCTGCCACCTTAAAAACGGTAATCTTTTCATGGAAAATAAATATCCCCCATACAAGGGCCCAGATAAGTGTAACGGCTTTATTCGCATAGGCCACGGACAACTCAAACTTTTTAATTACCTGCTGCCATATCAGCGCATAGATTCCCAAGATCAGAACATCCAGCCCATAAAAAAGGATAAATTCAAGACTAAACAGTTCCTTCCCCGATGCAAATTTTGAAACCACGCTGGAGGCGCTGTATATAAGAAATACTGCCTGGAGCATAAGGATATCTTTCCATCTGACATTTTTTTTCATAATAAAGTTTCTCTCCCATACGCAAAATTTATCACTATTCTATCATACAGCCAGACAGGTGTATATTAAATTTTTATGAATATATGGATTTTTTATCCAAATAATAGTAAAATAACAATTACTGTTCATGCAAGAATATGATTCTGCGGTGTCCCCCTCCAGCAGGCCGTAACTTCTAAATCAGGGACATTGGACATGGACAGTATCAGATAACAAATAATTGTTATGTAAAAGGAGATTTATATGAAACACAGGAAAAATTTTCGGGTAAATCTGCATATTATTTTAATTGCTGCCATTGTTCTGATCGCAGTGGTGGCCGTTTACAGGCTTTACCGTTGGAACAAAGGGACCCCCCTTGATACAGATACGAGCGATGTGGACCCTTCCGAATTCGATGTGGAAACCCTCGACATGATTCTTCCCATGGATGCTTCCCTTCTGGCAGGCCGGGAAGATGACGGCGTCACCACGATTTTATGTCTGGGGAACAATCCCTTCTCGGATGACCGGGGGGATACCGGACTGGCTTCCCAGATTGCCTCAAAAACCGGGGCTAAAGTATATGACTGCGCTTTCCCGGACTCCTCTGCAGCCTGTAAATACCCCATGTACAACCCCGAATATACCAAAGACCATTTTAACCTTTATTATGTGGTGGAATGTTTCCGCAACAATGAATTTACCGCCATTTCTTCTATCGCTTCAGACGAGGCCGACCCCAGATATGCGGAATCCGTGGAGGTAATGAAAACTGTGGATATGAGTAAGGTGGACGTCATTCTGATTATGTATGACAGCACGGATTACAATGTTGGGACTCCCTCCGACAACCCCGACAACCCTTACGATGTCACTGCCTTTACGGGAGGGCTTAGGACAACCCTCAACAATATTAAAAGCACATGGCCCTACATCCGTATTTTCGTGATGTCCCCCACTTACGCACAGCATTTGGACGAAGACGGGAACCTTCAAAACGGCACCACCACCGATTTGGGTAATGGCACCCTTAACCACTATCTGGTTAAAGAATCCGGTGCTGCCATGGACTGCGGCGTATCCTTCATAGACAATTATTATGGCACCATTAACGAGGATAATTATAAAGAATATATGAAAGATCATATGAGATATAATGAAAAAGGAAGGGAAAAGCTGGCAGAGCGGATTGCGGATATCATCAATAACCGGATGGGAGTTGTGAATTCCACAGCGGAATAAACGCTGCCTCAACAAACGCTGCCACGCTCTGCGAGCCAGCTTATTGTAATAAAAATATCTGTGTAAGATGCGTTATGGGTCTTGCACAGATATAAAAATAATTCTTTCCATCACTTCCGCGATAAAAGTTCCTCAAAATCAAATTTTTCCACAATTTCCCTCATGTGCGCCAGATACTCGTCAATCCCCTTTCCCTCTTGTCCTTCTTTGGGAAGTCGGAATTTTTTTGCGGCAAAGCACTCTGTCATGTAGCGGTTGTATCTGGGGTGATAGTGGCTGTAGTCGGCATAGTTATTTAAATCACAGATAATTTCTTCCTGATCAGGGAAAAAGTAAACTTCCACATTTTCATAAGCATTCAAACGGTTTGCAATGTATCTGTATACTTCCATGGTGGCCTCTAAATGGTTTTCCTTTAAAACATCATTCCAGAACAAAATACTGTAAGGCGGGAAAAACACGATAAATTCTGTTTCCGGGTTTGCCTCTATATAAGGGCAGATATTCACATCCAGATTTCTTGCTGCTGCCCCGGTATACGCCTGTGGATCCGTCTCCTTTTCCACCTGGTCAGGGGAAGTATAATTGTGCAGCACCCACTCCTCGCTGTAGTATTCCTCTGTCCACCAGCTTGCATATACATTGGACAGGTCAGTAGGGTCCGGGTCCGCCATGGGGCGCAGGATATAGTTGAGCAGCACATCCTTGTTGAGCACATATTTTATATCATTAAAAATATTATCATCATACAAATACTCTGGTATTGGATACTTCGTCTCCCCAACGCCCCCTGTATAAGTGATCACATCCACCCCCAAAAATACTTTTTTTATCTTTTCCCCGTCTTTCTTGTTCCTGCTGTCAAACATAATATCCATAATGTTGGACTGGTCTTTGGGAAAAGCGCCGCTGTAGCTTAATTTGATGGTATTCAGTCCCATAAGTTCATTAAACCAGTCTGTCTGGAAGTTCACCGTCATGGAGGAGCCTAAGATCACGCTGTCATAATCCATATGCGCTGCCATACCCGGATTCTGGGACAATTGGTTATCCACCAGATAGGGAAAACCCGGTAAGGGGCTGTGGTAATGGAAAAAGGGGTCTACATACACCACAAGGGCAGCAATGCCGGCGGCTGCCGCTATGGTCAGAACAAGGAATCCCATCACGGCACGTTTAAAGGGATTCCCCTTTTTATACTGTTTTTCCCCCTGCACATTCTTTTCCTTCATCCTAACCTCCATCATCCTGCCTGGCAGCATCACAAATTCTGTCAGAGAATGCCTGTTTTAAGGCTTTTCCAAGTGTGAAGTTTCGCTGTTCTTATGGGGTGTCTTTTGACGCCTTAGAACTTTCTTCACAGGAATCTCCCGTCAGAAATTGACATACAAAAACGAACTGACCTGCGAAAAAGAAAGTATGCTCCACACAAACAAAAAAGCCATAACCGCCGTGTTTACTGCATCAGGCTTCACAGTCCTTACATACTCTGCCGCATTCTTTCCGAAAAACACTGTAAGAAGCAAAATTACAAGTATCAGCACCATGAGAATATAGTGTGCATACGGCCAGCCGTCCAGCCCAAGCACCTTGATCACATACCAGAATTCATCCAAATTAAAACACCCTGCCAGCTCCCAGTTAATTTTCCCAAAAGAACAGCGCAGAATGGTCTTTATCATTCCAACTGCCTCTTTTACGGAAGGCGCCCGGAAAAATATCCATGCGGCACTTACATACAAAAACGTCAGCAGTACGCCTGCCCCATGTCCTGCTTTTGGGACAAGTCCTGTCTTTGTCCTGCTGCCTTTAAGATCCATCCAAATCCTTGTCAATATATCCAGCACGCCATGCATCAGCCCCCATACAAGGAACTGCCATCCTGCGCCGTGCCAGATGCCGCTTACCAGAAACACAATCAGACAGTTGAGATAGGTCCGGGCCTTTCCCCTCCTGCTTCCTCCCAGCGGAATATACAAATATTTCGTAAAAAACCCTGTGAGAGTCATGTGCCATCTTTTCCAGAATTCCAGTATATTAGATGCTTTATAGGGGGAATGAAAGTTTAAGGGAAGGACTATCCCAAACATGCCCGCAATTCCCATTGCCATGTCACAGTATCCGCTAAAATCAAAATAAAGCTGGAGTGTATAGGCAAGCATCACAATCAGTCCGTCCCCGGAATTCAAAGCTCCGGGATTGGCATAACCGAAATCTACCGCTTTCCCCAGCGTATCCGCAATCAGTACCTTTTTAAACAGGCCCAGCACAAACAGATACAGGTTCCGGTAAACCTGCTCCCAGTCCGCCTTTTGCCAGCTTTTCTGAAACTGGGGCAGTATTTCCCCGGGCATGGCAATGGGTCCTTGTATCATCTTCGGAAAAAAGCTCACATACAGACCGTAAGAAAGAGCGCTCACCTGTTTCAGGTTCCCCCTGTAGGCTTCTATCAGAAAGGCAGTCTGGGTAAATGTATAAAAGCTGACTCCCAGCGGAACAAAATTTCCTGTACCCAGATATTTAAAAAAGATAAGCGCCCCCAGATTCACCGCCAGCCCTGCTAAAAGAGCTGCCTTTTTCGTTCTGTGATCCGGCATCCTGCCAGACCTGCCTGCCTGCTTATGCACTGATCCGGGACTGTTTCCGCTCCTCTCCATCTGGCGGTACAGCACATAGTTCACTGCCATACTGCCTAATAGCACAGGAAGATACTCTGGGTGGAAACAGCCGTAAAAGATGAAAGATACACCCAGCAGATACAGCACCCTTAAAGCAGATGCATAAATCCCTCTCCGGAAAGTTGTCCCGATCCTTTGGCAGATACCGTACCCGGCCAGTGCCAGCGGGAAAAATAAAAATAGGAACCCGTAAGAATTAAACAGCATTATTCTTCATCCTCATAATACTTCTGCCACCCTTCCACTGTCTGGGCCGTGACCGGGTCCTCATAAATCAGGTAACCGTCAATTTCATCTACCAGTGTAAGACCACAGGCTTCCGGAGCCTGATCCGTCTGCCTGCTCTGGTGCATGACAATATACTGACAGTAGTCGGCCCTGACCGCTTCCAGCAGCTTTTCCATCTCCACCACTTCGGTCTTTTCCATCGCCTCATAAACCGCATTGTAATAGTCCCACCGCTCCACCAGCATTTCCCTTCCATAGGGCATGTTGATGGCCGCATCGTACTGCCTGACGAAATGAATCAGCTCCGGCGGCATCACCGCCGACACCCTTGCATCAGGATTTTCAGGCCGTATGCGGTCACAGATTTTGATAACCGTGTCAGGAATATGGTACAAATTTTCCGCCTTGGAAATATAACCGCTCTGATAAACGAATGTCCCACATAATATAATCAGGGCGGCGCTGACCATAAGCCCGGCTTTTTTATATTTTTCAAATAGACGGCAGAGTCCGTAAACGGCAATTACCCCCATGGGAATCGTCCACAGGATGCGGTAATAGGTTTCGCCATCCAGCCCCGCGGCCACAAATGCCTTTCTGCTCATGGGAAAAAGAAACAGCACAAGGATAATGACCGGCGCATAAACCAGCAGTACCCGCACCCTGCTGTCCTTTTCTTTTACCAGAAGATACCCCCATGCCAGAAGGGTGAGCAGAAATAGGAATTTCAGCCCCGTATATAACTTGAATATCACCAGACTTTCCATAAATATTCCAAACATCGTCTTCCTCCGTCTTCCTGTACGTCATCCTTTAGCTTCAAGCCCCTTTGCCAAACTCCCTGCTCCTTAAACCGGAAGGACCAGCAGTCCGTGAGTCAGCGCCACATAAAGCAGTACATAGATACCGCCGGGTATGCAGGCCAGCCCTGCCTTGACCAGCACGACAAAGCTTCTTTCCCTGAAAGCAAACAAAAGGCCAAAGCCCGCTGTCATCAGACAGCTAAGCAGTATTGCAAGAGAGCTGCTTGCCCCGCCTGCAAAATTCAGACAGGCCAGAAGCAGCCAAAGCCCTGTATTTTTACTCTTTTCCTCCACACCGCCATATATATCTGACGCCCTGCGCACTTCCCCGTACTTGATTCTGCCCAGCCCGTCTCCCTCTTTTGAGGGTTCAGCATTGCTTAAAAATATCCAGATAACCGCCGGTATGACGAAATTTCCTGCAAAAGACTTCCCCTGCCATGTTCTTGTTAGGAAAAAAGTCTCCGTGGTAAAAAGGGAAACGTACCCGAACATCTGCCAAAGGGCCATCAGCGCCATAAACATGGGAAGGCTCTCCCTTTTTTTCCAAAAAAGCTCCTTTCCGATCTGGTAATACAGAATGTAAGTCATGGGAATCAGCACCAGCGGAACAAAGCTGTGGCTGACTATGGTGGCATGGACACCGCTCATACTGCCCGCATAAGCTTCCCAGATGGGAAACAGGGCCAGTGCATGGCGCACGTCTAAAGCCGCACTCCTTCCTGTGTAAGGGTTGACCCGGTACAGGGTATCCACCTGCTGGGCAATCACTCCCTGCACCCCGTAGTATGCATCGTCCCCGTCAAAGGATGCCCGCGTAAAAGCCATATATAGCTGAAATCCTACCAGCCCAATGAACATAAGCCACATGATTTTTTCTTCCAGCGAGGTATCCCAGATGGCTGATGTCATTGAAAAATTAAGCCTGTGTCCGTTTTTCCCCATCCACCGGACAGTCAGAACCCCCAAAAGCGCAAATAAGATAATCACAGGCGTAAAGCACTTGATGAATATAGTAAATCCATTGTACACCACCAGCAGCACCACAGGTATGCCAATCAGCTCCAGCAGGGTAAACATCAGAATATAACCAGACACAAGAGCAGTCCCCGGTGTCCGCAGTTTCCGCTTAAGACAGGGCATAACGACAAGCCCCATACAGAAAGGCACAGCCACCAGCCATAACAGCAAACCAAATATTTTCCATACAGTCATCATTGTTCCCCTGCCTTTCTCCTAAACAAGTAATAAGTAAATTCCACTCCCTCATGATACCAAGGCTCCTGGGCTGCCAGCTCATACTTGTCCCAGACTGCCTCCGGGTAGCTGTCCCTTGCAATGATATAATCGGTCTGCCCTTCCACGATATAACGCTCCTGCTCTTTTTGCACATCGTTAATAGCAAGAGTCTGTGTCTGGAACCAGCGGCAGGAAGGCACAATGTCACACACTGTGTAAAGCCCTGCGTCCAGACACCCAATGTTAAGCAGGGTAGGGTCCTCTGTTTCTTCTACAATTTTCTTGAATTTATACAAAAAGATATCTTCCTTTTTTTCAGACATATAAGGAATATTTATGGAAACCAGCCATATGATGCCCAGACTAATTACAAGAGACGCTGCCCCTACAAGCCAGCCGGGTACGGCAGTCGGCGTCTCCCCAGCCAAAGACGGAATCCTTTCCAGTCCCCATTCCAGAATCTGCCCCAAAAGCGCTGCGCCCGGGATTGCAAAAACCCCCAGAGGCAGTGCATAATAGGGAAGCTCCGAGCCCCCCACATAAATTCCCAAAAACAAAAAGAAGCATAATGCCAGCATCAGAAAACGTTCCAGCCACTTTCTCCCTCTGCCTATAATAAACCAGACCACACCCGGTACGACAAAGGCAAAATAAACCATATTTTTGCGCATGACCCAGTAAAGAAGCTTTGCCAGTGTATAGATCCGCTCCCACAAGGAAGGGCCTTCCCCGTTTAAATTACTGTAGACAAACACATTAATGTACACATATCCCCAATACCATTCATACAGTCCATGGTTTCGGCCGAAATAAATCACCCAGGGGATAAAGGGCACTGCCATTCCAGCCAAGAATATAACGCATCCCTTCACTGCTCCCCAAAAATCTTTCAGAACAAGAAAGGAAAAGGCCACACACATCATCCAGGCAAAGAAAAAACCAAGGGAAGTAAACTTGATATTGGCAATCATCCCAGCCAAAATCCCTCCTGTAAGAACCGTCCGCCATGGCATTTTTTCTGCAGGGTATTTATTTTTAAAATAATCCAAAACAAAATACAGCCCCCATATGAGAAAAGGCAGGTTGACTTCCTCTGCACTTCCTCCCCAATAGAAACTGTAAGAGCTTATAATGACTGCAAGGGTCAATGGACTTAATGCAAGGGCCGTGCCCTTTTTCACATAAAGGCACAGAATCCGGCAGATTCCTGCCAAATCAAAAGCCGCAAGCAGAACTTCAAGGAGGAACACGCCTGCAAAGGTAGTGTGAGACACCAGATAAGCCAGGCCGTAAAAGAAATACAGGTACATCCCTTTTTGGTCAAATACATCCCTGTAAGGCATTTTTCCGTTAAAAAGAGCTTTTCCCACAGAAAAATAACTGTTTGCATCATTCCAGTTATTGCAGGGATATAAAAAAGAAGAACGGGATGCCAGCATAATAAGCAGGAATGCCGACGCCAGCAGGTATGCTGCCGCCGGGATATCCTTACCTTTAAAGATTGCCTTACACTTTTCAGTCATCTGCGTCCTCCTAATTCCAGTTCCGCAACCGCCCTTCCAATGCCTTTGACCGTCAGAAGAATCTCTTAGAAACATTTTATCCCTTCACTTCGCCATCGTGGGCCAGCAGGGATACTGACACAACTTCCTTAAGCGCCGAAAGCCTGTCCAAAAGTTCCTTTTCATTTTTAGCCTTTACTTCCAATATCATGTCCAGCCCGCCTGCAGTAATATTTTTGGATTTTAACTTATAGCCTCCTGCTGCTTCCTTTACAATGGGAATGATCTTATCCTCCGCCTCCTTCGTATCTGCATTAATGATCAGAAGGTACGGACTGATTCTTACAGGTAGTAAATCCAAAACCAATATTCCCACCGTCACCAGAACTGCCAGGATAATGGCAACCTTGTAAAGCCCTGCCCCGCAGATAATGCCCGTGCCGATAGACCAGAACAAAAACAACAGATCCATGGGATCTTTAATGGCTGTACGGAACCGCACAATGGAAAGGGCCCCAACCATACCAAGGGATATTACAATGCTGGACTGCATGGCAAGAATGATCCCTGCCGTCACCACAGAAATAATCGCCATGGAAATATTAAAGCTTTTGAAATAAAACGCACTTTTCGTTACCAGCTTATATACAAAGAAGATGTACACCGCAATCAGAAATGTGATTGCAAGCGTAATAATTATTTTGGTGGTTGAGAGATCTGCATAAGAAAACCCCTCCATAACTGATTTCTTTATAACATCGCTGAAATTCATAATTTTATCCTCTCTTTAATCTTGTCTTTGTTTCGTTTATCCATCGGCAGTTTTACCGCCCTGGCCAAACCTTTTACACCTAAATATTCTTATAATTTCTTGAAAAATAATATTTGGAAAAAGCAGTCCTTTGCAGGGAGCCGGTCTCAAGCACCCCGGCAATATACTGGGGAAGCAGTTCGTCATACTTTACTTCCAGCACATGACAGCCCCTGGGAAGCAACGGTACTCCCGTAAATTTTTCTGCAAGAAATCCCTGAATATTTTCACTTCCGCTGATATTCCTGTCAAAGGTGACCCTCACATTTCCCCTTGGCTCCACAAACGCCGTCCTCTCATATTCTACAACGGATACCGGATGCATGCCAGCTATTTTTATCCGGGCATACAATTCTTTTTCCAGCTCCCCGGCCCCCGGCTTTAACCGCACCAGATCCCGGGACATATAAGCAAGGCATTCTTCCTGTGAAATTCTCCCGCTTATTTTTCTGGTCATTCCACGGTACTTCATCTTTTTTTCCAGCTTGATCACCCCGGTGCTGCCATCATAAATCCTTATCCGGTATTTTCTCCTATTATCAATGCCGTCCTCGTTTTCACGCATGCAGGAATCATCCAGATCATCAAAATACAGACTCCTGACACGGTAACTTTCTGCCTGCTGATGACTGTCCTGCCGCATCAGCGGCCTTAAACGGTATCTGATGATTTCCAATTCCCTGTCGGAAACCAGAAATTTCAATTCATGCCTGTATTCCATTCTTCACCTCATCCATGCCATCTTCCTATATCGCGCCCTGCCGCAAAAAGGGGAAGAGATTTATTTTACTCGCAACTGCTCAATATACGCGTCTAAAAAGTCGATTCTTTTATCAATATATTCGTAAAGATAACTGTCCTGCCAGTATTCCCCCTTAGGCGGCCACTTCTGCCGGTTCCTCGCATAAGCCCCGGAAGAATACAGGTACTCAAATTCTTTATCTGCCTTTGCAGTCAAAGTCTCTTTGGTAATAATGCGTTCCCGGAGCTGCTGCCAGCGTTCCGCTAAAAGCCCGCCTATCTCCCTGGGATTGCGCTGGTATAGCAGGTATAGGTCTGATGTCCATCCGTCCTCTGCATCAAAATTCTTTTCCTGGAACCTGTTAAAGTTGCAGTTATTATCGTCAATCCATGAATTCCCCCAGGTCATATTCAAATCCCATGGAATCTTAATGAACTGATAACTGCCATCTCCCTGATAGTCTGCCCAGAAATAAATGTTTTTCATGTTGTTGTCCATACCGCAGATCAACAGATTAAACAAGGTATAATCCACCGCATTTTCTATATTGAGGATTTCCTGCCCCTCCCCGAAGCTCCACGGTTCCTCAAAACAGAACATAGAGGTCCACTGCCGCAGCGGCTCCCAGTCGTCCATCTCAAACTCCTTGGGATATTTCAACTCGAAAGCAGGTGACATTCCTTCCGTCAGTTCACGGTAGAAATCATCTTCACCCGGATTTTGCGGCTCACAGCATTTATATAAAATATCCTTCTTTCCTAAATTCAGCGCCTTCTTATCCATCCTCTCGGAAAGCCCGTACACTCCCAGATAATGGTTGTCCATAAACAGTTCCACATATTCCATGCTGATTCCTTCGTCATGCTCCACAGAATTGTCCGCCGCAATATCCCGCCACACACTGTACGACAATTTATTATGAATCAGCCCCTCATCATCATAAAGCCCATGAAGTATCCAGTCGTCATCCCTGCGCATCCCCAGAAAAGAGAGCTTTGTATCCGTAAGGGTCAGCCTGTAGCTGGATTTTTCATAATCCAGGGAGGTAGCTCCCCGCAAATGCCACTGGCACCGGGCAGTCTGACATCTGGCATTGCTGTGGTACTGGTCGTAAACCTGCAGTGTACCATAAGTTATCCCTGTGTCCGTGATATCCCCCGATGAGATTTGGACTATCGGCATTCCGGTAAAATATACATTGTACATCCAGCATCTGGCATCCCTGATCCAGAACAGCCGGGCCACTTTATTTTCGCCCATAGCTCCCGGCTTGTCCTCCAGTACACTGTCCTCCATAAAATACAGCTCTCCATCAGGCACATCCAGCTTCCCGTCAAAGCTTTCCTCCGAAAGGTTCTGGGGAACCAACAGCATGTTCTGGTCAGCGTCATATGCAACAGTGCCGCCGTTTATAGTTATCTCCGGTTCCATAAAAGCATCTTCCCTGCCCACGCACAGAGCATCAATCTCGTCCATGGGAAGCACTTCTGCCCCCATGATCCGGCTGTCAAACCGTTCCGCTATCTTATTAAAATTTACATAAATACCCAGAAATACCACGGATATTATTATAAACCATATTTTCTTCATGCGCAAAGCCTTCCGTAACAAATCCTTTACTCCTCCACCGCCCTGAAGAATCCGAACTTCCTCCCGTTGTACTCCATTTCCTCATGCAGGTAAAAGCTATCCGTCAGCCCCGGATAATTTGACTGCATATAATGAAGGCTGTCCAGAGAACAGAAAAACCACTCTTCATCCTCCAGCGCATATCGGATTTCTTCCATGGTGTCCAGAGGCATATTTAGATACGACCATTCCGTGGAATGCAAATGGGTATCCCTGTCTATCATGGACATCAGTTCCGGGACACCCTCCCCGAAAGAAACCGCATCAGGAGGTATCTGCACGTATACATACTGTGCAAATTCTATCAGTTCATCCCTCTTCCAGACAGTCTCCGCCGACTTCTTAAAAGCTCCCGGCATAGAGTAAATACTGTCGAAGGCCATGATAAACAAAATCAGCGTGGTTACTACCCGCAGGGAAAGAAAAACAAACCGGCCTGGTATTGCAAACAAAGAGTCCTTTTTCTGTCGCCATTCCAGATAAACATCCTGCCCTTTTTGCAAAATGGACGCCTGCAGAATCAGCATTAGAAACATAATAATGAACATACTGCCCTCGGCAGGACGATTGATATAGTAAAGCATCAAAACAAGGCTCATCATCCCCAGAAAAAAGTAATACGGCTTTAATCCTTTTCCTTTTTCGTCCGCAGAAGGAAAAAGCGCCTGAAACATTGCCGGACAAACAGCCCCCAGGAACAGCACCGCCGTCCCCACCCACGCATGGGTCACATCAGGAAGCGTCAGCTCTATTTTATCAATATAATTTCTGTCTGAAATCAGCGGAAACATGAATTCCCTAAAGTCCAAAACGGCGCCCCCTGCCACCAAATTGTATCCGGTAACCGCCATATAGGCCAATGCAAATGGCAAAAGCCCATGAACTGCCAGTTCCCGTATCAGCAGCAATGCTTTCTTTACCGAAAATGCTTCTCCATCCAGAATCTGTTCCATCCACCTGAAAAGGGCAAAAGACAACATAGTGGCAATTCCCACTTCTGTCGACCAGATGAAAGAAAACATATTCATAATAACTGCCAGCACATTGTATTTCTTTCCTGTCTTATATTCCTGCAGTGCAATCGCCGCAAGTATCATAGGAAAAATCATACGATGTGGATGTACCTGTAAATAGACCCCTCCCTGTAGAATCATAAAGTACTCCTCGCCAATGGCAAACATGGCAAGGTAGAAAATCAAATCACTTTTAGCAAAATAATTTAAAATATAAATGAATAAAAGAATGGAAATCCCGGCCAGAACCGCCGATACAATAAATATTCCCGTCAGATAATCCACATGAAAACACTTATGCAGAAATTTAAGGACAGGCATGAAAATAATCCCGTAATGCCCGTAAAGAGACTGCATATTTTTGCTGTATGGTATCAGCCAGCAGGCATTGATAATGCTATTTGTGTATGCATGGCTGTGATAAGTTCCACCCTGAATATCCTGAAATATATTGGGCGCATAAAACTGGACAGATGTCCCAATTGTAAACAGCAATGCTGTGACGGCGCGGATCCCCTTTCTTAATTTCAACCTCTTTTCTCCCTGTTCCTTCCGCAAGATAAAAAGACAAACAGCCACTCCGGCTGCCATCAGTCCAATCCACAAAGGAAATGGAAAATATCTGCGAATAATCTTTCCGTCTAAGGGATGCTCTGCTTTTGGTTCATTGATATAAAATAAAATCATCCAGACTGCAAGCAGAATGACAGCAGAAATACTCCATATTTTCTCCTGTGCCGGTTTTCCGTCAGTCTTTTGCATACCTATAATAAAATATGCTAATATGGTTATACTTACAAAAATAACACAGGCTGCAACAAAAAATTCCATATTGTGCAGCGGGGTCACAGGCCGCATCATTGCAAAAATAATAAAGCCAACACTCCCTATTAAAAAACTTTTTAACTCTTTTACCATTTACAAATCTCCATGCTGTACCTAAAACTATTCTTACTCATTCTGTGCCAAACATAGTTATTGTATCAATTAATATAGTAACTGTCAATTTTAGCATATTGTTAAACGTAGACACTTTTTTTATTCTATGTTACAATATCTAAATACATATGAGCATCATATATGGACATCCTCCATAATGATTTCATACAGGAAAGGTGGATATAACAGTATGAAGAAAGCACTTGTCATAGGCGCAGGTCCCGCGGGTCTTACAGCCGCTTATGAACTTCTGACAAAATCAAAGGACATTGAAGTTACTGTATTTGAGGAAAGCGACTGTTTCGGCGGTATTTCCAAAACTGTTAACTATAAAGGCAACCGCATGGATATGGGCGGGCACCGCTTTTTTTCCAAAATTCCCGAAGTCAATGCGTGGTGGGACAAGATGCTTCCCATGCAGGGTGCGCCTACGTACGATGATATTATCTTGAAACGTACCATGCCCCTTAAAAAAGGCGGCCCCGACCCGGAAAAGGAAGACCGGGTCATGCTGACCAGACACCGCGTGTCGCGCATTTATTTTAATGATGATTTTTATGACTATCCTATTTCCTTAAAGCTGGAAACCCTAAAAAACTTTGGTTTTCTGACTACTATGCAGGTAGGATTCAGTTATCTTGCATCCCTGATCCACAAGAAACCGGAAACCAGCCTGGAAAACTTTTATATCAACCGTTTCGGCCGGAAGCTGTATTCCATGTTTTTTGAGTATTACACCGAAAACCTGTGGGGACGCCATCCCAGCGAGATCGACCCTTCCTGGGGGGCACAGCGTACCAAGGGAATGTCCATTATGGCAATCCTTAAGGATATCATCGAAAAGAAGTTGAAAAAGAAAAACCGCAAGGTAGAAACTTCTCTCATTGAGGAATTTAAATACCCTAAACTTGGCCCCGGCCAGTTGTGGGATGTAACAGCCAGCGAAGTGGAAAAGCTCGGCGGCACCATCATCAAAAATGCGAAAGTCATTAGGATACACAAAAACAGCGAAAACCTGATCACCTCCCTCACTTATGAACAGGACGGACAGGAATATACCATGGAAGGGGATTACTTTATTTCTTCCATGCCTGTAAAAGATTTAGTGGACGGAATGAACGATGTTCCCAAGGAGGCTGCACGGATTGCAGCCGGACTTCCTTACCGTGATTACATGACACTGGGTGTTCTTGTACCTAAAATCAATCTGGAAAATAAAACGAACCTTAAAACTGTCAGTAATATCGTGCCTGACTGCTGGGTATATGTGCAGGACAGAAATGTAAAACTAGGGCGCTTCCAGATTTACAACAACTGGTCCCCTTATATGATCAAGGATTTGGAGCACACGGTCTGGATCGGCCTGGAATATTTCGTAAACGAAGGGGATAAATTCTGGAACATGACCGAGAAAGAATTTGCCAAAGTCGGCATTTCGGAAATGATGAAGCTGGGGCTGATCGACGACCCTAAAGTGGTTCTGGATGTCCACATGGAAAAAGTTAAGAAAGCCTACCCCGCTTACTTTGACACCTATGATGAAATCGACACCCTGATTGCTTACCTAAGCTCCATAGACAACCTTTACTGTGTAGGCCGTAACGGACAGCACAGATATAACAATATCGATCATTCCATGGTGACATCTTTTGAGGCTGTAGGAAACATTTTAAGCGGCCGAAAGGATAAATCCAACGTCTGGAACGTAAATACTGAAAAAGAATACCACGAGGAAGCTGAAAAAAATCAGGCAGAAGTGGATTAAATGTAATACAGAAAACGGATAGCACGCTTCGCGGACTATCCGTTTTCTGTTGTTTTCTATTTTCTAAATAGAGACTGCCTTGCCCCGTGGCTAGCCTCCCTGTTTCTTAAGGTATCATCCACCACATCCATCCGAAGCCCTGCGTCAATGAAATCGCAGTATTTACAGAAATCATAATCTCCCCGGCTTGTCTGAATGGCCTTGCGCAGTTTCCGATATGCCTGACTGTTCCAGGCTTCTTTCAGGGGCGTCACATTCAAATCTGCCAGCGTGGTTGCTTCAAAGTTATCGCAGCAACAAATTCCCATCCGTCCGTCCGGGAAAATAAACATATCCGTATACGGCATCAGACAGGTTTCCTTAATGACTTTCTGTGTATTCTTCTTGTTAGGCGCACTTCCTGCCCGGTTGGTCAGCACCGCATCCATATACCGCATTTGTATCAAAAGCTCCACATCCTGAAACTCTTCCGAATGCGCCTTTGCATAATCAAAAATTTCCTGCACATTTTCATGAAGCTTCATATCCCGGCAGTAATTATTGATAATCAACTGGTCAACATAAGGGATAATCTCCTTTACCTTGTCCACCGTCAGCAAAAGTCCGTTGGAAGAAAGGAAAATAAAGCTGTTGGGGAGCTGTTTTCTGCAATACTTATGGAATTCTACAATCCTAGTATCCAGAAAAGGCTCATTGTTTCCATACAAAGTCAGATGTCCCTTATATCCCCAGTCCCGAAGCTGGTCAATAATGCTATAAAACAAATCATCTTCCATCCGCTTATAAGGGCGCTTCTCCGCATTCCTGTTTGCCGTGCAGAAGGAGCAGGTGCTGTTGCACCTGTTGATCGTCTCAAGATTCACCACCAGCGGCATAGGCACTTTATCATTCTTCAAAAAATAATCTATATATTTTTTCTGCAATTTATTTCTGGTCAAAAACTGAAGCTTTAAATAGCTTTCCGAAGAAAGTTTGGGAAACCTCTTTTGAAGATTCCACCCAAGAGTTCCCCCAAAATTATGAAACTTAACTGACATTTTATTCTCCTTTTCAGTCCATATCAACATTTATTTATCTTTTGTTACAATCATTTCCAACTGTATCATCATAACATCTTCTTAAAACTACGTCAACTGACATACCTTTTCTGCACAGCCGGCTTTTACACCCATGTAGATACTCTCTGGCCCGGTTCATTAAAAAGTGACTTCCCCATCATGGGATACCAGCGAAACGCTCTCCACATCATCCATCTTTTCAAGCTCCTGCATCATCTCATACTCTTTCGCCGCCCGTACCTCCAAAACAAGATTACAGCGTCCCCCGGCAATGTTTCTGGATTTTACTTTATAGTATTTACAGTATTCCCCCACTTTCTGCATAAAAAGCGGTTCTTTCTGTGATTTTCCAAGATTTGCTACCAGTATCATTGGCGCACGCCCCACGGGCAGTCTGTCAAGCACAATTACCAGCATCGTCAGAACCGCCGAGAGTACAAGGGCTACTTCCGTCATATGGGCTCCGCAGCAGATCCCCACTGCAATGGACCAAAACAAAAAACACAAATCCAGCGGTTCCTTTATGGCCGTGCGGAACCTCACGATGGAAAGAGCGCCCACCATTCCCAGTGATATAACAATGCTGGACTGAACTGCTAAAATAATCGCCGCAGTAATCACTGCAATCGCTGCAAGGGATATGTTAAAATTCTTTGAATAAAAAGTCTTCTTCGTGATCAGCCTGTAAACAATAAAAATATAACAGGCAATTACCGCCGTAATAAACAGCACTGCCGCGATATGGGGCACACTTATATTTTCGCTGGTATACGATGCGATAAAATCTTTCTTAAAAATATCTGAAAAGTTCATTCTCCATTCTCCGTTCTGCTTTGCGCCGTCTTTATGCAATTTTCAGACGCTCTCCAGCGCAAATTTTCTGCAAAGATAATATTTTGAAAAAGTACTTGCCGTCAGACCGTCAAGCTGTAACAGGCCGTAAACTTCATCCGGCAGGAAATCATCAAACTTCACTTCCATCAGTGCATATCCCGCAGGTAGCACCCCGCGCCCCCGGATTTCTGCATCCAGAAACGACTGCACGTCTTTTACGGACTTAATATTGCTGTCAAAGGTCACCCTCACATTGGCGTCCCCCGGCCTGTACACATAGGGAACCCTGTCATAATCCACAATAACCGCAGGATGCATGAGCCGCACTGCCATCAGATAAGCCAGTCTGTGAAGGGTCTGCTGCTCCGGGCTGATCTCACCGGGTATCCGGCCTTCCATTAGCTGCCTGCACTGATCCTGGGTAAGAAGACAGGATTTTTTACTGGTCTTTCCCCGAATCTTCTGTTTCACTTCCAGTGAGATTCTCTCCGGGCTGTGATCGTATATCCTGATTCTGTATTTTTCCCTGTTGTCCACACCGTTTTCGTTGTCCATATAACAACTGTTTTCATAGTCGTCAAAATACAGGCTCCTGATATTATAAAATCCCTCCCCGGCAGCATGGACATCTTTGTCCATAAGGGCACTTACTTTAGCATCCTCTATCAACATCTGGCCACGGGTCAGCGGATATTTATATTCGTGTCTGTAATGTATCTGTTCCAATTACTGCTCTCCTGTCTCCTCCCATATTCCTTCCAGAATACAATCTTCACAAATCAATGCACCTTCCGATATATTTTCCCCGCTCTCCCGGTCAAAATAGCCTGTAAAATCATACCCTTCCATCTCATACCGGGGCAGCCCCGCTAAGGGCGTTCCTTTTTCCACCCAGTAATACAGGGTCTGGTTATAATCCTGGTTTAAAAAGGGCGCTTCATTTCTTACTTCCACTACACAAAAGTCCCTCTTTTCCACCCATAGTCTATCCAGAAAATCCTTCTTTTGTAAAAGAAATTCCCGAACCATATCCACATGCTGGTCCAAGTCAGAAAACCGGGCATACATCCCTTCTGCGGAAACCCTTTCGTTCCCAGAGCCGTCATTTTCTGTGGATTTTCCGTCTCCAATCGCCCATCTGTTTTCCCCGGGATGTACAAATATCCAGTCCTGTCTTTTTTCATGCCACTTTAATGCATCCAAAAGGGCACTGCGCCTTATTTTTTCTGTATACTTGTCAATGCCTTCCTCTATCGCCCAGCCCAGATTTTCTCTAAATACTTCCCTGTACTTTTCCGCTGTCAGTGCCTGAAATTCCGGATTATTGTACATAGCCGAGAGCCATCTGTTCTGGTTGGCATTCCCTTCGGGCCTTGATCTGCACACCGACGCCGTAAGGGCTGCCGGATTGCCAAACATTGGGGTGTTTACATTCCCCATGACACCATCAAAATCCCACACCGGGCCGGCATACAAAAGAGGATTTTCCTTGTCCGTCACATAGGAAAACTGGCTGGCAATACCTGTATCGTGATCCCCTGATATTTCCTGGATTAAAAAAGCCTCTGCCCATGAATCCATGTCGATCAGTTCCCCTAAATCCTTACCGCTCAAAGTGCTTACGCCATCTTCCGCCATCAGCGCCCTTTCAATATCGTTTATCATGTACTGAATCCGGCTGATTTCCTCTGATGGCTTTGCACTTACAAAACCCGCCGCAAATATCTGCCCTGCATCCGAAATCACATAGAGTGCATCCTCCTCCATGCGGAAATCCAGTTCCATCTCCAGAAACCAACTGTCCTGCTCTGGGATCTCCAGCCTGTTCTCACCAATTTCCACCGCTTCCGTCAAAAGGTACATCCCCTGATAAACGCCATTCAGATAAACCTCCACAAATTCCCCATCCGGCTCATAAGCATCTATACTTGCATTGGCCAGATCAAGTACCAGCTTATTTCTTATATATGCCCCGTCTGTGGCATTGGCCAGAAGATTCCACTTGCAGGCAGGTTTCATGCCGCACAGGGAAACAGGCCTTTGAAAGGTGAAGGTAAAAGGCTTTTTGTCCAATGTGGCAGTAAGATTGCCTCTTACCTTAAACTTCTCCAGATTTTCCCGGCAGACCACACTGCCAGACTCGTCCACCATCAAAAGATTTCCTGTTTCAATATATTTTTTATTTGCAAATTCTGTCAGGTCAAGGATGTCTTCTTCATCCTCCGCTGAGATCATAAGGGCTGGCAGATTTGCCGATGCAAGCACCTGGAGGGGCTTTTCCCCGGCAGATGTCCCAAGAGGTCCTTTGAGTGCTAATTTATGGATTTCTTCTTTTCCCCCATCCGTCCACAGACTGTTCCTTTTATAGACCGTCCCGTCTATCCCCACGGTCCCCTTTCCCCCTTCATACCGAAGAACAAATTCCGTGGGTTTTCCCGCAAAACAGGACGGCAGGAAAAGATAGTACTTTTCTTCCTCCTCGTCTTCCCAAAGCCTTACCTCTATCTTCTGCCCGTCAGCCGCGCATTCAAAGATAAGCCCTTCCGCAAGCTCCTTTTCGTGGTCTGTCCTCACATAGGACACTGTTAAAACGGCTGCCAGCATAAGCATTGCGCTCACTACCACAAAAAAGCGCATTTTATTTCCAAAAGTCATGCTGCATCCGCTCCTTAAATCTATCCCGCATCATCCGACTCCTCAAATACCTCCGGGAACTCACCTCCATCATATGTTCCTTTCAGCCCAAATGGCTTTCCATACAATACATAATGTTCCAGAAGGGTCCCGGCGTCATAAGAATACAATTCTTTTAACGTATTTCTGTTTTCCTCCCAATAATATCTGGCATCAAATTCCTCCGAGTAATCTATTCCATTATATACTTGAGGCGATGTGACGTCCTCATACAACTGGTCAAAATATTGGTCAAGAAAATCAATTCTCTTGTTCACATATTCATATATATAGTTGTCCTGCCAGTACTCTGTTCCGCTCTGCCATCGATTGTAATTTCGTTCATATGCCCCGGAAGCATGCAGATAGCCAAACTGTTCATCAAGTATTTTACATATTTTTTCTTTACTGATTATCCCTTTACTGCGCAGCTCATCCCATCTCTCACGCATAAGCCAGGCAACTGTCTCGTTATCCATATAGTAAAGCGCGCTTGCATCCGATGCCCATGCACTAACATTATTATAGCTGTCAGGGTCGTATAAAGTATAATTGCATTCCTCATGGTCTATCCATGGATTCCCCCATGTAGCATTCAAATCCCACGGTATCTTGACAAATTGATATGTTCCGTCATTTTTATATTCCGCAAGGAAAAAAATATTTTTTCTTAAATTATCCGTACCGTTAATGAGCATACAGAACAAATTATAGTCCAGAGTATTTTCCATATTCAGAAGATCTGCTCCCTCCTGAAAGCTCATCAGTCCCCCTTTCACATAATAATCCACCCATGTCTTTATCGGCTCCCAATCACTTTCTTCATAATCCTTCGGATATTTTAAAATAAAAACCGGTCTCATTTCGTCTGTATCTTCATTAGAGTAATTATGCTCCTCCGGTATTCTATATGCCCTGCATTTATATAAAACATCATTTTTATTTAAAGACAGCTCTTTCTTATCTACCCTTTCTGTTAACGCATATACTCCCTGATATTCATTATTTAAAAACAGCTCCACGTACTCTATACCGGCTCCCTTGCTGTTTTTCACATTGCCGCTGGAAACAATTTCCTCCCACACCTGGGCTGATACCTTATTATGGATAAGCCCTGCATCATCATAAAGAGCATTCAATATCCAGTCATCGTCCTTCCTCATGCCAAGGAAGGATAAATCTCTGTTTTCAAGTTCTAATTTATAGCCTTTCTTTTCATACCAGCGTGAAGATCCGCCCCTTATGCGAAAGGCACACTCTTCACTTTGAAACCGGGTACTGGTATGATACTGATCGCATACCTGCACTATGCCATGCATGATTTCCACTTCTTCTCTTTCTACCTGTTCCACAAAAAGACTCATAACAGGCATTCCCGTAAAAACCACCTGATACTCAGCATATTCCTGCCCGCTTACCTGATACAATTTAAAAGCATGTCCCTCACTCATGGCATTTTCTTTATTCCACAGATAGCTGTCATCGCAAAAATAAAGCTTTCCGTATTCCGCCTCCAGTTTTCCTTCCCACCATTGCCCTTCTATCGTCTGGGGGATGTATAATATATGAGACTGGATATCATAGGCAACAGGATGTTCATCATATTTAACCGTTCCTTCCCAGTCTGCCGCCTTTTTGTTTGCAATAATATTTTCCAGTTCCTCTTTACTTACCACATTTACAGACATGATTTCATTTTTAAACATCACTGTGAGCTTTCCAAGATTCAGAAAAAATGCCCAGAATATTACAGAAAATAATATGAAAAATATCTTTTTCTTCCGAATACCCATTTTCCTTCCTCCGCATCACTACATTATAATGTATCGCAGACGAAAAGACAAGACAGACTTAATTTCTCCCGGTTTCATCCCCCATGCTTTTTTAACTCCTCATAAATCATCCGCACATTATCATCCCAAGATTCATATCCTTTCCTGCCCCTGCAGTCTGGGATACGGTCATTATAGGTCAAAAAATTGCCAAGATAATCCGTAAACTTGCAGCTCCCCCAATAGTTCAAGTGGGATTCATCGTGAAAATCCTGCTCAAAATCCAGCCCAATCTCATTATAGTATTCGTTATAATTGATAAAAATGATTCCTTCTTCCGCGGCAATCTCCGTAATTTCGTTATAGGTCTGCTTATCCTCCGCCGTCATAATGTAGGGAGCCACAATCAGCACCAGGTCACTGCCTTTTTCTTTCGTCAAAGCAATGATTTTTCTTAAATATTTTTCGGATTTTTCCGTAAGGCCGCCGCTTTTATCCTCCGAAACACCAGGACGCTCCTGAGGTTTAATATCCCAGTAAGGGGTATAGCCTTTAAAGGCTTCCTTCTCCTTGTCATCCCAGAAAAAATTTTCAAAATCATCCGTTTCCAAATCATCGTACCTGCTGTGATACACTGCAAAAGAGGGGAAATACTCATGCAGTCTTTCCGGCTCCACGCTGGCCGAAAGCATCTGTAACTTATTGAGGGAAAACCTCATGCCGTAAACATTTTCCGCCATCCAGTCATACTGGTAATCCTCCTTAAACCGGGCAGGCGCATACATGTCCACTATGACAACCTTAGGATTTTGATATTTATAGAACTCTTTTAAATAGTGGTAAGTCATCCACAAAGGCTGCTCTGCCCCGCTGTAATCATAAGCAGCAATACCATACATTTCCCACAAAAGCGCTGTGTTTATATTGCAATGGACATGACTTGTCCCCATCATTACCACATCTATGGAATCTTCCGGCTGCCAATAGAGGCCGTCCTTCTGGTTCACTCCGTGATAAGACTTAATGCTTAAAATACTTGCCGCCAGATAAAGCGTCACCAGAAACAGCAAGAGGAATCCCGCCCTTATCCAGTTTTTATATTGAAATATTCTTTTTACCCTTTTTCTTGCCATAGCCTGTCTCCTAAAACTGCATATAAATGAATTGTTCCGCATGATAGCCCGGCCCATATACACCGAAAATAAATATTGCAATGATCAGCAGATAAAAGACAAAATATCTTGCCGCATTTTCCTTGTACTGAATAAGCACAGGCAGATGCATCTGCCTCTTATTACAAAGCCTGTCAATCGCCCATACCACCGCAATTCCAAAGACGATAACCACAGCCTCCACCGTATTCAGCCCTAATGCCTGCATTGCCGGATACCACATGTCGGGCTTTATACCGGTAGTAAACATTCCTGACACATAGTCTGACGCCGCTTTTAAGTTTTCAGCCCGGAAAAAAATCCACGCAAAGGCTACTGCACAAAAGGTAAGTATCCGTCCTCCTCTCATCTTCCGTCCCGTTTTACGCCAAAGTACTTCTGTCACCGAATAGAGCCCGTGCAGAAGCCCCCACACTACAAAGTTGAGGCCTGCTCCGTGCCACATGCCGCACACCAGAAATACCAGCATAGTATTCACACATTTCCTGAAAGTCCCCTTACGGTTCCCTCCCAAGGGTATATACAGATAATCCCGGAGCCAGGTGCTTAATGAGATATGCCATCTGCGCCAGAACCCGGAAATCGTCCCCGCACAGTAAGGGGATTCAAAGTTATGGGTAAGGTTTATTCCAAAAACTTTCCCACAGCCTATGGCAATATAAGAGTATCCTGCAAAGTCACAGTAAATCTGCATGGTATAAAAAAGAGCCCCCAGAACCAGCCACAGACTGTCAAATTCATTAGGATCTCCAAAAATCTGATTTACCGTCGCCGCCAGACGGTCCGCCACCACCATCTTCATGAAATATCCCCAGAGCATATAAGTAAATGCAGTGGAAAGCCTGCCTCTGTCCCAGAATTTTACCCTGCCAATTTTCTTAAACTGGTCAAGAAACCCTCTCTCCCGCTCAATTGGCCCACTTACCAGTTTCGGAAAAAAGGCAAAATAACAGCTTAAGCACAGAAAACTTTTCTCCGCCTTCTCTTTCTTTTTATAAATATCCACCAGATACCCGATGGCCTGAAACAGGTAAAAGGACAGTCCAACCGGCATAGCAAAGCTGCTGACAAATCCCTTCGGCATCTGCTGCTCCAAACCCGTTATCTCCAGAAGACCGGGCATATATTTATACACACACAGCAGGAATACATACAGGAATATCACCCAAACCATGCTTCTCTTTCCTGTCTTGTCAAGGCCCTTGTTCCCATATCTTTCTATCCTCACTCCTGCCCGCCATGTGCAAAAGGATACCAGAATCAAAACCGCCAGCGCCCGCAGATCCAAAAAGCCGCAGAAAACATAACTGGCAAAAAGCAGTACGTAAGGACGCCATTTTACAGGCAGTACAAAAAAGGATGTCACCACGATTCCCAGAAACCCCAAGAAAAACATTGACACAAACACTACGATCACTCCTCGCTATTCAATTTTATCCACGTACACCTTTTGCCGCCTGTCTTCTCACAGAAACGAGTATTTCCACGTTTTTAAAACCTGCAAAAACTGTTTCCTTAAAAGCTTGGCTGTAACACAAACTGATTTCCTGAATCAGTCATTCGTTATAAACTGTTATTAGTATAACAAAAAAGAAGCCTTTTAAAAGGCTTCTTTCCCAAAATTAAGAATCTCTTAAATATTACTTCATAATTTTTACCATTTTATACCACTACTCTTTCTTTACCGTCACTTCCTTTAGTCCGTAGAACCGGGATACCCCTTCATTTTCCCAATCCTGCGCATCCTCCCTGATATCCGAGAAATATAGCAGTACCGGGTGTTCTTTTAAAGCTTCCACTTCCACAGACTCTCCTGTCCCTTTTTGGTACAGTTCCATGCGTGCTTTCCGCGCATCCCCGTAAGCCCGGGCACTGCCACTGGCTAAATCTGTAACTGCCGAGGAAAAGGTATAATAATGAGGCTCTGGCACAATCGTTAACACCGACCCTATTATCAAAAACACCATACAGCCAGCCAGACACCAGCAGCTCTCCGGTGAAAATCCCCAGCCATCCTCTGCACTCCTGTCGCTGAACCTTCTCCTTGCCCATCCGGTTACATAACCAACGCACAAGGAAAACACCAGCACATACATCAAAAAAGTCAGTGCCTGAAGCCTTCCTGCTTCCATATTTCCTACTGCAAATAACGGCGGTGTCATCATTGCCGCCACCAGGCAATAACCGAAAAATACCACCAGCAAAGGATTGGAAAACCTGTAAGCGGTTTTTCCCGCCATATACCAGAACAGTGGTACCAGCCCAATCATTACCACAAGCACAGGCCAAGTGGTCCAGTCCCCCATTACCCTGTCAAGACATTCATAAAGGGAAACCAACACCGCCTTAACAGGATTCATGCCGCTGGCCCCTTCCGCACGCACCCAGTTTCCCGGCGCCGCTACATTTAAAATAAATCCCAGATAAAACAAGCCCATGGGAATGCACAGCCTTTTACAGACCTTCCATCCTTTATTACAGGTAATCAGCACAGCCGCAGCCAGCACCACAACTGCCCCGTTCAATGCCGTCATCTGGTTTCCTCCTCCGGTAAAGAAGCCAATTACGGAAGCCGCAGCCAAATCCCAGATTCTCTTTTTTCCTTTATCATAAACCGCCGAAACCAGCAGGCCAAAGAAAAACAGGGACATACTGTGGACAAAAATATAATTTGCCGCGCCGCTGTACCAGTAGAAAGCTTCCACCCGCCCTGCAGGACACATGCACTGCACCGATGCAAACAGCACCAGCATGGAAACACTATGGCCTGTCCATTTGTCTGCTTTAAATATCTTTACAAAAACTGACCGGAATAAATACATCGTCGAAAAGCTGAGCATTGCAAGCATGACCCAGGTAGTTAACACATAAAACCGCTCCCCAAACGCATTGGGAGGTACCGCCATAAGAAAATTAGAGGTAAAATATCCCATCCAGTGAAGCCAGTCATCCGCTGCCCGCACAACTCCCTGCCAGAGAACCGCAAACACATTTCCGGTGGCTGCCCATATCTGATGACAGTCGCTGCCAATGGAGTAATCGTCTGCGCTGGGATAGTTATACCAGGCAATCCACAATAATGGTATCACTGAAAGTACATAGACCACTGTTGTGAATACTGCCATGCTTTTCGGTGTTATAATCTTTATGATCCACCCCGAAACTCTGCTTTCTGCTTTTTTCCACTTTTCTGACAAAGGCTTTCTCATCTCTGCTCCCGTTTTCGTTTTTTACAATAAGCTGGCCCGCGAAGCGTGGCAGCATTCATCTCTCTATCATTTTTCCACATATGCATTACATGCTTCAATCACCATCGCCGCTTCCTCATCCGTCATCTCCGGAAACAGTGGCAGCGTCACACAATGAGACGCCAGATATTCCGCATTAGGGCAGTCCCCCTCCTGATACCCCAGATTCTGGTATGCTTTCTGCAAATGACAGGGTACCGGATAATGCTTATTGCACTCCATCCCCTTTTCCTCCATATAGGCAATGAAATCATCGGGTTCCGCCACTGTAATGACAAATAAATGGAATACCGGGTCCGTGTTGGCTGGATGAACCTGCATGGTAAGGCGTGGATTAGTAATTTCACTGATATACCGTTTTCCAATCTCCCTGCGCCTTGCCGTCCACTCCGGAAGGTATTTAAGGCTGACGCTTAAAACAGCCCCCTGCAGACCTTCCAGACGATAATTGTATCCTACCACATCATGATAATATCGCACCCGACATCCCTGATTTTTTAAAGTGGTGATGGCATCAAAATATTCTTTCTTATAGCAGGTGACACTGCCGCCTTCCCCGAAAGCATAAAGATTCTTGCCCGGATAAAAGCTGAAGCATCCCAGTTCCCCAAGGCTCCCTGCCATTCTCCCCTCATAAAGTGCGCCGTGGGCCTGGGCACAGTCCTCCACCACGAAAAGTCCATGCCTGTCAGCAATCTCCTTAACCCTGCCAAATTCAAAGGGCTGGCCATATAAATGTACACCAAGAATGGCCTTCGTCTTATCTGTAATTTTCTCTTCGATTTTATCCGGGTCGATTTCCCAGGTATCCGCCGTACAATCCACAAACACAGGAACGGCCCCCGTATAAGTCACTCCCCAGGCGGATGCAATATATGTATTTGCCGGAACGATCACCTCATCCCCCGGGCCGATCCCCAGCGCAAGCATGGCGCAGTGCAGTGCAGAGGTCCCGTTGTTTACCCCTGCCGCATAGGGCACCCCGCAATAAGCCGCAAACTCCTCGTCAAACTGGTCCGCAAACCTGCCGCCTGAAAAAGCCGTCTCCTCACAGACCGCTTCTATCGCTTCCAGATACTCCTTTTTATGTTTCTTATAATCCCTTGTCAAATCTATTCTTTTCAGCATTTTTCTTCCCCGCTTTTCTCCCAGATCATTTACGCTCCGTCTGCCCTGCGCTCCGCGTCTTTCCCTTCTGTTTCCCATCTTCCAGCTTAAACGCCCGGCGCAGCCTGTGAATCTGTACCAGATAATTCTTAATGGTTTTCCATACCTTCACTGTGGTGTTGTAATCCTCCTGCCATTTCACCGGCATATCATAAATCACCACACCCATCCGTTCCGCCCGCAACAGAAATTCAATGGTATAAAACCACCCGTTGTCGTTGCCGCAAGCCGCCACAAGCCGCTCCGCCGTCTCCTTTCTTAAGAAAGTAAAACCGCAGACCGCATCTGTAGCTCTCATATGAAAAATAGCCTTTAACAGAAATACCAGCCCCATGGACGTTATCTTCCGGTACCATTTCCGCCCTCTGGTATGTGACTTCTTACTGAAACGGGTTCCGTTTACATATTCCAGCCGCGGATTTTTGGCAAAAAGTTTGATCGTCCGCCCAAGGTATCTGATATCCGTGGACAAATCTATATCCATATAGCCTACCAGCGCACTTTCATTCAGTTCAATTCCTTTCCTGAAAGCCACTCCCACCCCTCTTTCGCCCACTCTCACGTAGGATACTTCGGGGTATTTTTCTGCCAGTGCTTTTCCAATCTCCGGCGTTTCATCGTCGGAGCCATTGTCCAGAATCGTCAGCTTAAAGGGGATAGACACATTCTTTTTCAGATATGCCATGGTTTTATCTATTCCCTTCCGGAGGCGCAGGCGCTCGTTCAGCACCGGAAACAAAAGATTGATTGAAAGTTCTTCCCTGCTCATCGTTTTACCACCTTTTCTATATCTGACACCAGATATCTCTGATGTTTAAAAATCAGACTCAGCATTACAGATAAATATTTTAAAATAATCGTCAGGAGGGCAAACACACCGAAAAATCCAAGGGCAAGGAATCCCATGGTAGAAAGCCATCCTTCCACCGGTTTCGTATGATTAAAGATATCGGAAATGATATAAATCCCCATTCCCACCGTAAATAACAGGAAAACCCCACAGATAACCGCCGACACACGCTCAAGCACATTGGTAAAGTAAATAAAGGAATCCAGCGCCAGCGCCGTCCGCTCCGAAACCACCGTCTTATTCTTGATTCTCACATTCACGTCCTTACTGTGGTAATTGATCGTTGCCACTTTCAGCCCGCAGTTCATGTAAACGGCTTTCCGGTAAGGAATATACAGTCCCATGGATTTAATTCTGTTTATGGCCCTTCTGGATACAATGCGGAAAGTCTCCGGCCCAATCTTTACATTTCCCCGGCTGGTATTGTTATAAAGGGCATAAAATACTTTTGATGTAAGACGAAGTTTGCCCTTACTGCTTGCCGCCACTATATCATTTCCTTGAAGCAGGGTTTCATATACCTGTATAATCACTTCCGGTTCATAGTCCACAAAAATATCGTCAAATTCATAGACAAAATCCCCTATGGCAATATCCCTTCCGGCATTCATAGCACTTTCCAGCCCCTGAAAAAAACTCATGTGAACCACATTGATCATCACTTTAACCTGGTTTTTCTCCGCATACTCTTTGAGCAGATCTACGGTTCCATCCTGGCTGGCATCATCCACACATACAATCTCAAACTGCTCAAAATGATCGGTGCACACCGGAATAACAGTGTCCAGAAAATATTTAAGATACGCCGCCGCATCATGAAGATAAATTACCAGCGATATAAATTTTTTTTCTTTTTTTCCATTACTATTTCCCATTTGTCTTCTCCGCTTTTTATATCATGCCGCAGATGTTCCTCATACCAAAATGTATGATAATTCATTTCTTCAATCTGCACGTTCTAATGTGAATCATAAAAACTCATCCAGGTCATATACCGTATTGATCTTCCCGGACAGCACACTGACAAACTCCGGTTCCCTGCTTAAGACCCTGACAGCCGTAGGACGGGAGTCGTCCACCTCGGAGCTTTTTAAAATCGGCTTCATAGAATACAGGGATTTTACATAAAAGTATCCATATTCCGGCTTCATATATTTGTCTGCCAGATGGGACATATAAGGCCACGCCGAATCCGGCTTGTGAGGACATGTGTTACAGTTTCCCAGATTTTCCGGCGTACAGTACGTATCCGGTCCAAGGTCCTTCTGACAGCTAAATACAGGCTGGGCCTCATAACTGGTCACGTGGGGCGTAAATGTCACCGCCGTCAGAGAATGCAGTCCTGTTTTTCCAAAAGGCATAATGGAAAAAAACGGGCCGTCCATAACTGTAATTCCAATATCCTTAAGGGCTTTGGAAGGTTCGCACAGGATAATTTCACACAATTCATACTTGATATCAAATAATTCCTTCTGTATCCCTTCCACCTTTTCAATGATCTGGTTCACTGAGGCATAAGTTGCATTCAGCACATAAGGGGCTTCATAGCCTGCACCGTCTTCCAGCTCCACCAGAAATGTTTTTCCCTGCTTTACAATTTTACGGATGCGTACCTCAAACTTCATGTCAACACCAGGGCAGCCATCCAGCGCATCCTCATAAAACTTTTGCAGGATTTTAGCGTCATAAGTGTATTCTTCTGTGAGAAACGCGCCGTCACACATGCGCGGCTTAAAATACTTGGAAACAGCTTCTTCCTCACACTTAATCCCCGCCGCCCGGCAGAATTCCTGAAACTGGCCGGCGCTTGTCCATGAAAACTTATCCGAGGTGGCATAAATCTGGTCAAACTTATGGTGGATGCAAAAGCCAAAGTCCTCCACGAACCGCCGGAAATATCCCGCCGACTTCACCGCCGTTGTCAGACTCCTTGGATAATGATATCCCATATGAACCCTTGCCTGATTAATATAAGTAGCCCTTTCAAAAGGCCTGTCGTCATATTCCAGCACCAGTACGCGCTGTCCCTTATCCGCACAGAACTTTGCCGCATATAAGCCGTACAGCCCGGCACCGATGATTATCTTATCATACTGCCTCATATTC
Organism: Lachnospiraceae bacterium; assembly: GCA_009911035.1. Classification (GTDB taxonomy): domain Bacteria; phylum Bacillota; class Clostridia; order Lachnospirales; family Lachnospiraceae; genus Suilimivivens. The sequence continues at coordinate 31,403 of QXWO01000008.1, forward strand.
ATACTCTTTCTTTTTACCGCTGTAATGGGATTTTATAAATAGTATATTCTTCCCCTCTGACCGTCTCCCCCGGGGTCTGATAAAGAATCTCGCATTTTCCAAGCTCCCCTTCTTCGTCAGACAGACAGGAATCTTCCGTGTTAAGCAGATAAATAAACTGTTTTTCAGGAAACTTTTGCTCCGCCCATGCCGTTAACTCCTTAAAGGTGGAGGACCGGTTTTGTTTTTCGCTCCAGTCGGCATAGGAAGTCCTCTCTCTGCTGCCTGCATAATAGAAATCATACCCATCCAAATAAGCCAGCACCGTTGAGGCAAAAGGTACATTTGCAGACACGATGACCGCATCCTTTGGGATATTCTCCTTAATATAGTCTGCCGCATGTACCCCATCCGAATACACACCATTCAGCGCATTGTCCAGACTGGAGGGTTCCTTATTCGAATTCCAGTTTAGGAACATACTCGCACTAAGCACCAACAGCAGTATCTGGAATCCTCCCAGCAAAACTTTGACGGCTTTATCCCCCGGGTACTTTTCTTCCCTCTGCTGATACCATACCCAGGCCGTCCACAAAAATACAAAGCATAGAGAAATAAAGTGCCAGATATGGAGCTGATAGACCACCGCGCTGAAAACCGCCTGAAAGAGAAAAGCCCCTGCCATCACCAGAAAGGCCCCTGCATCTTTCAAACACATGGAAACCAGCACTGCCATAAGAAAAAACAATGCCAAAAACACCAGACAGAAAGACTGGCCCCTTCCTGTCATTCTGATAAGAATGTGATAAGAGAAATTCTTTACTTCTCCTAAAAACTCTCCAATCCTAAAATCCCTGACCTGATATACCGGGGAATCTGACACCCGGTAAAACTGCGCAATCCATAAAAAGAGGCTGGCCAGGGGAATCCAGACGCCTTTCATCACATTTTTCACAGGAGTAAAGCTTCTCGCGCAAAAACCGCTGTATAAATTTTCCCACAGCCACATAAGGGAAATCATCCCGGCGCTGACAATGGCAATGGTGTCAGCCTGCACCAGCAGCCCCAAAAGCAGCCCGTATAAGACACACCTTTCATTTCTTTTGGGATACAATAGCCCCAGCAACATTAAAATAAGGGCAATCAGACAGTAATTCCTTGCGATGTCCGCATAAAAATACGTAAAAACCGGGCTAAACAAACAAACTGCCTTGACAAGCACGCTGAAAGGAGTCTTCCAGACAAATATCCACGCAGTCACTGTCATGATTCCAAGACTTATGACACCAATCGTCTGAAAGGGCAGCCCCAGCTTTGCAAAGGGCATCACCAGTAAATACCACAGACAGGGATGCCCCTGATACCTGATCTCCCCAAATAGCTGCATGGGCGACAATTCCCCTGCCATCAGCCATACATTTGCCTCATCGCGCCACTGTTCATGCCGCATGAGCAGTAATCCGTTAAAAACCACATATGCCACAAAAATCACTGCCAGAATTATGCGGTCTATCTTTTTTCTGTCACCAGTCATTATTTTCCCCGATTGCTTTATCCATAAAAATATATCTTTTAAATGGTAGCACGATATAAGCCGCAGGTCAAGCATGGCAAAAGCGCATTCCCTCCGTTCACCTTAAACATAAACAGTGAAAAATGCGCCTTTTTCCATTCTGCTAATTATTTTTTGTTTCCTCAATGCTAAGAATCAGCTTTGCCAGTTCCTCCGCATATAAATATCTTCCCTTCTCCGTAAGGTGAACCCCATCTTCCAGATACTGCTCCGCGCTATACCCGTCAATGCCAAGATCTTGATAGGCATTGAAGAATTCCGACTGTGTCTCCTTTGCCACATAATTGCAGGTTCCCTTATAGTCAAAAAGCGTCCCATTTCCAGTATTTACGGAATTCCCATCGCCAATCATCCATGTTCCGTCATAAAACTGGGCATAAGTAGGCGAGCATAAAATAACTGTTGCGTCCGGTGCAACCTCTCTTAAATTGGATACTGCATACCGTAAAGCCCCCGCATAAGTTTTTATATTGTAAATGTCATCCGGATCACTCTGGGCCACGCCCCTGAAAAAGTCATTGATCCCATATTCAACAACAAAATAATCCGTCTGTGAGAAGTCAATATTGGGATTATCCAGTATTTCTTTTGTTTTAGAACCCGCAAAAATATCTGTAGGGATTTTACCCATCATAGCATTTACAATGCCCACAAGGCTTCTGGAAGTCCATCTTGCAGATTCCCCGGATTCATCCGCTTCTATGGATGCGCTGGTTCCGCCAATAGCCAGATTATACGCATCTGCCTGACACTGTACAGATGTAAGGTAGGGAATCCCTGTGCCATCCCTGTTGTTGTCGAAAATACTATCTCCCAAAAAGACTATCTGCAATTCTCTGCCTGTGGGTTCGGTCTGGTCTTCCTCCGTAATAACCTGCTCCTGCTCCGGCTCTTTAAGCTTTATGTTTGATAAATCAACTCCCTCTTCCGGTGCTGGTGCTGACTCCGGATCCCGTTCCGCTGTTGGCTCTGGAATATCCTGCACATCTGCATTCTCCGCTTTCGCCTGCTGGTTTTCCGCCTCCATATTTTCTACCCTGCTGATATCCTCTTTTTCCAGAATCTCTCCTGTTTCCGTTATCACTATATTATCCCCAGATGCATTTTCATCTGGCATTGCCTGCGCATCTTTGCGGCCGCAGCCCATCACCATTACAGCCGCCATAATAGCCGTCAGCAGGATACCCGCCGTCCCTTTTTTACTCTTCTTTTTCATGTAATAACTCCTCTCCAAACTCATTCAGCATCACACAAATACTGTTTTAAATACACAATAGCATAACTTTTCCTAAAAAACATATTTCTATTTACATTTTAAGAAATTTTATACTATCCTTAAAAAAATCTTAATAACTACGTTCTCTTATCTTTATATATACCTGTTTATATTTTATTCATTTGTAAAATATATATGCCAAAAGCAGTTATCCTCCCCCGGAAAACTGCTTTTTTACATTAACCAAAATGATAATAGTCCAAAAACCACTTTGTAAACCTTCCAAGTCCCTCTTCAATAGTTGTATCGGGTTTAAACCCAAAATCATTCATCAGACCGCTTACATCGGCATAAGTCTGATAGACATCTCCCTTCTGCATAGGCAGGAACTCCTTTTTTGCTTCCCTGCCAAGGCACCTTTCCAGTGTTCCAATAAAGTCCATAAGCTTCACTGGGCTGTGGTTTCCAATGTTGTACAGTTTATAGAAAGCTCCCTTTTTATCCTTTGTGGGCGGATTGCACAGAATATTAAGAACCCCGGAAATGATATCATCGATATACGTGTAGTCCCGCAGCATATCACCATTATTGTATACCTGAATCGGCTCATCGGCCATAATCTTTTTGGCAAATTTAAAGTATGCCATATCCGGTCTTCCCATGGGTCCATACACCGTAAAAAACCGGAGCCCCGTTAAAGGAATCTGATATAGTCTGCTATAAGCGTAAGCCATAAGTTCATTGGATTTCTTAGTTGCTGCATACAGACTCTCCGGATGATCCACCTGGTCTTCTACCGCAAACGGAACTTTCTCATTTCCCCCATAAACGGAGCTGGAAGATGCATACACCAGATGCTCCACGGGATAATGCCGGCATCCCTCCAGAATATTAAAAAATCCAAGAATATTCGACTCTATATAGGAATCCGGGTTGTCAATGCTGTATCTTACGCCTGCCTGTGCTGCCAGATTCACCACGATCCGGGGCTTGTGCTCTTTCAATATGTTCAGCACTGTTTCTTTGTCTGCAAGATTGCCTTTCACAAAAGTGAATTTGTCGTACTTGTTTAACACACACATCCGGGCTTCCTTTAAAGAAACCTCGTAATAATCGTTCAGATTATCAAGGCCAATTACTTCTGCGCCTTTATCCAGCAGTGCTTTTGCCAGATAAAAACCAATAAACCCGGCGCTTCCCGTTATGAAATATTTTTTTGTGACATCTAATTGCTTCATTTTAAATCCCCGTTCCCACTTTTTAGAATAATTTTCCTCAATGTCCTTATTTTATACTTACATTTTAATTTCGTCAACATTCCCAAGCCCAACTGAATGGAAATCATTTTCAAGCATTGTCAAACGCTTCTTTCTCGTATATACTTAGGCTTGTAATATCAACACCCCCGCACAATCATCAGTTCTTACCATATTGGGTGCATTGCTGCGGGATATACAAGGAGTCTTCAAATATGTCTACAGGCAGAGAGCTATCCATCATCATCCCCTCATACAACGAGCAGGATAATATACAGCGCACTTTCCAAACGATAGATGAAATATTAACGCAGAATCACATTCCCTATGAAATCATTTTTGTGGATGACGGCTCAAAGGATCTTACCTTTACACGGATTCAGGAATTGTCTTTACAGTCCGGGCAGGTAAAAGGAATTTCCTTCTCAAGAAATTTTGGAAAAGAAGCCGCAATTTTTGCGGGACTTGAAAGTGCCGGCGGCGCCTGCTGCCTGATCATGGACTGCGACCTCCAGCATCCCCCCCAGCTTATTCCTGAAATGTACCATCTCTGGCAGGAAGGCTATGAGGTGGTGGAAGGTATCAAGGCTTCCCGTGGAAAGGAAAATCTCCTCCATACTTTCAGCGCAAATACCTTTTACAGTCTAATCAGCAGGGCAACGGGTATTGATATGTCCCGGGCCTCTGACTTTAAGCTGCTGGACCGCAAAGCAATGGACGCACTCTTAATCATGCCGGAGCGGGCCCCCTTTTTCCGTGCCCTATCTTCCTGGGTAGGATTTAAGACCACTATCCTTCCGTTCGAAGTGCAGGAACGGGATATCGGCGTCTCCAAATGGTCCGTGTGGAGCCTCACCAAGTATGCCGTCCAGAACATCACTTCCTTTTCCGGCGCCCCCATGCAGTTAGTCTCCCTGTTGGGCTTTATAATGTTTTTTGCCTCTGTCATACTGGGCATCCAGTCCCTGTACCGGTACTTTACAGGAACAGCACTGGAAGGATTTACAACCGTAATCTTATTACAGCTCATTATCGGCAGTGTCCTGATGATAAGCTTAGGGATCATCGGCCATTATATATCCAGAATTTATGATGAGATAAAGGCCCGGCCGCGGTATATCATAAGCAAAAGATGCGGTTAGAGGAATACAGAATCCTTCTAACCGCCAAATTAGTTTCAATGTCCTGCGGAAAAGCAGCCATTATCTTTTACCGTCCAATACTATAGTACTCCACACCTGCCTGTTTCATATCTGCCGGATCATATAAATTCCTTCCATCATAAACCAGCGGCGTATGCATTTTTTTCTTAAACTCCTCCGGTGTAACCGCTCTGATTTCCGCCCATTCCGTAAAGATAAAGCAGATATTGGCCCCGTCAATGGCCTCCTCTGGGGAAGATACATAATTCATGGTCCCCTTTTCAACCCTTCCTTCCGGGAAAAGCTGTTTCGCCCGTTCTTCGCCTTTGGGATCGTAAGCGTAAACCTGGGCGCCAGCCGCCAGCAGGAGTTTTAAATTGTCAATAGAGGGTGCCTCCCGCAAGTCATCTGTGCCGGACTTAAAGGTAAGCCCAAGCACGGCCGCCTTTAAGCCGTTAAAGGATATCATCCTCTCCTTTGCCTTTTCAAAAAGCCTGGTTTTCTGTGCACTGTTCACATCCACACATGCTTCCACTGTTTTCAGCCTGTAGCCATGCTCTCTTGCCAGAAACTTTAAAGCCTTGGTATCTTTTGGGAAACAACTCCCCCCAAATCCAATTCCTGCATTTAAAAACCGCGCTCCAATACGCTCGTCAAAACTCATTCCCTTCGCCACATCGGTAATATCTGCCCCCACCAGCTCACACAGGTTAGCAATATCATTCATATAGGAAATTTTCAGGGCAAGAAAATCATTACATGCATACTTGATCATCTCTGCGGAACGGCGCTTTACCGATACAATAGGAAGCCCGAAGGGTTCATAAATCTTCTTAAGCAGTGCCTCCGCCTCTTTACTTTCGGTTCCAATAATAATTCTTGCCGCATGAAGGGTATCATGGACTGCCGTTCCCTGGGCTAAGAACTCAGGGTTGGAAGCAACTTCCACCTTTACATCATGGACAAGAAAATCCCTGATAAACTGCTCTACCTTGTCGTTGGTTCCCACCGGCACCGTGGATTTCACCACCACCAGACAATCCTTTTCCACTGTCTCCGCTATCTGCCTTGAAACGTCTGCAATATAGCTTAAATTGGCGCTTCCATCCGGCATTTCAGGGGTTCCCACGCCGATAAAAATAGCATCCGCATCCCTGTACGCCTCCACATGATCCGTAGTAAAATGCAGCGTTCCCTCTGCATTGTTCTTCCGCATCAGCTCCTCCAGTCCCTCCTCATAAATAGGGGAAATTCCCTGACGCATCAGCTCCACTTTCTTTTCGTCGATGTCCACACAGGTCACCTGATACCCCTGTTCCGCAAAGCATACCCCTGCAACCAGCCCTACATAACCAGTCCCTGCAACTGCTATTTTCATGTTCTTTTCCTCCATAGGCTATCTATTAAATTTAAAATTTGCTCTAATCCAAATGCCGCCAGCGGAAGCATCAGGACAAAATATCCCAAAATATACCGGGACTGGGCCTCCCATATCATATGGAACAGAAAGCCCCCGAAAATATTTAATATAAAATACGCCTTTTCCAGAGACCAGCTCTTACGTGAAAACCAACAGAATACCCCTGTACACAAAAACAGCAGAAAGTGGTAAACATTCATGATTCCATACAAAATGTTCCTGCCCGTCCCGTAAATAAAAAAGTCAGCCAGTGGCGATAAGTTCTCCGCATGTCTACTGTTCCATTCATTGGTGATCATAGCCTGAAAGGTAGGGGCATTCCACTGAGAGGTAAACTTTTTGTAAAAATAGTCCAGTGCATAACGCTGTTCATGCATAAACTTATTCAAAGACTGTTTTAAATTCTCCACACAGGCCTGTGTTGCCAGTTCCTGGTCGTAATTATTCTCATGGTAAACATTCCAATTATAAGAATTATACCATCCACAGGCATAGCCGCCCTCATCCCCCTGCTGCATGCTCATTGCAATCCAGGCTATTTTCGGGATGCCTTGGGGATACTCCTCCAGTCCTGCCCGCATGGCATACACTTCGCTTACAGCCCATATACCTGTCTGGGATATTAAAATAATTGCCGCTGCCCACATCAGCATCTTGTATTTCTTTTCCCCTATAGAACGCAAAATCACTGCAATCACAGCCGCCACCACAAGAATATTGATATTGGATTTGACGATAATGCCCACTGACAGTAACAAAGACGTCTTTAACAGCTCCTGCCATCTGCCTGTTTTAAGATACCGGATTATGAAATCAATTGCGCATATGCCGAAAGCCCATCCTATGATATCCCCATACACAAACGTTGAAAAAAGAAAAAGAGGAAACATTCCCATGGATAAAAGTGCCTCTGTACGGCAAATCCTTTCATCTTCAAACAATTTTCCGGTAATCCTGTTCAGTCTGTCCAGAATCAATAAAATGCTGGCAATATTAATCAGTTCAAACACAATAAAATTTTCTATGCCAAATACCCGGTAAATGAACTCCAGCATCGCTGCCATCCCAATCTGAAAGGGATACATGTAAAGATACTGCCCCCGGGAAAAAGCTTCGTAATTCCCTTCAAGAAAGGCAACTGCGATATCGCTTATCAGCCCACTGTCGCATGTCACCACACACCGGAATAAAAGTACAATAAACAGACATACAGCAGCACTGTACACCAGCATCAGCTTTCTGACATTTGTCTTATCCACCCATCGGGACTTCATAATCCCGTAAAAAAGGAACACGATCCCGGCAGCGGCCAAAAGCAGGAATACAGGATTATCCCATTTATATTTTGCTGTCTCCATCACCTGATACAGTTCAAAATAAGTGGTACGAAACAGGCTGTTAAAAATATTGAACCCTGCCATAAGGGCAAAAGGCGCCAGATAAAAATAAGTTAATATTCTGACAAATCGTTGTTCTTTCATGGCTTCTCCAAAATTTTAGTCATCACTACCGCTTACAAAGTGTGACAACGTCTGATTTCCTTCACCATTACCTCCAGCATTTCCTGTGTCATCCCCGGATAAACTCCAATCCAGAATGTATCACGCATAATACGGTCCGTATTCTCCAGCTCTCCCACGATCCGGTAACCTTCCTGCTTTTTCCGCATCAAATCAAAGCAGGGCTGCCTGGTCAGGTTGCCCCCAAACAGCATGCGGGTCTGAATGCCCCTGCTCTCTAAATAAGGCACAACTTCCGTTCTCTGTATCCTATCCCGGCATGTCAGCATGAATCCGAACCAGCTTGGCCTGGCATTCTCACATGCCTCGGGAAGGATAAAATATTCTTCCATATCCCGCAGGTTATCTTTCAGAAAATCAAAATGTTCCCTTCTGCGTGCAGTAAACTCCGGCAGCTTTTTGAGCTGTGCGCATCCAATTGCAGCCTGCAAATCCGTAGCTTTTAAGTTGTAACCGAAATGGGAATATACATATTTATGGTCATAGCCATCGGGAAGCTGCTCATATTTTCTGACAAACCGGTGTCCGCACATATTGTCCTGGCCGGAGACACATACACAGTCCCTTCCCCAGTCCCTGAAAGAACGCACACACTTATTGAGCAGAGGGTCGTTGGTATAGACAGCTCCTCCCTCCCCCATCGTCATATGATGGGGCGGATAAAAACTGGAAGTTCCGATATCCCCCAGGGTTCCTGTCAGATATTCTTTTCCGTTCCATGTATAAACAGAACCCAAAGCATCGCAGTTATCCTCAATCAGCCACAAATCATGCCTGTCACAGAATTCCTTTACTGCTGTCAGGTCAAAAGGATTGCCCAGCGTATGGGCTGCCATAACCGCTTTCGTCTTAGGGGACAGCGCCTTCTCCAGCATAGCAGTATCCATATTATACTGGGGAATCGTCACATCAATAAAAACCGGCACTGCACCAAACTGTACCACAGGCGCCACAGTAGTGGGAAATCCTGCTGCCACCGTGATTACCTCATCCCCCCGCCGGATAGCCCGCTCCCCCAAAAGAGGGGAGGTAAGCGCCATAAAAGCCAGCAGGTTGGCAGACGATCCCGAATTTACCAGTGCACAGTATTTTACGCCCAGATAATCTGCAAAGTTTTTCTCAAATTCATCCGTATACTTTCCTGATGTAAGCCAGAATTCCAACGCGCTGTCCACAAGATTCGCCATCTCTTCCCTGTCATATACACGGCTTGCATACGGGATATACTGGCCTTCTTTAAAAGGCTTTTGAATATTGTGATATTTGTCGCAATATTCCTTAACCATATCCAGTATCTGCCCTCTGGCCTGTCCTTCATTCATTCCATCAAACATCTCATACCTCTTTTATTATCCTTACGGATAACTTTCTGCTTTGATCTATATATTCCAACCGTCCGCTTTTCTTTCTCATTCATATACCTTCCAGGGCGCTTCATCTTTTTTCCAAAGTTCTTCCAGATACGCCTTATCATGCATGGTATCCATGGGGGACCAGAAGCCTTCATGGCGGTACGCATTCATCTGTCCCTCCCGGGCAATTCTTTCAAAGGGGCCGTTTTCCAGCATTTCACTTCCGTCCCCCAGATAATCAAATACCTCCGGCTCCATTACCATAAAACCTGCATTTACCCAGGACTGATCTTTCCTCGCCTTTTCCTTAAATCCCTGTACCCTGCCGTCCCCGTCTATCTGTATGGCTCCAAAACGGCCCTCCGGCTGGGTTGTGGTAATCGTTACCAGCCTCCTGTTTTTACGGTGGCAGGCAAGCAGTCTGTCGATATCCACATCTGCCACCCCATCCCCGTAAGTCAGCATAAACGTGTCATCCCCCACATATTCTTTAATGCGCAGAAGACGCCCTGCCGTCAGAGTCCTAAGTCCTGTATTTGCCAGTGTGACCCGCCAGGGTTCCTTCCTGTTTTCGTGGAAATGGCTGGTATCCGTACTCATATCAAAGCAGCCGTCCCCCTGATAGGCATAATAATTTATGAAATAATCTTTTATCAAATGGCCCTTATATCCACAGCAGACGACAAAATTCAGAAATCCAAAAGAAGCATACCATTTCATGATATGCCATAAAATCGGTTTCTCCCCTATTTCAATCATAGGCTTGGGCCTGTAACCAGATTCCTCACTGATTCTTGTTCCCCTTCCGCCTGCCAAAATCACTACTTTCATTTTTACCACACCTTCCAGGGCGCCATGGCAGCATTCCACCGGGTTTCCAAATCCACCTTGTCCCGCCTCGTCTCCACCGGACACCAGAAACCGTGATGCTTATAAACTGCAACCTGTCCCCTCTCAGAAAGGGTGGGCAAAAGCTGCTTATCCAGCTCATAGTTCCCGTTCAGATAAGGGAATACCCCTTTTTTAAATACAAAGGTGCATGCATTTGTCCAGGACTGGCCCTCCGGCTTTGCAGCAGTACACAAATTGCCCAGAATATCATTCTCATCAATAGGCAGAACCACATTCCTTCCCGTGGGCCTTGCCACAGCCATGGTAACCATCTTGTCATTTTCTATGGAAAATTCCACCAGATCCTTTATGTCAATATCTGAAAGACAGTCCCCATATGTAACCAGAAACCTGTCTTCACTGATATATTTCTCCGCCTGGCTCACCCTCTGGCCTGTGGTGGCAAACAGACCCGTATCCGCTACTGTAACTTTCCAGTTTTCCGTAATTTTTTTATGGATATCCACATGATTGGTGGCCAAGTCTACTGTAATATCTGATTGGTAAATATAATAGTCCCGGAAGTAGTTCTTGATCATATTAACTTTGTAACCGCCGCATATCAGGAAATCATCAAATCCAAAATGGCCGTATTGCTTCATGATATGCCATAAAAGCGGTTTTTCTCCGATTTCCACCATCGGTTTAGGGATTCCTTCCCTGTCCTCACTGATAGTGCTTTTGGAGCCTCCCGCCAAAATCAAAACCTTCATCTGCTCACTCCATGCCTCCAGCCGCTAAAAATTCGGCGATCTGCTTTTCCATACATTCTTCTATCTTACCACAAGATAAATAAACATGATACCATTCTACAAGTTTTTCCATTGCTTTTTCAATATTCCAGGCACTTTTCCATCCCAGAACGCTTTTCAGCTTTGAACAATCCAGCTTTAAAAATCCTGCTTCATGAGGACCATGGCCAGACTGGTCAATCCATAACGGTTTCTTTCCCGTCTGCTGCATCCATTTACAGCAGAATAAATCCACCAGATTTCCGGTAGTAAGACAGTCTGACTCATCAGGCCCCACATTATAGTGGCCCGCAAATTTTACGTCCTCATACTGCTCTTTTGCAAGCATCAGATATACTGCCAGCGGCTCCAGCACATGCTGGTAGGGCCTTACGGAATAAGGATTCCTTACAATAATTTCCTCTCCCCGGGATACGGCGCGGACGCAGTCCGGAATAATTCTGTCCTTTGCAAAATCCCCCCCGCCAATCACATTTCCGGCCCGTACAGTGGATACTCCCAAGGTAAATTCTGCAAAAGACTCTGCGGCGCTTTCTGTATCTCTGCTAAAAAAGGAAGCTTTATAGCTGTCTGTCACCAGTTCCGAGCAGGATTTGGAATTAGAATAAGGATCATATCCATTCAGTTCATCCTCTTCCCTGTATCCCCAGCACCATTCTTTATTCCTGTATACCTTATCAGTGGTGACATTGATCACCGAACGCACACTGTTGCTCTGACGCACGCACTCCAGAACATTGACCGTTCCCATGACATTGACTTCATACGTGTAAACCGGATTTTGGTACGATTCCCTGACTAAAGGCTGGGCCGCCATATGAATCACGATTTCCGGTTTTGTCTCCTCAAATACCCTATGCAAATGAGGCAGATCCCTGACATCTCCCTCCACGGAATATACTTTATCCCCCAAACTGCATAAATCAAACAGGCTGGGAGATGTGGGCGGTTTAAGAGCGTACCCGGTTACCTGCGCACCGGCTTTATGAAGCATGCTGCACATCCAGCCGCCTTTAAACCCCGTATGCCCGGTAATAAGAACCTTTTTTCCTTTATAAAAATCAAACCACTGCATAGTAAACCTTTCTTTTCCCAGACTGCAGGCTTGGGCACAGGCACAAACCGATAAAAATTATTCTTCTATAGGCGTAATAAACAGATTTTGTTTTAGCTCCTCCCTGTCAAGAAAAGGCGCCAAGTCCTCCAGCGGAGGGCTTACCAGTCTGCCATCCGGCAGGCGTTTTGTGGAGCTCTTTGGTTCCCATGGCTGCACAGTGTCTGTAAATATTTCACAAAATACACAGCCCGGTTCTGCCAGCGCACTGGCAACGGCTTTTCGCATTTCCGCATTACTGTGGGCACTATAATAAGGAAAACCAAAGGCTTCTGCAATTTTCTTATAATCCGGAAAAGATAAATCCCCGCTTTCCGGCCCAATTCCCACCTTGGAATGCTCTTTAAAAAGATTATTCTGGGTCTGGCGGATGCTGTGGTACCCTGCATTGTTTATTAAAAACAGCTTGATTGGCAGGCGGTTGGTTACTACTGTCTGAAGTTCCTGTAAATTCATCATGATGCTGCCATCCCCTTCAAGGCATATGGTATCCTTTCTTCCGCTGGCCATACACAGGCCTATGGCTGCCGGAAGTCCATACCCCATACTGGCTATGGCACTGTTAATAATGAACCTTGTTCCTTTTTTCATGTGCCAGTTCTGATGCCCTACCACACAGCAGGCTCCGTTGCTGACAGCAGTCAGACTGTTTTCAGGAAGGCTTTCTGAAAGATGCCTGATAAAAGCAAACACATTGGCAGTCTCTCCGTTTTCCGCCCAATGACGTGCCAGTGTAACCGGATATTTCTTTTTCCATAAAAGACACTGTTCCCGCCACCATCCCCCGGGAAAAACAGGTGTTTTCTTTCCTTCCAGTCTTCTGCATACCGCACCAAGGAAATCCTTTGCATCCGCCCATATTTCCATATCTACATGGATTGTAGGTTTCTTAAATTCCGCCTGGTCAATGTCCACCATAATCACTTCTGCTTCCCTGGCCCAGGTCTTCCAATTATATCCTACCTGCCGGATGCTGATACGGGTTCCAATGGCAAGCAAAAGGTCAGAATTCTGTACGGCAAAATTTCCGGCACGATCGCCCATATTTCCTCCCCGGCCGCAATAAAGAGGATGCGCGTCCTCTATCAAATCTACGCTGTTCCAATATGTCACCACAGGCACGCCAAGCAGTTCTGCTGCTTTCCTGAATTCCGCATATCCCCCCGAAAGCCGGATGCCGCCTCCTGCATATATCACTGGTCTTTCCGCCTCTGTAATCTTTCTTAATACAGCATCTATTATCTCATCCTTTACAGGCGGGGGAAGCAGCGCATCATCCTCATTCGGATTATATCCCTGCAAATCCTGGGTTTCAATTTCCATCCCCTGAAAATTGACAGGAATATCCAGCCATACCGGCCCCGGCCTGCCCGTAACCGCAAGATGCCATGCCCTTTCAAGCATATATCTGATATCCATGGGATTCTCCAGCATGGCGGCATACTTGCACATGCAGGCAACGGATTGCACAATGTCAAACTCCTGATCTCCTACAGCCCGCAGGGAACGTCCCTCCGTAAACTGCTGGGCAAAACGGGCAGTCGTATCATAACGCACCTGGCCGCTTACGATAAACATAGGGATAGAGTCCAGCCATCCTCCTACTACGCCTGTAATAGCATTGGTTCCCCCCGGTCCGGTAGTGACACACACTGCCGCTATTTTATTCTCCAGACGCGCATAAGCCTCCGCAGCAATGGCACATGCCTGTTCATGGTGATTATAAGTACAGTGTATCCCCTGGGCATGTCCAAATGCATCGTTTAAATGCATTGCGCCTCCGCCTACCACGGTAAAGCAGTCTTTTACCCCATGTTCTGTCAGAAAATTTACAATATAGTCCGCCAGTCTTATTTTCATGAAATGCTACTCCCATCTTTAGAAATTTACATAGTAATAAAATTATATTGGATATTCTGTCAAAAGACAACCTGCAAATACAATCTTTATTCTCCGCCCAGATTTGCATAGTTATAATCCGATAAATATATCTTATATTTGCCAAACTCTTCTGTTTTCCTTATAGTTCCTTCTTTTCCATCCATAAACTGCTTAAATTCTTCTTCCTCGGCAGACGTAATAATGTAGGCAGTAACACATTCATATGGCTGGCTGGGAGGATACCACCAGGTGCTGCTCAGCCACCTGCACATGTCCATTCTGGATATAGACGACACTGCGGCCACTCTGACCCTTCCGTTAGATAAAGTTGTCATGGTATTGGCATTTTCAAAGTCTGCATATGCAGTATAAATACTATTTGCTTCCAGATATTGGACCACTTTATAGGCATCCGTCCGGGGCGGTTCTTCGCTTTGACAAACAGGCAGATATACCTGATAAATATTCACAAGAGAAAGAGCCAGTACCGCAATGCCCACAGCTATAGCAGCAAAATGAAGCTTCCTACAAACCAGCACTGTCGAAAACGCTATGGCATAAATCTGCATAAAATAGTACCTTGGAGTGCTCTCTACCGTTGTAAATGCAACCATAAAAGCAGTCACAACAGGCGATGCAAAAACCGTCAGATATGCCCATTCCACAGAGAGCACTTTTTTCTTCCGAAGAAGCCGCCACAAAATATCCACGGCTGTATACACAGCCAGAACGCCAAGCACAAACATGCATATCTGACTTAAAACGTGGGATTCTCCAAATCCAAGAATCTTTCCCATATCCGGCAGAGCCACAGTAAAAAGTTTGGTAAACCCATTCCGGATATTGGTGGAAATCTCCTGCGACGCAGAGAAAGGGAAACGGCTTCCCGCAAAAGATATGGCAAGCAGCAGCAAAACCCATAAGCTGACAGCCTGGTCTGTCCAATCTGCTTTCTGTCTGTTGTAAAGCAGCCAGGCCCTCCTGACAGCCTCAATGCCAAATAAAGGCCCATATAGAACAAGAATCCCTCTCATTCCTTGAAATCCCAGCAATAGCGCCGCCACACCCCCTGCAAGGAGCCACAAATATTTCACCTTTGCCGTATGGATCGTCTCTGTATAAATTCCCAGTGTAAAAAACAAAACCGCAGTCTGTATTGCATAATATCCGGCAAATACATACACCAGTTCCAAAAAAGTAAAGTTTACAGGAACCGCCAGACTTAAAAACACCATCATTAGACAGCCTGTCTCCTTTATCCCCGCTTTTTTACAAAAGAAAAGTATCGCCAAAGCAATCAGAACCGTCATAAAACAGCAGCCAAGCCCCATAGCCAGCGTCATGTTCCCAGTCATGCCGTAAAAAAGTGCCGCAATATTGGGCGTGCTGATAATTCTTGCTTCTGTGGATGAATACCATGTGTCCGGCACTATTTCTTTACTCTGCCATATCAGTTCTCCCAATATGGCCTCTGCTCCAATATCTGCATTCATTTTATAATTATAATGAAAAAGATTCGTATAAAAGATCAGCAGGATAAAAACCAGCACGGCCGCAATTAACGCAATTTTTAAAGCCCTTTCTTTCTTTTCCATCACGCCTCCACCACAAGTTTGTCCTTATTTTCCTCCATAAGCTGTTTCATTAATACAAAAGCATAAGAGACATATACGATGAAGTTTACCACCGAAAGTACACTCATATTTATAGCGCTTCCATGCAGATAAAAACCATATGTCATAAAAGAAATTCCATGTAAAAGAATCAGCAGGGACAACGTTTTTTTATTATAAAACAAGATTAAAATGCCCATTATTTCATAAACATATCCATACCTCTCATGCATCGATGGCAGGAAAAGGACACATGTGTAAACCAGAATAAACGCCATGTAAAGCATGTTTCTGTTTCTTAAATTTATCCGGCTGACGATCCAGCTAATCATCCAGCCTGCAAGCACACATGCTGTAAACAGGATTGCCGCGTCTTTATAGAACTCATACCCTTCCTCTATAACTTCATTATTTAATATATACCAAAAACTTGGGTAATTCATGCTCATAGCCCCATATTCACTAGTCTGGTCCAAATATAAAGAAAATATTTCCATAACTCCACGCCCCAAAATAAGGCAAGGAATATTGACAATACACATGGATACTGGGATGATGAGAAAATAAATAATAGAAAAATTTTTCTTTGCAAAATATACAAACAAAAAAAATGGCAATAAAAAGACTGCCTGAAGCTTAAATGCTACTGCAATACCATAGAAAATAAAAGACTTTGCATATTTTTCTTTACAGAATAACAAAAATGAAATAAAAATAAAAAATGCATAAATAGCATCACACTGGGCCCACAGCGCCGAATTAATAAATACAATAGGTGATAAAACAATCAGACCGTATACAATAACAGCCTTCCATTTCTCTTTTTCCAAAGTTAAATTTTCCGAAAAGAATTCTTCCCGAGAGATACTCCCCACGGATTCCTTCTTAGAAAAATCATATATAAGCCATGCGGCCACCAATGCCAGCAGATAGTCAAACACACAGCTTAATATTTTATAAGCATACAAGGGTTTTATTGGCAAATAAGTCATTACCGCAATCAGGAACTGGTATAACATATTGTATGTTCCTACCTGCTCACCAACCCCCTGAAAACCTCCTGCCCCTTTAATCTGTTCATACCATGGCAGTAAATCACATGCTGCATCCCCGCTCACAAACCTCCGAAGAGAAGCCCGTATAAGAAATCCCGCCAGCGTAATCCCTATAAAAACAATTATCCGCAAATGCTTTTCGATATAATTTAGCAAATCTTTTTCAAATTTGAACATACCTTTCCTCCATACTGTCTGCTCTAAAATTATTTTATATTATACCTTATATTCCCTTTTCTGCAAATAACTATTTTATAGGTATAAACCAACTCTGTCACGCTTGGCGGACCAGCTTATTGTAACAAACACAGCCTCCATAGCGGGCAGCTTATTGTAAGTCAAAATACCGGGGAAAAGGCATATCTCCTTTTCCCCGGCATAACGCGTCTCTCACGTTCTCAATTTTGAATATAGAAATTATTCACCCAGCACACTTCCGCCAAATATTCCATCCAGATACCGGAATCCGCAAAAGCCATTTTCATCTGCAAGTCCTCTTACATCCGCGCCTGCCGGAATCGTGACCGTGCAGTCTTTCCCCTCATACCTGTAGTTTACCGTCACAGAAACGTCCGGCCGCAGAGCCATGACTTCCAGTACCTTCCGGTCGAAGCTGACCCACAGACGGGTGGTTATGACCACTTCCCCCGACTGCGCACTTTGAATGGTTTCTGCAGTCTCCTTAAGAAACACTGCGTAAGCAGTATTAGGTACATCAGAATAGGATAAAATCCCTCCGCATATTCCGCACTCTCCTGCCAGCAGCGCATCATGTTCCGCATCCGCTTCTTTTACCACATCGTAGGTTATATCGTCATGGCTACATCCATAATCATGACTCCCCGGCCTTTCATCCCCGCCTTCATCCTCCGGCACCGGCGCAGGTTCCTCATAAAGGGAGATCACATAATCATCCCCCTGCCGGATGACATCATATAAGGCGGAATTTTTAAACTGGATTTCAGGCGGATTGACGCCGTCGTCCTTTTGTATTGCAAGTGTCACCTTATAAATCCCTGACTCCACATGACATCCTTCGGTGCTCATGGTTCCCGCGCCGCCGTCCGCCCCTGCAATGGGCATATCCTTTCCGGACACCGTCCCAACCGTCTGGTCCGGATTCACCACATTCAAATATAGTTCCATGGAATAACCGCTGTCGCTGTCATAACCGTCAAACTCACATTCAGCACTGACGCCGTCCCCGGATGCCGTAACCCTTAAATCTAAAATAGATGGTTCCCCTGCTGCCAAAACCTCCACCGCTTCTGCCGGATGTAGGAAGACGCCCAGCGCAACTCCCATCACTGCGCAGCCCTTAAGGAATGCTCCTGCCACATTTCTGTAAAAATATTTATCAGCCATAAAAAGACCTCCTTTTGTAAAAGTTAATTTTTGTGTTCATCAGGCCCGATGCATCTTTATTATCTGACAAATAAGGCGCAAATAACCACACATGTAACAAAAAGGAGGTCTGCATGTAAGTATTGGTATTTTCCCATGCTGTAACTATTTATTTTACGATTCTTTTAATGCTTCCAGAAATTTCTTCTTGAAGGTGATCCCAATTTCAATCTGCCCATAATCATCTTTCAGCCGTATATAACGGTTTACTGTATCAATCATATCTATGTAGTCTTTATTAACGATCAAATGCCGGCTGCATTGTATAAAGCGGTCAGAGCTTAGTTCCTCAAGAATATTCTTACAAGGCTTATACTGTAGCTTAAGTCTGTCGTTATTCAGATAAACCGTCTGGCCGCTTCTCACATTTTCAATATAAACTACGTCATTGACATTCCTTTTATAAATAATCCCGTCTTTCCGGAAGTAAACATCATGGGGCCTGTCCTTTAGCTGCGGAACCCGCAGGGCCTCCCTTATGACTTTGAAAGCCTTGTCCGCATTGTACGGCTTTTCAAGATAATAGTAACAGTGCAGGTCACTGTAGGCAAACAGCCTGACATCCTCCAGCCCGGTGATAAAAATCATTGGTGTATATTTGTATTCTTCCATCCTGCGCACCCGGTCTGCAAACCGCATGCCTGAAACGTCCCCCGGCATCTTTGAATCCAGAACCACGTCTATCAGGAAAAGGCTTATCCTATTTTTCATTGTATAAGCATATGCCTCATCCTGATTAGATGCTTTATACACCGTGATTTCCATATCAATCTCTTTTAAAATTTTTGTCAGCATCTCCATATGCACGACATTATCTTCCACTATTAAAACAGACCTCATTGTAAAATTCCCCTTTCTCTTTTGTAGTTGCCTGTTAAAACTCTATCTCATGCAGATACCTTTGCAGCGCATCCTGCCATACCGGAAGCGGTTCAAACCCGTTTGCTGCCAGCTTGCTCTTATCCAGTCTGGAATTAAAAGGCCTTTTCGCCTTGGAAGCACCGTATTCTGCCGTTGTAACAGGAATTACTTTCAGCCTGTCCGGACTGTATTGTGTATGCCCCATTTCCACCGCCTGCCTGAAAATCTCTACAGTAAAGTCATACCAGCTGATATAGCCCCCTTCATTGGTTGCATGATAATAGCCGTATTTATCCGTTTCTAGCATATCCACCAGAAGTCTTGCAAGATCATACGTGTAAGTAGGTGTTCCTATCTGATCACTGACCACCCTGATCTGGTCATGGGTTTTTCCAAGGTTCAGCATAGTCTTTATGAAATTCTTCCCGTTTACGCCAAATACCCACGCAATACGGACAATGAAATATTTTTCCAGGCTTCCGGCTACCGCCAGTTCCCCCTCCAGCTTTGTCTCTCCGTAAACACTTAGCGGATTATACTCCCTGCAGTCAGGCTCCCAAGCTTTAGTTCCCTGCCCGTCAAATACATAGTCAGTTGAAATATACACCATTTTACAGTCGATTTCCTTACAGGCAAGGGCAATATTGGCTGTGCCCACCGCATTCACCATACGCACCTTTTCCACCTTATCGCTGTCCTCTGCCAGTTCTACCGCCGTCCACGCTGCACAGTGAACCACCACATCCGGCTTTTCCTTTGAGATGACATTTCTGACACTTTCCTTATCCGTGATGTCCAACTGAATATAAGGCATCTTCGTAACAGCCGTTTCGTCCATAATGCCGCTGTACTGGGTCGCAATGTCCGAGCCAATTCCCTCATAATTTCTGTCTGCCAGCTCATTCATTACATCGTGGCCAAGCTGGCCTGCCACACCTGTTACTAATACTTTCATTTCTCTTTAACCTCTTTTCATTCCTTCTATTGATCCTATTATCAATAATACCATTATAAATAATAATAGCATTAATGATAGTATAAACATAGTGTTAGTATTTACTATATTATTCCCTTATAAGGTATATCTGGTCATTAGGAATTCTGGCAGTTGCCCTGTACGGTCTGACCGCCAAAGCCTGCCTTCCGCTGCCGTTTCATTATCTTATGTTGCTGTGTCTGCTACTGCCCCGGTGCCTTTTTCTGTCACAGCCTCTGCTTTAGGCCCGCCTGCTTTTGCGTCCTCCGGCTTATCTGCTTTTTGTTCTCCACCTGCACTCTGGCTTTCACTTTCTGCTTCCACCGCTTTTTCCTGCGCTTTTTGTATCTCAACCCTGCACACGGAAAGTCCTAAAATTCCAGCCAGCAAAATCGCCAGCAGGATAATCCCCTTTCTGAAACGCTCTCTTTTCACAAAAAAGAACGGATACACGGCCATAATAAAAACTGCCAGCGAAAATGAAGTGAAAAATCCTGCATATTTCGATTCCATCACCATATTCAGTACCGTCAAAAGCACCGGCAAAATAAACAATACCCCCAGCACCGCCAACAGCAAACCGCACACATCTTTCCGGCCATCCATCTTTTGTCTCAAAACCAATAAAACGCCTTTCAATGACCCAGCCAATTAAAAGCCCCATTCCTGCTCCTGCGTTGGAAAGACACCTGGCCTTTAACATGGGAAGAAAACATAACAGGCACAAAACTCCCGCCACAATAATATCCCGGTTATCTCCTTCATCCACCCAGCGCAGCGCCCGGCCGGACACAAAAATAATCACTATCCCCAAAGCAAGAGCAGCCAGCACATCCTGCGGCGTGTGTACCCCCAGATAATTTCTCGAAAAGGCAATCACTGCCAGAATTACCCAGCACACAATGGAAACCGCTCTCTCCTTTTTCTCCCATAAAGAATGTCCCAGCGCGCCCCATACTGCTGCTGCCCTCTGGGTATGGCCGCTTGGGAATGAATACCCGCCTGCACCGGCCAGCGCCTGCTGCACTGGTATAATCCTATCATCCCTGATCCATGGACGGTCAATTCTACATTTCCATTTGATGAACTGGTTCCACGTACATGCAACTGATACATTCAGCGCCATCATCTGACCTGCATGCTTATCTACACACCAATAAATAAATGCCAGCACCAGCCAGGTAATAATCTGCTCGCCAAAAATTGTTGCCCGGAGCATGAATGTATCCATTACACACAAACAAATAGCGGCTGCAAAACTGCTGCCGCTATCTATTTTATATTTTTTTCTATTTTTCGTCCACAATATTTTTCTATTCTTTTTTTGCTTCTTTTTGAAATACCTTCAGCTCCTCAAATACCTTTTTCTGATACTTAGGACTAATCTTAAACGTAACATTTCCTTTTAAAACAACCTGCTTCTTATCCATCCCCAAAATGTAGCGCCCATTCACAAGATAACTAACCTGAATCCTTAAGAAGCCATGTTTTTCAAAAAGTTCTGCTATCCTATCCAGCCTGCCCCGGATTACTTTCTCCTTCCCCCGCCGCATAATCAGCTTTACATTATCATAATCCCCCTGCAAATATAAAATATCTGCGGCTTTAAAAAAATAAATATTTCTTCCTTCGGGAACCATTATTTGAACAGGTGCTGAGGGAATCCTGCTCTTATATGCCAACAGGGCTCTTTTCATCTCATCCTCAATTTTCATCTCTCTGTCTCGTTCCACAGTCACTCATCGAACAAATCTTCAACTGACACTCGTAATATCTTCGCCATTGCCCGCAGTTCAAAATCCGTTACTGTACGCTCATGGCTTTCTATTCTTGAGATTGAGCCCCGGCAAATATAGACCGCATACGTTTCCAGTCTTTCAGACAGTTCTTTCTGGCTCATTTTCTGTTCCAGACGATATTTCTTTATTTTATCACCAACAATATTCTGCACATCGTAATCAACTATTCGCGCCATGACCATTCTCCACATTTACTGACACGAATATTCTATTATATTACTGGGGAATCTATGTCCTTTTACAGGACATTTTTTCAAATATTTGTAACTAGACAAATTTCTCTAAAAGGATATAATAATGAACAGAAGTTGGATAAGATGGAATCTTCCCACCCTTTTCTTTGAAAGGAGCAACAGTATATATGGCATTTAATTCCCTTCACTTTTTGGTATTTTTTCCAATTGTTGTACTAATATACTTTTTAATTCCGCTAAAAATCCGGTATATCTGGCTGCTTTTATCAAGTTACTATTTTTACATGTGCTGGAATGCCAAATATGCACTGCTAATTTTGTTTTCAACATCCGCTACTTATCTGTGCGGCCTGCTCCTCCAACGCAACAACAATTCAGGGGATATTTCCAAAAGCCCCCGGATCAACAAGTTGATCCTGTTGCTTTGTATCATTGTTAATCTTGGAATTTTATTTTTCTTTAAATATTTTGATTTTGCATTCAGCAGCCTGCAGTTTTTTTGCGGAAAATTTGGAATACAGCTAAGCACACCAAAACTGGATCTATTGCTTCCGGTAGGCATTTCCTTCTATACATTCCAGTCATTGGGCTATATTATAGATGTATATCGGGCTGACGTGAAAGCAGAAAAAAATTTTGCCAAATATGCTCTATTTGTTTCCTTTTTCCCCCAACTGGTTGCGGGGCCTATAGAACGTTCCACCAACCTTCTCCGGCAGATAAACAAGCCGACGCCTTTCAACGTAGAAAATGCCCGACAAGGGCTTTTTACAATGGCCTATGGTTTATTTTTAAAAATGGTTGTTGCAGACAACATTGCCTGTGTTATTGATCCCATCTTTCTGGACTACGAAAATTACCATGGAATGATTATTATGATGTGTATGATATTGTTTGCCTTCCAAATCTATTGTGATTTTCACGGATATACGCAAATTGCAATAGGCAGCGCGAATATACTGGGATTCCATCTACAGGAAAATTTTAGGGCTCCCTATCTGGCGGGAAATATAAAAGAGTTCTGGAGAAACTGGCATATATCCCTGACATCTTTTTTTACTGACTATCTCTATATTCCTCTAGGCGGAAATCGGAAAAGTACACTGCGGAAATATGTAAACACAATGATAGTTTTTCTGGCATCAGGACTTTGGCATGGCGCTTCATGGGCATTTGTCTTATGGGGAGGAATAAATGGCCTGTATCTGGTTCTGTATGATTTATTTCAAAATACAGGCAAGAATTTTATCTGCAAATTTAAAATTGATATCTGCGCACCTGGTTGGAAGCTGTTTTCAAGATTTATAACCTTTTTGCTGGTTGATTATACCTGGATTTATTTCCGGGCCGGGGGATTAAAACAGGCTTTCCGCATCCAGCAGACAATATGTAGGGACTTTCACCCAGCCTATCTGTTCAGCGAATCATGCTGGGCGATATTTGGAAGTTATACAACCCTTTTGACCATACTGGTTTCTCTGATTATAATTATAGCTACAGATTATTTTCGATACAAAGGGTTGGACTGGAAAAAAGCCGTCCTACGCCAGCAGATAGTTTACCGCTGGTTAATCTATGTGGCACTTGTATTCACAATATTTGCATTTGGAGCGTTTGGAACAGGAAATGAACAGACACAATTTATCTACTTCCAATTTTAAGGAAATGTGGAAATTTATTTTGAAATTGATACTCTTTTTAGGGATTACGGCAGGATTTCTATTACATTTATCGCCCCAGTATTTAGGAAATTACCAGGCCTCCCTGATTGATAAAGTACAAAGACTGGAAAGTATTCATGAACCCAAAATCGTCTTAATCGGAGACTCCAATCTGGCCTTCGGGATTGACTCTGAAAAAATCGAAGAAGCTTTTGATATGCCTGTCGTAAATATGGGACTGCATGGTGGATTAGGCAACGCATTTCATGAGGAAATGACCCGGCTAAACGTAACAGAGGGAGATATATACATCATCTGCCACTGCAGTTACTCTGATGACGGACTGCTTAAAAACAGCGAACTTGCTTGGATTACTTTGGAAAATCATCCGTCTCTCTGGAAAATACTCCGGAAAGAAGATTATCTTCCCATGATCAAATCTTATCCTGTATATCTGAAAAAGTGCATCGCTCTCTGGCTCACTGACAGCGGGAACAAAATGGATGAGGGTGTATACAGCAGAGCTGCTTTTAACGAATATGGAGACATTGAATGGGCGGATAATGGACAGGAATATATATTTAAAGACGGGGATATCTTCGTGCCGCAAATTTCTGATAATGTTTGCGAACGGTTAAATGACCTCAACATTTATTTGAAAGAAAGAGGCGCAACGCTGCTTATTGCTGGATATCCAATTACGAAAAATGAAACTACGCCAGAGGCCGAACTATATATAAAGTTTCAGAAGGAATTAGAAGAAAAGCTGGATGTCCCGGTAATTTCTGATTTTACAGATTATTTTTATCCGGAAAATTACTTTTTGAATACAGAATACCATCTGAATACTTTGGGTAAAAGAGAACGTACAGCTCAACTTATTTCAGATTTGAAGAGATATTTTTAAGTTTTTTCCATAAACAGTAAATATTTATTGTTAGTTAAATTCGAGGCCTCAAGGGCCCAGGTAGTCTGTAGCACTTTCATACACACTCTTGTACTCCGTCCAGTTAGTTTTGAAACTATGGTCGGATACAGCCTGGCCATTTTATACTCTCGTCCAGCTTTTTCCGAAAACATAGTGATGATCTTTAGTCTTCGCCCATCTTCTTTAGGATTTGTTTTTATATTACAGAAAAACTATTAAATAGCCTCTATTGCTTTCCGAATCTCCTCTCCTGCCTCCTGTATCCCATTATCTATATGAATATAGAGAATGCCGTTCAAATCAGAAGGGATATCCACCATTCCCTTTAGCAATAAAATTACTCTTCCACTTTTTCTGCCAAGTTTCCCAATGAAGTAGCCCAGTTCAAATATAACATTCTGGCGTGCTCTCATACTGGAATCACTCATAAAATCATCCGGCGTCAGCAGGATAAATACAAGTCCGGCATTTTCCGTTTCCTCCTCAAAGCTTTCAATAATCGTCCTTCCACAACTGGCAACCTCAGACAAAATAACAGGTTCCGGATAATGCAGGGTGTTCTGTAAATAGTCTTTCAGCTTATACTTTGAAACCTCATCATGCCCATGCACAATAAAAATCTTTTTATTATCCAAGAATGCTTTTTCAGACTTTGACATGCCAGTCTTTTTAGTATGTTCGTGCCCATCGGTATTTACATTCACATATTTCCCGCTTATATTCATTCCATCTTTATTATTCTGTTCTACCTTTATCAACTTACCTTCACCCCCACGCCAATAATATTACTTCCGTTTACATTATTCTGACTTACTGTAAAATACTTATCTCCCCCCATAACTGCTCCTGCAAAGGCGGTAATCAGGCATGGGCCGCATTTGGAGACAATCGTAAGGGCCGTGTCCTGTGCCTTAAGTAAAAAGCTTCTTGAAAGTTCATCATAATTCCTCTTTAAATCATCCAACCTTGCCCGTAATTCTTCTGCAGTGAAATCCCCTATAAACGCACGCATCTCATAAAGCTTAAGTAAAATTTCCTTATCATACTCATCGCTGTTCTTAATATAGGAAACAATTTTATCCAGAACATTTGTGCACTCTTTATATGAATTCATTACCATCAGCACAGACGCTTCATTATATAATGCATCTATAATATATTGCTCATCCCCTGAAGGTTCAATGTCCAAATAAGCCTGATAAAAAAGCTCTGCACTATCCTTATAACTTTTATTTAGTGCTGCAACATTAGCAATCGTCTTATGCACACAAAATTTTAAATATGGGTCATAGAAGCCATCCTTTTCCACCAATAACTGTGCCTGCCTGGCTGCTGTGTAAGCCTCCTCATATTTGCTGTTCAGCAGGCAGATTCCCGCCATATTAAGCAGGGAAGCAACCCTTGCTGTCGAATATTCCACCTGAGACCCCAGATAATATACTCGCATGGACACTTCCATTGCCTCTTGGAACTTTTTCTGCAGCATATATCCAAGAGACTCATTTAACAGCCTGCCAACACTTTCTTTTGTCAGATTGGGAATCTGATAAGCGCGAACCTTCCCTTCCAATGCAGCCAGATAATTATCTTTATATACATCAAAATCATCGGCCGCCACCCCCAGCGTAATTCTGAACATCTTGGGCGGCAGCTCCGGCGAAGGAACAAACAGAACCCTTGGAAGTATGATTCCTTCCTGCTCCAATTTGTCCTTAAGCTGGTTTGTGGCCCGGATCAAATCATCTGCCCATCCAGGAGGCGCCTGCCCTACAAGCTTGTCTAATATCCCCCGCGTGTCTTTTGTTGCAAATACCTGCATCGCCTTGTTTCCTAATTCTACCTGGATTAAATTTGAATCAAACTGAAACATGGGTTTCCTTCTTTCTTTTGTAAAATAGAAATATCTCTGTTAATTAGACAGTTAAAAATATCTGAAAACGATATTAAATTCTATATAAATTCTAATAATATTTTACATATTTCTACTGCATTCGCAAATGGTGAATAGTTCTATTTATTTATACCCATTGTTCCTTTTGTAGTTTCATATGAGCATATTTGCTGGCTTTTTTGCTATTTCAATTATCTTGACATAATTTCTTTTTATCTATTAATTATATAGTGCCATAGTGTTATAATGTATGGGGGTGACTTTTATGGCATATTTCTTAAAAAAATCTAATTACAAAAAAGGGACTTAGCTTCAGATCTATGAGAGTTTTTATGACCCTGAACGCAAAGGAGACGCTTAAAGCTGCTAAGGATACAAAAAAAGACAGACAGATCTCTGATGTCTCACCGGAAAAACTTATTGGCTATTTTCAATGTTTTTGATATGATCTCAGCTCTTGTTTACGCAAGGCTTGTTCATCCATGCTCTAAATCAAAAACCTATGATGAAGTAATACCCAAACTTTTTGATCCCTATGCTTTCTCCCTGAACCAGCTCCAGCTTTATGACGGACTTGAATATATTGGCTGTGAATACGAAAAGATCATTGAGATCTATAACCATCAGATAAAGCAGATGTACAAGTTTGATACATCCCATACATACTTCGACTGTACCAACTTCTATTTTGAAAAGTACGGTTTAAGTAATATTAAATATGGAAGAAAAAACACAGAGTATATAACCTCCGTATCACTGATACGTCCGGCTGTTCCCTGTGTTTTCGCTCTTTTATGGGGTTCTGGCACAGTCGCCTGACCGGGATTCCGGGGCATTTACCGGATATCCCCCACGAACTTATAGTGTATCCTGATTTCCCGCCTCGCCTACTTCAATCCGGTCAAACATTTTTTACTTTGTCTACCTGCCCATTCAACTATATGTTATATCGTATTTTTTTATTCATTATTATGATTTATCTCTAACTAATTTTTCGCCGCAGCTTTGCTGCGGGCTTTCCTTTCCCCCTTCTCGTTTACCCAGTACACTTAAATCCGGCTGTCCGTGATACCGTCTTTTCTATTTTGGGTGATTCTGACAGAATTCA
>QXWO01000066.1 GCA_009911035.1 Lachnospiraceae bacterium
TCTGAAGGTGGAAAATACCATTTCCGGGTGGCTCTGAAGCGGGAAACTGGTGGCTCCCAAGGGGGATAATATTCAATCATTTGTTCACCTCGCTTTCTAAAGGCTGTGTTCTCTTGCCTTCACCTTCCACTGGAGATGAACTGCCGATTTGAGCGGAGGATTTTATAAAAAAAATTCCGACCACCATCCGATTGATGGACAGTGGCCGGAAAGGGTGTGATTCGTGGTGCTTATATTACTTGTCGCCGGTAATTCTGCGCAGGTCGGTGCGGTACTTCTTCATCTGATCCGCAAAAGTCTTCTGTGGGCGACCGAGCTCTCTTGCAATGGCACGGTCGGAGATACCCTCCGGGAGATCCTTCCAAAGCTGAATGATGGTATCGGCCTCCGGGTCGAGCTCACGCAGTCTGGCAAAGAGCTGCTCTAAGAGCATACGGTCGGCGATGACTTCCTCCATCGGCTTACTGCGGTCGGGAATATAGTCACCAAGGGTGCCGTTGCCATCAGGGAGAGGCTGATCCAGAGAAGTAATGTCGCCTGCCGCATGATATTCGCAGCCGATGCAGTCACCGTCGCACTTCCAGATGAAACGGTAGGGACACATGCACCTGCCGTGATCCTGCTCTTTGTGGCGAATACGGTCGGCTTCCTTATAGAAGGAATCGTGCTGCTCTTTGGTGACCGGAACCTTCTCGCCAGTGCTGCGAACGTAGATGAAATAGGTCTTCTGATTGTCGTTGTTTTGCATAATGAAAGCCCTCCTTCGGCTTTTGCCGAAATGGAGAGTTCCAGACATGCAAAACCAGACCACAGGCGTGAGGGCATACCGAAGGATTACTCCATTTCGGCTGCACCTCACTTCCGGTGATCGGTACAGTATTTGATTGTCATCGGTAGTCACGTGGAACCGGAAACACCCTGCGCAGATGGCTCCCACGTGCTAAGGCAAGTATGCCATTTTTCGGGATTGGAACCTCAGACACAGGCATGTCCGTTTTTGCGGTGCTGATAGGCAGAAACGAGAAGGCCAAGATGAACTTTATATTGAAAAATGGATAAAAAAAGACCAGACATAGTTGTGTCCGGTGGGGAATTTTCAGAACGCACAAATAAAAAATAATATCAACAAATAACAGCAAACTCTTGAAAAATTCACATTTATGGTGTATACTAAAATAGTTGAGCTGTATTCAGATTCAAATCACGAGGTGAGAGCATGGAAGAAATCATGACTGACAAATGGATAAGCATAGATGAAGCTGCGGAATATTTAGGAATCAAAACAGTTACTCTTCGCAGCTGGATCAGAAATGGTAAGGAAGGTTTGCCTTCTCAAAAAATCGGAAAACAGTGGAAGTTTAAAATTTCCGAACTCGATGAATGGGTTAAGAGCGGTAAGAGCGCTGACTGATTCGCACTGAAAATCAAAGAAAATCATTAGACAAGGAGCAGGCAAAAAATGGCTGTCAAGAAAACACAATTATATGCATCGCTTTGGGCGAGCTGCGACAAACTTCGCGGAGGCATGGATTCCTCGGAATATAAGGACTATATCCTGACGCTTCTGTTCATGAAGTATGTCACTGATAAATTTAAGAATAAGGGAGCCTACGAGGACATCAAGGTCTTCGATAAGGCACACGACAAAGATCCCGATCCGGAGAAGCGGACGGGCTGCTCCTTTGATGACTTTATTGCGCTTAAGGGAAAGAAAAACATCGGCGAGGGCATGGATAAGATCATTGCCCGTCTTGCTGACGAAAATACTGACCTGAAGGGCGTTATTGATATTGCACATTTTAACGATGAGAAGAAACTGGGAAGCGGTAAGGAAATGGTCGATAAGTTGACCGATCTCATATCCATCTTCCAGCGTCCGGAACTGGACTTCTCCCGGAACAAGGCTGAAGGCGATGACATCATCGGAGACGCCTACGAATATTTGATGCGCAAATTCGCTACAGAAAGCGGAAAGAGCAAGGGACAATTCTATACACCTGCAGAGGTTTCCAGAATCCTCGCCAATGTGGTAGGTATCAGTCGCTGCACGGATACCAGCGCCACGGTATGCGATCCGGCTTGTGGAAGTGGAAGCCTGTTAATTCGAGCTATCGACGCGGCTCCGATTCCGATTATGGGATATGGCCAAGAAAAGGAAAGCACCACAGCTGGTCTGGCAAAGATGAATGCCGTCCTGCATCGTAAAGCCGAGATTACTATCAAGAGTGGTAATACCTTCTCAAATCCGCAGTATCTTGACAAATCCGATAATTCCATACTTGAGCGATTCGATTACATAGTAGCTAATCCGCCTTTTTCAATGAAAAACTGGCGTGATGGTATTGCCGGTAAAGAGTATGGTCGATTCGAGGGCTATGGGGATACGCCTCCGGAGAAGAACGGAGACTATGCTTGGCTCATGCACATTCTTAAAGCATTGAAGGCGAACGGCAAAGCTGCAGTTATTCTTCCTCATGGTGTTTTATTCCGTGGAAACGCGGAAGCTACTATCAGGGAAGCTATTATTAAGAAGCACTGGATCAAGGGCATTATCAGCCTTCCGGCAAACTTGTTTTACGGCACCGGCATAGCCGCCTGCGTGCTTGTGATTGATAAGGAAGGTGCTGCAAACCGACAGGGCATCTTTATGATTGATGCCAGCCGCGGGTACGTTAAGGACGGCAACAAGAATCGTTTGCGTGAACGTGACATCTACAGAATCATTACGACGTTTAATGAGCAGATAACTACAGATCCAAAGTATGCGCGTTTCGTACCAAACGTTGAAATTGAAAAGAAGAACGGGTATAACCTGAACATCACTCGATATATTGACTCCACAGATCCGGAGGATATTCAGGATATCTATGCGCATATTCATGGTGGCATTCCGGCGGTTGATATAGACAGTCTGTCTAAGTATTGGGATGTGTTCCCTTCGCTGAAGGCTGGGTTGCTGACGGCGATCAGCGAGAAGTATTACAGCTTGAATGTGGAGCATGAGAATATCCGTCAGACGATATATAAAAACGCCGAGTTCTCAGAATACGGAGAGAAACTTGATGAGGCTTTCGCAGCATGGAAGGCCAAGGAATATCCTGCTCTATCTTCCCTTGATGAAGATGTATCCGCGAGAGAGTTAATCGTTAGCCTTGCGGAGGATATCCTTGCTGAATTTGAACACCTGACGCTGATTGACAAATATGACGTGTATCAAGTGCTGCTCACTTATTGGAATGAGGTCATGAACGATGACGTGTCGCTTATCATAAGCGAACCGGATGGCTATGCCAATGCCAGAGCGACGGACAATATCGAGGAAGAGATCACGCAGGGCAAGAATAAAGGCGAGATGAAAGTCACCGGATGGGAAGGCAGATTGATTCCGAAATCTATAGTGATCGATGCCTTTTTCCGTGAAGAGAAGAATGCCATCGAGGAGGCAGAGAATGTCGTCGCGGAGACGGAATCCCAGCTTTCTGATCTGATTGAGAGTGCAGATGAAGAATCTGCTCTTGCTGACGTAGCTGAAAACGGAAAGGTTAAAGCGAAAGATATTGAAGCGAAAATAGCTGAGTTGACAAGCACGATTGAGACCGAAGAAACCATAGAACTGGAAGTAATCCTTATGGATCTTCATCTTGTAAATACGAAGAAGAGACTGGAAGCATATCTTGTGGGACATCCGCTCTGCAAGAGTGCGGTCAACAAAAATGGAAAAATCACAAAGAGCTCTATTGAATATCGGTTACGAATTATTCGTACAGAAGAGTGCGTACCGGAGAGCCTGCAGGAAGATGTAAACCAGCTGAAGGTAGCATTAGAGCTTTGCGGCAAGGTGTCTGAGTACAACAAAGTCGTAAAGGATCTGAGTAAGGCTTTGGATGAAAAGTGTCGGGCAAGGTATGAGACGTTAACTGACGAAGAGATCATTGACCTGCTTGTGAACAGGAAATGGTTTGATAGCATTTTTACTGGTATCGCAGATCTGTATGCAGCTATCTCTCATCGTCTGACAAACAGGATTGTTGAACTCTCTGAACGATATGAAGACACACTCCCAGACCTTGAGAAGGACACGGCTGATTATGAGGCTAAAGTAAGGTCTCATCTGGAAAGGATGGGATTTAAATGGGAATGAAAAAAACAGAAATAGGAATGATACCTGAAGATTGGGATGTTCAGCGTTTCTCGGATACCTTCCGGATACTAAACAACAACACGTATTCCCGCGCTGAGCTCAATTATGACAGCGGTCAATTCAGGAATATACATTACGGTGATGTACTAATCCTTTTCCCGGAGGTGCTTGATTGCACCAGAGAGGATGTCCCGTACATAAATGATGAAGTTCGGATATCAGGTTCAGCGCAGCCTCTCCAAGATGGAGATGTTGTAATGGCAGATACAGCCGAAGATGAGACTGTGGGTAAGGTCACTGAGGTGACAAACACTTCCGACAAACCGGTAATGGCTGGATTGCATACAATCCCATGTAGAGTGAAGTTTGGTGGGTTTGTACCTAAGTGGTTGGGCTATTATATGAACTCACAGTTGTACCATGATCAGCTCTTGCCATATATTCATGGGACGAAGGTTTCATCAGTTTCAAAAGGATCGTTAGGAGACACAGTAATAGTTGTGCCTAAAGCACCTGAGCAAAAAAGGATTGTAGATGCTCTGTCTGATGTTGATGCGCTTGTTGTAGATTTGGAAAAGCTCATCCGGAAGAAGAAGAATATCCGTCAGGGTACGATGCAGAGGGTGTTGACCGGAAAGAACAGGCTTCAGGGTTTTAGTTCAGAATGGAAGGATACTACTCTTGGCAATATATGTGATATCAAGGATGGGACACACCAAACACCACACTATGTGGAAAGCGGTATACCATTCTACAGTGTTGAAACTGTTACCAACGATGATTTTACACACGTGAAATACATATCACTTGAAGAACACGAGAGATTAACCTCATCTTATAAAATCGAAAATGGTGATGTTCTCATGACACGTATTGGATCAATTGGGAAGGGAAAGTATGTTGATTGGAATCCTAATGCAAGCTTTTATGTTAGTCTTGCATTGCTAAAATTTAGAGGTAATAAACCTCTTGCAAATTTTATCGCTTTACTGACTGGTACAGAGGAATTCCAAAAAGAGGCAGAGCTTCATTCACTTCAGTTTGCGATACCGATGAAGATTAATCTTGGTCAGATTTCAGATATAAGGGTAAGAATTCCAGCAGATGAAAGTGAGATCAAAGCTATCATCACTATGTTGAACGATATGGGAAGCAAGATAAAACGACTCGAACAAAAGCTGAACAAGTATAAGCTATTAAAGCAAGGCATGATGGAAGAATTGCTGACCGGTAAGGTCAGATTGATGTAAGGAGGTGCCTGTCGGATGAGTATTGGGGATGCCGAAATCAAAACACAGGAAAGAGTGATCCGCTTCTTTAAAGATCCGGAAATCTTGGGCTATCAGTATATCGGTAACCTGTCGGATTATCAGAATAAGAACATCAAG
This sequence comes from Lachnospiraceae bacterium, assembly GCA_009911035.1. Lineage (GTDB taxonomy): Bacteria > Bacillota > Clostridia > Lachnospirales > Lachnospiraceae > Suilimivivens. The sequence continues at coordinate 5,530 of QXWO01000066.1, forward strand.
GAAGATCGTCTGCGCCAGTACCTTCGATTGAAGGGCTATGCAGACAAACTGATTGATGCTGCTGTTATGCAGCTTCAGCAGGAAGCTGGGAATCTTTCGCGTGGGGTTTATGACGCCAATAAGACTGTATATTCACGGCTGAAGTATGGTATTCCAGTCAGCGAGAGTCCAGAAAAACCTCCGGTGACGGTAGAGCTCATTGATGAGGCTAATCCGTTGAATAACGACTTTGCCATCGCCGAGGAAGTAACTGTTGTTGAGCAGCAGGAGAAGAGGCCAGATCTTGTCATCTATTTGAACGGTATTGCTGTGGCCGTTATCGAATTAAAACGAAGCAGCATCTCTGTGTCCGAAGGCATCCGTCAGAATCTCACAAATCAGAAGGACTCCTTTATTCGGGGCTTCTTTACTACCATGCAGTTCTGTATGGCCGGAAACGAGTCGGAAGGTCTACGCTACGGCACGCTTCTGACCGGAGAGAAGTTCTATATGGAGTGGAAGGATGACGGCTTCAAAGAACATGAGGAGGAGCGTGATCCAGTAGATGTTCGTATCAGTAAAACCTGCGAAGGCATCGAGAATAAACTCCTGAAGCAGATATATGCCATGTTCGATAAGGAACGTTTTATCGACCTTATCATGAATTTCGTTGTTTTTGATAAAGGCATCAAAAAAGTGTGCCGGTACAATCAGTATTTTGGCATCAAGCGCACTCAGCAGAGGCTCAATAATCTGAGGACAGAGCTTCACAATCCGAACAGAGATCCGGATAAACCGATGGGTGGTATTCTTTGGCATACACAGGGTTCCGGCAAAACGCTGACAATGGTATGGCTTGCAAAATGGATTCTGACACATTGGGCGGAGCTTAATGCCCGTGTCCTTATCGTTACAGACCGAGATGAGCTTGATGAGCAAATAGAAAAAACATTCACTGGTGTGGATGAGAATATTGCTCGTACCAAGAGCGGTAAAGATTTGCTGAATCGTTTGAATGTATATGATGATTCGCTGATCTGCTCCCTCGTGCATAAGTTTGGCCGTCGTGGCGGAGAAGCAACGGAGAACGATTACGAAAAGTATATTGAAGAACTGAAAGCCTCCCTCCCTGCTGATTTTGAGGCAAAGGGGAATCTTGTAGTATTTGTTGATGAATGTCACAGAACACAGTCCGGTAAGCTCCATACGGCGATGAAGACTATCATGCCGAATGCAGTATTTATTGGCTTTACGGGTACTCCGTTGCTGAAAAAGGATAAAAAGATTAGTATCGAAGTTTTCGGTACATACATCCATGCTTACAAATATAACGAAGGCGTTGCCGATGGCGTCGTGCTGGATTTGCGATATGAATACCGTGATGTTCCGCAAGATTTGTCGTCACAGGATCGTGTTGACCAGTGGTTTGATGTAAAGACCAGAGGCCTCTCTTCTCGCGCTAAGGCAAAGCTCAAAGAGAAGTGGGGCACGATGCAGAAGGTATACAGCTCCCGCTCTCGTCTGGAAAAAGTGGCATGGGACATCATTCAGGATTTTAACATGAAACCTCGTCTGATGGACGGCAATGGAAATGCCATCCTTGTGGCTGATGGTATTCCTACGGCTTGCAAGTACTACGAAATTTTTCAGCAGCTGGGCTTTAAGAAGTGCGCCATCATATCTTCCTATACACCGAACAAGGGTGAACTGCGCACTGACACCGTCAGCGATGAGGATGATACCGAAACCTTCCTCAAATACGAGACATATTTGAAGATGCTGGGACTTGATCCGTCTGATCTTCCGAATGCAGGATCGGTTCAGGCCAAGGTGGAGGAATTTGAAAAGGAAGCAAAGCGCAAGTTTGTAGAGGAGCCTGCAAATATGAAGCTCCTTATCGTCGTGGACAAGCTGCTCACTGGATTTGATGCGCCTCCTTGTACCTACCTTTACATCGACAAGAGAATGCAGGATCACGGCCTGTTTCAGGCGATTTGCCGTGTCAACCGTCTTGATGATGATAGTAAGGACTTCGGTTATATCGTGGATTACAAACAGCTGTTTGGACAGCTCCAGACTGCAATGAAGGACTATACTTCCGGCGCTTTTGAAGGATATGATCCGGAGGATGTAAAAGGACTTGTTAAGGATCGCCATGATGCTACGGTATCCTATTTTGAGGAAGTGTATGATGCCGTCGAAGAACTCTGCGAAGGCGTCGAGGAACCTCGTGGGGAGATCCAGTACATTCATTATTTCTGTGGTGTTTCCGGTCAGTCGGAGGAGAGCGACGAGATTTATGCACGCCTGAGAGAAAAACTCTATCGTCTGGTGAGCAGTCTTGTCAGAGCTTTCGCGGAAGCAAAGCCATATCTGGTTGATGATATCTCATCTGGCAAACTGAATGAATATGACAAGAAGGTCACTTTTTACATTGAGTTGAAGAAAACCATCGGTACGGCCAGTGGTGACTTCCTCGATTTGAAGGCCTATGAGCCTGATATGAGAAAGATGATCGATAACTATATCACGGCAGCGGATGCTGAGAAAATTGGCGATTTTGATGATCTTACCCTATTGGATTTCGTAGCAAAACAGGGTGAAACGCTTACCGGTGAAGGTGATAGCGGCCACAAGGAAGGTGCAGCAGAGGCCATCGAGAATAACATCCGTAAGAAGGTTATCGAAAAGGTTACCGTCAATCCGCGCTATTACGCAAAGATGTCAGAAATCCTTGATAAGCTCATCGAAGAGCGTAAGCAGGGAGTTCTTGACTACGCTGAGATGCTTGAGAAATATATAAAGCTGGCCAAGGATGTTGATGGCCCGGAGGATAACGATAAATATCCGGAAAGCATCCGTAAGAGCAAGGCGCTCATGGCCATTTATGACAACACCGGCGAGGACGAGAAACTTGCTCTTCGCATTCACAAGGCCGTGAAAAAGCAGGCACTGTCTGGTTTCAGGGATAATCAGGTGGTTGTCAGGAGAATAAAAAAGGCTCTCTTTGAGATTCTGGGTGATGACTCCGAGGTGGAACGCATCTATAAGATCATTGAGAAGCAGGAGGAGTATTAATGCGCATTGTCATTTCCGGGATTCCGATTGATGTGCAAAAAAAGAATATAAAGAATATGCACCTTCAGGTGAAGCCGCCGGATGGACATGTGGTAATTTCTGCGCCTTTATCCGTGGACGATAAAGCTATAGAGGCTTATGCCAGAACTCAGCTGGGCTTTATCAAGAGGGCTATTGCGCAGTTTCAGGATCAGCCAAGGGCATCGAAGCGGCAGTATGTTTCCGGTGAGACGATGTATATCTGGGGAAAGCAGTACTTCCTTGTCTTTAAGCCGGACAATCAGAAGAACAGCTTCGAGATTCAGAACCAGAATATTGTCCTTTCCATGAGTGCCAAAAGCACGGTAAAGCAGCGGGATGCCTATGTCAAAGAGGAATATCGAAAGATTCTGAAAGAAGAGATAGAAAAACGCCTGCCCAAGTGGGAAGCACAGACAGGCCTTAAATGCGATTCTTGGCAAACAAAATATATGGTCACAAAATGGGGTGCCTGCAGCACGGATAAAAAGAAGCTATGGTTTAATCTGCAGCTCGCTCAGAAGCCCTATGCGTGCCTCGATTATATTATTTTGCATGAACTGACGCACTTGCTTACAAGAAAACATGACGCCACATTCATCGCGCACATGAACAGGCATATGCCAAACTGGCGGGAGGTTCGTAAAGAACTCAACGACAGCAGACTGGACTACTATGAGGCGCAGGATGAGAGCCCACTGCAGAAACTGATCGACCAATCTCGTTATGATGACATCCGGGATGCGGCCATAGCTTATATTCAAGAGGAGCATTCTGGTGACACGAAGAGACTGTCGGTCATTGATATGGAAATCGAGAATGTTATCCATATTGAACAGCTTGAGGATGGCGTGATTGCTTTCGATGTAATTGCATCATGCGATGTCGAAATGCCGTCCGCATCTCGCAAGGGATATTTTAATGAGCGCTGGCTGAAGATCCATTGTCAGGTTACTCTTGGCATCGATATGAGTGGGTTCCGAATCATGTCTGTTGGGAATTGTGAGCCGCAAGAGGAATCTGATAATGACCGCCTGTCCGGAGATCTGGTACCTATTATCTCTCGTGACCAGTTTGAAGACGAGGCTGAGAAGTTCCTAACAAGGTATTGTCCGGAAGCGCTGGATAAACCGATGAGGGTTCCAATCGAGACAATACCCAGCGATATGAAACTACAGGTTATCGAAGATGTCCCTCTGTCGGATGATCTTACTTACTTTGGGACTATCATATTTGATAATGGGAATGTTCTCGATAAGCACCGGAAGATTACAATTCGCAATGCCAAGCGCGGAACCGTTTATCTTGATCCGCGCGTTTCCTATGAGAGATCTGTAGGAACAAAGCGCACTACGCTGGCACATGAGTGTTTTCATTGGCATCGTCATCAGCCATACCACGTGCTGATGAAAATGATAGGTGCCGATGATAATCTGGGAAAAGCAATTCAATGTCAGATAGCCGCTAATTCCATGGATTCAGATAAATGGAAGGCTGTAGACTGGATGGAGTGGCAAGCCAAAGGCGTCGCTCCGAGAATCTTGATGCCTGCGAAACCGACGCGCTTGAAGGCAGATCAGCTCCTTGCAGTTTATGGCGGGGCTGATGATACGAGCATTGCAGCCTATGAGAATGTCATTGATGAACTTGCGGAGCTGTTCGATGTGTCGAGACAGGCAGCCAAGGTTCGCCTGATGGATCTGGGGTATTCCAAAGCTGAGGGTGCATATCCGTTTGTGGATGGTCAGTATGTTCGCGGATATTCATTTGAAGCCGGTGCCTTGGATAAGAATCAGACATTCACTATTCCCTATGCCGATTTGTTTAAGGCATACTGCTTTGACCGTGAGTTTAAGAAGCTGATTGACAGCGGACAGTTTATTTTTGCAGATCGTCATCTCGTTCTCAATAACGAGAAATACATAACGAGAGATCAGTCCGGGAATGCTACGCTGTCAGAATATGCGCTCTCGCACATGGATGAGTGCTGCGTCGTCTTCTCGAAGGGATATAGTTATCAATCGAAATATCAAGGGGCGAGGTATTACACGCAGTTTATGCGTAATTCAGCGCCAGTTGAAAATCAGGTCGAGTATTCCTTCGAGCTTAATGCACACAACAAGGCACTTCTTGATCAGATCAAGAACGCAAAGCGCCGTTCTGAAGCATTACGCAGATATCCCGGCTCTTTTGCAGAGACACTGGTCGCGTTGCAAAAAGAGAAAAAGCTCTCAAATAAGCAATTGGCAGACCGCTCGCTTGTTGGCGAAAAGACCATACAGCGGTTGAGAAATGATGAGGAATACCCGACTTCAGTTCAGACAGTTCTTGCATTATGCGTAGGTCTGAAGTTGCCTTTGCCAGAGGCTGAGATGTTTCTCGGTAAAACGGATTTTAAATTGAATTCGATGAAAAACGAAGGTTACGTTTATCAATGTGTTTTAGCGGCCTGCGCTGAGAATTCGATTTATGAAATAAATGAAATGCTCAAAGAAAACGGAATTACACCTCTTGGGAGTGATCCAGATCTTCAGTAAGACGAGGAGGATTGATGCGGAATGAAAGGTTCAGAATGCAAATTCGTTAAATATATGGAAGGCTCCGACAAGCGGTTTGTCATTCCGGTATACCAGAGAAACTACGACTGGAAAACTGAAAACTGCAAGCAGCTGTATGATGACCTCGTAAAGATTATCAAGGGACACCGGAAGAGTCACTTCTTCGGAAGCCTTGTTTCCGTTTACAATCCGGATGGCCACAATGAGGAGTTCTTGATCATCGATGGCCAGCAGCGCCTTACGACAGTTTCGCTGCTGTTCCTTGCCATGTATAACTTGATTGACAAGGGTGTCATTGTGCCGGAAACTGCTAATCTGAAGCAGCGGATTTTTGAGGAATACCTCGTGGACAAGTGGAAGCCGGAGGATACCCGTATCAAGCTCAAACCGGTAAAGAATGACCAGACGGCATTCGGGAAGCTGTTCTCTGATCCAACGGAGCATATCCGCGAATCCAATCTGACTGTGAACTACGATTATTTTTATGACCGCATTCAGAAACAGGAAATCACCATCGATCAGCTTTATGATGCGATCTGTTGTCTGGAGATTATAAACATCCGACTGGATATGGACGACAATCCCCAGCTCATTTTTGAGAGCCTGAACTCGACCGGTCTTGATCTCAGCGAAGGTGATAAGATCAGAAATTTCATACTAATGGGCTTGCCTTCTAAGGAGCAGGAGGATTATTACGAGAAATACTGGAACAAAATCGAAGTCTGCACGAAGTATGATGTAAGCGCCTTTATCCGGGATTACTTGAGCGTGAAGCAGCAGGCCATTCCGCAGCAAAAGAAAATCTACGTCAATTTTAAGGACTTTGTGGAGCTTGGAAAAATCGAAACGGAACCGCTCCTTGCCGAGATGCTGGCCTATGCAAAACGGTACCAGATTCTCCTTGATGGTAATTCCGGTAGTGCTGCCCTTGATGCTTGCATTGACCGGCTAAACCGTCTGGAGACTACGGTAACAAGACCGTATTTCCTTGAAGTGCTGCGCCTATATAACGAAAACAAACTGACGTTGGCACAGGTCACTGAGATTTTCCTAACAACAGAGAATTACCTGTTCCGCAGGACGATGTGTGACCTGCCGACAAATGCCCTGAATAAAATCTTCCTCATGCTGCACAGAGAGATCATCCGATACGACGGTACCGAGGATAACTATGTCAAGAAGCTCAAGTATGCACTTCTTTCCAAGAAGGAGCGTGCCCGCTTCCCGGACGATGTGGAGTTTAAGGCGGCATTTGAGGAACGTCTAGTTTATCTGATGAACAGCAAGAATAAAATTTACATTCTTGAGCGCTTCGAGAACTTCGGTACTTCGGAGGATAAGGATGTATACCGGCACTGTGACGACGGCACCTATTCGATTGAGCACATTATGCCTCAGCATCTGACACCGGTGTGGCAGAAGGAGCTGGGCGATGACTATGAGCAAATACATGAGATTTGGCTGCATCGTATGGCAAATCTTACGCTGACGGCTTATAACTCGAAATACAGCAATAGCTCTTTCACTGAAAAGAAAACCATGCAGAACGGTTTCGATGACAGCGGTATCCGCATGAATACTTGGATTGCCAAGAAGGACAAATGGACGCTGGCGGAGCTGGAGGAGCGCAGCGAATATCTCATGGGTCGGGCTCTGTCAATCTGGGCATCACCTATCACAGAATACAAACCGGAAGAAAAGCAGCTTGACACTTATACGCTTGAGGATGAGGGCGAACTGACCGGACGACTGATTGCAAAGTTCACCTTTAAGAACACCGAACAGCCGGTAACGAGCTGGGTTGAGATGTTCCAGAAGGTTATTCAGATTCTGTATGCCGAGGATAAGGCCATTATCACTAAGCTTGCCATGTCGGAGGAGGAGAACATCGCTCTCCACTTCAATACAAATCAGGATGCGTTCACGAAGTCGCTTGAGATCGGCGATGGTATCTATGTGTGGACAAACACCAGCACGCAGAGCAAGCTGTCTGTCTTGAGTCGTCTCTTCAAACTATACGATGAAGATCCGGCAGACTTGGTATTTTACCTGCGTGATGAAAACGAGGCCAATGAGGATGAGCCGGGCAGCCGATATGAGCTCCGGAGAAAATACTGGACATACGCGCTTCCGATTATCCAGAAGGCGCACGGCGAGGACGGTTCCTTCTCCAATGTTAATCCGTCAAGGGATAACTGGATCAATGGCTTCTTTGGTATAGGTGGCTTCTATCTTTGCTGCGTAGCAAACTTTGATGCAGCGCGGGCAGAGGTCGTATTTGGCAGAGGCAATAAGCAAGAAAACAAGGCTGCCTTCGATAGCCTGTACACACATAAAGCGGAAATAGAATCAGCGCTGGGCACGACGCTCCAGTGGAACCGTGGCGACGACATCAAATCATCCAAGGTCTTCATTCAGCTTAATAACGTCAGCATCGAGAACGAGACCGATTGGCTCCAGATGGCTAACTTCCACGCTGATTGGACGAAGAAGTTCTACGATGTGATTGTGCCATATATTCAACAGGCAATCTGATCTTGCCAAGGAGATGATTACATGATTTCAGAAGAATTAAAAGCCATCATTGATAAATTTAATGATCAGGGGAAGATGGTTTTCCTCGAGGAAGCAACTGAAGAACAGATTACTCAGTTCGAGAAAGAACATGAGCTTGAATTCCCTGAAAAGTATAAAGAATGGTTGCAGTATTCCGACGGTGGCGAGTTGTTTCTTCCCGCTGGAGTGCAGTTTTATGGTGTGGCGCACAAGCCAATAATCGATGTAGATGAAAACGATAGGCCTGATGAAAAATATATTGTTATTGGTGCTTTAGCTTCAGGTGATCCGGTATTATGTGAGAAGTCAGGCGAGAAAATTTCGATATATGATCATGAAACGGGAAGTATCGATGACGAGCTGATCTATGATGATTTTTATGCTTTCTTGAATGACCTTTATGACTTGCTTGGTATAGGAGAGTGATCCTATGTCAAAAAAGAGTATAAAGGAAAGAAATAAGGCGATAAGACTCGCTTGGGAAAGAGAGCAAAAATTAGTCGCTGAGGGCAAAGGAACACGGGACTGGTCGGAGGTTCAGCAAAAGGACATCCTTGATCCTGATAAAGGAAAAGCCTACGACGAAAATGGACGTGCATTTGAAGGCCAGCACATGAAGAGCGCTGCTGAATATCCTGAATATCAGGGCGATCCTGATAATATTCAGTTTCTTACAAGAGAAGAACATCTGGAAGCTCATAAAGGCAGTTGGCAAAATCCGACCAATTGGTACTATAATCCGGAAACTAAAGAGTTCATTGATTTCGGAGAGAATAAACCTATTCCTTGCGAAGCTATTAAGCTTAGTGAGCCGGTGTACAGTCCTGTTATTGACAGTCAGAATGAAAACGATGAATTAAAAGAATCATCCAAAACGGAAGCAGCATCCACAGAGCGCGTGAAGCCTTCACGGCAGGAGGATGCAGCGCATCACTTAGAAACCAAATCACAAAGCAAAACTACGGTACCTACACCAGAAGTACACGAAAGCTTTGGAGATAAGGTTCTCCGCGCAGTGGATGCTGTTAAAGAATTTAGTGAAAGGCATCCTATTTTAACTGGAATAGTTAAATGGGGCGGGATTGCTGCGGCAGCAATCACAACAGCGGCTGTAGCGAACAATAGCTCAGGTGGAGGCGGATCTTCTGGAGGCGGCGAATCTGATTCTTCATCTTCAGATTTGTTTGATGATTACAGTGGGCAAGCAGATGATAGTGATGATTACAGTGATTCATCTGGGTCAAGAGATTATCCTGATGAACGCTCATCACCACGGGAACATGATGTGTCGGGATATGATCGTCAACAGAATGGAAAGACAGTTCATGTAAATCCATATAAACGCGGTGGAAGGCACGATGATGATTAGAGTCGAGGCGATGGGATTTCAGACTTGTTCTCTCAGAGCGAAGTCTTGAAGCGGTCGGCGAATATGTGGATTTGCATATTATAGGTAGGAGCAAGGTCTTTGACCTGTTTCCGAGAACGGACAAGGGTAAAAATCGGTGTGTTTTATGGCAAAAACACGCTTTGATAAATTCCCGCGAACGACCGCAAAAATCTGACATCAATCTGGAGCAATCGAGCCATGTTGAGTGTGTCGTGTTGATGTCACGGGTGGAGAAATAGAATAGCGGAAAAGTGCAAAAAACAAAGGGTTTCCGGGAGCCTGGACAGTTTGGAAAAATTGTTCTGGCTCTCGGTTTTTTGTTTGTTGTATTGTGCGGAAACATATCCACTGCTTTTTGGGTAGGATAGTTGAGTTGACAGGTTAGATATAGTGTATGTTGTGGAGATAAGATTGTTAAGGAAAGGTTGAGTGGATAATTTAGTTATATGGTGTGTCTTATATGTTGCGGGTCAATCCGTGATTAAATATCAAATTGAAAAATATTGAATCTGCAAATTTATACTTGTTATTGCCGGGCTGTCCTCATATAATTCATGACAATGAAGTTAAAGAAAACAGGCGGTGGTGAAAAAGTCAAGTAGTATATTGATGGTTTCAGAAGATGCAAAAATATGAAAAATTTGAAAATCTCCATAATAGATTCAAAAAAGTATGTTATGATTCCGTATCAGGAGGTGGCTCTATGCAAAATATTTTAATTGTAGAAGACGATTTATCCATACAGGCATTGCTGCATGATTTCATACAGGAAGCCGGATATAGTGTTGTATTGGCGGCTGATGGGGTGGAAGCCCTTGCCAGATATTCCGAACAGACCTTTGATTTGATACTGCTTGATATTATGCTCCCCAAAATAGATGGATACGGCGTTTGCGAGGTTATCCGTCAAAAATCAGATGTACCCATTATCATGCTCACGGCATTGGATGACGAAGAAAATCAGCTTAAGGGGCTGGATTTACAAGCTGATGATTATATCACAAAGCCTTTTTCTATGCCTGTACTGTTGCGGAAAATCGCCGCTGTCCTACGCCGTTCATCAAAGCAGAATGATATTCTGCAGACCATGAGCTATAAGGATTTAACACTGGATTTAGAGGGGTACAAGGTTTATACAAAGGAAGAAAGCATTGATTTAACGCCCCGCGAGTTTGAAATACTGCGGGAACTGTTGATACACAAAGGCAGAATTTTAACGCGGCAAAACCTGTTACAGACACTTTGGAAATATGAGTTTTTCGGAGAAGAACGGATTGTTGACACACACATAAAGAACTTACGGAAAAAACTTGGTACTGCCGACTACATAGAAACGATTAGAGGGGTGGGATATAGAATTGATAAGGAAGATTAAAAGCCGATTATCTGTTAAAGTTTTTTTGCTGACATTGTTGTTGATAGCGGTGTGCTGTTTTACAACATATCGTTTCATTTTACAGGCTGCCCCCAAAAGCTATCAGTATGACATAGAAGATGTCGATTTGGAACTTAGCTTTTTGCCTGATGAATTATCGAGAACCGAAAAAGAATACGTTTATATATTTCTTGAAGCTGAGTCTGACTGGATAGAGGAACAATACGAAAATGAATTTGAGTTGCATTTCTTTCAGTCTGACGGACAGGAAGTGAGCTTACATGATATTAACCAACTTGTCGGTGGGCAGATTACAGATTTTGATAAAGTTGAAAAAACTAAACCCTACACCGCTTCATTTTCTGATAGTGATTCGATTTATACGTTATTGGTAACAAGGAATACTGCAAAACATACCCAGACAGAAGAAGCTATACAAGGGACGCTCCCAGTGCTTTGCCTTGTCGTATTGTTAGGTTCTATCATTTCAGCCTTTTTCTATTCATGGTATATGACTGCGCCTATTAAGAAAGTGAGCAAACTTTCAAAGCAAATGGCAGATATGGATTTTGGCGGATTTTGTTCTGCTGGGCGCACTGATGAAATAGGCGTGTTATCTGACAGCCTAAATACACTCTCCCGGAAATTGGAGGTGGCTCTTTCAGAATTGCAAGAAGCCAATCAAAAGTTACAAGCTGATATTGATATGGAAAGGCGGCTTGAAAAACAGCGGGTAGAATTTTTTGCAGCAGCTTCCCATGAATTAAAAACGCCTATTACTATTATCAAAGGACAACTTCAAGGTATGCTCTATCAAGTGGGACGCTATAAAGATAGGGAAACATATCTTGCACAGTCTTTGGAAATTACGGACACTTTAGGGAAAATGGTACAGGAGCTTTTAGCAATATCCCGATTAGATACTCCGGGTTATACTTGCAAAAAAAGCAATCTTAATCTTAGCAATCTCATAGTTGACTGTATTACAGCGTTTGAAGATTTATTCATGCAAAAGGACTTGACGGTTGAACAATCCATATCCCCGGAGATTTATATTTTAGGTGATATGCAGCTACTTCAAAAAGTATTGGATAATCTTTTAGGAAATGTGGCTGCGTATTCGGGAGCCGGAAATCAAGTATTGATAAAGTTATGGAAAGATACTGAAACAACCACCCTTACGATTGAGAATATAGGCGCACATATCCCCGACGAAGCTATTTCCAAACTGTTTGAACCATTTTATAGGGTAGACCAGTCAAGAAACAGGCAGACAGGCGGCACAGGTTTAGGATTGTATATTGTAAAAACGATTCTTGATTTGCATGGTGCGAAAATTGAAATTGCTAATACGATTCAAGGGGTTATCGTTTCCGTACAGTTTTAGCACTTATATTTCAAAGGCGGCGGGCAGTTAGCTTGCTGCTTTTTCTAACGCAGATTTGCGTTTCTCCACATAAAAAACATATTCAATTCAAAGTAGATTCAAGTTAGGACGGTATTCTTTAACTGTACCCGGAAAAGGTAACAAAAAACCATTGTTCACAGAAAGGAGATTCTACTATGAAAAAATGTTTACCCATCATCTTTGCTGCCCTCTTAATGGTAAGTGCGTTAACAGGGTGCTCAGGACGAAATTCTTCGCCCGAACAAAACAATGCTACTGCACCGAGTGGCGAAACCACTATTAGCCAACCTGTAACGTCAACAACCAAGGCTTCAAGCCCGTCCGTTTCCACTCATGCGTCTGCTGCATATGAAAAGCTGATTGCATACAAGACCGAGAACTACGGGGAGCAGAGCATAGCCGATTTTAACACAACACTTGCTTCGACGCCCGATGAATTGACAGAGTTCCTTGACGCAGTAGCTGATGTGGGCAGCACTATATCCCACGATGACGAAAATTATGAATTTTTCACAACCACAATGACCTTTTCGTCCCATGAATTATACTGCGAGCATATGGGGGAAGAAGTTACATTTAATATGCCAATCTCCAAACAAAGCAGGCCATGCGACTATCTGGACGAGTACGGGGAAACAGTATATGATTTTTCTTGTTTCGTTGAATCGGATGTTGCTTATTCTATCAACGCCCCGACACTTGTAACTGTAGCAGAGCGGGATAAAGCGTTGCTGACATTCAAAGAAGACATGCAAAATTACTTGAGTGGTCTAAGTGAAGAAGAAATTGCGAGTGGCGATATCAAAAAAATGCTTAAGACCAAGTCCGCTGAACTTGCAAATAGCTTGTCTACCCCAAATATGAAACTATCGCCTTGTGACATTTATATGATTGAAATTCACAACGCAGGAACAGAAATCACTAAATAAAAATGAAATTACCTTATCTGTTGCACAGTGCCAAAAGATAGATTTTTGTTTTACTGTGCAGCAGGTGGGTAGATAAAACATGGCTGCAGGCAGGTGGTATTTAATATATAGAAAAAGATTATATTGGAGGAATGAAAAATTTGGGAAAGCTGATTATTATTTCATTAGATGAATCAGAAAAAGGCATATATGATTAAATATTAAAAATCGTTAATGAAGCTGATATCAATATAGACAGAAAATTTGATGAAAGTCAATGAGATATACAAGTTGGAGATTTGAACATTATACCTGGCAGCATAAAGTGCTAAAACAGGGAAGGGAAATTAATCTCACCAATATTGAATTCTGTATTCAATTAACAACGTTTTAGTAAATCCTGAAATTGAAATGTTAGAGCAGAATAAGTAAGGTTTTTGAAATGTCACAGAATTGTGACATTTCAGGGGTAAAAAACAGTGGCCCGTGACATTTTTGTGAGAATTGGCTGTTAGACTGACGGCATCACAGAAAGGATGGTGTTTACCATGAGCATTTTGCAAACAACTGACCTCAAAAAATACTTTGGAACGGAGCCGAACATCACAAAGGCGCTAGACGGCGTGGTTCTCTCCGTCGAGCAGGGAGAATTTGTCGCCATTGTCGGAAACTCCGGCAGCGGCAAGTCCATTTATGGACGAAGTAGTGAGCCTGCTGGCCCTGGGGGGACAAACTGAACAATATGTCAGGCAGCCTGTCTGGGGGACAACAGCAGCGCGTCACCATTGCCCGCGCCCTCGTTTCCATGCCCGCCATCGTCCTGGCTGACGAACCGACCGGCAATCTGGACAGCCGGACGAGCGGCGATGTGCTGGGCCTGTTGAAAGCAACCAGCAGTGAATTTCATCAGACGCTGGTGATGATAACCCATAACAACGAGATTGCCCAGCTTGCCGACCGCATTATCCGCATTGAGGACGGCAGGATTTTTGAGTAAGGGGACACTGACAATGAATGACATTTTATTCGGCAGCAACAACGGCGCGGTTATCAAGAAACTGTCAGGCTGTTACTTCAAAGCCAGCAAAAGCAGGAATATCATTGCGATTACCGCAGACGTCGGTATTAAAGTAACGGTAAATCCTCTGATTTTCATTGGTTCCGCTGCTTTCGCCCTTTTTACTGGCTTTGTCAGCGTCCGCAAGTCCGCTAAGATTGCCGGTACGGTTTCGGCAATCAAGGCCATCCGCTATACGGAGAATGATACAGCGGCATTTAGAAAGTGCAGAGCCAAGGACAAGAAATCGACCCATGGCGCAAAGCTCTACTTTATGGCACTGGCAAACCTGGGCCGCAACCGCAAGTGTACTGTGCTGGTGATCATGTCCATGACATTGAGCTTTGTGCTGTTCAACACAGTATTCACACTATCCAGTGGCTTTGATATTGACAAGTATATTGCAAAATTTATGGATACAGACTTTGTGATTTCTACCACAAGCTATTTCCAGTTCCAATTTGAAAAAAGCGAAAGCGACCTTTCGGAGAATTTTATCGAAGCTGTCAAACAAAATGAAGGTTTCGAGGATGGCGGCAGGCTCTATACCTCCCGTATGCTGGAAGAACCGTTTCACGCAGAACACAGTGCTTTTTTCAGCTATAACAAAGATTAGAATGGAAATCCCTTTGTAAGTCTGTATGGCGCGGACGATTTTCTGTTAAACGGCATGGAGGCCATAGAGGGAACGATTGACCTAGAGAAACTGAAAACAGGAAAATATATCCTGTTGAGCGTAGAGTGTAACGACGATGGAACCGTCATAGACAACCTCAATATCCGTGTTGGAGATACGGTGCGGATGAACCACTTGACAATGAGCGGCCTTTCCTCTATCATTGACGGCAGCTATGATTTTATCATCATGGCAAAGGTTCGGGCCAACGAGAATACGGCCACCACCCGCAACACAGGCGAAGCCCGGTTTTACCTCCCAACTGAAATCTTCCTGCCGCTGTGTGATAACCCTCATCTGGTCAGCTTCCCCTTTGATGTGAAAGAGGGAACAGAAATGGAAATGGCAGATTTTTTGAACAACTATATCGACAGTGTGGAGCCAGGTATGGATTTTGAATCCAAGGCGCCCTATACCAGTTCCTTTGGCGCCCTCACTTCCCTTATCATTACCATCGGTGGGGCGTTGAGTATCATCATTGGGATCATCGGTATCGCAAACTTTGTCAACTCCGTCCTGACAAGCGTTATTACCCGAAAAAAAGAATTTGCCATGCTGCAAAGCATTGGCATGACCGGGAAACCGTTAAAGCGTATGCTCTCTTTTGAGGGACTATATTACGATGTGGGAACGATTATCACATCAGCCAGCCTTGATGTTCTGTTTTCTGTGGTAGTCGTAAGAGGAATTTTAAACGGAATTTAGTTCTTCGAATATCAATTTATCATGTGACCCATGCTGGTGATTTATCCGTTCCTTATCCTCCTGATTGTGGCAATATCGGCGCTGCTGTACCGGAAAATTGCCAAAGACAGTATCATAGAGCGGCTGCGACAGTGATAAAAAAGCCGGCTTCTCTGGAAATCGAACCGTTCAACAAAAAGGAGAGAGTGTAAAATGAGAAAACTATTGATCTGGGCGGCATTATTGGCCGCACTGCTGACACTTGCAGGCTGCGCAGGGAAGGAACCGCCGGAACCCAAGTGGGAAGACCCCCTTTACCGCACGGTGGTCTATAACAGCGGAGAAGATGAAAGCGACGCAAAGTATTTGGAAATTGCACAGCGTAGCCAAAAACTACTGGCTTTGCTGGAGGAAAAAGCAGGGGCGTTTGTCATGGACGCATACAATTATCAGACTATGGATGATGAGGGTACTCCCCTATATGCCATGAACAGTTCTGAAGTTCCAATCGAGATTGCTCCCGCTGGGATGTCTATACAGGTGAGCCGGGAATATTTCAAATGGAATCCCATTGAAACAGCGGATGGTTCAGAACTGGAAAAACAGATCGTGCTGGATGATTTAACACTGAATCTGCTAGTACCAGACCAGTACCGCAATATGGAACAGGAAATATTACCTGCCTGGAGGGAATATTTCTATTTTGAAAAAGTGGAAGCCGAGAACGATTACAATGAATTAGCTGGCAGAAAAGAACGGCTGGACATTGCAGAAAATCAACTGACTGTGAATATTATATATGTGAAAGATGGTCAGAGGTACTTTACTTATCGGAGTGATTGTGCATCTGCTGACGGAAGTTGGATCACTGATCCTCTGGTACAGATTTATACCGGGAATATTCACTGCAACTATGCTCACAGCTTTCTGACACAGTGGACATATATCCCGTCAGAAGCAGGTTCGCCAGAAAAGGTTTACCAAGAGATTGCTCCTTATATTTTGGAGTGCGGCGCTCAGGAGAGTTTGAAAGAACTGCGCCCTTTGCAGAATAAGTAAGGTAAAACAGTGTTTTTTGAGAATAAGACAATATTGGCGATTTAGAATAAACGTCAATAAAAGGGGATTTTTGACGAGAAATACACCGAAAACGCCCCTTTGAATATTATCCCCCTTGGGAGACACCAGTTTCCCGCTTGAGAGCCATCCGGATATGGTTTTTTCCACCTTCAGAGCTACCACAACATATTGTGGCAGCACATGGACCTATGTCACTTGAAACAAAAATGTATCTAATATGGAAAAAATATCAAGTTCTGGCTGGCACATGAATTTTCATTCATATGGGGGAACCGGCATTTAATATGTACGCGGCGGTCTATCTTGCCATGGGAATGTCGGCAATGGTGATTTCCCTGCTGGTCAGAAAGAAAGTGCAGGGGTAACTTTAGAGGCAGTATCTTTAGGTAAACGAAATTTCTAATGTCGTTAACTATAAATATATGGCCGCAGTTTTACATTTTGGAAGGGAACAGTTATAATAGAGTAGGCGGCAAATGAAAGATCAGGAGGATAACATGGACAGACCTGTTACAACATTGTTTATGCTGATGTCGGTTGACGGAAAAATAAGCACCGGAGCAACGGATGATTTGGATGTAGATAAGGATTTTCCGAAAATTGCGGGGTTAAACGAAGGACTGCATCAATATTATGAAATAGAGCAGACGACAGATTTATGGACGTTCAATTCCGGGCGGGTTCAAGCCAAGATCGGTGTCAATACAAAGGAAATGCCGAATAAAACGCCGGTATCTTTTGCGGTACTGGATAACAGCCATTTGAACGGGAATGGGATACGGTATTTTTGTGCTTTATCAAAAAACTTTGTGCTGGTCACGTCGAATGATAAGCATCCGGCCTTCAGCATGGAGGAGAGTAATCTTCATATTATCTGTCAAAAAGAATTATCGCTGAAAGATGCACTTATAACTCTTAAATCAGAATATGGCTGCGAGAGGATAACAATACAAACCGGCGGCACACTAAATTGTTTATTTCTTCGTGAAAAACTATTCGATTATGTGGATGTTGTCGTTGCGCCAGTTTTGATTGGCGGCAAAGACACATCTACATTAATTGATGGTAAATCGCTGGTTTCACAAAGTGAATTGTCACAATTAGGAGTTCTGAAACTGCAGGAATGTGTGATTTTGGAGAACTCCTATTTGAGGTTACGTTATGAGGTGATTCGTTGATGGATCGATCCACTCAGCGCAAATACTGTTATTTGGAAAAGAGAGCAACAATATCATGATAGAATACAGGGCAGACAGGAGTGAGTAAGAATGCTGCATGTAGCAGTATGTGAAGATGATAGTTCTCTGCTTGCGAATATAAAGAACAAGGTGCAGAATTATTTTAAGGAAAAAAATATCATGGCGATGCTGGAAACATATGACCGCAGCGACCTGTTAAAATATGACATTCAGGAAGGAAAATATTTCGATCTTGTGCTGAGTGATATTGAGATGCCTGATACGGATGGCATGAAGCTTGCGGAGCAGGTCAGGAGCTGTCTGCCGGACGCCGTCATTATTTTTGTGACGGCATATTTGAAATATGCCGTGGATGCTTATGAACTGGATATCTTTCGCTATATTCCAAAAAGCAGTCTGGATGAAAAACTGCCGCGGGCTTTGGACGACGTAGTAAAGCGGATGCAGAGCCAGTCTGATAAGAGCTACCTGATACAGACGGCCACAAAAATAGAAAAAATCATGCATAAACAGATCATCTATATTCAGAAAGACGGGAAGAACGCGATGTTCATCTGCACAGATGGCAGCGTAAAAAAAGTGAGAAAGAGTCTTTCGGATGTATATAAAGAACTCCATTCGGAAGACTTTGTTTTTGTGGAACGGGGCAGTATTGTTAATCTGGCACAGATCACAGGAATCCGGCAGGACAAGATCCTGCTCAGCAACGGCGTGTGCCTTCATGCGAGCCACACAAGGATGGAGGAAGTCAAAAACCGGATGGTAATATATTGGAGTGAGTATGTATGATATTCTTATCTGAGTTTATTGAGTGGGTGGCCTGTCTGACCGAGATTGGATTACTGTCCTGGCTGTTTTGGGAAGCATTTAAAGAGCAGCGGAAAAATGCAGGCATGTACTGGGATTATATCTATGTAGTGTGTATGGCGATATGGGTATTGTTCATCAATAATATAGTACTCTATTCAACCTTTACGCTTGTGCAGCTTGTGGTCATAAGCAGTATGGTGGCACGGGTTCTTTACAGGGTCAGTTATAGAAAGCTCCTGTCTGCTTCTCTGTTTTATACGTTCTGTTTCTGCAGCACAGACATGTTGGTAAGCAGTCTCTATCTCTCTCTTGGCGACCGATGGAACATAAATGGTGATACGATCATGACATTCTCCCTGCAGAGAATAGGACTGGTCGTTCTGGCAAAGTCTGTCATGACCGCGTTTATAGTTTTAATGAAAAAGTGGCTGATTCCGGTCATAAGAAGCGATTATGACAGAAGTATACTGTTGATAACAGGAGTCGCCTTTTTAGGTTTTTTATATTATCGAGAACGATCACAGAGCGTTTTTATGGTAGAATTGTCCAGTATCTGGGGGTTGACGGTTGTTCTCTGCGGTCTTGGAATCTATATCGTCTATAGTTATCTGGAAAACCGCAACGAAAAAATTCGAAATCGGATGGCGGAAATGCAAAATGAACTGCTGCGGGAAAACTATCAGATGGTAAGCGATCTGTATGAAAGCAATGCAAGGCTGTATCATGATCTGAACAATCATTTGGACATCCTGTATCAGATGATCGCTGCACAACGGCTGGATGAGGCAAGAACATATATCAGTCAGATCAGCGAACCCATGAAGGAACTTATGCTGAAAAGTTTTACGGGGAATGATATCATTGACGTGCTCCTCAGCAGTAAAAAGCAAAAAGCGGAGCAGCTTGGAATAAAGGTGAGCATGGATGTGGAGTTTCCGTCAAATACAGGTATCCGCACAAATGATGTCTGTACGATTCTCGGAAATTTGATGGACAATGCGATCGACGGAAGCAAAGCAACAGAAAATGCAGAGGTGCGTCTGAAAATATGCCGGATACATAGGTTTCTTGTGATCCGGGTCTACAATACGATCTCCAGCCGGCCCCTGATTGATGAAAGAACGGGCAGGCTGGTTACGGACAAAGAAGACAAGACAAAGCACGGCTGGGGAATGCAGAGTGTAAAGGCCGCCTTGGAAAAGTATAACGGAACCATGAAATACCAGTTTAGTGAAACGGAATTCAAAATAACAGTCATGTTGTTTTTCCAGTGAAACATGCGAAACGAAGGAAGCCACGTACCAGGATGGCTTCTTTTTTTACTTTATAGGAAATTCCGAGTTTTGGAAACACAAAAAAGAACAGGAGTTTACCGAACATATGTTAGATAA
>QXWO01000067.1 GCA_009911035.1 Lachnospiraceae bacterium
AAAGACAGGAGCAAATCTGTTTCTATCATACAGGTTTGCTCCTGTTTTGTATAGGTACGGACTATCTACCGTTTACACTTAAACAGCGTGGCTGATGCCTACAGCCATCTAAAGGACAGCTTCAAAAACATCCTTCAGGAGCTTATGGAAGCAGAAAGGGATGCTTCCCTTGGTTATGAAAAGAACCAGAAAGAAAATGTCCAGACATCTAATAAGAGAAATGGGCATTCCCTAAGTTTAATGAATTCTACTTGCATTGAAAATGATGGATTTACTACAACTTAGAAAGCCAGTGCCTATACAAATTTATAATATTACAAAATAGTGTAAATGTAATTTGGTTGTAAAACTATGGATTGATGAATAAACGTAAGCAAAGAGTATATGGATAGCTCTAAATAGTTAAGAAAAAATTTTTTCAATTTTAAAGCTGAAGAATATTATCTTATATTAGTTTGAAGGTTTATATAAATTTTACATTACTCTCGTCGTTTTTATGCTATAATAATGTTATATCATTGATATAGAAAATAAAGGAGAACAAAAGCATGGCTTATTCAGAAGAAATAAAGAAGATTCGTCAGAAATGTTTTTTGTCACAGGAGGCTTTTGGCAGAGAACTTGGTGTTTCATTTTCATCTATTAACCGATGGGAAGGTGGAAAAAGTAAACCTAATATGTCTGCTATGAAAAAGATTAAGGATTTTTGTGATAGCCACAACATTGATTTCAACGGATTAGAAGAGCAGTGGACACAGACGGGAAAGGATGAATAGTAGCATGGCGAAGAAGAAAACTGCTGAAAAAGCATTGAATATAGATAATATTTTATTTAATTGCAGAGATATTTTGCGTGCGGCACGTAACTCGGGTTCTTTCTTTGAGAAGCGTGACATGATGCTTACGCTTGTATTTTTACGTTTTATTGGTGAGAAATACGAAGATGGAATTGAAAGGCTTCGTCAGACTTTAATCGAACAAGGGCTTGATCCGGAAGATGAAAATATTAGAGCAGCATTCTTTGATGATGCTGCTTTCACAGATGGAACATACAATTTGCCTCCTGAAGCAAGGTGGTCAACTATCATAAATACTCCTGCACCGAGGCTAAATGTTGCACTTGATACAGCACTTCACAGTATTGCAACCGCTTCAAAGGATTTAAAAGGCTGTTTTATCGAAGGTACGTTTACTACTCGTAATCTCGGCGCAAATGATATTAAGAAACTTGTTGATGAAGTAAATAAAATCAGCCATAAGGCATTTGGTGAAGAAAGAGATCTTATCGGGCGAGTTTACGAATATTTCCTTAAAGAATTTGCGGTTAATGCAACAAAGGAAGAGGGAGAATTTTATACGCCTCATGATGTTGTACAGTTGATTGCAGCAATGATAGAACCTTATGACGGCACTTTATATGATCCTTGCTGTGGTTCAGGTGGCATGTTTATTCAGAGCGCCGCTCTTGTAAAATCAAAACAAGGTGATATCAATAAAATCAATATTTATGGACAGGAAAAGGACGCAGCTACTTATCGTCTTGCAAAAATGAACCTTGCACTTCGCGGACTCAGCCATAACCTTGGTGAAACAAATGATTCGTCTTTTACACACGATTTACATAAAGGGTTATACTTTAACTATATTATGGCAAATCCCCCTTTCAATCTGAAAGGTTGGTATGATGAAAATTTAAAGAGTGATGTACGTTGGTCAGACTATGTAACACCACCTGAAAGCAATGCGAACTATGCATGGATTTTGCATATGCTTTCTCACTTGAAGAAAGCGGATGGAGTTGCGGGATTCCTTCTTGCCAATGGAGCCCTGAATGATATTGATACATTGGAGATTCGTAAGAAACTAATCCAGAGTGATAAGGTTGAGGCTATTATTGTTCTTCCAAGAGAGCTGTTCATAACTACGGACATTAGTGTTACACTTTGGATTTTGAATCAAAATAAAAAAGGCGGTAATTATCATAACAGAAAATTTCGCAATCGTGAACATGAAATTCTGTTTATGGATTTCCGCCAGTGGACAGAGAATTTTGTAAAAGGTGAGAATAAAAAGAAAGTACGTTTGGTAACGGAACAGATTGAAAAAGCAGCAGATATTTACCATACATGGCAGAGTGAAGGAACTGATGGAACAAACTATGAAATTCCTGAACTTTATCGTAGTGCGAACATTGATGAAATTGAAAAGAAAGGCTGGGCTCTCACGCCAAGCAAATACATTAAGTTTATTGACCATGATTTAGATATTGACTATGAAAAAGAAATGGCTCGTATTCAATCTGAAATGAAAGAGGTTATTAAGCAGGAAAAGGAGTCCCAGCAGATGCTGGAAGAGGCATTTAGGGGGATTGGCTATGGCATTGACTAAATATAAAGTTGGTGAACTGATAGAAATAGTTGATGAAAAAAATAATTTAGGCATTAGAAATTTTTATGGCATCAATATAAATAAAGAGTTTATGCCTACTGCTGCAAATACTGAAGGATTAGATGAAAATAAGTATAAAGTGGTCAGGAAAAATCGTTTTGCTTATAGTGGGATGCAAACAGGTAGAGATGAATGCATTAGAGTAAGTATGTACAATAAAGATGATCCGATATTGGTGTCTCCTGCATATACAACATTTGAAGTTGTTGCGACAGACATTGTTATTCCGTTGTATTTCTTTATGAAATTTTTTTCTAAAGAAAAGGATAGATATGGTGCTTTTTGTAGTGATGGTAGCATTCGTTCAAATCTTGATTGGGATGCATTTTGTGATATTGAATTAGAACTTCCAGCACTTAAAATTCAGCAAAAATACATAGATGTCTTTAATGCTATGCTTGAGAATCAACAAAGTTATGAGAGTGGATTGGACGATTTGAAACTATCATTTGAAGCATTGATTGATGAATATAAACATAAAGCAAAAAAGAAGAATATAGGTTCCATTCTCAAAGAAGTGGATTGTAGAAATGCTAATGGTTCAATAACAAATATTCAAGGGATAAATATTACTAAGCAATTTATGCCGTCTGTTGCAAATACAAATGGTGTAGATATTTCAAAGTATAAAGTGGTAAATAAAGGTCAATTTGCTTTTTCCGGAATGCAGACAGGTAGAGATGGATGTATTCGAATAGCACTTTTTGATAAGAATGAACCGATAATCATCTCCCCAGCATATGCTGTATTAGAGGTAATAGATGATAACGTTCTTGCAGAATATGTAATGATGTGGTTTTCTCGTAAAGAAGTTGACCGCCTTGGTTGGTTTATGAGTGATGGAAGTATAAGAACAAATTTAGATATGGATCGTTTTTATGAAATAGAAATACCTGTTCCGGATTTAGATGTTCAGAAATCGATTGTTGAAATATATTATGCTTACAATGTGCGAAGAGATATTAAAGAAAAGCTCAAAGCACAGATTAAAGATATCTGCCCGATATTGATAAAAGGTTCTATCGAAGAGGCGAAAAAAACAAAGGAGACGTAATCTATGATCCGATTAAAAGAATATAATGGTCGTTATTGTGAATCAGAATATGAGTATGCCTTTATTGGATTTTTGGAGGCTGAGAGCTGGATTTATTCTTCTGGTGACAATATTTCTCGTGTAACCAAAAGGGATGTGCTGATTGCGGCTGATTTCAAGAAGTTTATAGCCGATACAAATCCAGACTTAATGGAAGATGAAGTTACTCAGATTTTTGATAATGTCCGCCTTGTTGGTAGTGAAAGTGATTTTGCGACTTTGCATAAAGTGTATAGTTGGATGGTTGATGGCGTTCAGTTTACACCGCAATATGGACTGGTGAAAATGATACCACTTATTGATTTTGAAAATTGGGACAAGAACATATTCCGTGTGGTAAATCAGTTCACAGTAGAATATACAAATAATGGTCAAAAACAAAATCGTAGACCGGACGTGGTTTTGTTTGTAAATGGCATACCGTTATGCGTAATTGAATTGAAAAATCCTGCTGATGCGAATGCGACCATTTATGATGCTTGGGAGCAAATCAATATTCGTTATTGGAGAGATATTCCACACCTTTTGCATTACTGTCCGCTGGCGTGCATTTCAGACGGTGTGAAAACAAGGCTTGGGACAGTTCGTACTCCTTATGAGCATTTTTATGCATGGAGACGTGTGAATGATGGAGATAAAGTATCTACTCTGCCTTTTGCAGAAACAGAAACTATGATAAAGGGTGTATATGCCCCTGAGCGATTTTTAGAAATTTTTAGAGATTACATTTATTTTCAGGATAGCATTTATGATAGTTCAGAAGTGGAAATTGTATGTCGTTATCCACAATTCTTTGCGGCAAGATTACTAAAGCAAAGTATAGTAAATTCTGTTGTCACCAAAAGCGGCAAAGGCGGAACATACTTCGGTGCAACCGGATGTGGGAAAACATACACAATGGCTTTTCTTGCCCGTCAGCTTGCACTCCGTTGTACAGATATACCGGAAATCGGTTCGCCAACAATTATATTGATTGTTGACCGTGATGAATTGCAAAAGCAGGGGGCAAAGCTTTTTACAAAGAGCAAAGAATTTTTGAATTTGGGAGAAGTATCTGTTGTTAAAAATAGAGCACAGTTAAGACAGGAACTTGGTGCAAGACAAAGCGGGGGTTTTTACATCTGTACGATTCAGAAATTTTGTGACAGAGAAGATGACAAAATCGGTCTTATCAATGAGCGTCAGAATATCATATGTTTTTCAGATGAGGCCCATAGAACACAGCTTGAACATTCTAAGAAAATTCAGTTCAGTAAAGATGCTGATGAGAATATGAAAGCTATGGTTTCCAAGCCATATGCAAAAGTATTGAAAGAAGCATTTCCACAGGCTACGTTTGTTGGATTTACCGGTACGCCTATTGCAGAAACATATCAGACATTTGGAGATGAAATTGACCGATATACAATGGATCAGGCAGTTGCAGACGGTTTGACGGTTTCTATTAAGTATCACCCTCGTATTGCCAAGGTATTGCTTGATAATAACAAGGTGAAAGAAATTGAAAATTATTATAAAAAATGTGCTGATGATGGTGCAACCTACGAGGATATCGAAGCAAGTAAGAAAGCAATGAGCTCTATGGAAGTTATTCTTGGCGAGCTTTCCAGACTTGAGCGTCTGGCAACAGATATTCATGACCATTATGTTTCAGCTTGTGCAGGTGACCCGGATAGAGTACAAAAAGCAATGGTGGTATGTACTAATAGAAAAATTGCTTATGCATTACTACAGAAGTTTAAGGATAAATACCCTGAGTGGTTTGAAGAAAAGAAAACACAGGATGGCGTTTCTGTAACGGAAGAAGAACTAAAAGAATTGAAACCAATGCCATTTATTGCAATGGTATCGAGTGTCGGCAGCAATGATGAAAAAGGTATGTATAATTATTTAGGAGGGGTTAAGAATGATAAGCGTTCAGAAGAACTGGATATTGCTTTTAAACAGGAAAAATCGAACCTCCATATGGTTATTGTTGTAGATATGTGGATTACGGGTTTTGACGTTCCATGTCTTACATACTTGTATAACGACAAACCTCTTAAAAAGCATATGTTGATACAGACCATTAGCCGTGTAAACAGAAAATATCCGGGCAAAGAATTTGGTATGGTTATTGATTATATTGGAATTCGTGATAATATGCGTGAAGCAATGAAAATTTATGGCGGTGATACTTCCGTTGCGCCTACGTCTGATGATGTTGAGCAGGCTACATCTGTGTTTAGAGAAGAGTTAGAAATCTTAAAAACTCTATTTACGGATTATGATTTAACACCTTTCTTAAATCTGGATTGTGACCCCGCCGCACGTTATAGACTTCTTGCAAAAGCTGCAGAGTATGTATTTGTATCAACGCAGGAATTAAAAACAGAAGGAAATAAAGGTTCCCAAAAGGTTTCATTTAAAACTTACTTTCTAAAGACTGTAAAACGAATGAGAACTGCATTTGATATTTGTCAGCCTTCCGGCTGCCTTGGTGAAGAAGAATCTGCACTTGCACAATGCTTTATGGCTATAGCTGGTTTTGTCCGTAAAATGAGTGGAACAAGTGAAGTGGATACAGATACCATGAATCGCGTAGTTTCCAAGATGGTTGAGGAAGCATTGAAATATAATCAGGTGGAAAGTGTTCTCGAAAGCGGCGAGGAAGAAGATATCTTTTCACCGGAATACTTTGAAAAATTATCTGATGTTAAAATGCCTGCAACGAAGCTGGAACTTCTTGTTAAAATGCTTCGCAAGCAGATTAAGGAATATGGAAAAGTGAACCAGTTGGCTGCGAAGTCATTTCAGGAAATGTTAGAAAAGACGATTGCGGAGTATCACGAAAGACGCAAACATCTTACTGCTGAAGAGGCTGGAGAAGCACAGGAACGGGCATCTGAAGATATTATTAGAATTGCTACAGAACAGGCTTTAGCTATTCTTCGTCAGATGAACGAGAACAGAGTAAGTTTTCGTAAAATTGGTTTAACATTTGAAGAAAAAGCATTTTATGATATTCTGATTTCCCTGCGTGACCAATATAACTTTGAATATGGAACAGATCAAGAAGTTGATGGTGTTGTGATCAATGATAAGTGCAAAAACTTAGCTAAAAAAGTAAAGGAAATTATTGATACAAAATCTTCGTTTGCAGACTGGCTTAATAATCAGAATATAAGAAATCAATTAAAGCTGGATATTAAAATATGCTTGGTTAAGAATGGATACCCACCTCAGTATAGCCCGGAAGTATTTAATAAGGTTATGGAACAGGTAGAGAATTTTGAGGAGTATTCAGGAGCAGAAGATTTAAAAAATGAGACATCTGCTTCGGCAAAGATTTATCAATATGAGACAGAGAGCAATGTGATGATGGTTGCTGAAGACTCGATACCTTATGGCAAATCATAAGATAATTAATCAGTAGAGAGGCACTGAATATGAAGTATGTTTTTTTATGATGAAACAGAGCATAGCAGAAAGATTAATTATAATACCTTTACCGCCAATAATTACTGTGATGATTTCATGACTTGTATTTCAATGTGAATACAGGTAATGAAGAAATGCCCCCAA
Organism: Lachnospiraceae bacterium; assembly: GCA_009911035.1. GTDB lineage: Bacteria > Bacillota > Clostridia > Lachnospirales > Lachnospiraceae > Suilimivivens. The sequence continues at coordinate 7,106 of QXWO01000067.1, forward strand.
ATTAAATAAGCAAATATTTGTTGCGGATAACAAGATTACCATGAATAATTTATATCAGAAAGAGAGGCATCTGAATGATACCATTAAAGATAGAAACTTTGCTAGAGGGACGTGTCGTTGAACATGACCGGGTAGAGTATAAAACAGGCTGGAATCCAAATGATATTATTCATTCCATTTGTGCGTTTGCAAATGACTATGATAACACCAATGGCGGATATATCGTCATAGGGGTAAAAGAGAGCAATGGTATGCCGGTATTTCCGTTAGAAGGGGTACCGAAGGAAAAGTTAGATTCCATACAGCAGGAAATATTTCAGTATTGTAATCAGATTATTCCAAGATACATTCCAAGAATAGAAGTGGTTGATTATAAGGATGAAGGAATTTATTTAATTTATCTATGGTGTTCAGCAGGTGATAGCGGTCCTTATCAGGCGCCTAAATCAGTGTATGTTGAAAATGGCGGAAAAGCGGACAAAAGTTTGAAATATTGGATTAGACCGGCATCGCTTACTACAGATGCGAAACAGGATGAAATATCTGAATTGTTTGATAAATTTAATTCCGTGCCATTTGATGATCGTGTCAATAGAAAGGCAAAAATTGATGATATCAGGAGAGGCTATCTTGAAGATTTTATCAGGAAGAGCAACAGTAGTCTGGTTATGGAATTGAATAGCAGTTCATTAGAGGAACTGCTGCTTGCGCAGGAAGTTGCAAATGAGACAGATACAGAATTGGATATCAGAAATATCGGTGTATTGATGTTTGCGGAAAATCCGGAGAAGTTGATTCCGGGGGCATATATTGAGCTGATTAGATTTCATTCAAAAGAAGCCGAGGCATCGGATGATTTTACTGAAAAAATATTTACAGGACCAATATGGAGACAAGTTCAGGATGCTTTGGATTATATAAAGACAACTGTGATTGAGCAAAAAGTTGTAAAAGTGCAAGGCCAGGCAGAAGTAGAACGATATTTTAATTACCCATATAATGCATTGGAAGAAACACTGGTAAATGCAGTATTTCATAAGTCCTATCGCGAGCCGGAGCCAGTGGAAATCCGTATATATGTGGATAGCATTCAGATACTTAATTATCCCGGACTTGCTAAATGGATTAATCTTGAACGCTTTGCATCAGGTAAAGTGAAAGGAAGAAAATATCGTAACAGAAGAATTGGAGAATTATTTAAGGAGATTGACTTATCTGAAAAAAAGGGAACAGGTATTCCTAAAATATTAAGAGAACTGAAACAAAATGGTTCACCAGAGCCTGAGTTTGATATGGATGAGGAAAGAACTTATTTGAATGCGATTATTCCAATAAGAGACGGTTTTGAAAGAAAAGAGAAAATGTCCGAATCAATGTCCGAATCAATGTCCGAATCAATGTCCGAATTGGAAAGAGCAAGAATGCAGATTATTTTGATTTATTTGGAAACAAATAAAGAAATCAATAGTTCTGTTGCAGCAAAGTTGCTGGAAGTTGAAATAAAGACAGCAAGCCGTTTGCTGCTGAAAGCGGAAAAGCTGGATATCCTTAGAGGTACTGGTAAAACAAAAAATAAAGTATATAAAAAATAAAATATTTTTAGAGAATAATGCAAATGAATGTCATAAGAATGGATGAGGTGTTTTCTCTTCTAAATGGTACAGATAGAGTTCTGGCTCTCCATCATGAACGGGAGATTTATTTTAAAGAGCGTCCGGAGGGCAGGAACCGGTAAAGGGACATTTTTAGTTATTGATATAAAGGGTTTGCCTCACGTATGACATTCGTCCCGTAAACTGCCAACAAAGTCTGATAAGCATTCATAACATAAGCTGGAATTTCCACGTGGGCAATATAATTCTTTCCGTTAGGGCCATAACCGTTTTCGTCATCCCTAAGTCTTGCAATTTCTCCAAGAAGGAGGGAGATGTATCGCTCCATATCCCACATGCCCCACAATTCCCTGTCATAATGCAGGATTCCACCATCATGAATAACGCGGACTTTGTAGCCGGCGTAGTTGATAATGTTGAGTGCTGGTGCGTGTTTTTTAAATCCCGCGGACATTCTTTGCTGCATGGAGGAGTCCTGCATAACGATTACATTCCGGATATTTCTTTCCGGAAATAATTTTAGCGCATTGGTGACGTTATTTCCGCAGTTGGTTGACTTATTTTCTACTATAAGATTAACGCCGGATAAGTCCGTCCGGTTTTTGATATACTGATACATAATTTCGGCTTCCGGCATTTGGGAAGTATCCAGGCCGGGCAGATATGGCTGCATCAGTCCCTGCAGGGTGCCTGTTGTGTGGCCAATGCCGCCGGACAACATATAATTTCTTGCTAATCTGTTGTTTACGGCATTTTCAAATAAAGCATAGGAGGCTGGAATGCTGGCGCCAAACATAATCAGCAAATCCGCCTGGGTAATATTATATTTATGGGCTAGTGCGTCCTTAGACAGGTCGGCCAAATCTCTGGGGCCGCAAAATAAAGACAGAGTATTTATCATTTCTGCAATTTCATTGTAATTTTTCACTGTATTAAATCCTCGTAATTAATTTTAAGCGTGTTAATAAGGGTTTCGATTTTGTATTGGGCGTTGGAAAGCAGTGTTTTGATCAAAGCTTCTTTTCTGTCATCGTAACGGAATACGGGGGTGGCTACGCTGATAGATGCAACAATTTTTTCTGCTTTGCGTATGGGAACTGCGATACAGCGTATATACTGGTTGGATTCTTCAACTTCGTATACATAGCCTTCCTGCCGTGCCTTTAAAAGCTGTTCTTTCAATTCTGTAAAATCTGTTATGGTGTGCTCCGTTACCGGGACCAGGCCGTCTGGATAAAGCTTTTTAATATCACTGATGGTTAAATTTAATAATAAAGCTTTTCCCAGGGCAGTACTATAAGCGGGAATTTTATTTCCCACAAAGGACACCATGCGGATGGGTTCCGGTGAATTGACCTTTTTTAAATAAAGCACATCCCCACCGGAAAGAACTGCAAAGTGAGAAGCCTCCATGCAGACATTTGTCACGTCAGACAGGATTTTTTCAATTTCATCCAAAAAACTGAACTGGTGAAGGAAACCGGTTCCGATATTGTAAGCCGAAAAGCCGATCCGGTAATGTTGGTCAGAGCCTAAAGAGAGAAAGCCCTTATGTACGAGGGTATGCAGGATCGGCGAAATGGTACTTTTAGGAATCTGGAGGTTGTCGCTGATATCTGACAGGGTAAATCTTCCAGGATTATCAGCAATTAGTTCAAGAGTTTCTATTATTCTTAATGTTGTCCGGTGAAGACTGCTGTTTTCTTCTTTCATTTGATACTCCCTATGTCCGAATAAACGAACAATAAACGTGATTATATTTATATAATAATGAGCTGGATGAAAAAAGTCAATGAATATTGGCAATAAACAATTAAAATATAGTGAAAATAGACAAAAATTACAATTCAAAGTTTAGCATTTTACATCTATTGACAAAGCAGTGTGGTTATGATAATTTAAAAGTGTAAAACGAAATAAGGAACTATGTTCGTATATACGGACAATGGAGGAGCCATGAAAATAGTTGGAGTAGAAAAGTTTTATATAAAACCAAGATGGATGCTTGTAAAGGTTTTAACTGACGAGGGTATTACAGGATGGGGCGAGCCCACCCTTGAAGGGAGATCCACGGTGGTGGGTGAGGCTGTTAATATTCTGGCGGAACTGATAAAGGGGCAGGATCCGATGAATATTGAACTGCTTTATAACATGATGTACCGGGGCGCATTTTACCGGGGAGGTGCAGTTATATACAGTGCAATCAGCGGCATTGAACAGGCATTATGGGATATTAAGGGGAAAAAATTTGGCGTTCCCGTATGGCAGCTTTTGGGTGGGAAATGCAGGGACAGAATCAGAATGTATGCGCATCTGCTTCCTTTTAATGATGATCCGTCGGAAGCGGATATCCGCTATTGGGCAGCAAAGAGGCTGGAAGCTGGATTTACAGCATTAAAAACTTCTATGCTTACGCCGCCCGTCAGGCATATTGACACGCTGGCTACAGTCAGACAAATTGTCCGAAGAATGGAACAGTTAAGGGATGCAGTTGGAGAAGACATTGATTTTGCAATTGATTTTCACGGCAGGATCTCTCCTGCGATGGCGCCGGTTTTATGCAGGGAACTGGAGCAGGTTTATCCCATGTTCATTGAAGAACCTGTTTTGCCGGAAAATGTGGATGCCATGGTTAAAATTTCACATATGACTTCCATTCCCATTGCCAGCGGCGAACGGTTATTTACCACTTACGGTTACAGAGAACTGATTGAAAAACAGGCGGTGAGTGTTGTTCAGCCGGATCTGTGTCATTGCGGAGGGATTCTGCAGACGTTTAAAATTGCCGCAATGGCTCAAAACTATTATATGAGTGTTGCACCCCACAATCCATTAGGCCCGGTTGCACTGGCGGCATGTCTGCAGATCGATACATGCATTTCCAATTTTACAGCCCAGGAGCATCCCACACATGAGGAGCATTTGGACTTAGGGGCCGGACTATTTAAGGAACCTTTTGTGATCAAGGATGGTTATATAGATATACCGAAGGCTCCCGGACTGGGATTTGAAATTGACGAAGATTATTTGAAGGAAATTCTTTATGACGGAAAGTGGAGCAATCCTGTTTTATTTTTTGACGATGACGGGTCAATGGGGGAGTGGTAGTGAAAACAAGAGTGCAGAAAAATGAATTATTTCAGCCAGCAAAGATGTCGGTCAAAGAGTTAACACCCTATCTGTTTATATTTCCAGTTTTGCTTATTTTGCTTATGCTGGTGGTTTATCCGCTTTCTTTCGGAATATATATCAGTTTCTTTGATACGGATTTGGGGAACAGATGGAACTTTACCGGGCTGAAAAATTATCTGGCAATTTTTACACAGGACAGATTTTTAAACAATATATGGATAACTTTCAAGTTTGCATTTCTGGTTGTGGCAGGACACTTTCTGATTGGTATTTTATTAGGGCTTGCCCTTAACCAGAAAAAGCGGGGCATAACCATTTTCAGGACGATTCTTGTTCTGCCGTGGCTTTTCCCGGACGTGGTAATTGCACTAATATTCAAATGGCTGGCAAATCCCATGTATGGACTGTTTAATAGTTTTCTTCTGGAACATGGGCTGATAGAGAAGCAGATTTCATGGCTTGGAAGTACGCAGTGGGCTTTTGCAATCGTTGTGGTGGTATGTATATGGAAGGGATATCCCATGGTGCTTGTAAATGTGCTTGCAGCACTCCAAAGTGTATCATCGGATATTATGGAAGCAGCCAGGGTGGACGGCGCGAATGGGATACAGCTTTTACTTAAGGTCATACTGCCAGCGATAAAACCGGTTCTGACGACTACGGTAATATTGGATGTGGTCTGGTGGTTTAAGCATTACACGATTGTTGAACTCTTGACAAGCGGGGGGCCTAACTCGGTTACTTCTGTTGTCAGTATAGGCATTTATAAAGAAGCTTTCCAGTATTTTAAATTCGGAAAGGCAGCGGCGATGGCCGTAATTGTTTTTCTGATTTGTTTCCTGATTAGTAAGGTGTTCAGAAAGGTATTGAGCGATGATGAATAAGAAGTGGTCCAAAGCAATAAATAATATTCTGACTTACGGGGCATGTCTGGCAGGAAGCTTTTTTGTACTGATCCCTGTTCTGTGGATGATATCCACTTCCCTTAAGACCGAGCCGGAAACCTTTGCCATTCCGCCGCGCTGGATACCGGAGACAGTTACACTGGCATCTTATAAGGCTATGTGGGTGGACTATCCGTTTTTATACTACTTCAGGAATTCTATAATTGTAACGCTGACAGCGGTGGTGATCTCTATTTCTATTTCGTGTCTGACAGGGTATGGGGTCACGCGCTTCCGCTTTAGGGGAAAAGAAAGCTTTTTGGGATTTGTACTGCTTACCCAGATGTTCCCTTCCGTTATGCTGCTGGTACCATATTATAAGGTGCTCAATACATATGGACTTAGCAATACCTTAATAGGATTAAGCCTTGTGTATATTTCCTTTACGGTTCCGTTCTGCTCGTGGATGATGGTGGGGTACTTCAAGACCATTCCCCTTGAACTGGACGAGGCGGCAATTATTGATGGGTGCTCAAGGTGGCAGGCGTTCGTGAAAATTACCCTGCCGGTAGTCATTCCCGGCGTGGCCTCATCAGCCATATATGCATTTGTTACCTGCTGGAATGAATATATGTTTGCGAATCTGCTGATGGCGGATGGAAAATTAAAAACCGTATCGGTCGGCATTGCAGAGCTGAACGGATATTACAAGATAATGTGGAATGATTTGATGGCCTCATCTGTTGTGGCAAGTATTCCTCTTGTAATAGGATTTATCTTCCTGCAGAAGTACTTTATCGGCGGTTTAACAGCGGGAGCTGTAAAATCATAAAAAATAAAAATAAACCGAAAGGGAGGAACAAAATGAAAAAAAGATTACTGAGTATTTTATTGTCCGTATCCATGACGGCGGCAGTGCTGGCCGGATGCGGTGGGCAGCCCTCGGGCAGCCAGGATCCGGGAAGTGCAGTGGAGGAATCAGGTTCACAAAAGACCCCAGAGGCGGACACTTCTACAGACGCTGCGCAGACGGATGATGTCGCAGCACCGGAAGAAGAAATTACCCTGACAATTATGTCATCTATCCAGACAGAAAATGAAGCCGGACTGGAATCCGCAATGGCCCAGCAGTATATGGCCGACCATCCCAATATTAAGATTGAATATATCGCGGTTGCCAATAATGACCTGAATGCGCAGATAATTACGCTGAATTCCAGCAATGACCTGCCGGATGCATTTTATATGAATACAGCATTTATGCCGCAGGCGAAATCAATGGGAATTGTCCTGGACCCTACAGAATATCTTGGAGAGGATTTCATTAATTCTATGGACCCTTCCATTATTGAATATGCTTCCACAGACGGACAGCTTATGGTGGTTCCCTGGTTCATGGTTCCTGTTGCGTTGATTTACCGTGCGGACTGGCTGGAAGAAACAGACTTTGACACAATTGAGACAATGGAAGATTTCAGGAATGTGGGAAAAGCATTTACCAACGGAAGTGACAAATGGGGATTTGCAATGGTGGGAACCCAGAATGGTTCAGGGGAAGCCAGATTCTCACAGTTTATTAAAGCATTTGGGGTTGACGAGATTTATCAGGATGACACTGGCGCATGGGTTTCTGATCTGACCGGTGATAAGTACAAAACAGCATTGCAGACTTTTGTAGATTTGGACATAGTGGATGGAATTGTCCCTCCGGGAGCCACGGAAACCGGATATCCGGAGGCGGTAACATATTTTGCAAATCAGCAGGCGGGCATGATCATTTCAGGCTCTAATGCCCTTGGCGCAATTGTCAGCCAGAATCCTGAACTGGACGGGAAACTTGCTTCTGTTCCCATTCCATCACAGGAACGACATGTAACAAACTTACAGGTATCAGGATACTCCATCACCACAGCATGTGAACATCCGGCAGAAATGGCTGATTTCCTGAAATTTATGGCGGAAAAGGAAAACGCAATCACTTTTGCAGCGGCTACAGGACGTATGCCTGTATCCAGCGACGCTTTGGCGGATGAAATGTTTAGCACACCTGCCTATAAAGGGTTTGTAGACTGTATCCAGTATGCCCTTCCGTATCCAGCTTATTCAGGATATTCTGAAGTGCAGGACATTATGGGAGAGTCTTATAATTCTATGCTAAGCGGCGTTTCCATAGATGACGCAATGAAGCAGGTTGAGAGCAGAATTGATACGTTGCTTTCTGAGACAGCACAATAGGGGAAGCAGAGGGCCGCTTTGGCATATGAGGTAAAAATCGTGAGTGTAAGAGAGCAGGCAGTAAAAAAAATAAGAGAAAATAAGATCATAGCTATTTTCAGAAATATAGAGGTTGACAAATGTGTTGATGCGGCAAAAGCCCTTTATGCCGGAGGGATAAGGGTTGTTGAGGTGACTTTTAACCAAAAAGAAGCGGATGAAAAGTATTACAGCACTGTAGAGAGCATAAAACGGATTTCACAGGCGATGGATGGAGATATGTGCGTCGGGGCAGGGACGGTGCTGACGCTGGAAGAAGTCCTTCTGGCCTATAATGCCGGGGCCAGATTTATCATTATGCCTAATACGGATGCGGAAATTATTAAATTTGCAGGTGATTTGGATATGGCAGTGATGCCGGGCGCTTACACGGCTTCGGAGGTAAATAATGCTTATAATGCTGGTGCTGATTTTGTGAAAATTTTCCCGGCGTCTATGGCAGGGGCAAAGTATTTTAAAGCATTAAGCGGCCCTCTTGGGCATATTCCCTTAACGGCAGTGGGCGGCGTTGATGAAAATAATGCCAGAGAATTTCTGGAAGCCGGAGCTGTGGGGCTTGGTATCGGCGGCAATCTGGCAGACAAAAAACTAATTGCTGAATCCAGATATGACGAGCTGACAGAAATAGCAAGAAGATATATTAATAGAATTCGTGAGGATGGAAGATGAAGACAGTATGCTTTGGGGAAATCATGTTAAGACTCGACCCACAGGGGTATAAGAGAATCAGGCAGTCTGATACATTTAATGTTTCCTATGCAGGTGGAGAAGCCAACGTGGCTGTTTCATTAGCTAATTTGGGCATGAAGGCCTCCTTTGTGTCAAAACTGCCGGATAATGAAATCGGTAAAAGTGCAATTGGTGCGCTGGCAAGATATGGGGTGGATGTTTCGGATATTGTAACAGGCGGGCCGAGAATAGGAATTTATTTTGTGGAAAAAGGTGCCTCCCAGCGTCCCTCCAAGGTGATATATGACAGGGCAAACTCTTCCATAGCGCTTGCTGAAAAATGCGAGTTTGACTGGGAAACCATATTTCGTGACTGCAATTGGTTCCATTTTACGGGAATCACCCCGGCATTGGGTGGCCAGATGGCGGAAGCGTGCAGGGAAGCCTGCATAACAGCCCGTAAGCAGGGGATCACCGTCAGTTGTGATTTAAATTACAGGAATAAACTATGGTCAAGAGAAAAGGCACGGGAGGTCATGAGCAGTCTGATGCCATACGTAGATGTATGCATTGCCAACGAAGAAGACGCTGCGGATGTATTTGGAATCCGGGCAGAAGGGACGGATATTGATTCTGGAAAACTGAACAGGGACGGCTACGTTTCTGTTGCCAGGCAACTGACGGATATGTTTCACTTCCAGGCAGTGGCTGTTACACTCCGGTCCAGCATTTCTGCAAACGATAATAAGTGGGCAGGTATGCTGTATAAAGATGAAAAGGCATACTTTTCCAAAGAATATGCTATTCATATCGTAGACAGGGTAGGCGGCGGGGATTCTTTTGGCGGCGGACTGATTTACTCCCTGCAGAATAATTTTACACCTCAGAAAAGCATTGAATTTGCCGTTGCAGCATCCTGCCTGAAACATTCCATAGAAAATGATTTTAATATCGTTACCGTGGATGAAGTCGAGGCGCTGCTAAATGGGAATGCGTCGGGGAGAGTACAGAGATAATACATAAATAAGAAAATTTTTTATTCGAAAAATAAAGAGTGGCTGGTTTTTATTTAAAAGTGCTGTAAATAGGTATCGTGTATTTACAGCACTTTGCAGCGGAGTCGGAGGGATTCGAACCCTCGTGCCCCGGAGGGCTAACGCATTTCGAGTGCGCCCCGTTATGACCGCTTCGATACGACTCCGTAAAGTTCCGACAACAGAAGAACTTCCCCTATTATACTGTTTCTGAAAATACAAGTCAATCCTTTGCATAAGATTATTTATATCTATTATTTCATGACAGGAAATAGGTATTTAGTGCAATTGGCGTAAACAATCCTCATGGGGAAACCGATAAAATTTCCGAAGGAACTTCATTTTTAAAATGATTCATGAGGCGTACTGGTGTCTGGTGCATGGCATCAGATTTATAAAGGTACAGGCATGAGAAAGGGAAGAGAGTATGGAAATAGGTAATTTACAGGCGTTTAAGGAACAGCAGATGGGAAAAGTAAAAATGCGGGCGGAGGAAAAAAAGAAGATCCAGAAGGGTGTTAATCAGATGCAGGCAATGATAGATGCCCAGAACATGGGGACGCTTATGAAGGAATGTGATACAGTGGGCAGACCGTCAGATGCAGAAAAGACCGAAAGAAAAGGTACCCAAAGCGAAAGCAGGGACGGCAGAAAAACAGATCCCCAGACCGAAATGGAGAAGATGCTTTCCACAGCCAGCAAGGGACTTGATTTAATCAGCAAAACAGTTTAGTAATGCCTCAAAGCGATACCCAGGAACAGACCGGACAGGTCTTGGCAGCCAGCACGGCTGCAGGTGTCGCTTTGAGGTTTTTTCTTGGCAAAAAGGTTGTTAAGAACTCCTAAATTATGTATAATAATCAGTAATGACATGTAATATTATTTACATATGGACAAGGAGGATGGGCAAAGTGAAAAGAATTGGTATGTTAACAAGCGGCGGGGACTGTCAGGCATTGAATGCAGCCATGAGAGGCGTGGTAAAATGTATGTTCAACAGCAAGGAGACTGTTGAGATTTACGGTTTTATTGACGGTTACAGAGGACTGATTTACGGAAATTTCAGGATGCTTACAGGCCATGATTTTTCTGGAATTCTTACAAAGGGCGGCACGATTTTGGGAACCTCACGTACTCCTTTTAAGACGATTAAGGATCCCGATGAAAACGGGCTGGATAAAGTGGATGCCATGAAGCAGACTTATTACAAACTCCGTCTGGACTGCCTGGTAATCTTAGGCGGAAATGGCACACATAAGACGGCGAACCTTTTGAGGGAGGAAGGTCTGAATGTTATTACCCTTCCTAAAACCATTGATAACGATCTGTGGGGCACAGACATGACCTTTGGTTTCCAGAGTGCAGTAAACATTGCCACGGACGCAATTGACTGTATTCATACCACGGCAGCATCCCACAAGAGGGTATTTATTGTAGAGGTAATGGGGCATAAAGTAGGATGGCTTACTTTGAATGCAGGTATGGCAGGGGGTGCGGATATCATTCTGATTCCAGAAATCCCTTATGATATCAAAAAGGTAGTTTCCAAGATTGAAGAGCGCAACAAAAATGGAAGTAGCTTTACCATTCTGGCAGTGGCGGAAGGCGCTATCTCCAAGGAAGACGCGAAACTGTCCAAGAAAGAATATAAAGAAAAAATGAAAAATTATAAGTATCCTTCTGTTTCTTATGAACTGGCAGAGCAGATTCAGAAGGCTACAGGAACCGAAGTAAGAGTGACGGTTCCCGGGCACACCCAGAGAGGCGGAAGTCCTTGTCCTTATGACCGTGTATTTGCAAGCCGTCTGGGAGCGGAAGCGGGCGAACTGATTCTGAAAGGAGAATATGGATTCATGGTAGGATACCGTAACCGTGAAGTTGTAAAAGTTCCTTTGGAAGAGGTTGCCGGAAAACTGAAAATGATTTCCCCTGATGCTTCTATCGTACGGGAGGCAAGATTACTGGGAATCAGCTTCGGCGGCTGATGAACAGGCCCTAATGCATATTTGGAAGGAAAGATAAGGAATGTCGTATACAGCCCTTTACAGAAAATTTCGTCCTGCGGCCTTTGAAGATGTAAAGGGTCAGGAGCATATTGTTACAACATTAAAAAACCAGATTAAAGCAGAGCGCACTTCCCACGCATATCTTTTCTGCGGAACCAGAGGAACCGGGAAAACTACCGTTGCCAAGATTTTTGCAAAGGCGGTAAACTGCGAAGATCCGAAGGAGGGAAGCCCCTGCGGGGAGTGCGCGATCTGCAGGGCAATATCTGCGGGAGCCAGCATGAATGTGATTGAAATTGATGCAGCTTCCAATAACGGTGTTGACAGTATCCGTGAAATCGTAGACGAGGTGACCTATTCTCCGGCGGAAGGAAAATACAAGGTTTATATTATTGATGAGGTTCATATGCTTTCCATAGGAGCCTTTAACGCCCTTCTTAAGACGCTGGAGGAACCTCCTTCCTACGTTATTTTTATACTGGCAACCACGGAAGTCCATAAGATTCCCATTACGATCATGTCAAGGTGTCAACGGTATGATTTTAAGAGGATCACCATTGATACCATATCTGGCAGGCTGAAAGAACTGATGGATAAAGAGCAGGTTCAGATTGAGGAAAAGGCGCTGCGCTACATTGCCAAAGCAGCAGACGGCTCCATGCGCGACGCTTTAAGCCTGCTGGATCAGTGTATTGCGTTTCATTTTGAACAGGAACTGACTTATGATAAAGTACTGGATGTACTGGGTGCGGTAGATACGGAGGTGTTCAGCAGACTCCTTCGTATTGTTTTGCGCGCAAATGTGACAGGGGCCATTTCCCTGCTGGAGGAAATTGTCATACAGGGAAGGGAACTGGCACAGTTTGTTTCGGACTTTACATGGTATTTAAGGAATCTGCTGTTGGTGAAAACGGCGGACGGAATTGAGGATGTGATAGATGTTTCCACAGAAAATCTCGCCCGCCTTAAGGAAGAAGCACAGATGGCGGAAAATGATGTCATTATGCGCTACATCCGGGTAATGTCAGAGCTGTCGGGACAGATTCGCTATGCTTCCCAGAAGCGGATCATGGTGGAGATCGCCCTGATCAAACTGTGCAGGCCCGGTATGGAGACGGATGTGCAGTCCCTGACTGACCGCATCCGGCAGATTGAGGAAAAAATAGAAAACGGAATCCAGGTGACGGCAGTTCCGGCGCCGGCACGGGAAAACGCCGGGGACGGCAGTACGGCTTCTGGCCCGGCAGTGATGGCGGAACTGCCCAAGGCCGTTCCGGAGGATGTAAAAGCGGCAGTTGGCAAATGGTCAGCCATTGTGGGGGAGGCAGCCATGCCCATGAAGGCTTATCTGAAAACCGCATATCCCAGCCTTGGGGGAGACGGCAGTCTTTTAGTTGTGGTTCAGGACGGCCTGCCTTCGGACTATTTTAAAAGTGCACAACACAAAAAAAGTCTGGAAGAACTGATTGCCTGTTATACCGGAAAAGAAATGAAGGTGACGGTGCAGAGTACGGAACAGGACAGGAATCCAAGGGAACTTTTCCCGGACCTGACGCAGGTTATAAGCCAGGCTATCCATATGGAAGTGGAAGAACTGGAAGATATCCCGGAGGAACTGTATTGACCTTGCGCGGCAATTGCATTATAGTTGTTAATAATGAACGATGGAAAGGATGATAATGTAACTATGGCAAAAAGAGGAGGCTTTCCGGGCGGCGGGATTCCCGGGAATATGAACAATCTGATGAAGCAGGCCCAGAGGATGCAGCGTCAGATGGAAGAAAACCAGAAGGAGCTGGAGACGAAAGAATTTACAGCCAGGGCCGGCGGCGGGGCTGTGGAAGTGACCGTGACCGGTAAAAAGGAAGTGACGAAAGTAAAACTGTCAGAGGAAGTTGTAGACCCCGATGACATTGAAATGCTGGAAGACCTGGTAATGGCAGCGGCTAATGAGGCACTCCGCATGGCAGAGGAAGCCAATACTGAGATTATGAACAAAATGACGGGAGGACTTGGCCTGGGAGGAGGGCTTCCCTTCTAATGGATCTATACAGCGGGCATATCAATAAATTAATAGATGAGTTGTCCGGGCTGCCGGGGATTGGCAGCAAGTCGGCCCAGAGACTGGCGTTTCATCTGATCAATATGCCTAAGGATAAAGTAAACAGACTTGTTAAGACGATTGTTGAGGCCAGGGAAAATGTCCGTTACTGTAAGGAGTGTTTCACCCTGACGGACAGTGAAGTGTGTCCGGTATGCGCCAATGGCAAAAGGGATCACAACACGATTATGGTGGTGGAAAACACCAGGGATTTGGCGGCTTATGAGAAAACCGGAAAGTATGAGGGTATTTATCATGTGCTCCATGGAGCTATTTCTCCCATGCTGGGAATTGGTCCTGGAGATATCCGGCTAAAGGAACTGATTGCCAGACTTAAGGGGGATGTTTCGGAAGTTATCATTGCCACCAACTCAAGCCTGGAGGGTGAGACTACGGCAATGTATATCAGTAAGCTGATTAAACCTACAGGAATCAAAGTTACAAGAATTGCCAGCGGCGTGCCGGTAGGAGGCGATTTGGAATATATTGACGAGGTAACGCTTTTGCGGGCGCTGGAAGGCAGAGTGGAAATATAAATACAGCAGAGGCTGCAGGATGGAGACGGAGAATGGGTATACGTAAAGAATTGTTTGGCAAAACAAAATTGGGGGAAGAGGTCTGGCGTTATTGGCTTGAAAATGCGAAAGGAATGAGGGCGGGCATCATCAATTACGGTGCAGTTTTAGTAAACCTTTTTGTGCCGGGGAAGGATGGAACAGCGCAGGACGTGGTACTGGGGTATGACGATTTAGAATCATACACGGTAAACGGATGTTTTTTTGGCGCTACAGTGGGGCCTAATGCAAACCGTGTGGGGAAGGCATCTTTTATCCTTGATGGGAAGGAATATGAACTGGACCCCAATGACGGGGAAAATAATCTTCACAGCCATATCGAAAAGGGATATCATAAGAGAATGTGGGATGTGGAGGAAAAGGAAAACGGTATTATTTTATCCCTGGTGGATGAAGATGGAAATATGGGATTTCCGGGTAACAAGAAAGTCCGGGTAGCCTATACGCTGACAGATGATAACGAATTAAAGATACAATATACGGCAGAAAGCGATAAAAATACAATTATAAATATGACAAATCACTCCTATTTTAATCTGGCAGGGCAGGGCAGGGGCACGATCTGCGGTCACGTTCTTGAACTGAAAGCATCCGCCTATACGCCGGCGGACCCGGAATCTATTCCTACAGGAGAGATTGTGGCAGTGGCCGGAACCTGCTTTGACTTTACCAGGCCGAAAAGAATCGGAGATGAAATAGATGCGGACAATGATCAGATCAGGGCAGCAGGCGGCTACGACCACAACTGGGTTCTGGACGGACCGGAAGGAACCCTTCGGGAATTTGCGGTTGTGACGGAACCCGTATCGGGGAGGGTAATGAGAGCATACACAGACTTGCCGGGAGTGCAGTTCTATGCGGGAAATTTTATCACAGAGCAGACAGGCAAGGAAGGCGCCGTATATGGTGCAAGAAGCGGTATGTGCTTGGAAACCCAGTATTTTCCGGATACACCCAACAAACCCGGTTTTCCTTCCTCGGTGTTCGGCCCGGAGAGGAAATATGAAAGTACGACCATATACAAATTTGAATAAAGAGTGTTAGAGCGTGTTTGAAAATAAAAAGATATGGGAGCATCTCATATCTTTTTGTTAAGTTTGGTGGATGTTTATGACGATGCATTACAATGCCAATTCCCATGGCAGTATGCTACACTTAAAACAGGATAAGCATAAAAGAAATGGGGGGACTTGTACATGCATCTGCCAAACATCGTAAAGCAAATCGGAAAGACAGACGGAGAAGAAAAAGTATATGTAGAAGACTATGTTTATACCTACTTGAATGAACTGAAGAAGGAAAAAGAAATTTTCCCTGTGAGGGTGGCATTATTTGGAAATATTTACCGAAAGGGAAAGAAAAAATTTTATCTGGTATACGGCGCTTCCTGTGTGATTGATGAATTAGAGTGTGGGAGAGATGAGGAACAGGTCAGAAAAGAATATTTTCAGGAGCATGAACTGATCGGCTATGTTAATATATACGGGAAAAACCATGAACTGCCCGGAAATAAGGAAGGGTATTACGTATTTTACGAAAAAAATGAAGCCATGCAGAATTATCTGCTGTTTTGCTACCAGAGAAAAGAAAAGGGGCGCAGCGTTAGGGAAACGGTCAGGCAGGATGCGTCCGGGGACATGCATCTTCTGATGCCCAAAAGATGGACAGTCTTAGTAGGAGATACGATAAGAAAGATTTTTTACGGGGGATGCATCATTATACTGGCGGCGGCTGTGACAGCAGTCAATGATTACGGCAAAATAAATGGATTTGTGGAAGCAGCCGACAGAGTAATGGCTATGGCAGAAACTGATGATTAAAAATTTTCCGTTGATACGAAAGATTTGGAGATGAACGTATGGCAAATGTGCGGGATTATTTGAAGGAAAAAGAAAAAAGACTGGGCACCAGAAAAAAGATTGATTATAGAGAAAGAATCCGCAGCCACAAACTTACCATATTTTACAGAGGCGTTCTCTTTGTGCTGCTGGCAGCGGCTGTGATTGCGTTTCTTGTGATACAATGGCGGGACAGGGTTTTTACCGAAAGCATGATCACAAGTCAGGCTCCTGTAACAATTGTGCAGGGGGCTACAGTGGAAAGCTTAGGCGGTAATGTGCTTCTATACAGCAAAGACGGGGCCAGCTGTATAGACCTGAAAGGAAACGCGGTGTGGAACCGTACTTATGAGATGCAGACCCCGATGATTTCAATCTGCGGCCAGATGGCGGCTATTGGCGATTACAATGGACGTTCCATTTACGTTGTGAGCAAGACTGGAGAAAAGGGAACCATCAATACGAATCTGCCCATCCGGGACTTCTGCGTTTCGGCAAACGGTGTTGTAGCAACAGTGCTGGATGATGTGAATATAGCAAGAATTTACGTTTATGATGGAAATGAAAGCACAGAGACGCCTATTGTGCGGTCCCAGGCCACTATGGATAAAAGCGGTTATCCGGTGAGCATTGCCCTTACGCCCAACGGGAAAATTATGGCCGTCTCTTATTTATATGTAGACAGCGGCGATATTAAATCTTCCGTTGCATTTTATAATTTCGGTGAAGTGGGAAAAAATGAGACGGACAATTATGTGAGCGGTTATAATTATCTGGATACAGTAGTTCCCTATATACAGTTTATGGACAATGATTCCGCCTTTGCCGTTTCGGATGACAGAATCGTTTTTTTTGCAGGTGAGGAAAAACCTGTCAATATAGCTTCCGATTTTCTGGAGGAGGAGGTGCAGAGCATCTTTTACAATGAAAGCTATGTGGGACTTGTGTTCATTAACCAGAGCGGGGAATCCGCCTACCGGCTGGACGTATACAATGCGTCGGGCAGTAAAGTACATTCACAGTTTTTTGATATAGAATATACAGATATTATTTTTAATAAAGACCAGATCATTATTTATAACGATTCAGAATGCCAGATATGCAATATGAAAGGGGTGGACAAATTTTTGGGGACCTTTGCGGAAAGTACGGTCCTTATGATTCCAACATCTTCTGTCTATAAATATACCACCGTGACTTCTGATACTATAAATACAATCGAGTTAAAATAACGGAAAGGCACAAATGTATTACATATCTTTAATAATAATAGCGCTGATTTTTATATGGAGAGCTGCAGCGGGATTCCGGAAAGGAATGGTGCAGGAGATTATTTCCCTAATTGCCATGGCCGTGGCAGGTTTCTGTGTCATACTTATTCTGGGGGCAGTGGGGAGCTATTTAAACCGGGAAATAGGAAAATCGGTAGAGATGGCTGTAGTTCTCTTCGTGGTATGCCTGGTGTACCGTCTGCTCCAGGTCCTGTTTACATCCCTGGAGCTAATATCCAGGCTGCCGGTCATTAAATGGATGGACAAACTTCTGGGAATTGTGGTGGGCCTGGCAGAGGCTGGACTGCTTGTGGGACTGCTGGTATATTTCCTTAAAAACTGGGGATTATCCATCTTGGAGCATGTTTGAAATGGGGGTAAAAACCACTTCTAAAATATTTTTAAAATTTTTTTGGAAAAAGTGTTGACAATAATTTCCTTATCTGATACTATATGAAAGTCGCACGTCGGTACTACACAACAGCGGCAAACAAAGCACCTTGACAAGTAAACAGCAATGCAGCCCTGAAAATTCAACAAGAATTTCAGAAAAGAAACGAACGAAGC
>QXWO01000068.1 GCA_009911035.1 Lachnospiraceae bacterium
ACAGCTTAAGCAACAAGATGGGTAATTCCTTACTGGCTGTAAGGGGTATTAACCATAAATATATTGTAGTAGGAGGAAATGCAATATGAAAATCAAGAAAATTGATACATCTATACCATTAAAGGTAGTCGCTCAGGCTTGCACAAATATGTGCGAAGAAACAGTTTGGGCCGGTAAAACCTCTAAAGAGGGAAATGCAGGTGGATGCTGGACAGCAACTGGTTATACGGCTCGCGGCGCATTATTCTAAAATAGCATTTTTTCTGAAAAAATAATATAAAGGAGGGATTCGGCATGAAGATTAAAAAGATCGCAAGTACAGATGTCAACTTAAATGTTCGCGGTCAGGCTTGCGGAGATGACTGTACTGAAACCAAAATCTGGGTTGGCAGAACTGATGGCAACACTTCTGGCTGCGTAATTTACAATACTGTATACACGCCTAAAACTAACACCCACTTATAAGGGTAACTGCTCACCATAATTGACCATAGGGCATATGACATATATGGGAAAGGTACTTATAGCTGCCTTTCCCTTCTTAAATGGAGATTTATATGAATAATGATGTTATTGTATTAATAGATACGGGTTTAGATAAAGAGATATACAGGAATCGCATTGTTGGCGGCATTCATTTCTATATAGAAGACGAAATGATATGTTGCGATAAAAATTATAATGATGATAATGGCCATGGAACTGCGTGCGCAGATGTTATTACTAGAGTATATAAGAATGCTCGTTTTTTTGTTATAAAGATTTTAAATTCAGAAGCGGAAACAAATTATCCGCTCCTAGAGATGGCTATGGAATACTGCATCTCCCTAGAATATAGACTTATTAATCTAAGCTTGGCAATGTTACAAGAGGATAGTGAAAAAAAACTTAGAGAAATATGTCAATGTTTATTGAATAGAGGAAAAGTAATTGTTGCATCTGTCTACAATGGGGAAAAAAAGTCATTTCCCGCACTTTTTAGTACTGTAATAGGTGTTAGAGGGAATCGATTTGAGTTACATCGTGAATATTGGTTTGATAATAATAAAGAAATACAATGTATTGGAGATTTGACACCAATATTTACAAGGTGGGATAGGGAAAAATTTTATCTATTTGGGGGGAATAGCAAAGCATGCGCATACATTGCAGGGTACATTATAAAAACCTGCGCTGATGAAAATATAGAGATTAATTTTAATAATGCTTGCTGTATATTAAAAAAGTATGCTGTTCGGACAGAGTGGAAAGAAATTGAGATCAATTGCAGTAAAGAGCCCCATATATATGAGAATTGTTTGTTTAAAGACGAAATAAATAAAAAGGTTAAAGAGCTTTTATATAGAATAACCGGAAATAAGGAAGTACTTAATATTGGAATATACACAAGTTTATTTGATGAGAATGTATTAAATAGGGATACTTGTAAGAAATTGATAAAACTAATAGAAGAAACATTTAATATAGTTATATCCGAAAATCTTATTGATTATGACAGTATAGGTACGCTTAGCGGAATGACAAATATGATTGAACGTCTTATTTAATATAACGCTATAAATCCGAAAGTGGGCAGGAGGATTAAAATGAAAAAAATCAAATTGCTGATGGAAATATTTAATTTTGTTAAAATAAAAAAACGAATATACATCATTGGACTTTTGCTAATGTTTATTAGTAGTGTTTCCAAGATAATGCTTCCTTTTTTTATATTGAAGATTTTGGATAATGCTATTTCATATAATAACATGAAACTATTGATTCGCTATACAATTGGGATGATTATTTGTACTCTTTTAGGTTCACTTTGTGACTATGTGTACCAAATAATGCTTAATCATTATAATCGAGAGTTGGTGGTTAGCTTGAGAAACGATTGCTTTGATCATTTGGAAAGGATGTCGGGTGACTTCTTGACGAGTTATTCTAGCGGAGATGTTTTTACTTGTTTATATAGAGATGTTGAGGAAATTCCAAATATACTTACAACTTCCTTATTAAATTTTATATCGAATATTATATTAATAATTGGATATGCATATTATTTAGTTACTTTACAGTTTGACTTATTGCTAATCCTAATAGCTTTTCAAATAATGATTTTTGCTATTCAGAAGAAATATAATTCTATAATTGAGAAATCATCAGAACATACGAGAAATGCTATATCATCATTAAATAGTTCAGCACAAGAAATGATAAGTAATTTATTCGCATTTAACGAAGGAGGATTAAAATCTTATTTTAGAAAAAAGCATAATAATTTAGAAAATAATTTTGCAAAATCGTTTATAGAAAATATGACAAATATGATAAAGAATAACCTAATATTATCAGGGGTGAATTTAATATCTATGGCATCTATTTTATGTTATGGAGGAATGAAAGTGATTGCCGGAAGTTTATCCTATGGCGGCTTAGTTACATTCAACATTTATTCTCAAAGATTTATGGGGCCCATTATGAATCTTGTTCGTTTTAACAATGATTTAGTAGCATGCATGGTTTCATGGGAGAGATTACAAAAACTTTTAAATATAGAAAGTACAGTTGTTTCTGGAAATGAAAAGATAGATTTGACTGGTGATATAATATTCGAAAATACAAGATTTAAATATGAAGAAAGTAAAGATTGGATATTAAATGATATGTCTCTAACAATATTTAAAGGGAAAATTCATGCTATTGTTGGAAAGAGTGGATGTGGTAAAACTACTCTTATTCATTTGCTTTATAGACTGTGGGATGTTGAACAAGGGAAAATCAGCATAAATGGAAAAGATATAAAAAGAATCGAAATAGAATATTTAAGAAAACAGATAAGCATAGTTAGTCAAAACATTTTTTTGTTGGATGATAGTATATATAATAATATTGTTTTAGGACAAGCAATTACTCAAGAAGAGCTAGAAGTTGTATTAAAAGAAGCTGAATTAGATGTATTTATTGAAAATTTACCAAACAAACTTAATACAATGGTTGGTGAAAACGGTATAAAGCTTTCTGGTGGAGAAAAACAAAGAATTTCTATAGCAAGAGCTTTAATACGAAAGAGTCCATTACTTGTATTTGATGAAGCGACCTCAATGTTAGACAATGACACAGAGGACAAAATTATTTCAATATTATTAAAGTCGTTTCGGGATAGAACAATAATTCTTATAGCTCATAGGCTATCGACTGTAAAAAATGCTGATATTATTTATGTTATAGACAACGGACATGTGGGAGAGAGTGGAACACATGAAGAACTATTACATATAGGTGGATTATATGCAGAACTTTACAATATTTGATTTTATGTTAGTAACTTGCTTCTCTTCCGAGAATAGTCATCCTTCTTTAAACTTGATATTCATATAGAATAGCTTTTTGACAGACATAGCATGCCAGTATCTTCATTATTTCCACATTTTGTATATTGCGATTTCCGGCGGACACTTTTGCGGAGCAAACGGCCATCTTACATTACCAAACGGTCACCAAAAAAATGCTCGTTGGTGTAACAGACCTAAGCTTAGGTTTGCTTGATTACAATTCATTTTAAAGGGATTTTGGAGTCAATGAGATGCGTTAGCATCGGCATAGCCTTTACCATTGACACCGGAATTTCCTTAAAATACTGGCCGTTCAAAAACACATCTACGGACGCTGGGCTTCGCATAATGCATATTTACAAAACTCATTATAAAATATGTGAACGGAACCATGAGACAGAGCCAATTTATATACGCTCTGTTTTCTTTTTTAGCCACTTCCACTGCAAATTTGTTTATTAGACTTATATTCTTTTTTATCCAGTCTATATCTTGCTTTATAGCCTGAGATTACTCATTAATGCGTATATAAAATACATTATATAGTTGTAATTAATTGATTGATTTTTATGTAAAATAGAAGTCAGAAAGGATGATACACACTATGGAAACCAAAAACCGTATTCGAGAACTCAGGAAGAGCATGAATCTGTCCCAGGAGACCCTCGCCGCCATCCTCGGCACCTCCCAGCAGGCGGTAAGCCGCATGGAGAACGGAGCCTATGACATACCCACAGACCTGCTGGTAAAGATGGCGGATTCATTCAACGTTACCACCGACTACATACTCGGACGCACCGACATCAAGCGTGACTTAAGCGGCCAGGTGCGTATGAATCATGAAATGGACAGGTATTACGATATTGTATTGCGCTACCAGCGCCTGACGGACATTAATAAAAAGACCTTAATGACAATGCTGGAACGGCTGGAGCAGGCGCAGGGCGAACAGGAGAAACTTGTAACAGGGAATTTACACCGGAAGGAAAATGATGTGGATGATGAAGATAGCGGTATGTGACGATGATATGCGTTTTGCGGCGGAACTGGAGGAAATGGTGCGCCGCGAAGCGGCGGATGCGGGGATCAGTGTAGAGACGGAAGCTTATTCTGATAGCGACACTCTGGTTGCAGACATTGAAAAAAGTTACCGTTATGATTTGATTTTTCTTGACATAGAGATGGAGAGGGTAAACGGAATAAATGCTGCGCGGCAGATACGTCGCATTGATCGAGCCGCTCTCCTCATTTACGTGTCCGGCTATGAACAGTATTTAAAGGAGCTGTTTGAGGTGGAGCCGTTTCGGTTTCTTTCAAAGCCCGTGGATGTGATAAAGTTCCGAAAATACTTCCGTGATGCCTGTGCCCGCATAGGAAATACGGAAGCCTATTATCACTTTTCTTTCAATAAGGAGATTCGGAAAGTTGCGGTCAGGGACATCGTATATTTCGAGAGTCGCAACCGAGTAGTACATATATTCATGGCAGATGGCTCCGAGGAGCGTTTTTACGGCAGGCTAAACGCTGTTGAGAAAGAGCTTTCAGAGGGGTGTCAGGAGTTTCTGCGGATACACCAGTCGTTTCTCGTGAATTATGGTTATATAGAGAAGATGAACTTTTCTTTGGTGACGGTGCTCTTCGGGAACGGGAACCGGATTGACCTGAAGATCAGCGAAGACAGAGAGAAGGAGGTGCGATCACGGCTTTGCAAGATGGCAGGAGGGAAGGCGGTGGACGGATGAATCCTATATTTACCTATGTCGGCAGCCTGCTGACATCATGCTTTTACATACTCATTATGCATAAATTAATGAAGGCATTCTTCTCCTGCCCATCGGGAAACCCGCTGCGTTTTGTGGTATGGACCGTTTATTACATCCTGCAGGTGGTTCCCATCATAGGCGTGGTCATATCTCCGCCGGTAATGTTTTCCCTAAATATGTCACTTGTACTCATAATCAGTTCTATATCATACGATGCAGGCATAAAAAGGCACTGCATCTTTTCAGTGCTGGTGTGTGCCGTGTGGATGCTCATGGAGATTTCCGTTGATATCATTCTAAGACTGGCCGGAATGGAGGGGTGGGAATTGCAGACGGCGGGAACCGTCATCTCATTGATGCTCATGTATCTGCTTGCCATAACCGCGGGGCATTACGTGAGGCGGACAGAACAGCGTGACATTCCGTTCCGGTATGCCGTTGCGGTTCTCACTGTTCCCGCTGGAAGCGCCTACCTGATGCACAACATTTTCCTGATAACAGCGCAGCATGAGGAATACACGTCGTTCGCCATCATCTCGGGTATCCTGCTTCTCCTGCTGATCTACATGATATTTGAGGTCTATGACCGCATGGTGGATGATGCAGAGGCTCAGGAGAAGAATCTGCTTTATGAACAGGAGCTTGACCTTTTAAACAGACATGCGCAGGAACGTGAGGCGTACGACATGGAGATGAGGCGGCTACGGCACGATATGAAGCACCATATGTCGAGTCTGTTGGGGATGCTGCAGGGGGATGATACGAAACAGGCAGAGGAATACGTGCGCGGAATGCTTCAGGGAGCCTCAGAATGCCGGGCAGAGGATGTTTCCCGGACCGGAAACGCCATCGTGGACAGCCTTGTAAATCATAAATGTGGCATCGCCAGAGCAGAGGGTATCGTCTTTGATGCCAACGTGTTTCTGCCTGCTGAGCTACCTTTCCTGGGCGGACATCTTACCATAGTGTTCGGGAACTTACTGGATAATGCGCTGGAAGCATGTCGGGAAGTTGGGGAGGGAAAGCGATATGTCACGCTGGACGTCTCGTATGAGAAGGAAGTCCTTATGATTGCCGTTACAAACCCCTACCGCGGGGAACGGAGGAAAAACCGCATGGGGAAATACGTTACAACAAAGAAAGACTGCAGGAGCCACGGACTGGGACTCTCTTCTGTGGAGCAGGCGGCGGAAGCCTACTGCGGGCAGGTAGTTGCAGATGGGCAGGACGGCGTGTTCAGGGTATCGGTGGTGATGTACGGCAGCGAGGGGCAAAAATGACGTGGATACTCGTATTTATTACGAGCAACAAAAAGAAAATGCCAAAAGATATATACTGAAATATAGTAAAAGTAATTTTACTATATTTCGATATATTGATAAGGAGGTATTTCGCATATGAAACCGACAGGCAGAAACATATTGGCAAAACTGATGAAAAATGTAGCAGGAAAATCAGCACAGGCAGCCGCAGAAAGCAGATGTATGTATATTTACCACCAGCCCAAGCAGCCGGCAGGACTGAAGAGGATCAAAAAGTAAATCAGATGATCCCATAGAAATATTACTGGATAGCTCTCTTTTGAATCAATTTGAAATGATGCAAAAGGGGGCTTTTGTAATGTAAAGAAAATCAGCGTGAAATCCTAATAAAAAGCGCGAAATATGTTATAAAATGATTATATATTGATAATAAGGAGCAGTATTGTAATGGAGAAGATGAAGAAGATAAAAAATATGTGTGAACTTGAGAAATATGTGGGGGAAATGGCGCATAAAAAACTGATGTTTTGCAAGGGCTTTTATTTAAGTACAGGGGTTCCCTTTTATGACGATTACTTTGGATGTAAGCCATGTGCTGAATGCAAAGAATGCAAACGGTATTTGTACAGAAGACAATATATGAATCTGTTTTATGCTGTTGCAATTGTTTTTGGCATTTTAATGATGCTCATATTAGGAACTCCGCAGGGTGCTATTCGCTGGAATCTTTTTTTTCATGAGGGAGTACAGGAGGCTCTTTATAGTAATGTTGAAAGAATAGAACAGGAAGATAATTCGAGGGATTTGCACTATTCTGTTGTCGTTAATGGAGAACAGCAGGAGTGGGAAGTGATCTGTTTGCAGACCACCTGTATCGCAAGGCGGCTAAGTGAGTAGAAGGGACTTTAGAGTTTCCGCCGGGCGGAAAATTTACAAAATAAAGTTAACTAGGAGGATATATTTTATGGATTGTAGAAGTGAAGACAGAAGAAAGCAAATTGTTGAGGAGTATAATGTAGTGCCAAAAGCGCACATTAAGTTATTGGCGGGACAAGAAAAAATTAGCGATGCCGGAGGAAAAATTGAAAGAGAATATTATATTTTTGAGGCAACATCCAAAGAAAGCGGAAATCGGGAGATTATTCTGTGTGGTATGGGGCTGCCAGGGATTTTCTTAAGCTGTTGAATCATAAGGGGTTGCCCGTATTCAACCCTTTACATGGAGAAGGCGGTTGCGTCGATGGTGGTCCGCAAGGAGGGGAAGAAGCAGACGGTCATGATAATGGCGATCCGCAAAGAGGGGATGGAGGTAGAGGAGGAAGGAATCCTGAATGGAATCCAATAGCCCGGCAGTTATATTATGCTTGTATGTGGGTAATTATCATCATTGATGCAAATGGTGGTACACCAATTTTTGAAATACAGGAAAGAGTATACAACTTTAGGGATAGAGAGCCTTTCGAAAGTCAAATAAAAGGCGTAAATACGATAATTATGAGAAATTTGCAGGGAAGAACTTTGACAGAAGCAATAGATGAATTACGAGCAGATAATAGAATAAGGGATGGGCTTTGTCAGTTTAATATGCTGGAAGACATTATTAATAATGCAAGAGATAAAGCAGGGAATCCTATACAGTCATACTTTTAAGAAGTTATTTGTGGAAGGAAAAGCAGTTGTAATCATACATAATAGCTTTATAAAGGTATGCTGGCAAAGAAGCTTTTCGTGGCAGTATGCATTTAATAGCAGTTACGCGACTAACCATGTCATATAAAGAATAAGACATTTCTTGGACTTTATCCTAATGGGATTTGTTAAATGATTTATATTAATCTAAGCTTTATAGGCTGTTGCACATTTTTGTGTAGCAGCTTTTCATTATATTTTCACAGTAGGGGTATGCTGAATTGGGAAGATTTTCGTATTTTTAAGTTAGTTTTTTGCTGTATACACCATTATCTGATATAATATCTTTGTTAGTATTCATTTGGAGGGGAAATTATGCCAAGTAGAAATCCTACATACCATGAACAGAGGGAAACAAGCTATACTTTGCAGCTTAGACAGCTCTTAACGGAACTGCCACCATATGCAAGGGATTATTTCCGCGCTGCTGAACAGAAAACCAGTGCGAAAACACGGGTCTCCTATGCTTATGATTTGCTGGTCTTTTTCCGATTCCTGATTGAGAAGAATCCTGAATTATCCAGTAAGGGTATAAATGGGATAACATTGGGGGACATTGACCTGCTGACAAGCGGCGATATTGAGGAATATCAGGAATATTTAAAATATTATGAAGCTGAAAATGGGGAGCAGAAGAATGGGGCGCCCAGTATTGCAAGGAAAATGTCTTCCCTGCGGAGCTTTTTGGATTATTTCTATAAAAAGGAAATGCTGACAAAGAATGTTGCCATGCAGGTTGATATGCCGAAACTGCATGAAAAAGCAATCATCCGCCTTGAACCGGATGAAGTTGCCATTATGCTTGATAATATAGAAAACTATGAAAATCGGCTTACCGGAAAGAAGAAAGATTTTTTCATGAAGACAAAAATCAGGGACATCGCAATTATTACATTGTTCCTCGGTACCGGGATCCGGGTGTCGGAATGTGTAGGTCTTGATATTACCGACATTAATTTCCGCGAAAATAGTATTCGCATCGTCCGTAAGGGCGGAAATGAGTCCATATTGTATTTTGGAGATGAGGTAGAAAAAGCCCTTTTGGATTATATTGAAGGTCCACGAGCTATGATGGCTATGAAAGCTGTTCCTGGAGAAGAAAATACTTTATTTTTCTCTTTGCAAAAGAAACGGATCAGTGTTCATGCGGTAGAAAATCTTGTTGAAAAGTATGCGAAAGAATTTGTACCGCATAAGAAGATTACTCCTCACAAGCTCCGTTCTACTTTTGGTACAAACTTGTATCAGGAAACAGGGGACATTTATTTGGTGGCGGATGTTTTGGGTCATTCTGATGTCGGAACAACGAAGAAGCACTATGCAGCGATTAAAGACCAGAACCGGAGGAAGGCGGCTTTGGCTATTAGGTTGCGGGAAGATAAATAGGCGCTTCTATTGATGGGGTGATAGTATGCAGGATAAAGAAAATATTGAACCATGTGAAATTAAATATGCAGTCCCTTCGTATTATGACATATATAAGTCCGGTGGAAGC
Organism: Lachnospiraceae bacterium; assembly: GCA_009911035.1. Lineage (GTDB taxonomy): Bacteria > Bacillota > Clostridia > Lachnospirales > Lachnospiraceae > Suilimivivens. The sequence goes on from QXWO01000068.1 coordinate 9,527, forward strand.
ACTTTAAAGGATGATCAACGTGGCATGCGGTTAATGTTGGATTATTTTTCAGAGTATTTTACTGAGGAGCAGCTTCAAGCCAATATGCAAAGGTATAATCTTGAAAACATGCTTGCTATAGTAAAGGACTATTTTCTAAAGGAATATGGCTATGTAGCAACTAATATAGAGCTGAACAACCGATATCAAAGGACGATAAACAGCTATATTTACAATGATGAGAAAAATCCGGCAGTAGTACATATAGACGAGTTGTTTGAATCTACCATGATGGCATTTCTTCTCGCTATGTTCAAATGGTCGAAGGACTTTGACAATTTGGAAGTGTATGGAAATTGCTATCTGTATGTGCTGTTTTTGATGAATGACGTAAGCATTCTGGGGGAAATGCAGGGAGAAGATGCTAACAGAGAATTACTGGAAATGGTTGCAGATGATTTGCAGATCTTGCAGCTTGCCGAGGACTGTTATTGGACTGTTCTGGCATTCAGTCTGGCCCATGAGGTTGCACATGCTTACTTAGCCAATATTGGAAAAAAATATACCAGAGAACACCCTGAAAAGGAAGAATTTGATGCAGATGAGATTGCATACCATATTGTCTTGAAAATTATCATGGACAAAGAGGCGAGGGGTATTGTTTTAGAGCCTTATACCTACCTTGCGCCGATGATGTATATGGATTTTTTTGACATGGTTTATTATACGGACCGGATACTATATAAAACATTTTTCTATAATGACACACATCCGGCATTGAAAAAGAGGAAAAGTCGGCTGTTTGCCATTGTAGACAGGGACGAATACATTTTGGATACAAGGGAAGGCAATTATTTATATCGGGGATTCAATGAGGTATATAAAGAATATAAAATTCAGACTGTTTTGAAGATGGAGAAAGGTAAGCTGACAAAAATTCTCCGTACCAAGCAAAGGGAAGAACTGAAAGAAATGATGAAAGGGGAAGAATACAATGACTAGGCAACAGGCGGTGGAATATGATAATAAACTGAGTAAAGAGTTGCAAGACTATGCCAGTGATTGCGGAGAAGATAAGATAGTTGCTATGAACATAGTAGAAAATTTTATAGAGTTTTTGCCGGAAGACGATATGAAAGGTATGATTTTCCTTCGCAATGATCCGGTTTCCTACAAACTTGGCAATGCCCGACTTGACCTGAAGAAAGCGCTTCTGGCAGGACTGGAATTAACCGCTGCCGTCAGCAGACCGGAGAGCATTTTTAATTATATCCAAATGTTGATAGTGTCAGTATTGTTTATCAGGAGTATCACAAGGCAGGAATTGGAGGGGATAGAAGCGCACATAGTCTACATGCTTCATATAAAAGGGGCTTACCAGTCTGACATTGAAGAGGAGCGGTTTATTCATGATCTGCAGGAGTGGTATACGCAACGCGAAAATACTATGTTGGAAAGAGAAAAGATAGTGGGCGCTATCAACCATTTGTATGAAATGAAAGTGGCAGATTTTAAGAATGGGAAAATCTGTTTGAAAGAGAAGGTCTGGGGAAAGCTGGAATAAAGTAGGAGGAACTGTAATGGTAGGGATGAATCCGTTGGAATTTCTGGAAGAAGTGCAACGTGAATATATGGTTAGTACGTTCGGAGAAGTTATAAATTATGATGAAATGTATTTTGACGGAAGACTTTTTGATTTTTTACAGCAGGAATACAATTTTAAGTATGAGGACAGAGATGAACTGATAAAATCACTGCGCGAAATGAGAAGCGAACATGTTATTTCGCGGTATGAAAATCCATACTATTATAAATTTTTTAGGGATATTATCAGTAATATTCATAGGATAAAGGATACATTTATAGATTGTCATGGGCTGAATATGCCGTTGTTTGGGACTGTAGAGTTTGATATGTTTTATGCTCAGATTAGGTGTCCGAACAGTGATATGCCGCCAATTATTCTGTTTTACAGCGGAATTATACAATTTGCCCATAACATTACAAATGTGCTGACAAAGGCATTCCCTATACAGGTATTAGATGAAGAAAAAATTACCTTCGGCATGGAACCTGAAAAAATCAAAGAATGTATCAATAATAACAAATGGATTGAAAAACGGTTCACAGATATAGTCTTAAGCATATTTTTTTATGGGAATGTTGATATGTGTGATGTTTCTCAGCCAGTAAATGATTATCTTTATCGGCAATTCAGTAATGCGTTGGCAGATTCTTTTCTGACTTTTATTGTTGCCCATGAGTGCGCACACTATTATCTGGGACATTTGGGAAAAGATGCAATTAAAGGGATAGTGACTGTTGGAAAAGTACAGTATGAGAATTTAGTCCCTGATTGGGAGCAGGAATTTGATGCTGATTATATAGGAGCGTTGCTGACAATTCCGATACTTATTGAAAGAAAAATTGATATTCAGGTCATTTTGGGCGGGATATACGTTGCCATGTGGATGTTAAGTATTATTGAGAGTTTACGGATTGAGGGTGAATCAGGCAAAGCGACTCATCCACCGGCAAAGGACAGACTTTTGCAGATAAAGAGAAAGTTGCAGAAAACCATGCAGAATGAACTACATGTGTTAGAGGGTTATGATATTCTATTTTCTGATTTATGGGAACGATTTTCCATAATTGCAAAGGATGTCGAAGGCAGAGTTTTAGCTGGACGGCCAGCCGCAGAGGTTACATATGAACAAATAAAAAAGGTTATTTATGACGAAGCAGAAATTTAAGAATTTTTATCTGCTCACATTTTTGTGCGAGCTGCTCCCCAGATGTCGTGGGAACGAGTCCTTTTGACTAAAGCTGCGAAGGATTGTATGAGGGAATACAATAAATTGAGTATCGCAATTCGATTACCAAAAGTATCTGTAACGGTGGGTAACAAGGATTATCCGTAGATATTAGATGAATTGACATGGTGATGAAGTCATTGGTTGTTGACAATCATCCGTATTAATTATTGCGGGTCACATCTAAAAGAAAAGTGTTATATAAGATTACAGAGGGAGAAACAAAAAATAATATGAATGAAGATAATAGAATTTTGTATGATATTGGTAACTATAAATATACAGTTTCTGATGTGAGTAAAATTTATCAAGATTGTAAAGCAGATATCGACAACTGCGATACGAATAACCTTCAATTTTTGTATGATTCTTTTCACGTCAAGCAAAATAATAAGTTTGTGTGGTCCTTAAGCGATATAATTATGAATTTTTCTGAAACTATTGCAGTAATTGCCAAATCCGGAGATATAGAAAATATAAAAAAAGAAGTTAGAAAATGCAGAAGGAAATTCTATTATTGGGGTGATTTACCAAAATATATTTATTTTATTAATGAGAACCTTGATTACTATAACACTAACAGAAAAATAAAGGGAGATATTGAAATTAATAGAGAATATTATGACTGCTGGATAGCATATGCATGCTATAAATTTCTTTTAGATAAAGGAAACCTTGCAGATGATCAGATTGAGGACGATAAATTATATCGCCACAAATTAGATTTGGAATATACCGAGGCATTAAAACATTTTTCTTGCAATTATAAAATCGACTGCAATCTCAGGATAAGTATAGATGACATATTTCAGAATATCTACAGCAGGATATTAAAATATGGACCATTATCTTTTTATAAAAAAATATATAAAGAATTATACAAGGCGTTCGATAAAGAAGAACGGCGGATTCGAATAAATAATGGAGTAAATACAGAACTTCCAACACTTCTGATATATTCTATTAGGGCATTGTCGGATAATAATGCGGAAGCAGAAACAGATGTATATGATGAAGCATATATGCCTAATGAAAATGATTTTCTGCAATTATTGATAGATACAAAATACGCTATCAGGCTGTTAGATGTTGACAATGAGTATGATTTGGGATTTTTGCTTCCGAGTGATGAGAGCGATTATTTAGAACGTATTATGAATTATTCCTCCGTGTATGATATACATCAGTATGTTCCGGAGGGGATGCTATTCCTAATTCAGAGAATCATAGATGCATACAGTGAGCGGCTTGAAGAGTACTATAGCTGTAATAGTAAAAATCTGCGCAATATAATTAGCCGGATTGTAAAAAATGCGCAATGTGATTTTGAGACTGGTATAATTTCTAAAATACCATTTAAGTCTGTAAGTAATGATGAACGCAATATTCTTGATTTGATGACTGCCAATCATTCCCTCAATGGGGAGTACTACATTCCAACTCAGTGGGATAAAGTTTATAGTGATTCTGAGTGGATTATTAAGGAGCAAGATGCATATTATGTTATTCCTCCAATCATATCTATGTTTGGCGTATATGATAAGATTGGCAAGGCGTTAGATTGGATTGATTTTGGACCTCAGATTGAGACCGCAGTGCTTGATTTATTTAAGAATATTAATGGGTTGAGAGAATATAGTGGAAAATATTTATTTGAGAAGCAAGTATATGAGTGCGATGCTATCATAATGGGTACAGAATATGCACTTATTATTGAGTGTAAGAGAAAAGGCATATCTCGAGTCGCACGTGGAGGATCTGATGCAAACATTGTTCAAGATATCGCCGAGACATATTTTTCAAGCCAGGCGCAGGCGTATCGGATGCAACGAGCCATAGAGTCGCTTGGAAAACAGGTGGATTTTTATCCGTCGGAATGTGATATTAGCACAAAAGAATCTCAAAATGCCAAGTATTGCGAATATAAACAAACGGCACTCTTTACGAATGTAAAGCATTTTATCAGAATAAGCTGCACAGGTGGCAGTTTTTGGATTGCCAGTGACGGGGGTATTGCAGATCACATTGAGAGACATATTATGGAATATAATGTTAAAAGAAAGAAAAGTAAAGTATATATAGATGAGTTCTTGTCGGAGCAAGCTGAGTTGTTGAAATTGCAATGCTATGAACACAAAGAAAAATGTATCAGATTAAATAGACTATTCCTGTCGTTTGACAAGTTATATGACATAGTGATGACATTATTGAAATTTAATAAAGATGGAGATGCGCTACTTGATAGCATTTGGAAACTGACAAGAATTAATAGCAAGAAAGGCGATTCTACTAATCATTTGAGGATGTTTTTTAATTTGGACAAGCATTAAGGAGTGTGTAAATTTTTAACTTTACCCCAACTATGGAATAAATGTGTATTTGTTTCATAGTTGGGGGAATTTATAATATTCTAATCTTATATTTCCTGTAGTTAACAGGATCTTCTTTATATGTATGCAATTAGCTTATGCTATCTGTGTAAATTTTTAATAAAATGTATTAAAAAAATATATAATATAGCAGCAACTAGAAATGGCATACTGAATATTCCATAGTTTATAAATAATCCTTCCGAATATGTCCCAATTGAATCTCCTATATTATAAAAGAAGTTTGCATAACCAGACATTTTTCCTATTTGATTTTCAGGGTACAATTTCAATAAAAAACGGTTAATTTGCGGAAACAAAAAGGACGAAATAATTGTTGTTAATAAAAATAATATAATTTGAATCCATAATTTTTCAATAAATGATAGTGCAAAAAAAGAAACAGCGCATAAAGTACTTCCTACAATAATTATATCTGACTCTTTAAACCATTTAAAAAGTTTTGATAATAAAACATTAGTAATTACTGGACATATCTCTATGATTGTAATAATTATACTTATATAACGCAAATTCAAATTATATCTATTGTTAAAATACAAATTCATATATGGAGAGAAAAATATTAATAAACCTAATATCAGAAACACTAATGAAAAAGCTGATAATTTCGGTTTTTCAATTTTTTCTATACTATATGTGTGTTGTCCATTGTTATTGGACTTATTAATACAAAATATCAATGGTATGCTTCCAAGTAAATATATGCTTCCTGCTAATATGAAAATCAATTGATAGGGACTGTTATTTATTGGACTAATAACTTTTAAAGGAATAAGGCCTCCTATAAATGTTCCGCATGTAGATGCAAATAATTTTATTGAAGAACATAAATTGATTATATATGGCTGGCGTTCTTCTTCAACATATTCCATTATAAATGGAGTATGTATACTCATCAGCACTGAGTATCCTAGTCCATAAATCACAGACAGTGCATACAAAATTAGTTGAGATTGCATAATACATTCACCACAAAATGCCATGCCGCAGATTACGGTTGATAATAATAGCACTCTATTTTTTTTGTATTTATCAATAATTCTTCCAAATATAATTCCGCCCACAGCCATAGAAGCATTGCCCACTAGTAAAAAATTACTTATAAATACTTTTGAATCAATAATTACACTTATATGCAAATTAAATGCTAATAGAAATATGCCCGTAGCAAATGAAATTAAAGACATAGAAATAATATACAATATTATATTGTTTTTATATCTAGAATGTATTTTCATGGCTAATCTCCTACTTCCAAAAATTCTAGAATGTTATTACCGTATTCATCATATAATTTTATAATTTTATCATTTATTTTCGTGTATTTCAGAGAAAAGACTCCTGCTAATGTTTCAAATTTTTTTTCATTCCAACCTTCTTCAGCTAAAGATATTGATTCTAAAAAAAACTTATGTATTAATTCTTTGGATAAATAAATGTTCTGATTTAGAGGCAGTTCTATCGAATGTATTCTTTTGTTAAAATCTGTTTCTGTCAATGTTGATATTCTTTCTAATTTTCTATAATTTAGTGTCATCTGCAGTTCAATATAGCTTATCGATTCTGAATATTCATTGAGTATTTCGAAAGGAATTTTTTCTACTATACTATTATATAACACTTCTATTCTTTCGTCTTGAAATCTATAATCATACACTTCATAATGTGAATATGTATCATATAACAAATTGGTCTTTTTTACTTGTTCAGTAATTTCCGCTCCAGGGTACAATGCCATCTTTGTATAAAGGAAAAGGACTTTCCAATATTCGATTTTCATTAAAAACTCTGAATTTTTTCTCAGTTCATCTAATGTAATATACGGGTGGTACATAATAAAGCCTGACATACCAAAGTCAATTCTTAATTTTCTCAATAAATTGACTGCTTTTATGCTTTGGCTTGTAGAAATATGTTTGTTATAAACAGCTAGTCCTTGATCGTTTCCCGATTCTAATCCCATTTCCACTTGAACCAAGCCGCAATCCCTTAGTTGTTTCATTCTTTTTTGCTGATTCACGATTGAATCTACTCGTGTCATCACGTAAAACCAAATATCTAAATTCTCTTGTTTCATTAAGTTGGTAAAATCGTCTATCCATTTTAATCCGTCTTTTGTTTCATTAATAAAATTCAAATCGCAGAAATTTACAATTTCATATAGATTGTCATATTTATTGTACTTTCTGATTAAATCCTTTAAATTTTTAACAATATTTTCTGCTATACTTACTCTCCAGCTGCAGTTTTTATATGGATTAAATATTCTGTTTCCTGTACAAAAACTGCAATTAAATATACAACCTCTTCCCGCCATTATATTTAAAGAGCATGTCAGTCCCTTTTGCAAACCCTCATCTAACACATCTCTTTTAATCTCTCCATAATCTTCAATTCTTGTCCGAGGCTGTCTCCATGCATTTTCCCTGATCATTCTGGCATCATTGCTTCTATAGGTTATGCCTTGGATTTCTTCCAATTCTTTTTTCCCTTCTAAGTATTCCATAAGTTCAATAGTAGTAAATTCACCTTCGCCACACATAATTAAATCAACATTTTTATTATTTATTAATATCTCTTTTGCGCAAAATGATACGTGTTGGCCACCTAAGAAGACGAAAATATTGGGATTCATTTTTTTGATTAAATCTATTATCTCAATTGTATCTCGAAAATTAGAATATACGACAGAAAAACCAATTACATCAAATTTTTCATCTAAGATTCTCTTAGCCATTTCTTCTATGCTATAATCGAAAAAATGTCCATCTATTATTTTATAGTCATAATTTTTTTGTGACAGAGAGTTAGCGATATATCCAAGACCTATATGCTCATTACTAATAATTTCCATTTGCTTCAGTTGTTGTATTTTTGCGAATGCTAAACATATTTTCATTTGTTGTCACCTCACTATATTTCCATATTAATTGACCACATCCAGCTTTTAGCTCAATTCCTACATTTTCTTCAATTATAGTTTCAATTCCATTTTTGTTTAGTTCCGTATAGAACCTTTGAAACACTTCTGGTTCGGATGCTTTATATATATCATTTTCTATTATTGTATTATATTTAATTAATTCAATACTTGCTCTTTTATTGGCAAAACATGCAATAAGTTGATTTAAATCGTTATCTGAATCATTTATTCCGTCTAAAAGAAGATAATCAAAAACTACTTTTTTAAACCTCTTTTTGTTATTTAAGACAAACTTAATTGTCTCAATAATTGGATTAACTTCTTCCGATGGAATAATATTAATCCTTTTATCAGGAAAAATGGCATGCAATGAAATATCAAGAGTTATTTTTCTTTGTGTAAAAAAAAGACGTTGAATACTAGAATTTATTCCGGTTGTTGTTAATGTTATCTCTGAATCAGATCTGTTTTGAATCTCGTATATTGCGTCAAAAACGTTATCAATATTAATAAGGGGTTCTCCCATTCCTGTGAAAGAAACCGTGTAAAACAAAAATTCATCCGAATATTCTCCTATTGCATATTGCATTGATATCTTAATTTGTTCTAAAATCTCATTTGACGTAAGATTTCTTATAAAACCGTTTTTTCCACTTTGGCAAAAGGCACAATGTATTGGGCAACCAACCTGTGTTGTAACACATATCCAAAACGGATATTTAAAACAGTTTTCTATAAGATAGCCGTCATCAAGGCTTATTATAAGTTTAGTACAATTTTCATCTTGCAAAACTTTTTTGACTTCCATATTTTCACCTCACAGCAAAATTACTGCAAGCGTATAATCTTGCAGTAATTTTGATTAAAAACTATGCAACAACACTTTTGACGTTTTTTCTTTCGCTACTCTTTTGCTTAATATTATTGTTGATTTTTTTCGATATTGCCTGCACCTTAGCATTTCTGGAAAGAAAAATTACAGATTTAGCTGAAAATCCCATCATATGCACCTCCTTTCAAAAAGTAGAATGACCATGAGCAAGACTCTACGTGCTTGATTATGTAGAGTTACAACGCATGGCAAATACAGAATTTCCAACTCTGCATTTATAGCAACAAATAACTCCAAATAATAAAATGGAATAATCAATGTCCATAATCTCACAGGGAGCTAATTGTTATCTATCATTAATAAATTGCCAAAAGTACATTTTAGATTTACAAATAACCTTACTTGTCTTGGTAAAATATGCGAAGCATTTAATAAAAGAATTATATTATACTAATTATTTCCATGTAAATAATTTAAGATAAATGTACATATTTTTGACTTGATGTACAACCCACTTCTTTGAAACATAAGTATGTATATAGTCAGCTATTGCGTAAAATATTATTGATTACCGCCTATTCCAAAAATTCAGTGCAGATGTAACGATACTTCTTTTTATGTACTAAAAAGCCAGAAAGTACATTCTGGCCTTCTATACAATGAGTTAGTTAAGCAGCTGTATTAACAGCGTCCTTTAATAATCCTAGATATTTATAAATACTTTGAGGATATTTGCATCATTTATCTCTAAGAAAACATACGGTTATTGTATTATCTTTGCTGAATGCCACGGAAGTCAGCTTGTTGTTAATCCATCCCTGTGTTTTTAATGGAACGCTGATATTGTGCTTCTTAATCAGGTATGCAATGCATATGAATATTTCCGTATGCACTGATTTAAGGCTTTAAATGGGCTTAATTGTATTATAACAAAATGTACGACCTCAATTAAAAGTTTTCCAAGTTCGTGTGGATCTTTAGAAATAATTCCACTCATAACAACTTTTCTTCCAAGCCATTCAGGATGTTCATTGTAATAATCTTGCCATTCTCCTTTATAGGCGTTTTCAATTAAATTCCATTGTTCTTTACTTATTTCAATCATAATTCCGACACCTTTCTTTTATAAATTTCTGCAAAAAAACCACCCTTTCCGGAGTGGTATTCTGCATACGGGTTGTATTAAGTTAAAATTATAACTTTCAAATCCAGTAAATGGGGGTGCGATGATATTGACTGCTTTCCCACCATTGGTTTCATGATTCATGTCGCGGTCTTTTTCCTTTTTTGTGTTCTTATCTGGCTTTATGATCCATTCGCTGCGCTTTTTCATTTTCTTTTTTCATGAGCTCCCCCTGTGCGTAAAATCTGTTTTCTCTATTCTAACGCAACAGGAAGGAAACTCTTGTTAATGTATATTTATCAACCTTACAAATATCACAGCTTTTTTTACAGCACGCCGCCTTGATGTACATCTCTTGGCAAAACGCTTAGACCTAATACCCACCAGTCAGTTTTTATGATACATTCCCATTTTTATCCCTAAAACTGAAATACTTTATCTTGTTCCGCTCTTATAAGACGAATGATAACGGGTCTGTTCAAATCAATTTTATTATTCACTTCCTCTTTTTTACCTGGCATTTTCCCGTTGGGTATAAAGTATCCGCTCGTAACTTCGCACGTTGGCAAATTACAATCTTTAGACTGTATATAATGTTTCCATTCTTTATAGGAATATAATTTGCCCTGCATGTCATTTCTGCTGCATCTTAGCGCTTGTGTGAAGTAATACTGATTGCTGTTTACACCAAAAAATCCAATGCAGATATAACTGTCTTCTTTTTCCTGTTTTCTCAACAGTCTTTTGAGTATTGCCTCCGCTTCTGTTTCTTTTCCTGATAACATTAAAAGGGCAACTCCTGAGCGTGTATTGTGATCCAGCCGTATTAATTTATTATTCCAGTAAAAGTTCCACTGCTCCGGCGCCGTCCTCCATCCATAGTTATACGAAAATTTATCATGCTTTCTTGCCATGATGGAATCCTCCGTTTTCTTTAATAAAGGCAAGCAATATCTTCATTTATTGCTTGCCTTACACTTCTTTATAATTACTGCTTATTAAATTTTTTCCTATTAGTCATTCATTTTTAAAATCGCATTATGATGAACTATAACCGTTATCCGCATCACCTATTTTTTCGTACAGCGGATTAAATCCATCCTCGCTGGTCATTACAAACGCACCAGAATCATTCATTATTATATGATACATAATGTCTCCAAATAAATCAGACTCCATTAAAAAGTACGTAACACCACATATATTTTCCTGCTTAATGGATGACCATGTTCCACTGTATCTCATAAAGCGGACACCTTCTATTTTTATCAAGTATATCCCTCCTCTTATGTATAATTCTCAAACAAATGTGTTTTAGTATTGTTGCCCTATGTCCTTACCACACGACTTTCAGGTGCGTGTAATCAACCGGTGATTCCTTCAAGCTTTCCACCACCCTGTCATAACGGAAGAACCAGCTCATGTTCTTCACATTGATGTGCTCCGCTATCTTCTCAAGCGGCGCGCCGTCTTTAATCATCAGCGCCTGACTCAAGATGCGTAGGTCGTTATAGGTAAACGGCCTTACGCCGCAGGCTGTGCAGGCTTCATGGAGCCGGTTCTGCAGTGCCCTCGCACTGACTGCCTTTCCTTTTTTGTTCAGGAAAAAATATGGCTGGCTGTCGGTACGCTGCATGGAATACCGGTCAATCAGTTCCGCGACATCTTCCGGAATTTTTACGAAATGGTAAGCGTGTTCCGTCACTTTCAGGCGGATTCCGAAATTACCGTCCGCATCCTGCAGGAGCATATCCCGCCTTAAAGAAACCAGCTCATTCGTGGTAAGCGTTGATCGAAGCACCATGGAACAGGATAGAAAACCTGTCATATCGCCCTCGGACTTAAAATAAGCCAGAACTTTGTCAATACTGTCCAGTTCGGGCAGATCCTCCATACGGAACTGCAGATCCGGAAATATTACATCAATTACGGAAAAGAGGTTAAGGTATCCATCCTGAATTTCCAAAATATCCGCATTTTCGTCCATATAGCGTGCTACGGCACGCAGAACGCTCAGATTGTAGTCCGTAGATTTCATTACACTGCTTTTTCCGTTGAAGTATGCTTTTATTGTTTCCTGCGTAATGTCAAGAAAATCGCACTTCGCATAGTCGCATAAAGCATTAAAAACATAGGTGTACTGCTGTTTCGTCCGTTCTTCCCGCATCTTTTCAGAATAATACTTCTTTAAGATAGTGATAAATTTGGCGCTTAAATAGGGAGAAAACGCAACAGTCTCTGTCTCAGCCATAAAACCCTCCTTTGCCATTCATAGAAAAAATCAGGGAAAGTGTAGTCAACTACGCACTATGGGAATGGAGCATCCCTTTCTCATGCCCCTCCTTTCATTTGTTGCGCAGCTTCCTTTCTTTCCCTTTTTTCTTATTTATTCATTAACAAATCTCAATGCCTCAGATTGAGACTGGAAATAACGAAACAGGCATGGTATCCTGCTCCGTTATTCCCATAGTGCGTAGTTGTCTGCATAGAATGATGTTCCAACTATTCCAGACCTGCCCAGTCGCCATGTAGCTCTGATATGCTGCGTTTCTTATATATAACATTCCCAGAATCATAGCATGGCGCCAGCTGCCTTTTTTCCACACGTTCTTTGAACCGGTTCCGGCATAATTGCTCTGTCGTAACGTCCCGCCCAATCTGTGCATATTCCTCCTTTTCCTTATTCCATGCAAACGCGGCGTATTCATATGTACTGCATTTCTCCGCATCTGTATAGCTGGTTAGTGTGATGCCGGACTCAGCTGCCCATCCCATCTCTTCCTCAAAACTGTGTCCTGTCCGGACCAGCTTCTCTTCATCTACATCTAAAACGGCTATAATCCTCATTCCTCTTCCTCCTCATCCTGCATCGGATACCAGTGGTATTCGCAATCTATATTTTCACATTGTCCGTTCCACATGAGGCTTCCGCACTTAGGGCAGTCTGATACCTCATATGGTCCTCCACCCTGCATCTGCTCACATCCTTTCTCCGGAAGGTTCCATTTTTTTCATTTCAAGGAATTCGCTTAACTTCCCTGGAAGCTGCTTTATCATATCTATCCGCTCCTGTATCTGGGATATGGGATTTCCTTTGCTGTCATAGTCGTCATACATAAGGGAAACCATAAAACTAAGGATTAATTCCTTCAGTTCGTCGCTTTGCTCCTTTACCTGTTTTACGATCTCTACTCCTTCTTTTAACAGTTCTCCCCAAAGGATACAGCAGCTTTCATTATCGGTACCAAGCTGCTCCAGCCATTCACGCAGGCTGTGTTCTTCTGCACCTGTCCCGCAGTGGTTTTCTTGTATAAAATACCGTACTTTTTTCCCATCGTATATCCTTCCTAATGGGAAAAGGGCGCACACTGTAGGCTTCGCATCCTGCACAAAACATTTGTTGTGAAACAGGAAAGGACATCTTGCATCCGTCCTTAACCGGATAATAGGAAGTCCGGAATCTTTGCCCACATACATCTCGCAGTATGTAATGAGCAGCTCCTTAAAAGAAATATCAAGATATTTCTGCAGACGCATAATGTCATAAGCAGTAAGCAGGATATCTCCTCTTTCTTTGCAGCAGTGGCCACAGCAGTTGCATCCGAACCGGAATGTTCCCTCTGGTTCAAGGTAATTTAAATTCATGATATCTTTATAATCCATCCTATAATTTGCCTCGTTTACCATTTCTGTAAGATAGGAAACATCTGTGTTTGGGTCTGAACGTACGGCGATAATTTCGTGAACGGAACTGGGCAACAGGTATAGATTGCTGTCAAGCTGGTCTGCCAGTTTTTTCAGTACAGATATATTTAACAGCATCGCTGCGCCAAAAAAAAGCGATTGGTTTGCAAGGACTATCATTTCTTTCTCTATTGGCATGACATCCATCCCGTTCTGCGCTATATATACCGATTCTTCCGGGAAAAAATTCAATATTGGTGTTACAAGTGTATTGTCCTTGCGGTATGTATTTTCCAGTGCAGCCTGATAGATATCATTAATGTCCCTGTGCCACATGAGAATCTGCTTCCTGCTTACATAGAAGCCGTTGCAGCCCCATTCTGTACAATCACAATAAAACAGGATTGCAAGGTCCAGGAATTTAATATATGCTTTCCCTTCCATATCTGCCCTGTACTTTTCGTAATTCACTAAACGCAGGAATATTTTTTCCTTTACGCTCTCCCAATTGATGGAAATATTAATTTCATTCATTATGTCTTTATCCTCCTACTACAATATATTTATGGTTAATACCCCTTACAGCCAGTAAGGAATTACCCATCTTGTTGCTTAAGCTGT
>QXWO01000069.1 GCA_009911035.1 Lachnospiraceae bacterium
TGTCAGGAAAATGAGAAAGTTTGAGACAGTGGATGAGGTTAAATCTGTGACAGCTCATGAAGTTATTAACAGGAATGTCCTTATTCTCTATTGCGTTCCGAATTAGAAGATACAGCAAAACTTCTTGCAGGAACATTAGAACTATCCATTTCTGCGCCTGATAATGGGACAACGCAATTAGATCATGGATTGTTTCTGACTGTCGCGGAAAATTTGATTGGAAATGCGGCCCGGTTTGCAAAAAGTAAAATCATCATCCATCTGGAAAGGCAAGGTAATTTTTTGCTTCTGTTGGTTACAGACGATGGACCCGGCTATCCTGCGGGGTTGATACAGAACGGCCCGAAACCATTTGGAAAAATGAAAGAAGATGCCGCACACTTTGGCATGGGATTATACAGCAGCCAGACGCTATGCCGAAAGCATGGAGGAACACTTGTACTGGAAAACAGACAAGGTTATGGCGCAACGGCTGCTGCTTCTTTCCAAATAAATTTAAAATCTTGAGCGATTTTTGAGATTTCTATTTTACACTCTCCTTAGACTACAAATAAGGAGAGTATTATTATGAACATTGAAGCAAAAGAACTATCAAAAATCTATGGAAACGGTGAAAGCCGTGTCGTTGCGCTGGATAATGTCAATCTTGAAATTGCGTCAAACGATTTTATTTCTATCATGGGACCGTCTGGCAGCGGGAAAAGCACCTTGCTCCATTTGTTGTCCGGGCTGGACAAACCGACCTCCGGCAGCCTGACATACGATGGAAAAGACATATACGGACTTACTGACAAGGAACTGTCTGCTTTTCGCCGTCAGCGCATTGGTTTCATCTTCCAGCAGTTCAATCTGCTCCCTGTTCTGACCGCAAAGGAAAACATTATTATGCCCTTGCTGTTAGACAAAAAGCAGCCGGACGAAGCGTATCTAAAGCAGCTTACGGATTTGCTGGGTATTCATGACCGCCTTACCCACTTGTCCCATGAGCTTTCAGGAGGACAGCAGCAGCGTGTAGCGATTGCCCGCGCCCTGATTGCAAAACCTGATATTATTTTCGCTGACGAACCGACCGGGAATTTGGACAGCAAAAGCGGCGGCGAAGTTATGGGGATGCTGGAAAATATATGGAAAAAGTTGGGAAAAACCCTTGTTGTCATTACCCATGACAGCCGTATAGCGAGAATGGCAGACCGGCAATTTGTAATTGTAGACGGTGTTCTTTCGGAGGTGACAGCAAAATGAAATCTTATCGCGTCCTTGCATGGAAAGAATTACTGGCTCAAAAGGTCACATCCATTCTGATTTTAATAGCTGTTATTCTCTCCACAGTTACAACAACGGTTATAGGGCAGTCCATCGGTGTTCTAAATGCCATGAGGCAGCAGCAGGCTATTACGATTAACGGGGAAAAATACGCTACTTTTCTTCAAATGTCCGAAGAACAGCTTTCTGAACTGAAAGAGGATGCCCGCTTTTCCTATATTGGCGCCTCTATCAGTTTAGGAACCATAGACTTAAACAACCAGCTCACACTCGGTCTTGTGGAATATGTCGGTAACAGCCTCGACGCCTATCCTGCTATTTCACAAATCCAAGAGGGACGTTTGCCAGAACAGGCGATGGAGATCGCATTGTCAGAAGATGCGCTTAAATTTCTCGGATTTGATGGAAAAGTAGGAGATACTATTTCATTGCCTGTTTCTAAAACCTTACGGCATGATATTGCTCCATCCATTGAATTTACTGCCGATTTTGTCCTTGTAGGCATCACGAAAAGCAATTATATTGGATATTCTTATGGCGGAATTACAGGGATTGTTGGAACAGATACAGCCGAACAGCTGTTGCCGGAAGAATACCTATATTACAAAGTGGACTTCCGTACAGCCGATAAGCGAAGCTTTCAAAATACGGTAAATGACGTAATCCAGAAATTCCAGATACATGAACTTGATACATCCTATAATCAGGTTTATTTGCAGGCTTGCGGAATACGGTTCGACAGCCAGGAAAACTCTGAAAACAGCGGTTCGGGTTTTTCGTTTATGGCTGCTGCTGGCATCATGGTGGGTGTTCTCATTCTTCTGGCGGCTGGGTTGGTTATTTATAATATTCTGAAAATATCTGTGTCCAAACGCATTAAGGGATATGGCGTACTAAGAGCCATTGGAAGTGAAAAGAGCCAGCTTTACAGCATTGTATCTTTACAGATATTGATTTTGTGTCTGATCGGCATTCCAGTTGGTATGATTGTTGGTCTTTTGTCAACGAAAGGTATCATTATAATGGCAACAAGTTTTTTGTCACCTGAAATATTTATGGTGCAGAATACATCTGAATTGCAAAACCTGATTTCAGCAAATAGTACGGGTAAAGTACCGTTTCTCGTTATAAGTGCTGCAATCACACTGTTCTTTGCGTTTATGGCAGCAATACCGGCTGCTAAATATGCGGCAAAAGTACCTCCTACGGTTGCCATGTCGGGCCGGAATACAAAGGTTAAGCGGAGAAATCGCAAATCAAAGACAATCCGCAATTTTGAGGCTTATTATGCCCGGTTGAATTTGAAGCGCAATCGTGGCCGTACAGCAATTACCGTTCTTTCATTGGTTATGAGCATAGCCGTATTTATTGCCTTGCAGAGTTTTACCACATTGTTAAATACGGCAAGCGGCATGGAGGATAATCATTTAGGGGATTATTCTATAGTGAATGAAACGGTAGGATTTTCTGCTGACGATTTGGAAGAGTTACGTCAAAATAGTGCTGTAAGTTCGGTGGCAGCAATACAATTTTTGCTTTATAAGCCAGACGATGCCGGGCAAATATCCGATATTGCGCTCGGATTTGAATTACAGCCGGGAGAAACATTTCAGGTAGTTGGACTGAATGACGACTATTGGGATTATTTCATGGGCAGCGAACTTTCAGCGGAAGATTTAACCCTTTTGAAATCCGGCAAGGCGTGTATCGTGAGAAATCCGTTGGCGTTAAACTATGGGGGAACGGAACTGGAAAGAACAAGTTTTGCGGCAGGTGATGCAATTTCCGTGGCTGGCCGGGACATTCCGATCATTGCAACATTGGATGGATATGACGGATATGTAAGCGTAGGGAACAGCGGATTTACAAACGGTGTTCAGGTGATAGTGTCAGATTGTATCTATTCCGAACTGACAGGCACGGCTATTTATAATGAAATGTGTCCTACCTTGAACGCGGATGCTGACCGGGAATTATTTGACGCTGTGGCAGAGAAAATTTGTCAGGACATCCCCGGCACAACCTACCTGTCCTATGAAGAAACAGACAGGCAATTAGAAGAAAGTTTTGAACAGATACGATTGCTGGCATGGGGATTGATTTTGTTTGTTGGTCTGATTGGTCTTTTGAATATCATCAATACTGTTTACACAAATATTCATACTCGCGTTATGGAAATCGGTATGCAGCGCGCTATCGGTATGAATGCGGGAAGCCTTTACAAAACATTTTTGTGGGAGGGCGCATACTATGGCATTATTGCGGCAGTAATTGGAAATATCGTTGGCTATATCTGCACAATTTTTGTAAATGCTGCGACTACCGACACAATTCAGTTGGTTTCCATCCCTATTCTGCCGATTGCCGAAGCTACGGTTCTATCCATCGGAGCCTGTTTGCTGGCAACCTGTATTCCGCTAAGAAAGATTGCCGGAATGAGCATTGTGGACTCCATTGAAACCGTAGAATAACATTTTGTATTGTAGAGAGATCACGGGCAACGGATTAAGTTTATACAGTCTGTGGGATATCTTTCAAATGTAATCGGAAAAGATAGAGAATAATACAAAAGAGTATATACTCGTAGGCAAAAGTCGGTTATCATCACGGAAACTCGGAAACTCGCAGGCAAAACCCATATACGAACACAGAAACTTGCTGTATTATCACGGAAACCCGCTGGGAGTTTTCGTGATAATATAAGTGTTTCCGTGATAGTGTAAAGTGTTTTTGTGTTTGCATATGAATAAAGCGGTAAAAACTTAATGGATAAATGATAATAAGGGAAAGGGCTCTGATACCCCTGTCATTTTAGCGGATGAACCGACAGGGAACCTTGACGAGGATACGGCGGGAAAAATCATGGGTATATTGAAGGAAAGCGCACATGGACTGAATAAATGCGTGATAGTTGTAACACATTCAAATGAACTGGCGGCACAGGCGGATGTTGTTTTGAGCTTAAAGCGTGGTAGCCTTCATACTGTATAGATACAAAAGACAAACTGCCGCACTATGGCCTTCATCCGCCATATGCAGTGGTCTGCTTTTTTCCCAGGCAGGCCGGGTGGACTGATAAGGGAAATCACTTGGAAAAGAGGGGAAATAAGAGGTAATATGCTTACACGGCAGACCTTGCGGGGCATCTGCCCCTGTATCGGACGAATGGCGAAAAACTTTAGACCTGTTTTGGAATTTTTATAGAAAAGAAAAAGATTTCGTTCCCTTTCAAATAGGGTTTCGTTCCCTCGCGGCTGACTGCGCCAAAATTCTGCCGATATAAAAAGTAAAAAGAATTGTCCGTGGGGAAGCTATGCCCATGGAAAGTGAATTGCAGGTGATAGGATTGAATATAGCCATATGTGATGATGAGAAGATCATCCGTGAACAGATAAAGGAACTGACAGAAAAAGAAAGGCCGGGCATATGTGCTGGATTATATGAAACAGGGGATGCGCTGCTTGCCGCCAAGAAGCAGTTTGATATTGTGTTCCTTGATATACAGATGGAGGGGACGGATGGGATTGAAACGGCGAAAAGGCTCAGGCAGAGGGATGAAGATACTATACTGATCTTTATTACGGGAATCAGAGAGTATGTTTTTCAGGCGTTTGACGTGGCGGCGTTCCACTATCTGCTAAAGCCCATTGAGGAAGATAAGTTCCGGGAGGTATTCCACCGGGCAGAATGGGAGCTGGAAAAGCGGAAAAGCAAACGGCGGGAAACGGTGTTCATAAAGACGAGGAACAGGAGTTTTTCACTGGAAAAGGACAGCATCCTCTATATTGAGAGCAGGGGGAAGAAAGTGGAGATACACACCACGGGGGAGAACATAGAGGCATATGCGTCCATGAATGAAATGGAGGGACAGCTTGGAGGCGGGTTCTTCCGCTGCCACAGGGGGTATCTGGTGAACATGGCATATGTGGCGGAATATGACAGCGGGAGCATTACCCTGAATAATGGGGAGTGCGTTTATCTGGCAAAAGAGAAATACGGGGAGTTTGTGAAAGCCTATATGCGGTATCTGAGAAACGGGGTGGGTGCTGATGGCTGAATGGGTTATGGGATTGATCAGTGTTTTATTGTGCCTGTTTGAAGGGTACTGCATACAGTCCTTTTTTGGCAGGTTTGCCGTGCCAAAGCTGTGCAGGATAAGGAATGCGGGATGGGCTGCGGGCATTGCATGGATTGTGATAAGGGCATTTAGTCAGGGGCTGTTTTCAGATACGGACAGCATATCGTTAATCATGGAACTGCTTTTTACATTCTGCACTTTATTTGTTTTCTGCGTATGCTGGTATCGGGGAAATGTCCTGCTAAAGATATTTCTGGCTGTCCAGTTCATCTCACTGCGGGAACTGTCATTCTGGACAGGGTACAGCCTGCTCTATATTGGAAATGAGATGATAGAGGTACTGGTGCATAAAGCAGGTACCAGTGCGGCGGAATATCTGCCCGTGGCGGCAGGTATCCTGTCTTGCTTTGGGGCTGTCCTTGTGGTAGCCACAAAATGCGCCCTGCTTTTTGTTTCCACAAGAAAGATAGCGGGGAGTTATTGCAACAAGGAAAGAGGGCGGATGGGTAAGGAAGTGTTATTCTATCTGCTTCCCTCTGTGGCAGGCACGTTGGTTTCGGTGCTTGTGCGCCTGCTGCTGATCACCGTTACGGACGGCGCCCCGGTACTGTTGTATGAAAAATATCCGGTACTATACCTTATCATTCCTATGATAGCTCTCGTGCTGCTTGGAGCTATCGTGTTCAGTTTCCGTATTTATCAGAACATGGCAGCTCTGCAGGAAGAACGGGCGGAGAAGATCATACTGGAAAACCAGATCACGCAGATGCAGGGTTCAATGGTGGAAATGGAGCATCTGTATGACGGGGTACGCTCAGTCAAGCACGATATGAAGAACCACATGGCAGTCCTGCAGAACCTTATACGGAAAAAGTATAGTGGGGAAGATGAGGAAATCCGGCAGTATTTTGAGGGTATGTATCAGTCGGTGGAACAGCTTGACAGCAGGGTGCATACGGGCAATGCAGTCAGTGATGCGGTGGTGGGCAGCAAGTTCCGTTATGCGGCAAAAAAGGTAAAAGGAATTAAGCTGGATGCAAGGGGTTTCATGCTTTCAGATGCCGTTACGATAAAGGCTTATGATATGGGGATTATTCTGAACAACGGGCTGGATAATGCGATTGAAGCCTGCATGAGAATGAGGGAGAAACAGCCGGATGCAGAAGCCTATATCACGATCCAGTCTTTCCGGGCAAAGAATATGTATTTTATAGAGATTGAGAACAGCTTTGATGGTACGGCACAGTTCGACAAGGACAGCGGCTTTCCCATATCAACAAAAGAAGATAAGGAGGTGCATGGAATAGGGCTAAAGAATATCAGGAAATGTGCAGTAAAATATGGCGGCGATATGGACTGTATTGTAAAAGGCAATAGATTCACATTGTCGGTCATGGTAAAAAGTTAATCATCAGGAAGGAGAAGAATTATTATGAGTATTTTAGGAGTAAATGATATGTTGGCGGCATATCAGTATGCGAATAAGGCGCAGAAAAATAATGCCACAGGGAAAACCAGTTTTGTGGACACCGTAAAGCAGACCGCAGAAAATAGTTCCGCATCGCGGGAGGAACAGTATGTGGAGTATCTGAAACAGCGGTATGGCGCAAACGTGATGGTGAAAAATATCGGTAACGACCAAAGGAGTATTGACAATTTCGGCGCAAGCATAGCAGGGTATAACAATATTGTAATCGCCCCCAATATTTTAGAGAAGATGGCAAACGACCCGGAGAAAGCAGCTCATTATGAAAAAATAATCCAGAAAGGGCTCGATGACCTTCCAAGATGTAAGGCAGAAATGTCAATGAATGGATTCGAGATGTCTTCTTATGCCGTGAGTATTGATGAAAAAGGTGTGGGGTATGTATATGTGACCGGGGATCTGAAACCGGAAGTGCGGGCGAAGATTGAAGCAAAGGTGAGAGCAGAACAGGCGGCAAAACGGGCAAGACGGGAGCGGTATCAGGAGCTTGCCGAGGAAGCAGCGGCGGAGCGCAGAGAACAGACAGAGCTGCAATATCACAAGCAACTTATGGAAGATGCTCTGAAAAAAAGTGGCCTCGATACGGCTGTAAACTATCGTTTCATCAGCCGGTCACAGGTGTCGGTAGCGGCAATGGCTTATGAAAGTACGATTGGTGCATACAGCAATAATGTGTTGGGAAATATCTGATAACTGTACTAATAAAACAAGATATGCCCGGACTTACCATAAGGGGGCATGGGCGGCCCTGAATGATAGAGGGGACGCAGGTAAAATAAGAAGGAGGATGATGGTATGTCAAATATTACAAATTACAGCTATCTAATTCAAAGTATGTTTGGCGGAACAAAGGCAACCTGGGGAGTGGGTTCGACATTACCGGGTATGTTTCAGTTTTCTCAACTAAACAGTGGCAGCATACAGTCACAATTGAAAGCGGCAGGCATTGACACAAACAGCAAGCAGTATAAGGCCGTTATCCAACAAATGTCAAAGGATGGCTGTAATGGCAGTATGTTTACGAGTGTTCAATCTATTAAAAATTTAATGAAAAATTATAATTCAAGAGGAGAATGGGTTGAACCGACTACAGGATTGACAGGACTTCTTGTAACAGATGAAACAGGTGACAGTTACAAAAAGATTATTGATATTCCTGAAAGCAGCAAAGATAAAATGTTTGAAGCCGTGAAAAATATTTATCTGAACAATAATGGAATGACGGACGGTACAGGAAAGACGGAAATTTATATGGATATGTATAGGCAGATGAAGTCAGACGATAGACTGTCAGCAGGCTATACATTGAGGCAGTATCATCTGGCATATACGCAGGCGTTTGTTTCAGCGATTAAGGCAGTTGATCCGACATGGGAATATGGCAAAGCCGTACCTTCTGGCGCATTGGACAGCGTTACAAGGGAATCCGTAGAAAGCCAGCTTGTCAAAAGCGGCAACACCTTTATGAAAAAACCATCTTCGGGTAGCACATTGGATATGAAGATATAACCCATACCCTATATTCAGCGGAGGCGCAAAGACCATGCGCCCCTGCCGGGGGTAATTTGGAGGTGAAGGTAGGTATGGAATTTGACCGTGGAAGTCAGGTGAGATTTGTTTATGGAGCAATAAACCGCTCGGACTTATTACGAGGGAGCGGAAGCGGCTCTGAACGACAGAGGGGTCGCAATAATAAAACTCCCTTTTCGGAATTGTGTACCCGTTAAAAATAGGCTTTTCAAAATTTTAGGAAGGTGCAGATTATGAAAAAATTAGCAGTATTAGTTCTGACATTAATATGTGTATTAGGTTTGGTTGGTTGCGGAGCAACTCTAAAAAATAAAGACGAAGTGGTTTCTGGGGATTTGCCACCGATACTTATTATGAGAGAAGAACATTTTATTGCATATGATATGCCAATATCTGAACTTCCGGATGATTTGGAGTGCATGGGAGAAATAACAGAGGAAGAGGCAAACGGCACAGGTTTACAGGGTTGCAAATATTATGCAAATAAATACCTAAGTTCCTTTGATGAGTTTTATGTATATCAAGAATGCGGAACACCTGTTGATGAGAACACGGTTGATAGTACAAAACGTCAATGGGCTTATGTAAAATGGGTTCGTGAAGGATTGGAAAGAGAGTGAAGTGCAAATATTCAATTTACTCCAATTGCCTGAACAATATGAAAATGTATGAATATTCAGGTTAGTTCGAGCTAATAGACACTGGGAACACTTTTCCGAAAAGGGAGTAATAAAAACAATGGAGGATATTTGGAGATGAGCGTAAATGGAATAGGGGCGGGTTATCCCGCATGGCGTGATAACGCAGACTTTGCGCCTGCGGGAAAGGCGCAGAGGAATGGTTCGGGAACGGGCTTTGCGGGCAGGATGGCGGATGCAGATGCGGCGGGGAGCGGTTCTCCCGTAAGAAACAGCGTGAGGACGGCAGGACAGACTTCGGTGTTGGATGCGTACCGTGCATCGGCGGCATCCGGGGTACGCAATGTAAAGCCTGCCTATGATACATACGAATCCGAGAATTACAGGGTTATGCCGGACAACGAGGCGGGGTGTTTTGATATTTACAATAAACAGGGCGAACGGATAGGCGCTTTTGATTATTCCGATATCAAGGTCAGGCAGGACAGCCAGACGGGAAAGCAGTTTTTAATTTCAGAACACGGAACCATGAGTTATGATGCTATGGTATTGGACGGCGAGCTGAAAGACGCCCTGCAGGATGTCATGGGCGTGGAAACACTGGAAAACGGAGGAACTGTCCGGATTCACCTTAAAGACCCATTCTGGCACTGGCATACAGTATCTGGTGCGGGATGGCGAGGAAGGTCGTGGTGGGAAAGTCCTTTTGCAGAGCGAGGCGGACAGGGAAAGGTATGAGGCGCTTGCGGAGACCTACTTTAGTAAATATCCCAATCTGATCCACGATAAGAACGCCGCATACATATGGGCTGACTTGGAGATAAAGGGGCTGGCGCAGCACACGAAGGACGGCATTGTCTCTATGGGCTTTAACGGGATGTCTTATAATGACAATGCAGATTATAAGAACAACTGGAGCGTCCTGTTTTCGGAAAATACCTATAAGGCGGTTTTCGACTGGCTGCAAAACAACAGGGGCAGTATTGAAGAAATGCAGAAATTCGCTACATGGCAGGATGTGTTTAACAACATCGGCAGCCGGTATGACCGTATATGGTCTGATGAAGAAGAAAAACAGGGGTATCTGAATAACTGATCAGCATATCTCCGATAAGCCACAGTCCAACAAGGCAGACTTTCGGCGGATAAAGGGCTGGAGAGAAGACAATTTCAGCGAAAGGGGGTGTTTGCCATGAAGTTTGGCAGGGGAGGCTAGGTGGATGTCTGTATGATGGGATGAACTGCTCGGACTTATCATATGAGAGCAGGGGCGGCTCTGAACGACGGAGGAGTTGCCATTAAAATAATTGATGACAATGGAGGATTTGAAAAATGAGCGTAAATGGAATAGGACAAAATTATTATCAGAACAATGTATCAGCGAATAAGTACAACAGGAGCAGGGCCGGACAGTTCTACCCGCAGAGACAGGTGGCAGAAGAATCCGCACCTGAAAGTACAAGGCAGAATGCCAATGTGCAAGATATATACGATTCACTTAAATCAACGAATCCGTTAATGGGGCAGGATGAAAGCACCGTTTCAAATGACAGCGGCCTGACGGTATGGTATGGCGACAAGACCTTGGAAGAATGGGCAGCAACGGATCCGAAATATACGGACAAAGCAACAGGGTTTTCATGGTATGTCAGGGATGGGAAACACCCTTATATGACGGGGGAGGATGCTGAGAAATTTAAGCAAATGTGTAAGGAGACGGGAGAGTCGTGGCTGAAAAAGTTTGCGGAAATGACAGGAACGATTCAGCACCTTGATGACAACACGACTGCCTATGTGGGAACAAACGGTACAGCGATCAAATCAAAGGACGGGAAGGAACTGTTTATAGATACGTCATCCATGACTTATGACATGATCATGAATATGTTCAGGAATCTGCCTAAAAGCGGGAATTACTTTGACGGCTCATATTGGCAGAAGAATATCCAGAAGGCTATGTTTTCTGCGGAACAATGAGGTTTTACATATCCAGACTGGCACAGCGAAGCTGGGGGAGCATATCGCCCCCCAGCCACAATATTGAATAAGTGGCAAATGGAGGGATAAATACAGCCAATAACTGGCAACAAAAGGGGATTCATAAATATCGGTACCACATAGCTGAAACTTTAGGCACAACAACCAACAGGAAACAAAGTTTTCATAGGACATGACACAGAAAAGCCAGCGGCGCAGATACCAGTCTGAACTGCTGGCTTTTCTTTTTTTTACATACTACGTCTGTCCGCGCTCCTCATTGGAAGGGGCGGCAGGGGATTCTGCCAGGGCGGAAGCCGTGGCAACCAGGACGGACAGGCTCCTTTCGTCACAGAGCGGGAGCAGCCTTAACAGCTCCTGGTATGTAGAGCCGGTCCTGTCATGGCTGTCCTGGAAGATACAGTCATCTGCGGATATATCCAGCATCCTGCAGATATGGTAGAAATTTTCAATGCTTGGGGAACAGCGGCAGCGCTCCAGGTCCTTCTGGAAGGATACGGAATGGTCGAGCAGTTCCGCGCACTGCGCCTGTGTCAGATGCTTTTTCTTCCTGGCTTTCTTCAGGGCGGCGCTGAAGACCTGGGCATCACTGATGGATAAAGACATTGTGGTCACCTCCTATAAGTAGTGTATTGCCATACCATGCAAAAGTAAAAATGGTATGGACATACCTGAAAGTAGAGTAACAGCATATCATGCACCCGGACATCTGGTGAACAAAAAAAACATGGTTCATCAGGGTTTTGTTTGGGTGCCTTTTTGCGGCCATGGGAGAGGTACATGGTCTGTAAGTGGGGGATTTTCGTAAGCCGGGCGCCGGCGGGGGGATTGGGTTAAAAAAATCACAGGTTTCCAGGGGGCATTCTGCGCCCTGCATGGTAGTCCTGTACGCTACTTTTTAGAGGAAATTAAAATTATACGGGAAAAGAGTAATTATCCGGGCCTGCAGATGGATAAGTGCTCTTTTATTTTTGCGACCAGACTCTGTATAAGTCATTTTACCAGAGGGCCTCCGGTTTCATGTTTCAGATCGGACATGAAAAGACTGGAGGACGAAAGAATGGAGAAAAAACAGACAGACTCGGTGCAGAACCGATTTACGGCATACCTGATGGCGGCTGTGGCAAACAGGCGCATCAGCTACATGGAACAAAGGAACAGGCAGAGGGAGCGGGAATACATACAGGTGAACCTGCTGGAGAAGAACCATGTGGATTTTGATGCCCAGTACCGCACATACCTGGCAGAGCAGTCGCTCCTGCGTTATTTTGGGTATGGGGAAAGCCCGGAGTGTATACCGGAGATAGACAGCATACAGCTTGCCGGGTGCATCAACCGCTTAAAGGAGCGGGAACGCGGGATACTGTTCGCGCGGGTATTCGGGGAACTGGATTTTACGGAACTTGGAGAAAGATTTGGCATGGAGCCAAAGCAGGCGGAAATGGCGTATTACTATATCATCCGCAAGCTGCGCAAAGGAATGGGGGTCAGGAAGGATGAATTTTGAATTATTGCTTGAGAGGGCAAAGGCAGGGGATAAGGAGGCGCGGGAAGAAATCTTCAGGATGTACCGCCCGCTGCTGATCAAAAACGCAATGGATAAAAACGTGTTTGACGAGGACCTGTATCAGGAGCTGTCAGCCACGCTGCTATACTGTATCCAGAAGTTCCAGGTATAGTGCAGCCCTGCGGCTGGAATTGATGCGGGGAGATCTGTTGTGATCTGGCAGTCCCCTGCGTATAAAATGATGTGTCGCAAAAGGTATGGGGCATGGCCTGCGATGTCGCAAAAAAGATTTAGAACCTTTTGCGACAGTGATTCAGGCGGAAAAGCAGTAAGTTTTCCATATCTCCAAAGGTATACCTTTTGCGACACGGATTTTTACGGAAGGGAGGTCTGTCATGGCTGCAAAGAAATTTGGGTATGTGCGCGTGAGTACACGGGAGCAGAATCCGGAGCGGCAGATACACATCCTGCGGGACGAGGAAGGCATCGACGAACGCGACATTTATGTGGAGAAAGAGTCCGGGAGGCAGTTTGAGCGACCGGTGTACCGCTCTCTGGTGGATAACATCCTGCGGGAAGGCGACCTGCTGGTGGTAACGGAGCTGAAGCGGTTCGGGCGTAACTATGGCGAAATCTACAGGGAGTGGTTCCGCATCACAAAGGAGATCGGCGCCGACATCAAAGTGACTTCCATGCCCATATTGGATACCACGCAGTCGAAGGAGCTGGTGGGGCAGCTTATCACGGATGTTGTGCTGGCGGTATTCGCTTATGTGGCGGACGAGGACTGGACGGAGCGGCATGAGCTGCAGCGCCAGGGCATCGAGGTGGCGAAAGCGGACGGAAGGCATTTGGGAAGGCCGCGTGTGGAGTACCCGGAGAACTGGGTGGACTGCTATGGGAGATGGAAAAGCGGCGTGATTTCGGCAAAGGAGGCCATGACGCTGATGGGACTCAAGAAGGACAGCTTCTACCGGCTGGCAAAGAAATATAAGGAGGAGCATCCCGTTTTATGAAAAAGCCAGAAAAATATAAAAAAATTTATTATTTTTTCAAGGAAACAGGGGAAAAAACACTCCTTATTATATGAGAATAAATTTAGAGGAGGACTGTTTTATGAAGCAGGGTACATTATTTTATGACAGGGAAAGCGGCAGGTACAATTTCCATTACACTGACGAGGACGGTGACAGGCGCGATTATGGCGGCATCCACTGCGGGGAGGTCTTTGAGTTCAGGCTGAATGATGTCTGGGTTCCTGCCCGCATGGAGATGGGCATGGATGACAAATGGTATCTGGTGGGATTACCGGGGCTTACGCTGGACGGGCTGGAGGTAAAGGTGGAATAGATAGAAGCCGATATTATTTGTGAAATTATATTACTGGTATAATGACAAACAGACTGATCGGTGATATAGTGGTTACAGTAAAAACAAAAGGGACAGATAAGTCCGGAAAGGAAACGATCATGGCAACAGTTAATTTCGCTGCGAATGGTTTCGCATATTATCTGCATAGCGAACATTATGAGGCACTGTTCAGTAAAGAAAAAGAACAGAGTCTGGTTAGGATGCGCTCATGCAAGGTAAGAAAAAGGCGAAAAACTGTGTGATGTGAGGGCAGGTCTTATGGAGACCGCCGGAAATAGATCATAGCTTTCATGTACCGCTTATCTTAAATGAGGTAGGCGGTTTTTTTATGCTCCATTAGCTCAGTTGGGAGAGCACTCGACTTTTAATCGAGGCGTCATGGGTTCAAGTCCCATATGGGGCATATACCGCCTGAATATTTATTTCAAATAGCAGGAGGTGATGATATGGTGAATTTACCAGTTATAGATATGATAAGGACAGGACAGAACATAGGCAGGCTGCGGAAGCAGGCAGGATTGTCAGTAAGGGATCTGCAGGATATTTTTGGTTTTGCCACACCGCAGGCCATATACAAGTGGCAGCAAGGTGTTGCCCTGCCGACCATAGACAATTTGGTGGTGCTTGCAGTGGTTCTGCAGGTACGCATGGATGATATTCTGGTCACTGATACGGCAGCGCGGGTACAGAACAGCGCATGAATGGAAGTTAAGAAAACAAAACGATAAGAAAATTGCAGGCTGGGAAATGCCTGCAGCAAGGTCCCCTAGTCTAAAGGTTAGGACACCGGCCTTTCAAGCCGGAAATGCAGGGTTCAAGTCCCGTGGGGATCATTATGGCTCCTTGGTCTAAAGGTCAGGACGTCGGCCTCTCAAGTCGGAAATGACGGGTTCAAGTCCCGCAGGAGCTACTGTGGCTATAGGACAGTGGCAGTCCGGCAGACTGTGGATCTGCTTACGGGGGTTCGATTCCCCCTGGTCACATTATGGATGGGTATGCCTAGCGGCGAGGGCAGCGGACTGTAAATCCGTCACAGAGAAACACCGCAGGTTCGATTCCTGCCCCATCCACTTTCCGTTTGCGTGTCCGAGCGGTCTATGGTGCCACTCTGCTAAAGTGGTGTGCGTCAACGCACCGAAGGTTCAAATCCTTCCGCAAACGCTCTTAACAAAGGATGGCTCATAATGGAAAAGGACCGGCGAGAACCGGTCCTAAATTATTGCATCCATTTTTTATATTGTAGATAATTCATTTTGAAGATTGAGAAGTTCCTCCTCTGTCAGTCCGGTAACTTTCATAATTTTTACGATTTCCGTGCCGTCTTCCAGTAAAGACTTTGCAATTTCTATGGCTTTTTCCCTTACCTTCTGGTTCGCATATTCAATTTTTTCCTTCTCATAAAGTTGTCCTAACTGTGTCATGTTTGTATGCCTCCGTATCTGTTCTGCTAAATTTACAGTATTCTTTCAGGGCAGTGAATTGTCAGGGAGAAGCTAAGGTAAATGAAAGAAATCGTGGCTTACTGCTTTGCCGGTATTATACAGTTACATTTTCATCCTGAAGATGAAGGAGTTCCTCTTCGGTGAATCCATATGTCTTCATGATTTTTACTATATCAATACCTTCGTTCAATAAAAATTTCGCCCTTTTTAAATCATTTTCCCTTACTTTTTGATTAGCATACTCAATCTTTTCCTTCTCATAAAGCTGTCCTAACTGTGTCATACTGATTCTCCTCCTTATCTGATCCAGATATTCCCTATTGATGAATTTATCACTTGCTACGATCACGCCGGAGAGGGTAAAAATACGTTGCCCTTCGTCCGGTATCTGTTCAGCCAGGTCAACGATCCTCTCCAGCATCCGCTGTTTCCCTTCCGTACCGGGAACAGACAGCGGCAGAACCATCAGCTTCATCAGCTCATCATCCGTAAGCACAATCCCAAAATGGATTTTCTGCCGAATGGACTCTAATTCGGCGTTTCCGTCCATGCGGGAGAGGAAGACCTGCTCCGGGTGTAAGGTCAGGCACCCGAAATCAAAAACAGGTTCAGCCTTTTCCACGTCGCCGGTATAGATAATGATGAGATGCAGGTTAAACCTGCCATCCTCTTTGTCATACCTTTCCATGATTTCTGCAAGGTGTTCCGTATATTTAACCATATCTGTTTTATGGCATCCGGAAGCGTATTCCACAACTGCATAGGTTCCGTCTTCCAGTAGGAACAGACCGTCCACAGAGCCGTCCCTTAGTGGAATTGCCGGGAGCAGTTCACGGATGGGTGGGAGTTTGATCCCAAGTACGGCAAAATTTTTCCCTTTATATGCCTGAGCAAGAACCTTATGTAGAGCATCCCTGTCAGGACTGTTTTTTTCTTTTGACATGGTATCCATTTTTTCCTCCAATCTGCGATGTACAAAATCAGGGCAAGTGTTTACGTCCCCTTCTAATAATGTGTCTGCTAAATTTTATATCCTATTCATTTTTGTAATTTGATATGACTGAGCTGACATATTCAGGATCAAGCTGCAGGGATGACGAAATACTTTCATTGTTCATACCCTTATTATGGAGTTTGAGGATTTTAGTGGCAGAAATGCTGCCTTCTTCTCGTCCTAATTCGATATTTTCCCGGTCTCTCTGCAATAAAGTCATATATTCGACCTCCGATATGCAAAATCAGGGGAAGTACATACCTCCCCTGCTAATATGTCTGCTGTTATAAAATGTCATATTCCTCAAAAAGCCTGTTCCTGAAATCCGGATCTTCTAAGGCACGATTCAATTCTTCGGTGCGGTTTTCAGAAAGAAGCATCTTGATTAAGGAAGCCATCTGGTTACTGCCTTTTTTGCGTCCTTCTTCGCGCCCTTCTTCGCGTCCTTCTTCTCGTCCTAATTCGATATTTTCCCGGTCTCTCTGCAATAAAGTCATATACTCGACCTCCATTTCCTTACTTTCTTTTACTTCAGTAACCTTTTTATGGATCTCTTTTATGAGCGGGCTTCTGGCCTGCGATACGAAGTCATCCGTTGTATTCTCCACATAAGCGAGAAATTCCTGCATTTCCGGATCAACATCGTGCATATTGCCTTTTGTGTTCAGGAAAATCTTGGTGGTTTCATCTCCCAGTGTGAGGGAAGGGTTTTCCACGCACCTGTTTTCAAAGGTGTATAAATGGCGCCGGTCTCCAAACGGATCAAAGGTGCAGATGAAGATGACAAAGGATTTTTTCAGTTTCCTGTAATCTTCCCCTGCGGAAATGATGTCAAGGTCGATGTTTCCCTGATAGAACCTCGATCTCTTGGGGAGGATGGCCTTTTTATGCTTTCCACGTTCCATTTCCACATTATATACAGTTCCCTCGTTGTCGTTCAGGTATACGTCAAGCCGGATACCTTTTCCGTCATAGAGCATATTGATGGTTTTCTGTGTGGCAGGCACGGAAACTTCCCGGATGGAAACGCCCAGTATTTTTTCTAATACTTTTCTGCAGACCTCCTTATCACTCATTACCTTAGCGAAAAGGAAATCGTCTTCCAGGTTCAACTGCTGGATGGTTTTGTTTGTGTTTGGCATAAATGTACCTCTCTTTCTTAAATTATAGCATGATTCTGCCGTTTTGTCAGTTGCGATTTGAATTGTTTTACGGATTGCGAACAGAACCCGTATATAGAATAAGTACCCTGTAGCTGCCCGGATACTTGAAAAAAGCTGCCGTTTTTCAGACAGCTTTTTTCAGATAGCGTATTTCTCAGTTTTCAAACATTTCCAGTTCCTGATGCCGGTAGGGTTCCATGCAGTTTTCGTCTTCCGGAAAGCGGTTATGCTTATCCGGAATGATGAGCCGCAGAACGTCCCGTCCGGTTTCACGGACCTTCTTCAGCCGTATGCTGCAGTCCTCATAGATACCGGAGACCATATCGCCGTCATGGAAGGTCTCCCCGCCTTGTACCCGCATACCCATTGAGTTCAGAAGATAACAGATATGTTTCTGGGGAAGGTTCAGCACCATCTGGAAATCCGGGTGCCGGTATTTCTCCATTCCGTGTGTATGGGCATTGCAAAGGTAAGGATAGGGGCCGGGATCGTCAAGGATATAGTGTATGATCCAGTCAACATTTTTTCCCATAATGCCCTCCTATGCCGACAGCATTTCCAAAAACTGCTGCTCAGTCAGGATTTTAACGCCGAGCTGCTGCGCCTTTGCCAGCTTGCTGCCTGCCTTCTCACCGCAGATCAGGTAATCCGTCTTTTTGGTGACGGAGCTGCCGGGCGTGGCGCCGAGGCTGATGATTTTGGCGTTGATCCCGTCGCGGGTGAAGTTCTCAAGTTTTCCTGTCGCTACAATGGTGCATCCTGCAAATGTGTTGTTCGTTGTTTTGTCCATATTGTTCTCCTCTCCGGATGCCTGTGCATCCAAACCATTTTCAAAGTGTAATTCTTTCTGTAAGCTGCCCCATAGCAGGAGATGATCCGGGTTGCGGAACCACTTATGGAGGTTGCTGCTCATTGTGTCCCCAATCCCCTCAAGGCAGGTAAAATCGAAACGGTCCAGCGCCGCCAGCCTCAGCTCCCGCAGGCTGCCGTGGAAATGCCTGTCCAGTATCCGGCTGGCAGTCCTGCCGATCAGGGGGATGTCCATTGCCACAACGAAGCGTACAAAGGTTGTGCTGCGGCTCTCATTGATGGAAGCGATCAGGTTTTCATAGGATTTTTCACCGAAGCCCTCCAGTGCAATGATCTCATCCCGGTAGCGGTCAAGGTGGTACAGATCCTGATAACCCTTTAAGGCGCCGAGCCGGATAAGCTGGTCCAGCGTTGCCTCGGAAAGCCCCCTGATGTTCATGGCTTTCTTTTCTGCGAAATGCACGAATTTCTGAAGGATGCGGCTGCCACATCCGGGATTGTCACAGTGGAGTGTCTCCACCATGCGTCCCTTGTCGCCTGCCCTGGAATGGGTGCGTGTGGGCTGCCCACAGCAGGGGCAGGTCTGCGGCGTCATGTCCTGATAGTCCCCACGGTCCAGATTTTCCTCCACATGGGGGATAATCATGTTGCGCTTGGAAACCAGGATACGGCATCCGGGATGCAGCTCCAGTCCTTTGATAAAGGTCAGGTTATGGAGGCTCGCCCTGGATACCTCACAGCCGTCAATCTCCACCGTGTCAAATACTGCGACCGGGGCAATCTCACCGCTGCGCCCTGTCTGCCATTCTACCCGGCGGAAGACCGTCTCATAGGTGTCATCCTCAAATTTGAAGGCAATGCCGTCATTGTAATGGTGTCCGGTCCTGCCGAGGCTTGCGGAGTAGGAGAAGCTGTTGAAGCGCAGCACCATCCCGTCGATGGGGATGTCCCAGGTATCCGCAAGTTCTGCCATCTTCTGGATCTTCGAGGCGATGTGGTCCGCCTTTGCGTCCGGAGGGATATATACGGCGGGGCATACCTCGAAGCCGAACTCGGCCAGAATGGAAAGCAGGCCACTGCGGCTGTCCCGTGAGTCCTCGAACTCGTCCATGCCTTCAAGGATGTTAAAGGCAAAAAAGTTGATCTCCCGTTCTTTGCAGATGTTTGCATCCAGGCACCGGATAGATCCGGCGGCAAGGTTCCTCGCATTGCGGTAGGGCTTTCCGTCGCTGCCTGTCAGGGTATCCTTCAGGCGCTCAAAGTCGCTTTTATGGATGAACCCTTCGCCGGTTATCACAAGGCGCCCCTTGTAAGGGATGGAAAGCGGCACATTCCGGAAAGCGGAGACATTGTGTGTAATGAGTTCCCCTTCATCGCCGTCGCCTCTGGTGGAGCCTTCCACAAGTTTCCCGCCCTCATAAACGAGCTTTACGGTCAGACCGTCCAGCTTCAGCATGAGCAGGGCGGCATGGCCTTTCAGGAAGGATGCCAGGTCGCTTACCGCCTTGGTCTTGGCTAGAGAGAGCAACGGGATGTCATGCCGCACCTTCTCCAGGCTGCTGACGGCCTTATAGCCTACAGTCTGGGTGGGGGAGTTGCTTAAGATGATGCCGGTGTCCTTCTCCCAAAGTTCCAGCTCTTCGTAAAGGCGGTCATAGACCGCATCTGAAACGCTGGGGGCATTCTTGTTGTAATACTCATCGCGGTACTGGTTCAGCTTATCCACCAGTTCGTGGATACGTTCTGTTGTCTGTGACATTCGTTTTTACCTCTTTTCTTTTAGATTTTGCCAGTGAATTTGTGAAATTCCCTTCCCAGCCTCCCTTCTTGAACGAAAAAAGGCAGGAGATGATGGCGGCTTAAACTGCCGGATCATTCCTGCCTGCGTACAGATATGCTGTATGATAGCCTGTAAAATGGTGTTACAGACATAAAAAGAGCCAGAAGGCGTAAAGTGACCTGCACTTTATACTTTCTGACTCCGTACAAACTTAAACAGCGTGTGCTTTTCGTTCTGGAATTGCACAAAATTCAATAACAAGTTTATGATAACACAAGATATAGGATAAGTCAATTATAAAATGCTATATCTTGTACTTTGGAATAAAAAGGGAGACACAGCATCTACTGCATCTCCCGGTTGATTCTAACAAACCCCTGATTCATTTTCCTCAGATGTTTTTTTCTTTGGGCACCATGCAGGCGCTGTTTTGATAGGGACGGCATCCGAATAGCGTGCGCTGAATCCGATAAATGCGGGCATCTTATTTATGCGGTTTTTATGAAAATAGTCCTTGATATAGCCCTGATCCGGATGGGTACAGGTAAATTCTGTCCGGGTGTTCCTCACAGGACGCAATCCGCTGCAGTATTCACATTCGGAACATTTTATGGTCTGCTTCTGGTTTTTCATTAAGCGGCCTCCTTTGCGGGTAATTTTTTCAGTTTTTCTATGTGGCTTCTGGTAAAGATGTAAAAGCTGTCATCCAGATATGCCTGCCCTTTTTCCGCCATCAGCCGCATGGCCTCTGTTTCATTCTGATACCACGGATGCCCGGATACTTCCTGCCTGTTGCACACAAGAAAAGTCACAATGGACTTCGGGTATTGGAGATCATGCAGCTTGAGGTTATCAGCGTAATGCTGCGCAGCATCCGGATCGTCAAAGATGTCATGGTACAGCCTCTGCACCAGCGGGACGCCCTTGGCCGGGGCGAGGAAATCTTCCGTCACGATATAGCCGAGCTGGTCGTCCGGAATATCCTCGACGTGATAGGTTGTGATGTAGGAAACCTGCCCGAAAGCATAATCCAGTGTCAGCGTCATCTTTTCACCGTCAAAAGTGGCTTCGTTCTCATAATAGGTCCGCCCGTCAGTTTCATAGGTTCCGCAGTCTTTACAAGCCACATTTCCTGCGGCATCCTTTTCTTCAGACTGGATCACAAACTGGAAGCAGGATTTTTCGGAGAGTGCCTGCAGGATATTTTCCCGGATGTTTTCCAGATAGGGGAAATCCTTTGCAATATCATCGGCAATGGTCTCCGGGATCTGATTTTCCGTGATGTTGAAAGAGCCGTTGTTTTTTAATTGTTCAAGAATGGTGCGGGAGTCATGCCAGTCGATGCCCCCATAGGTGGATACAGTAATATACATAAAAGCCTCCTTCCTGTGTATTTGTAAGTTTTATGTTTCTATATGTTTCTCAGACATATGCCGACTGTGGGAGTGTGACGCCTCCGTTTCCCTTCACAGCCGACTGGTGGTAATCCAGTTCGGTGATGACAGCCTCTATGGTTTCAAACGCTGCGGACAGCTCCAGATACCGGGTGATAAACCCGATGACTTCCGTATAAAGCGTCATCTGCTGCTGTTTGGTCAGCCGGTTCAGGGCAGAGATCCGTTTCTGCTTTTCCGCCCATTCATCTGAGCAGTAGATATTTTCATGTTCCAGCAGTTCCGTCATGTCGGTGTCATACAGCATAGCAGCCGCTGTATTGAACCAGGCGGTAGCTGTCTGGCTGCAGTCATCCTCACCGCAGAAAGCAATCTTTTTAGCGGGCATCTGATACCAGAGCCTGCTTTTAATATCCTGAAGTTCATTATACAGGTCGGCTGCCGCATTGCATAATTCATTGACCTGCTCGCAGTAATGGTCCCAGTAAGGGCTGTTTTTCTCGTTGCCGTTGTAGCAGTAATCCATCATTTTATCCAGTCCGTCTGAGATGGACCACAGATCCAGCTTTTTATAAAGTGCCATCTTGTATTCCTCCTCTAATATGGGTTGACATATTCATGTTAATAACTTCATGAGCTGTCACAGATTTAACCTCATCCACTGTCTCAAACTTTCTCATTTTCCTGACATAC
>QXWO01000070.1 GCA_009911035.1 Lachnospiraceae bacterium
ATAAGTACCTCTTTCTTAATTATTTTCAGTATATCTTATTAGCCACTCCCGTTACAACTTTATTATAGCAGGTCATTTTTCAAGTCTTCTTTTGTGTAATTATCCTTTTTATCTTCGGTATATATCCGGTGATTGAAAAAGTCTTTCCGCTCATATTTTAAAATCAGCATATCCTTATACCTTCCTTTTCTTTTATGTGTCAGGGTGTAGTCTGTTACCAATCACACCCTTAATCTATATAAAGTTGAACTTGTGTGTTTATGCTTCACCCAATATATAATTGACTGCCTTTTCTGCTTTACTGCTGGCTGATACAATAAATTTAACATCATTCTTTAGTACTGATAACCAGTTCTGAATATATGCCGTGCTGTTACGAAAGCTTTTCTTTG
The DNA here is from genome assembly GCA_009911035.1 of Lachnospiraceae bacterium. Taxonomy (GTDB): domain Bacteria; phylum Bacillota; class Clostridia; order Lachnospirales; family Lachnospiraceae; genus Suilimivivens. The sequence continues at coordinate 393 of QXWO01000070.1, forward strand.
TCTCAATGCCTATAATATTCATAAGGTTTGCACTTCCAATTTCAGCAACTAATTCCTCTTTGCTGTACTCATTACTGCCAAAAGCAACAAGCTTTCCTTTTCTGTCTTCAGCACGGTTACAACGGTCTTCCTTCATAGTGCTGTGAACTGACTCATGAAAAGCAGTACTGTAATATTCGTTGGCGTCTGTGAAGTGTTCAAATAGTGGCAGGCGTATCAGGTCACGAGAAGGTGAGTAATAAGCATCATTACCTTTGACATGCTCAACCGTTATATTTTCACGGTTCCAATAGTCGTGCAATATACTTTAAGCCTTTTCTATCGGCTCAATGTCGTTTAAAGCATCTTTTGGCAAAGGCTCTACACCGTCAACCTGTGAGATATGAAATACATTGAAGTATCTTAATAATGGTATCTGCTTTACTTCCTTTGTGCCGTCTTCCTTTATATCCTCTACAGGCTGTATTTTCCAGAAAACAACTATCTCTGATTTCTCACCTTTGCGTACATGACCGCCTAAATCCGTCCATTGTTTGTAAGTGGCATACTCTCCATCATGCTGTAAAAGCATCTGATTTAATAAGGAATAGCTTTTCTTGATGATACGGTTGTATGCGCCACTGCGAATGCCTGTCCAAGGTTTCTGCCAAGGAATGACGCCCTGTTCTAACTGGCTGATAATCCTGTCTGTTACCATTTCATATACTGATTTTGCCATATGCCATAACCTCCAAATAAAAAAGTGTAAAGCCCTTGATAACTCAATAGACTTTACACTTCTTTGTTTGGTTATGTGATATATTTATTTAGTTATGCTTATGCTAATCTCTGTAACTTTTCGCTGTGTTCTGCCACAACTTTTTTAATAATAGCTATATCTTGTTTCAGTGACTCATAATCGTCAACGCTATCTTTGTACCTGTCAAAAGTTGACGTATAACAAGATTCGATTGTGTTTAATCGAGGTATCACATTATTTTCAAGTAAATCAACTTCTATCCGTTTGATTCTGCTTTCAATGGGATTCAGTCTTGCATCAAGTTTTTTATCCATCATTTCAGAAATTGCCAGTAATAATTCGTTATCTGTCATGCGCTTATACCTCCTGTATATGTAAGTATATCACAGTCAAAGTGTAAAGTCTATTCAATTAGCAAGGTGCTTTGTGTTGTGGTGTTGCTTGATTTGATAAGATTATTATACACTTAATATAAGTGTATATGCATTGGAGAAATGCACAAAAAATACACTTATTTCTTGTGCACAACAACCACCTTAAATAAGTGTATAAAGATTTGACTTTTATATAAATTAAAAAGTTTATTTGTTATCAATTTCTACATATTCTAATATATCGCCGGGCTGACAGCTCAAAAGTCTACAAATAGTATTTAGTGTTTCTTTACTTGCAATTTCTCCGCTTCTTATTTTTGTTAGTTGCGCTTCTCCGATGAGCTTATCTTTCCTGATTTTATAAGAGGTATAACCTTTTTCTTTTAATGCTTCTAGTATATCTATTTTATATCTTAACATCTTTTTCTTTCCTCCAGTTTTATTTTCATCATTCAATATTATAGTTCTCTTTTTAGTTTTAATAGTATAGCATGTTTCTACACTTCTTTCAAGTGATGTAATCTGATATCTTACAATATCATACACTTTAAATAAGTGTATGATAATCTCAACATCAAACAAAACAAATCACCAAGCAACCAGCCATATGACTTGCCTGAATTTCCATTTGCCGCGTTGTCGTCAATCGATATAGCCTCCGCTACGCCTCATTCCTCCGCCTTGCATATGAAAATTCATTCTGCACCATATGGCTAGAAACTTATTTATCGATGTACTAGTAGCCTGAAAAGCACTCACAAACTTAAAGCCATATACCTGTGACCAAGCCACCATGAGCAGAGGAATAGTCAGGAAGATGCTTTAAGGGCTGGACAGGTTAAAGGAAAAGGAGAACAGGGCATGTGTGCAAATATGAAAGAATTTCAAACAATATCAGAAAGAATCTTTGAACTGGAGCAAAGGAAAGCTAAAAAGAAAAAGGAAATGGAAGCTTTAGAAAAAGAGATCAAACAGCTTAAAAGTGAGACAGCTTCCTATATGAAGAAAAGACAGAAAAATGAACTTATTAATATTTCATATAATAAAGTTATATAAGTGTCTTAGCTTATCATTTGATTATTTATCCTTGGTTTAATTATACTATATTGATTATATAATAAGAAAAGCATGTATTCAATAACGAGTAGAGCACTTGATAAAATAAATCTACATTGGGAAATAATTAGTTATGTGAAATTATTTTGTTAATAAAACTGGTATTTCAATAGTTGGGTGATGTGAGACAGAACAGCATAGAAACAGCCCCTCTGGCAATCAGAAGGGCTAATACTAATCCTATATAGAGATTTATTCAATGTCAAAGAGTTCATCAAACGCGATTTTGAAGTTGGGGAACATAACAAGCTGTAAATCATCCTTATTTTGTTCCGTGACGGTTTTATAAAGATAAGGGTAAGCCGTATCGTCATCTTTCCAGTCAAACATATAAATTTCGACTTGTTTTTTGCGCCAGTCAACAATCCAGTATTCGGAAACGCCCACTTTACAGTATATCTGCATTTTTTCATTGCGGTCATATTCCTCTGTGGAATCAGATAAGACTTCCATGACAAAACGGGGAATGCCGGTAAATGACACATTTTTTCTGTCACGCATGTTACAGATGATAGAGGCATCCGGTATGACCACTTTATCGTCGTTTTCACGCCACTGATATTGTACACTGTCCCCAAATACACGGCACAGGCTGTCTTTGATCTGACTGCCTACTTTAATAACAAAGTTATGGATTACCATTGAATGCTCAAGGTAGGTTTTGCTCATGTCTTCTATTGGTAAGGTATTCATTGTATTACCTCCGTTTGTTTTGATTGATAGATATTTGTATTATACTATGATTGAGGTTTAGAGACAAGATTTTCGGTAAAAGAAAGAATGATCCTGCTAAAGATAGGAAGGCTTTAGCTACTTATGTCGAGCTAAAAGGGTATAAAAATGGAGAAAATCAATGGGGATGCCATAATGGCACACCCAAATCATCTCTTGAAACTATAGCAAAAGAACTCAATATGTCAAAACGTAATCTTCAAAGAGCCTTAACAAGAAGATTATGCGTAGTATTGATGGAAAAAGCCTCATTGGACCAATGGACAGAATAAAAGAAATGAAAGGTATTGATTATGGAAAGATAGCTGAAACGGATATAAACCAGATTGAAATTGAAAAAAGAGTATCAATAGATATCGGGATTTTCTTTAGCCAGAAAATTCACAGGTTGGCGGCTAAAATTGCATTTGAATGGTATTGTCTTAATAACAATGTAGCAGATAGATTGAATGCTTTTATAACAATATTTGCAACTGGCATAGCTGAAAATCAGATTCATAGTTTTGGGGATCTGAATGAATTTGTCTGCACAAGATTTTCAGGTAAGGAGATTTCAATATCTAAAGGACTCTGTAATATATTACAGAAAGAGATGATGGAAAGTGAACATTATGCTGATATTATTAAAGAAGGAGCAAAAATTATAGAAGAAATGAGGTTTGATTAGATTTTAACAATTTGAAGTCTTACATACTTTCAATTTGGGCATCATGGAGCTGGTTCTGTGGTGTCTTTTCTATTAAAAAATAAAATATTATTTTTTTAGTTTTTGATTGACAAAAGCAGAAGCAATTGGTTTGACATGGGATGATGTAGATATGGATAAAAAGGAAATAGATATAAACCATCAAGTACAATACCGAAAAATACAAGGGATTATGAAGTTATATGCCAATGATACCAAAACAAATGCAGGAAACAGAATTATACCAATGACTGATAGTGTTTATCATTTATTATGGAACAGAAAAAATTTGGCTAATGACGAAAAAAGATCCTGATTTTGAGGTGGATGGATATAAGAATTTTGTATTTGTTTCTCATTTGACCGGGAAATGTATGAATCATAATAGCATAAGAAGGATGATGAAAAGCATTGTAGACATGAACTGTGAGAGGGAAGTACAGTTACCAAATGTAAGCCCTCATATTCTAAGGCATACTGCCTGTTGCAGGTTTGCAGAATCGGGATGTGATATTAAAATACTGCAATACCTCATGGGACAGACAGATATTAAAACAACAATGAGGGTGTACAACCATGTCGACTTAGGAAGAGTTAAAAGGGAGTTGGATAAGTTACAAAGTTCTGAAGAAAATACGGGGAAGACTCCGTTGGGATTTACACAAAAATTTACACATTTTGCAAGCATAAGTACGTAGATTTATAAAGACTCCGGCTCATTTTTACCAGCAGATAATTTAAGATATCTTCCCAAAAAAACTTGATTTTCTCATACTCCCGTGTTATTCTATTACCGATATAAATAAAGAAAAGTTCTTCGGGGTTGGGTGCAATTCCCTACTGGCGGTACAGTCCGCGACCCATGAATCCTGCATAAGTCCATAGGCAGGATGAAATGGCTGATTTGGTGAAAGTCCAAAACCAACAGTAAAGTCTGGATGAAAGAAGAAAAAGACTGTTTCCTGCTTTGGCAGGCAAATGGTTATGCGTGCAGTTTGGAAGAGACCCCGAATGTATTACATACATTCGGGGATTTTTAACTTAAGGACAGTTGGCGAAGCGTACTGTCTGTTGTTACAATAAGCCGGCCTGCGCAGCATGGAAGAACCTTTCTGAAAATCTGGCAAAAGCCAAATACCGCAGACGCGGAAGATTTTAGGAGGAAAAAGAAATGAACAATGGATTATGGACAAGTGTAGTGGACAATGCAGTATTCGTACTGGTATCGGCAGGGATAGCGGCAGTTTTATTTCTGGCAGCCTATGCGGCGGAAAAGTGGATCAAAAAGAAAAATGCCGACACAGAGAGGGTGCTCAATACCCGGAAAATCGCCATGATCGGCGTATTTTCCGCAATTGCGGCAGTGCTCATGCTGTTTGAATTCCCGGTACCCTTTGCACCGTTTTTTTATGAACTGGATTTCAGTGAAATACCGGCATTGATAGGAGCCTTTGCTTTCGGTCCGGTGGCAGGCGTGATGATAGAATTCTGCAAGATCCTTTTAAAGCTTTTCATGAAGGGAACCAGTACGGCTTTTGTGGGGGATTTGGCAAACTTTGTTATCGGATGCAGCTTTATCCTTCCGGCATCGGTCATTTACATGTTTAAAAAGACAAAAATGAATGCTATTCTGGCCACAATTGCTGGTACGCTGATCATGACAGTGTTCGGCACCATGTTCAATGCAGTTTATCTGTTGCCCACTTTTGCTACCCTTTTCGGGATGCCTTTAGAGGCGATCGTGGGAATCGGGACGGAAATCAACAGCCATATTACGGACGTGACGACGCTTGTTGTTTTTGCCGTGGCGCCGCTGAACCTGTTAAAGGGCGGCAGCGTATCGCTGGTGACGATGCTGATTTACAAAAAACTAAGCCCCATATTAAAAGAGGGAACGATCAAAAAGAAAGCAGGAGGATATGCGGGTGGAACAGTTGATTAACGTAGGATTTGGAAATTATGTGAACCGACATAAAATCATTGCAGTGATCAGCCCCGACTCTGCCCCTGCCAAGCGCATGATACAGAACGGAAAGGATCAGGGAACCGTCATTGACGCTACTCAGGGAAGGCGTACCAGAGCAGTTATCGCTATGGAAAATGGCCATATTGTGCTTTCAGCCGTACTGCCGGAAACTATTGCAGGACGGTGTACGCCGCTACAGTCCTGAAAAGGTTTGCAGCCAGTTTCCGGAAATAAGGTTATGTGAATAAATTTTAGAAAAATTTGTAGTAAAAATCCATAAAAAGGGAATCCTCCCACGTATCTTTTATAGTAATAATTGCAAAAGCTGGCTCACGAAGCGTGAGGGCGCTTGTTTTGCAGTTAGCTGATTTAAAAAGAGTGGGAGGATTTTATTATGAAAAGAAGAATTTTGGGAACAGCACTGGCACTGGTCATTCTTGCCGCGGTACTGGCAGGTTGCGGAAATCCGAACTGGGCAGATACGCAGGCACCGGAAGAAAATGCCGGATACACAAAGGCAGAGACGGCAGGTGAGACGACAGACGGGGAGTACGCAGAGGCTGTGGCGGAGGAGCCGGCAGGGGACCTGGAAGGTTCCCTTTATGCAGAAGAGGAAAACAGCCGGGAAGATGACGAAAGTTATGCCTTATCCTGCTATGACTTTGACCCGGCGCAGGAAAATACAGAGGAGTACAGCCAGTGGGAAGAGAAAGGCTTTTCCTCTGTCATGAGAGAACCCCGTTCCACCTTTTCGGCGGACGTGGATACCGCATCTTATGCCAACCTGAGGCGGCTGATCTTGGAGGGATATTCCCTTGATGAGCTTCCTAAGGGGGCCGTCAGAATAGAAGAAATGCTGAACTATTTTACCTATGATTATGTGGGACCTTACGGGAATGAACCCTTTGGGGTGACCACCCAGATCAGTGAATGCCCCTGGAACAAAGAGGCACAGTTACTTATGATCGGGCTGAAGACTCAGGAGATTGATTATGAAGATGCACCTGCGGCCAATCTGGTATTTCTTTTGGATGTATCCGGGTCCATGGGGGATTATGACAAACTGCCTCTTTTGCAGGAAGCCTTTGGTATGCTTGCAGAAAATCTTACGGAAAAAGACAGGATTTCCATTGTGACATACTCCAATCAGGACAAAGTCATACTAAAAGGAGTGCCCGGAGATAAGACCAGCAGGATCGTGGGCGCGCTTAACGGACTTGAAGCAGGCGGCGGAACGAATGGGAGCCGGGGCCTTGAAACGGCTTACCGGATTGCAGAGGAGAATTTTATCAAGGGAGGAAATAACAGGGTCATTCTGGCTACCGATGGGGATTTGAACATAGGGATGACTTCGGAGGAAGAATTGGAGGAACTGATTACAGAAAAGAAAGAATCCGGCGTATTTTTGTCTGTGCTTGGATTCGGGACAGGAAATATCAAGGACAACAAAATGGAAACCCTGGCTGACAAAGGAAACGGAAACTATTCTTATATTGACAGCCTGCGGGAAGCAAAAAAGGTTTTGTCGGACGAGATGACAGCAACCCTTCTTACCATCTGCAAAGATGTAAAATTCCAGGTGGAATTTAATCCAGCAGTAGTAACACAGTACCGGCTGATCGGTTATGAGAACCGTGAACTTGCAACAGAGGACTTTGCTGACGATACCAAAGATGCAGGGGAAATCGGGGCAGGGCACAGCGTCACAGCCCTGTATGAACTGATCCTGAAAGACCCGCTGGCGCCTGTAAGCGAAGACAAGATAGCAGAACTGAAATATGCAGATAATTATAAAGAAGAACTAAAAGAGATGGGAGTAGAAAGCAGTGCAGTGGAAGAAGAATGGCTGACCATCGGCATCCGTTACAAAAAGCCTGCAGAGGACGAAAGCAGCCTGCTCCAATATCCTGTAAGCTTTGACAGCTACACGAAAGAACCCGGAGAAGATTTCCTGTTTGCAGCGGCAGCAGCCGAATTCGGCCTGCTTGCTTCCCACAGTAGCTTCCCGGAAAACGCATCCATAGCCCATGTCCTTTTACAGCTAGACGGACTGGATTTGGATGATGAGTATAAAGCGGAATTTGAGGAACTGGTGAAGATGACGGTTAGATGAAATTTTATATGGTACACAGCTGCCCTATAAAAAGGTACAAAGCCCCCTGATTTGATGATCAGAACTTTGCACCTTTTTATTTATATATTAAAAAGAAATATCTTGACACGCAAGCCGGATTTGTGAACCAATTATTTGATTTGTTGACGCATCACGGCTATGGTCTTACAATGTACCCACGAGGGAATAAATGTACCCGGAAAACACCTGAATTTAACATATTTGGGAAATCATAGAAGAATATTTAGATAATTTTAAGAAAAATTTATATATTCTTGTAATTTTTCTCTAATATAATTCGTTATAATACTTAGAGCGAGTTTGAAAATTCATTTCCCCAATCTGCATGCCCCACGCTGCGTGATACTTGGGTCAAATTTGACATCTCATGCCATATTTTTGACATTTGGAGCTTTAGGTATTGACAAAAGCTGTACTAGTTATATAATACAATGGTACAGAAGAAATAACTTTAGGGGAGAGAAAATAAGGAGTGCTTTCAAAATGAGTGAACTAATTGAGATTCGGGATATGTGTAAGATATACAATCCCGGTGAAAATGAGGTCCGCGCATTGGATCATGTGGATTTGAAGATTGATAAGAATGAATTCGTAGCCATTATCGGCCAGTCCGGTTCGGGCAAGTCCACACTGATGAATATGCTGGGATGTCTGGATGTGCCTACCAGCGGCACTTACATATTAAATGGACAGGATGTTTCTAACCTGACGGATGATGATCTGTCGGATATCAGAAACCGGGAAATCGGCTTTATTTTTCAGGGATTCAATCTGATTGCAGGGCTGACAGCACTGGAAAATGTGGAACTTCCCCTAATTTACCGGGGCGTTGCCAAGAAGGAGCGGCTGCGTCTTTCAGAGATAGCCCTTGAAAAGGTAGGGCTGGTGAAAAGAATGGACCACAAGCCCTCGGAGATGAGCGGCGGCCAGCAGCAGAGAGTAGCCATAGCAAGGGCCATAGCCCAGGCACCGCCTGTGATACTGGCGGATGAGCCTACCGGAAACCTCGATTCCAATTCCACCAAGGAGATTATGGAAATCTTAAAGGGGCTTCATGCAGAAGGCAGAACGGTTATACTGATAACTCATGATAACGATATCGCTGCCCGGGCGAAACGGATCATCCGGATCATGGACGGCAGGATCGTGGATGATATTGTGAATGAACAGGTGTGAACCAGGACACTGGCTGTATGTGCAGGACGCTTCAGGCGCAGGATGGACTGGTAAACCGGCAGAATAAATGATGATACATATGGTAAATGGCAAAATTGTCATTCACTATAATAAGTGTGGAGGAGAGAAAAATGTCTGACAAAAAAAATGATGAAGTAAAGGCGGAAAATATGGACAACAGTGGGAAAACCCAGGATGTTGCCATTCTGACACAGCCCCAGGAGAGTGCCGGGGGCAAGAAGCCTAAAAAAGAAAAAAAGCCAAAGAAGGAGAAAAAGCCTTTAGATAAGGCGGCAAAGAAGAAACGCAGAAAGATTATCACATTCAGCCTCCTTGGCGTGGTGGTGGTTCTTTTTATCCTTGCAAAGGTGTTTGGAGGCGGTGAGGCAGCGCCCATGGTAGCCACTACAGGAGCATTGACAGGTGAAATCGAACAGACGATCAACACCAGCGGTACTGTCACCACAGAAATGACGAAAAGCTACTTCTCGGAAGTAAATGTAAAGATTGGAAGCATCCCTGTTGAGGCAGGAGATTCCGTGAAGCAGGGAGATGTGCTGATATCCTATGATGAGCAGGAGCTTGCAAGGGAAAAGGAGCTGGCACAGTTAAAGGCACAGTCGGCAGAAGGAAATTATAAAAATTCCATACAGAGCAACAACCAGAAATTAGGCGATTTAAACGAAGCCAATGTCAATCTGGAAGTTCTGGATCAGCAGATTGCCGACACTCAGGCATACATAGATAATCTGAACAATAAAATTGAGAAGAAAAAGAGCGATTTGGCCTATGAAGGGGCCCTGCTCCAGATCTCCCTTTTAGACTGGCAGAACCAGCCGGATTCTGACGAATATATGAATCTCCAGAAGCTGGTACAGCTTAACAATTATGAGCAGCAGAACAATGAGGAAATCAAGGGATGGCAGGATGAACTGGAAGTATATAACAAGATGCTTTCCGATTACAAGGAATACCGTTCGGAAATGAAATCCCAGAAAACCTCCGCAGACTCCGGCAAGATGACCCAGGGGGCAAAGGAAGAACTGGAAGCGGAAAACCAGACCAAAGAGATTGAAGCATCCAACTCACTGGAAAGTCTGTCCGCAGTGGAAAACGGCGTGGTTGCAGAGTTTGACGGCGTTGTGACGGAAGTCAATGCCGTAGAGGGCGGTAGCGTTGCGGCAGGCTCCCAGCTTCTTAAACTGGAAAGCACCAAAGATGTTATGGTGAAGATCACCGTGACCAAGTATGACCTTGACAAGATCGCAGTAGGCCAGAACGCTGTTGTCACCATTGGAAGCAAAGAATACGAGGGTAAGGTTTCCAAAATCAACAAAATGGCGGAAAAGAATAACAGCGGCGCAGCCGTGGTGGGAACCGAGATCAAGATCGTCAATCCCGACAGCGACGTGATTCTGGGCGTGGAAGCAAAGGTGGTTATCAGTACCGCCAAGGAGTCAGATGCAGTTCTGATTCCTGTGACAGCCGTCAATGTGGATATGGAGGGTGAATTTGTTTACGTAGTGGAAGAATCCATTCTGGTGAAAAAGAAGATTACAACAGGTATATCCTCGGATACAATGGTTCAGGTAACGGAAGGGCTTAAGGAAGGCGACCAGGTAGTGACAAATGTATCCGCAAATCTTATGGAAGGCATGACGGTAATGGCACTGCCCCAGTAAAGGGGACAGTCCCAAAAGAGTCCGCATTGGACAGGGCAGGAATACAGAAGTAAACAACAAAAATTTGCCTGCCGCAGGCACACAAAAACTACCTGCGGCAGTGAAAAGAGGTAAAAATGGCACAGATATGGGAATACATAAAGATTGCCTTAATGAATATAAAAAGTAATAAAGGGCGCTCCATTTTAACCATGCTGGGTATTATTATTGGTATTGCATCTGTTATCATGGTCATTTCCATTGGTAATGGTGTCAGGGGACAGGTAAACTCAGAATTGGAAGGTCTGGCAGGAGGCCAGATTGCCTTTTATGTGGACAGCACCCTTAAAGATGTTACCGTACGCTTTGATGAGTCAGACTTTGAAGCAATCAGCACCCAGATAGATCATGTAAAAGGGGTGACGCCTCAATACGGCCTGTGGGGGACGGCGGAAGGTCCCAAAGGAGATTATGAACTCCGGATAACCGGAGGAAATACCAGCCTCCAGTATCTTTCGGCAGAGGAAATCGTTAAGGGAAAATATTTTTCTAAAAACGATTATGACAGCGGAACCAACACCTGTGTTATTTCAGAGAGCAGTGCGGTGGCTCTTTTCGGGACCACAGACGTGGTTGGAATGAGCTTTGATGCAACTGTCTGGGGAGTTACCCAGGAAATCAGGGTCGGGGGCATACGGAAGGACAGTGCCGCTGCCCTTGTCAGCATGGGGTACGGGCCGACCACGATACAGGCGGAAGCGCCCCTTACATTTCTGGCAAATAAATTCGGCCTTTATATAGATGAAATTGAACAGTTTTACGTGGTTGCGGAAAGCTCCCAGTACTGTACGGAGGTTGCTTCAAAGGCTCTTTCTCTTTTGGAGAGCAGGCACAATGCCCGCGGGGAAGGCCAGATCATGATGCAGAGCTTTAGTGATGTGGCCGCCCAGTACGATACCATCTTAGGATTTATTACGGTATTTATCTCCTTTGTGGCAGCCATCTCCCTGCTGGTAGGCGGCATCGGCGTTATGAACATTATGCTGGTATCAGTGACAGAGCGGACAAGGGAAATCGGCATCCGGAAAGCGCTTGGTGCAAGGACAGGTTCCGTGCTGCTGCAATTTTTGGCGGAAGCGGGCATTATCACGCTGCTGGGAGGCGTTATTGGAATTATACTGGGAAGCCTAGGGGCTATGGGGGCATGTTCCATTATGGATATAACGGCGGAGATCAATGTGAGCACGATTCTTGCCGCTTCCATATTCTCCTGCGGCGTTGGTATCTTTTTCGGAATCTATCCGGCCCGCAAGGCGGCAAAATTAAGCCCCATCGAAGCCCTGCGGCATGAGTAGGAGATTTGGACTTGTAGCGCCTGAAGGGATACGGACATTCAAAAATAGATTTCTATATTGCACTTTATGTGATTTTTAGTATAATAGAAAAGAGTAGAGAGCGCCTGCCCCATGTAGGCGCTCTTTTACGGAACGGAAACTGATGATAGGAAAACACGCTCTGGAAGGAAATATCCGAACGATATATAACGCAGCATGGCAGGCACAGCTTGCGGCAGGCAGGGAGTACAGGAATAATGGAAATTGAATTTGATGTAAAGGTGACGTCGGGAGTTCTTTATGATTATATGCTTTACCACACCTACACAAGTCCTGCGGGACTGATTGGTGCTGTGGCAGGGGCGCTGCTTGTTGCGGCGTATTTCATGGGGTACGGGATACTGCTTCTGATTGCGGGGGCAGTGATACTTGCTTATCTGCCATGGACGCTGTTTGTAAAATCGAGACAGCAGTATCTTTCAAACCCTGCCTTTAAAAATCCTCTTCATTATAAAATGACGGAAGAAGGAGTGGAAGTATCCCAGAAAGGGGAGGTCCAGAGCCAGAAGTGGGAGGATATGTACCGGGCAGTATCTACGCCTAAAAGCATTATTCTGTACACTTCGCCGGTAAATGCATCTATTTTCCCCAAGAAGGACTTAGGGGATAAGGCCATGGGCGTGACCCAGATCATATCCACCCACATGGCGCCGAAGAAAGTGAAGATCCGTAGTTAAAAAGTCAGGAGATGATGGAAGAGATGGTTGTGGAAACTTTTAGCCCGGAGGAAACCTTTGCGTTTGGAAGGAAGATCGGGCAGGAATCTGCCCCCGGTACAGTTATTACCCTGACAGGGGATCTGGGAACAGGCAAGACGGTTTTTACCCAGGGAGTGGCTGCAGGACTTGGGATCATGGAGCCTGTAAACAGTCCTACGTTTACGATTGTCCAGATATATGAAGGGGGGAAGTGTCCGTTTTATCATTTGGATGTATACAGGATTGGGGATATTTCTGAGATGGACGAAGTGGGATATGAAGATTATTTCTACGGGGACGGCGTGTGCCTGATTGAATGGGCGGAACTGATAGAAGAAATCCTGCCAGAGAACTGTGTCAGGATAACGATTACAAAGGATTTGGAAAAAGGTTTTGAATATAGAAAATTAAGTATGCAGGGAGAGGAAAATAAGCTAAAATGAAAGTAATAGCCATAGACAGTTCGGGACTTATGGCATCCGCAGCCATTGTGGAAGATGATACCTTAGTCGCCGAATATAATGTCCAGTACAAAAAGACCCACTCCCAGACCCTGCTTCCCATGCTGGACGAACTAAAGAAAATGGTGGAACTGGATTTGAAAACGGTGGATGCCATTGCGCTGGCGGCAGGACCAGGTTCTTTTACCGGGCTGCGCATCGGGTCTGCAACGGCCAAAGGGCTGGGACTGGCAATGGAAGTTCCTTTGATTGAAATCCCCACTTTAGACGGGCTGGCATGTAACCTGTATGGTACGGACAAGCTGGTTTGTCCCATTATGGATGCCAGACGCAGCCAGGTTTATACAGGACTTTACGAGTTCGTTAAAACAGAAGGGGTCCCCTTCGCATACAGACTTTCTCCGGTGATGGACCAGTGCGCGGTATCCATTGACGGGATTGTGGAAATATGCAGCCAGAAGGGGCGTGAAGTCATTTTTTTAGGGGACGGGGTGCCTGTATTTGCAGAGAGGATCTCGGAACTGATCCGGGTTCCCTACAGCTTTGCCCCTGCCCATATGAACAGACAGAGGGCCGCAGCCTTCGCTCCTCTGGCAATCCAGTATTTCAGGGAAGGGAAATGGGTCCCGGCAAGGGACCACAGCCCCAGGTACCTGCGTCTGTCCCAGGCGGAGAGGGAGAAAAAGAATGCTGCTGATTCGTGAAATGGAAGTTGCCGATGTGGAGGCTGTTAGTAAAATTGAAAGCGAAGCTTTTTCCATGCCCTGGTCGGCACGGGATTTTCTGGAAATGGTGGAAGCCGATTATGCCTATTATTATGTGGCGGAGGCGGACGGAAATCTTGCAGGGTGCTGCGGAATCAGGAATATGGCAGGGGAAGGCGAGATCACAAACGTGGTGGTAGCTGCTGACTACCGCAAAAAAGGAATCGGCAGGAAAATGATGGAATATATGTTAGAAAGAGCAAAGGAAAACGGCATGGGAGACTGTACGTTAGAGGTGAGGGTCAGTAACCAGCCAGCAATCAGGCTCTATGAAAGCCTTGGCTTTAAGGGGGAGGGGGTAAGACCCGGTTTCTACGACAAGCCAAAGGAAGATGCCCTGATCATGTGGAAAAGATAGGCAGACCATGGAAGAATTACCACTGTTCCTTATTCCTCTTTTATGTATAATGGTGTTAGAGGCAAAAGTGTTGTCGGCCAGATGACGGCGGCATTGCAATATACCAGGGGAGGATAAGAACATGCGTATTTTTTTTGATGAAAATAAAAAGGAATTAAAGGCTGTAACCTGCAATAAGTGCAAAAAAGAGTTAAAAGTCGAAAATGGGATTTTAAAAGAAGGATGCTTTGGGGCGGACGTCCTTTTTGGATATTTCAGCAATAAGGACGGAAGCAGACACTCTTTTGACTTATGTGAAGGGTGTTATGATGAAATGATAGAAGGATTTGCCATTCCGGTAAATGAGGAGGAAGTGACGGAACTGCTCTAAGGTTTTCTCCCAGAGCGTGTTTAAAAATTGTTTTCCGGCAGATGCCGGAAACGAAATTCCGGTCATACTCCGAAATACGGTTTGGAAATTTTTATTCGGAGGAATTATGCTGGATATTTGTTTACTGGGAACCGGGGGAATGATGCCGCTCCCATACAGATGGCTGACAGCCATGATGGCCAGGTATAATGGCCAGAGTATATTGATTGACTGTGGGGAAGGAACGCAGATTGCATTAAAGGAAAAAGGCTGGAGCCCGAAACCTGTGGATGTGATCTGCTTCACCCACTTTCATGCAGACCATATCAGCGGACTGCCGGGAATGCTTCTCACTATGGGAAATGCAGAACGGACAGAGCCGCTTCTTTTAGTAGGACCGAAGGGACTTTCAAGGGTGGTGATGTCCCTTCGGGTGATAGCCCCCGAGCTTCCCTTTGCGGTGGACTGCATGGAACTGACAGAAGCAGAGCACATTCTTCATTTTGACGGTTTCCATATAGAAGCTTTTAAAGTAAATCACAATGTGCCCTGTTATGGATATAGTATAGTAATTGAACGTACCGGAAAATTTCAGATGGATCAGGCGCTGGCGCTGGGGATTGATAAAAGATTCTGGAACCGCCTGCAAAAGGGAGAGGAGATCGACACAGGGGACAGAATCCTTACTCCGGAGATGGTTCTTGGACCGCCCCGGAGGGGACTTAAAGTGACCTACTGCACAGATACGAGGCCGACAGAGGGGATTATTAAACATGCCGCCGGGTCGGACTTGTTTATCTGCGAGGGAATGTATGGAGAACCGGACAAAAAGGCAAAGGCAAAAGAGAACAGACACATGACCTTTTACGAGGCGGCGGAACTTGCAAGGCGGGCCAATGTGCCCCGGCTGTGGCTGACCCATTACAGCCCATCCTTAAACAGACCGGAAGAATATCTTCCGGCAGTGCGGAAAATTTTTCCGGCCGCAGAAACCTGTAAAGACGGAAAAACAATAGAGCTGATGTTTGAAGATGAATGAAAAATAAACTTATTATGGAGGGTTACTATGGAGAAAAAGGGTGGAAAGAGCGGGATCAAGATACTGATTATCGGTATTATTCTTGCAGCGCTGGTGTTCGGTTATTATTTTTATCTGACCAACAAAAGAAACAGGGAGGCAAGCGAAAATAAGGTGGATCTGACAGCCGTCCAGAATGTGCTGCTGCGGAATCTGGACAAAAATTATCCCCCCACACCTAAAGAAGTAATGAAGGTATATGGGGAGCTCACTATGTGCATCCACGGACAAAATTACACCGACGAGGAGTTTGAACAGCTTGCCTCCCAGATACAAAAGATTTATGATGAGGAACTGATAGCGGAGACAGGCAACAGCGGGCAGCAGTACCTGGAGGCTCTCAAGAAAGACATAGACGATTTGAAAAAGAAAGGGCTCGTCATATCCAGCTATACCCTGCCTTCCGCAGCAGACGTATCTTACTATACCATGGATGGGTATGACTGGGCAAAGCTCTACTTTACCTTTAACCTGCGGCAGGGGACGAACCGCACCACATCGGAGGAGGTGTTCTTACTGCGCAAGGACGAGGACGGACGCTGGAAAATCTATGGATGGAAGACGGTGCTGACCGATGATGACAAGTCCCAGACCGGTGATTCATAGGGGATTTTTGTTGACGAAAGAAGGATTGAAGGAGTCAGGGATGGATAAAGACATTTTTATACTGGCAATTGAAAGTTCCTGTGACGAGACAGCAGCGGCTGTGGTGAAAAACGGCAGGGAAGTATGTTCCAATGTGATTTATTCCCAGATTGCCCTGCACACAGAGTACGGCGGCGTGGTACCGGAGATTGCCTCCCGGAAGCATATAGAAAAAATAAATCAGGTGATTGAACAGGCGCTTTTGGAGGCTGGGCAGGAGCTTTCCGGCATGACTGCCATTGCAGTGACTTACGGGCCCGGCCTGGTAGGTCCTTTGCTGGTGGGTGTGTCGGCGGCCAAGGCTGTCAGCTTTGCGTCGGGGATTCCTCTGGTGGGCGTGCATCACATTGAAGGCCATATCAGCGCAAATTTTATTGAGAATAAGGAATTGGAACCGCCTTTTATGTGCCTGGTAGTGTCTGGCGGTCATTCCCATCTTGTGGTGGTGAAGGACTATGGCACATATGAAATTATCGGCAGGACCCGGGATGATGCGGCAGGGGAAGCCTTTGACAAAGTGGCAAGGGCTATCGGGCTGGGGTATCCGGGAGGCCCCAAAATCGATAAGATTTCCAAAGAGGGAAACCCTGGGGCCATTCACTTCCCCCGGGCAAAAGTAGGGGATGCGGAGTATGATTTCAGCTTCAGCGGTCTAAAGTCAGCGGTCCTGAATTACCTGAACTCCTGCCAGATGAAAGGAGAGCAGGTAAATACGGCAAATGTAGCCGCTTCTTTCCAAAAAGCAGTGATTGACGTGCTGACAGATCATTCTATGGCAGCAGTCAAAAAATACGGATATAAGAAGTTTGCCATTGCAGGCGGCGTGGCTTCCAACAGTTCCCTTCGGGCAGCTTTTGAGGAGGCATGCCGGAAAGAAGGCATCACTTTTTATCATCCGTCCCCGATTTACTGTACGGATAATGCAGCCATGATTGGCACCGCCGCTTATTATGAATACCAGAAAGGCGTACGCCATGGATTTGATTTAAATGCCGTGCCGAATTTGCGGCTGGGGGAAAGATAAGGCTGAAAAAGAAGAACCGGCAGGGGAGAGAAGGATGGAAACAGGGATAAAGATCCGCACGGCGGCTGTTGTGCTGGCAGCAGGAAGCGGAAAACGGATGGGAAGCAGTACGAAAAAGCAGTATATGCTGATGGATGGTAAACCGATTATTTATTATGCCCTGAAAACTTTTCAGGGGAGTTTTGTAGATGAAATCGTGCTGGTGGTGTCCCCGGGTGATACAGAATACTGCCGGAAGGAAATCGTGGAGAAATATGGTTTTGACAAAGTAAGCACTGTGGTGGAAGGAGGCCGGGAGAGATATCACTCCGTGGCCGCGGGCCTTCGGGGCATGAAAGGTTGCGATTATGTATTTATCCATGACGGTGCAAGGCCGCTGATCACAGAAGAAATTTTGGACAGGGCATTGGAGGACGTGAAAAAATACCAGGCATGTGTTGTAGGGATGCCTGTGAAAGATACCATAAAAGTTGCCGATGAAAAAGGGAATATCGCCGCAACACCCAGACGGGACCTTGTCTGGGCAGTGCAGACTCCCCAGGTTTTTGCCTGCTCTCTGATAAAAAATGCCTATGACGAACTATTAAGGCGGGAGCCGGAGCTGCTGGCGGCCGGGCGTGTTATCACTGACGATGCCATGGTGGTGGAGACACTGACAGGGCATCCCGTAAGACTTACTCCCGGTTCTTATGAAAATATAAAAATCACCACGCCGGAAGATATCCAGATAGCAGAAAACTTTTTGAAGATGTCAGAAACACCCGCCTGACAGTATGGGATCGATCCGGTTTAAAGAATGACTGATATCTAAAAAGTAAGTAGTATATTTTTAACGGTATTCACATAATAATGGTATTCGGGGCTTAAAAATCGTTTGGAATAAGCCGGAAGGGAATTTCGTTATTATGGGGTCAGTGAAAGAGGAGTATCAGGAATTTTTACACCAGATGGGGGAGGAAGCTTTTTTATATCCCTACAGGGATGCCTGCAGGAGGATGGAACAGAAACTTGAAAAAATTAACCGGGATTATTCCGAAAAGCTGGGAAGAGCATTTATCAGCCAGATTACTTACCGGATCAAAACACCGGAAAGCTGTCTGAATAAGATCGTAAAGAAAAAATATCCGGTGAACCGCAATACAGCCCGTGAATATCTGGGGGATATAGCCGGCATGCGGGTCATATGCAATTTCCTGGATGATATTTACAAGCTGGCGGAAATTATCAAAGCAGATAAAGAACTGAAAGTCGTAAAGACTAAAGATTATGTCAAACGGCCTAAAGCCAGCGGTTATCAAAGCCTGCACATGATAGTGGTGATCCCTTCTTTAGCGGGAGAGGGAAGAAAGATCGAAATCCAGATCAGGACACAGGCAATGAATTTCTGGGCGGTAGTGGAGCATCATTTTGTGTATAAAAAGGGCGGGTATGAAAAGAATGGCTTTGAAAAAGACCTAAAGGAATGCGCCAGAACAATATATAAAATAGATAAAAAAATGTTGTTAATCAGAAAGAAAATGGAGACGGCAAAAAAAAATGAAAATTTTTGAAAAAAAGTGTTGACACTTTGAGATTGTTTTGTTAGAATAATTTTTGCGTTGAGCGAGAGCAAAAAGCGCACGACATGGAGAGGTATCGAAGTGGTCATAACGAGGCGGTCTTGAAAACCGTTTGTCCGAAAGGGCGCATGGGTTCGAATCCCATCCTCTCCGCTGGAGATACCTTCTCCGCCGGACATAAATTTGTCTGGAAAATAATTTTATAAGCCGGATCGTTAGGGGCAGAACTGTTTGAGCTTTTAAACGATTTTGCATAATGCGGCGGCGCATGATTTAAGTCAGCTTGATTTGGAGAAGTACCCAAGAGGCTGAAGGGGCTCCCCTGGAAAGGGAGTAGGTCGTTAATAGCGGCGCGAGGGTTCAAATCCCTCCTTCTCCGTTGGTAATCTCCTAAGATTGCCTGATAAAGTTAAAAGTACCTTGACAAGTAAACAGCAATGCAGCCCTGAAAATTCAACAAGAATTTCAGAAAAGAAACGAACGAAGCAAAACGG
>QXWO01000071.1 GCA_009911035.1 Lachnospiraceae bacterium
ATTCCTTCCCACCCTGCCGCTACAATTCCTCTGATTCCGCCTCCGTTTTCCTCATAGGCAGACTTCATATTGCCCAGATTTTCTTTTACTGTGTCAACTGCTGCTGACATAACCGTTGACACAGTATCTTTAACACCGTTAAAAGCCTTTACTGCTGCCTGTCCAATTTCTGAATTAAGAAATTTATTTTTTACTTCTTCTATTTTTTCCTTTGCACTGTCCAGTGCTCCCAATATGGTTTCCCTGATTTTCGTAAAGCCCTCTTTTACCGTTGACCACAATTTATTGACGGCATTTCTGAATGTCTCTGAATTTTTATATAAGGCGACAAATCCCGCAACCAGAAGGGAAACAACTGCTACAACTTTCATAATGGGATTCATTGACATTACAAGGTTGAGTGCCTTTTGTGCCGCAGTCATTCCTCCGGTTGCGGTTGCTCCTGCCGCGGTCGCTGCTGTATGTGCTGCCGTTGCCGCCGTTCCTGCTGCGTCTGCTGCTGTCCCTGCTGCCGTTGCTGCCGTCTTCGCTGTGATTTTGGCAATGATGGAAGTAATTCCAGACGCCAGCTTTTGTCCTGTCTTAATTGTTGTACTGATTCCCTGGGCAAACTTCCCAATTCCGATTGCTGCGGGGCCTACTGCTGCCACAAATAATCCTATTTTGAGAACCGTCTGCTGCTGTCCCTCATCAAGATTACCAAACCATTCGCATAATATATGTACCTTCTCCGTGAACTGCTCAACCAGCGGTGCGGCAGATGACATGATTGTCTGCCCAAACTGCATTGTTGTATTTTTCAGTTCATTCATTGCAATTTTTATATCATATGAGGTCGTCTGCATCTTCTCAAATGCGGTATCTGTTGCCCCTGTTGATTCCCTCATTTCATTCAATGTTCCGTTGAAAGAGTCCGTACTGTCTCCCAGAAGGATAAGCCCAGCCTTTGCAGCCTCCGCAGAGGAAAACATATCGCTCATTGTGAGATTTTCTTCTTTCGCTGCCCCATCTACAACTTCCAAGACATCTGCAAGGCTTGAGCCTCCCTGCATAAGTTCGCTGAATGACTTCCCTGTCTTTTCCCGCAGGATCACGTCTGTCGTGCTGCCCGTCTTTCCCAATTCATTGAGCATCGAATTTATGTAGGTTGTTGTTTCTGCCGTGGCAACACCATTTGCTGTCATAATTGCATATCCGGCGCATAACTGGTCAAGAGCGACACCGTTCGCATTTGCAGTTGGGATCACCTTTCCCATAGCGGACGACAAGTCCGAAACAGTCGTTTTTCCAAGGTTCTGTGTTTGAACCAGCATGTCCGAAACTTCTGTAACCTTTTCTGCCTCAAGCCCATACGCATTTAAAATTGTTGTCAGAATATCAAGAGTATCCCCCGATTCCGCAAAACCTGCTGTCGCAAGCTTTGTTGATTCCCTTACAAAATTCACTGCATCGCCTGTGTCCTGCCCTGCGCTGATGGCATTATATACATTGTCCGCAATATCTCCGGCCGCAATTCCTGTTTCATTTGACAGGCCGATAATTGCATCCTCCATTTCATCCACGGACATAACACCCTCGTCCATAATGGTTGACACCTGGGCAATGGAGTCCTCGAAATCAACCGCCATTTTCGCTGATGCCGTCGCATACGCGGCAAGTCCGGTAGAAACTATTGTCATCTTTTTTCCAAACTGCTCTATTTTCTGTCCTGCCTTGTCACATGCGTCGGAAAATACATTGAGGTTATGGTTCTTTAATTCTTTATTGACCTTCTCAAGTTCCGCTTCCATTTCTACAAGTGCGGTTTCTGACCTGTTCACCTTTACTGTCTGGTTGGAAAGGGCTGTCTCCGTCCTGCCTATTGCAGTTTCATTATCCCGGAATTTTTTCTCTAACTTGTCAAGTTCCTCTTTCAGTGCCTTTGCTGCATCCGAACTTTCCCCGGTGGCCTTTTTTTCTCCCTCATATGCTTTCTTTGCAGCCTCCACCTTTGCTTTCAGTTCTTCCTGCTTCGTTTTCTGCTTTCCCAACTGCTCTGTGAGGCGTTCCTGCTCTGCCCGGTTCATCTGCACAATATTTTTCTGCAGGGTCACTTTACTGGTAAGGGATTCCGCTTTTGCCTTTAGTGTGTCCACGGCTGAACCAAACAGCTTCGCCTTTGTGGATGTAAGGGAATATTCGCTTGCAAGCTCCTTCATCTGTGCTGCCGCTGACTTCATTTCTGTATGGTAATTGCCTGCATTTACGGCAAGTCTGACACTTGTATATGCCATGTTTCCGCCTCCTCCCTGTACCCCTGTCTGCTGCCGGATTTACTGGTTTTCATTAACTGTGTCTAACTCAAATTTCAGATATTCCAGAAGGGAAATAATGTCCTCCTCCATACACTGGCTGTATGAGCTTTTCAGCAGCCGGATGGCTGCCTTAATGACCCTGTCAAGAACCTCCCCACATATTTTCCATGGGTTTTTGTCTTCACTGCTGTCATCCTCATACCCGTTTTCAATGTCATATTCATCAAAGGCGGATTCTTCCCGTTCTACTGGTTCAGCATCCACCAGAGTCAGAAGTTTTTCCGAAATGACATTCTGCATAATGAAATGGATTCCTTTTACCGCTGTCAGAAAGTCAGCGGCTTCCGCGGCTCCCAATTCTGCAAATGACATCCTGTTTCCGAAAATCTCCTGAATGATTTTTTTATTAAAAAACATTGTATCTGTTATTCTGTCCGAACCGTTTTTCTCCATAAGACTTACATATTTCCTGTACTGCCCGACTGTCACGGAGTTAATGAAAACCGTTCCTCCCCCGCAGGTGATCTCAATTTCCGGAATCACCTGCCATTCTGAAAATTTTTCTGTATTTTCTCCATCCGCCGTGCAATTTCTTCACCAACACCCAAATCAATAAACTGGAACTCCAGAATGATTCCTGCAGCATCAAGACCAGTTTCCACGTCCATAAGTTCCTCTGCTGTGAACTGGTTCCCGTATGCCCTGCATATAAACAGCACCATGGCTTCAATATCCTGCTTTGTATAGCGGGTTTTGGTATCAATCTGTTCTGACAGTTCCAGATAATCCATGTACGTGTTAATTGACATTTTCTGCATTTTAAATTCTTTTTTGTTTATGGTTATTTTTCTGTTCACTGATTTTCCCTCCTGCTGCATGGCTTCATTATTTACTGCTGTTCTGTCCCGGTATCTTCTGTACCCTCACTGCCGCCATCTCCCGTACTGCCTGCTGTGTCCTGATATTCCTGCACCGCTGAAAACCAGTTCTCAAGAGCTGTCTTTGCATCCGCGTATTCGTCAATGAGGTTCGATTCATCCACGGAAATTTCATACTGGTTATCAAGGCTGCGTTCATAGAACTGCCCCTTGATGCTCTTTGTGGTCGGGGAAAGTTTTCCCTCTTTGGTGCTTGACTCGTCACTGATGCCCTCTGAAAATTTCCCGACATAAAGCCATTTAAACTCATACTTCCCGTTCAGTTTTCTTTCCCGCCATCCAACTGCAACCTCTGGGGCCATGTCATTAGATGTCTTTATAAGATATCCGTTTTCATATTTCTGCCCAAATAAGAACGCCCTGTCCTGTGGTGCAAGGGCATTAACTTCCAGTTCCACATCGGTTCCTTCATATGCTGTAATAACCTCCTCCGTCTCGTCATCGGAGTATACCTTTTCAGAACTCCATTTCTCGTCAATCTTTGCCTTTACCATCCTTGAAAGTTTTCTCGGCACCCCTGCCATATACTGTGTTGCCGTGTTCTGCAAAACCAGTGCCACATACAAATCTTTACAACCACATGTCCGGCTCCGGACAATCTTTTCCACGTTCTCGCTGATTTTTGTCCTTTTTTCTTCCATTGTCATTCCTCGCTTTCATAAAATTTTGAAAATCTCTGTGCTTTCATATAGATTCCATCCTCCGGCTTTGAATCGTCTCCGTTCCTTCCCTCAAAGGAAAATCCATTTAATTTCATAAGGCTCTTGATTTCCCTTGCAAGTGCCAGCTCGTCCTTTGTGGAAAATACTGTGACCTGCACGGATAATGTCACGCCCTCGGCTTCGTCATCGGAAAAACAATCATCCGTCTCGCCCAAATCCCATAATGTCACGTGACATGCCTTAATATCCCTGTCGTACCATCCCTGCATCACCGTGATTCCCCGGCATCTGACAGGCTCAAGTGCCTCTGATACATCTTTTATGATGTCCGGACTGCTGTCCATGCTTATCACCTCACTGTATTGTCTAAAAATGACTGGTACTCCTGTTCTGCTATTTTCTGTAATTCACCGTCGGCTTCCCGGCCTGTTTCATAAATAAATTCTCTTGGCGGCTGGTAAATGGTTCCCCAATTTATGAACTTTACATAAAAGTGCTCGTCTTTCGCTCCCTTATCCCATCCAACCTCTGCGGATGCCCCGGTGCCTTTTGTTTTTACTTTCCCCACTGGCACGCTGTCGGCTGCGTGGGATGACACACTTGATTTTGTTCCGAATCCCCTCCCACTTTTTGATATATCCGCAGACTTTGGAATTTTGCCTGACATGATACGTTTTACCACTGGTTCGCTTTTTTCAACAATCCTTCTGTTCACCTCCCTGATTTCATTGTCGTCTGCCGCCTTTTCAAATGCTTTGACAAGTTCCTCAAGTCCCTGAAACTCCATTTCAATTTTCATTCCACTGTCTCCTGTGTCACATTCTGACACTATGACGCCGCCCGGCATTTCAGCAGTACAAATCCATTGTTGATGTACATCGGTGATGCATCGTATATTTTAAATTCCCTGCCTTTATACTCTGCATGGAACTCTTTCAGGTTCAGCCGGATCTCTTCCATTTTTCTGCAATTCCGGACTTTAAACACAATCGTGTCCTCGATCCCCGTCTGCAACGCTGTGTATTTCTCACTGGTTGACAGGCTCTGTACCTCACACCAGCACTGATAAAACACTGACGCCGCCTGCTGCCTCCTGCCGTCAATGACCTCCGTCGTTTTCCTTACCACCCTTATCCGTCCTGTCATTTCATACCCCCATATTTTTCCTGTAAAAGCATCGTTGACACGGCATTTGTCATGCCCTTTCTGTCTTTCTCATATGCTTCTTTATGGTCATACAGTTCTTTGACAAAGATGTAGATAAGAATCTTCTGACGGAACGTTAGATGATACAGGTCAAACCCCTCAATCAAATCTGTCAGTATTTCTTCCGCGGCTCCCAGCATATCCTCTATGATGTCTTTGTCATCGTCATAGTCTATGTGGTTGTATTTCATGCATTTTTCAAGTAATTCGTCCCTGTACTTCTTTTTCTCCCCGTCCGTCATGCCCTCACCTGCTTTCATGCAGGGGCGGTAATCCGCCCCGTCCATTCTTATCCGTTCACAACCTCCGTGATTTCTCCCTTGATGACTGCCTCTTTGTCAACGGCCTTCACGTCAAAACGGTCGCGAACCTTGATTCCGGTCAAATCCTTTTCCCACATTCCCGTACCCTTATCGTTGATGTCAATGGTCAGCACGTTCCGGTCGAAAAGCGTGACTGCCTCTTTCAGGTCGCCGCAGAAAACAGGATGTTTATATCCTGTAACTGTAGTTCCGTCCCCTGCAAGAATCGGTTCTGATTTCAGCGTCTTTTTTGACAGTTTCACAATCGGATATTCCCCGAAAAGCAGTTTGCCTTTTGTCTGCAATGTCGGGTCTTTCTGCAAAATGTAATTGCCGTCCGAATCTTTCAGCTTGTCAAGATAATTGAAACCGCTCTGGTTTGTGATGACTATGGAAGATGCTGCAATTGCGGGGTCAAGCTGCTCATTAAAAATATCCTTGAGGCTGTCAAGATTGGAGACCACCACCTCTTTCCCCTTTGTCATTTCATTCATCACTTTCAGGATCATCATGTTTCGTGTCGCTTTTGTCTTTTTGGCAATCCACTTGTTGATGTACGCCATGATGTTAGCTGCCGTGTCCTCAAGCAGTTCAGCGGTCATTTTGAGGATCCCGCCCTTTTTCCTGACCTTATATTCAATAGTCTCGAAAACTGGTTCATCCATTTCAGGAAAATCCGCAGCCTCGTCTACATTGTCAAAAGGTGTGGATTCCGCATCCACTTCAATATTCCTCATGCCTGTCTTTGTAGTCACGCCCTCCACGTTAACATACTGTTCAAGGTTGTCAGAAGAACGGCGCAACTCAATGATGTCCGTTCTGATGTCCTCCGGAATCGTCACTCCAATTCCCTTTTGCCCCTCGTCATTCGGCGTTGCATCGGATGTCAGTGCGTCCTTGTACACTTTCACGTCTGCCTCGTCCGGCTCAATATGTAGAAATCCAGCTTTTATGATGTTGACAAAAGACTTTACAAGGTTCTTTTTGTCAGTCTTTTCCCCGCCAATGACCTTGGCCGTCCCCTTTCTGGCCTTATCCCCGATGTCCTCGTTCTGCTCCTCTTCCAGATCAAATAGCAGGTCAAATTTATCCTGCAAAGCCTTTAATTCCTCTTTCGCTGCCCTTGCCTTGTCAAGTTTCCCTTCGTTTGCAAGGCTCCTGACCTCATTCTTTTTGTCATTGATTTGCCTCAAAAGTTTCTGCATTTCTTTGTTCATGTTTTTTCTCCTCTCCCTTTTTTAAATACCGTATAAGTCCAAATCCGCAAGAATCTCCTGTTTTTCTGCCTCGGTTCTCCGGTTCTCACGGTTCTGCATTTCCTCAATCACCGCATCGATGATATCGTCCGTGCCTGTCCTGCCTGTCTCCCCGACCTGTTGCGGTGTGTTCGTGTATCTGTCGAAAAAGTCAGACGTACACGCTGCGATTACTGCCCGTTCTTCGACCGCAACGTCAAAATACTCTGCCAGTTCTTCCCCGTTGAACCACGTCTCCGCTGCCATGAGAGCCTTGAGTTCATCCCTCGTCACACCGTCCTTTGTGTGCTGCTCATAGATGTCAAGAATGGAATCCTCGCACATGTTCAACTGCTTTATGGATTCCTCATGGTCGTCTGCATTTCCTATGGTAAGGCACAGGGGCCTGTGTACCATTGCCTGTGCACCCGTTGCAAAATGCAGTTCATCACAGGCAAACATGATGACAGATGCTATGGAAGCCGCCATTCCGTCCACATATCCGGTCTTATGCCCGCTGTACCGCCTCAACTGGTTATAAATTGCCAGCCCTGCGAACACATCACCGCCCCCGGAATTGAAATAAATGTCAATTTCCTCATATCCATCTAACTGATTGAGAAAATCGGCGATGTCCTTCGGGCATTTGTCCTCCTCATAAAACATGGACTGCCATGTGGCCGACACAATATCGCCATAAAAATACAGGGAACATCTACCCTGTCCCTCACCTCCGGCAAAATCAAGATACCCAACATTTTCTGCCTTTCCGGTACGCCTGTTCTTTTTTGTGAAATTAAAACGCTTTTTCAGTGGCACTTTACTCCTCTCCTTCCTGCTCTTCCCCGTCCTGCCCCTCTCCGGTGTCGTCCTGTTCTCCCTCTTCCTCTGTGTCCTGCTGCCCCGTACCCGGTTCGTTCTCCTCCTGCTGCTCCGGTTCTGTATCCTCCCCAGTCTGTCCGCTTTTCTGGTACGCTGCCCCAGCCATGGTCAGGGGTACAATGCTGCCATTTGCGAGAAGTTCGTCCCCGCCCTCTGCATCTGGCATGTCAAGCCGTCTCCGCGCCTCATTAGGCTTTATGATTGAGCCTCCCACGCCGTTCTTCAAATACTCCATCTGGGTTTTTGAGTCTGTCCGGAAAAGAACCTTCTCATTGTATTTATAATAAAATCCGGCGTCCTGTTCTTCTTCCGTCGTCATCTTGTAGTTGATTTCTTCCTCGTACTGCTTAATGATGAACAACTCCGTATCGACATAAAAAGACAACTGCTGCAATTCACTGTTTGCATAGGAAGATTTTGAATAATCGTTGATCTGGTTGGGCTTTACACCGAACGCCGCAGCAATCTGTAAAGCCGTATATTTTTTCAGTTCAAAAAACTGTGAGTCAGTCAGTTTGATATCGAGCGGCGTGATTTTCATTCCCATCGGTACAGGCAGGACACGCCCGATGTTTCTTGCGCCATTTCCGAACTCTTCAAATGCTTTCCGCAGCCCTTCCTGCACTTTTTCATCCAGCGATCCTGTATACTCAAGTGTTGCCTTTGCCGTCAGCCCGGTCTCATACATTTTGTTCATGAACTCCTGTGACGCCGATGCCCCTCCCACTGTGTCCTTCAAAATCTGCTGGACGGGCAGGCCCGTAATCCCGTCAAAACTAAATGATGTTTTGAAGTGCATCACTTCATCGGTGCTGAAAACATACTGTCTGCCAGATGTCGGGTCAGTGTAGACATACCACAAACGGCCTGTCCCTGCGAATATCCCCGCATCATCGACGACTATCTGCACACAGTTTGACTGCATCACCCACAAATCAATGACACGTAATTCTCCCCCGTATCGTTTCCGGATGAACTTTTTCCTCATGTACACATAGGCGTTTCCGTAGTGGTTCCTGTTCATTTCAACAGTGTTCCAGAATACCGTCGGCGTCATAAACGGATTAGGCCGCTTTGTCAGCAGCTTTGACGTCTCCGTCTGCTCTGCCTCCACAATCCCCTTGTCTGTTTTCTGGTAATACTTGATAGGCATTTTGGCAAGCGTCTCCGACAACATTTTAAGGCAGGTGAAATATGTCACCTCCGATGTGGGTTTCCTTTTCTGCCTTAGACCAATTGATTCAAGAAACGATTTGGAGTTAAGCGTCCTCATGCCTCCGGTGTCCTGCGGTGCGCCCCTCCACCAGTTTACAAAACGGCCCGCAAGCCTTTGAAACGGATTCATTTTTATTCCCCGCCTTCCTTATATTTGTCCCAATCCTTAAGCCATGTACGTGCAATTTCATTGATGTCTAGCCTGTATTCCTCTTTCATTGCTTCTGTCCATGTATCAATAACTGCGGCAACCGCATCTATCCTGTCCGATTCCTTTTCTTTTGCAATACGGATCTCTCCATGGCTGTTTGATACTGTTTTCGCATTTGCTATTGACCATGTCAGCAGTTCATCGTAGGGAACGATTTTACTTTTGTCCCTGCTTCCGGTTTCGACACCTTCAACCTCCACATTTCCTGCAAGAATCTCTAACCGGAAATCTTCCGTTGCATCCCCCAGCACCCTGGCTGTCTGGACAACGGATAATGAAGTGAATCCCATTTCCTCCAGATCTGCCATAAATGCTGATGCATTATGGGGGTCATAGCATATAACTTCTACTTTCAGCTCATATTCCTCTATAAGGCTGCCAAGATATCTTAAAATATACTTATAATCCGTCTTGACTCCACCCAGCGTCTCCGTAACAGTTACAAGCCCTTTGGAAATCCAAATGTCATACGGCACTTTATCAGTCTTTATATGTTCTTCCACCCGTGATGCAGGGATAAATGAATGTGTATGGACAAAATATTTTTTTACGCCATCCGTCATATAGGGAATGACAATTGCAATTGATGTAAGGTCTCCTCCGGATGAAAGGTCAACGCCGACATAACACTTTGAACCTTTGAAATCTTTCAGGGATTTCAGGACTGCACAGGCTTTCCACTTTGCAATATCTCTGATATATACGGAATTTGACCACTGTATCCAGACATTCAACTGCTTCACAAGAAAATCCCGTAAATCTTCCCCGCCCATATCACGGGCCGTGTAGGCTATTGGAACCAGATTTTCAAGAGCATCTTTATCAAATTCAAGAATCGGATTGGCTTTTATCCAGTTCCCCGGCGTATACAGGTCATCGTCTGCGTCCATCTGGGCGATATAAACAAACTGCGCATCATTTATGAATACTCCGTGAAGCAGGTTACAGCAGTACTCGTATAATTTGTAGCAGGGTGATTTGAGGTCAAATCCCGCTGTCGTAATAACCGAAATCAATGCGGACTTAAGTTTCTTGATTCCCCCTTCAAACAGCTTGTACATCTGGTTTGTTTTATGTGCGTGGTACTCGTCCACGATTCCAAGGTATGGCCTTAATCCATCCACTGATTTTGTATCGCCGGACAATGCCTTGATGGTGGAATGGGTAAATAAGCAGTCAATTGTGTGGTTATGCTCATGAATCTTGAACCACTCCCCCAGCTCCCCATCGCTGTTTATGAATTTTACAATTTCCCTGAATACAATGTCTGCCTGCTCCTGCTTTGTGGCTGCACAGTATATCTGCCCGTACTGATATCCGTCAAAATTGCCATAGTAGGTTGCAAGAATCCCGTTGAGGAAAGACTTCCCGTTCTGCCTGCCCAGCTGTATGTAGGATGTCCGGTACCGCCTGTAACCCTTTTCCTTCGTCCTCCACCCATTAATTGAGCCTAAAATAAAGCACTGGAACGGATACGCCGTAACGTTTTCCTGCTCATCCCCCTCGGCAATGGTAAGTTCTTCTGCAAAACTGATTATCTTTTCAGACTTTTCAACATCAAAATAATATCTGTACGGTGCTGCCTTTGACTTTTCAATGTCGTCAAGGTGCCTCTGACATGCCAGTATGACAAGTTCTCCGGCTGTTACGCGCCCTTCCGTGACGTCAAGTGCATACTGTGTGCATCGGTCGGTTATATGCCCTGCTTTCGCCATCTGCTACGTCGCGTATTTGCTGAATTTGTTTTCCGGCGTTTCTTCCTTTTTAGGAACGACCAGGCGGCAGCGGCTTGATACCGTCATGCCGAAATCTCCCGCTCCCTGACGGCACTGTTTCATACACCTGTCCTGTATTATCATGAGTCTCTCACGCTCTCCGTTCACGGCCTGCCGTGTCCCGACCTGCACCATTTCTTCTTTCCCCGTGTCTGGATTTACCTGCGTCTTATAAACCGGAACTTCCATCATTAACGGCGTTTCCCTGATCTGCGCCGTGACTTCAATAAATTGTTCCTGCGCAATCAGCAGCCTTGCCAGTGCATCGCAGTCAACATTGGCAACCAGCTTGATTTCAAGCAGTTCTTTTGCCAGTTTCCGGAACTTCTTTTTAAGTTCAGATGTCAGATAGGACGGGGGCCTGACTTTATCATTTGGAGCGACTACCTCGGAATTTTTCCTTGCGGCAATCTCCGCTTTTGTAAGATGTTTTCTGCCTTTCATGGCCACTAATTCTATAGGCTGTCTCTGCCCTGCCACCCCAATGCACCTCCCTTCCTTCTGATGCCCGGCAGCTTTGTGTCACATTCTGACACCTCTTCTGTCGTCCCTTTTTTTCTGAAATTTCCGTGGGGAGTTTTCTCAAAGGAAGAGGGTGGGCGTGACTAGGAAAGCGTCACGCAAAACTTTTTCATAGCCCCCTGCCTCTTTGAAATGGTAATCAATCAGTGACCTCAACTGTTTCTGTGTGTCTTTCATGCTTGCTCTGCTCTGTTTATATAGTGCTGTAATTGTACTGTGTGTCTCGTGCTTGAGTGGGATAAGATTAAGCGGGTTCAACCTCTGCTGCCAGTCCGCCTCAAGCTCTATGATGTGGTGAACCGGATCAGATTCCCCAAGGGTTTTCAGTTCATGCATGACATACAATGCATAGATGTCCACATATCCATACACACTCATGATGACAGGGCGCAATGCCCGCCATTCCTTTGACAGGTAGAACTCTGCTGCCCTCCTGTCCCTGCGTGTATTGTTGTACATGACATATCTCGACTGCTGCCTTTTCCCACATTCTTCACACATCTTCATTGTTTGTGGGATAAGCTTCCCACACCTGCATGACTTCAATAACACTGTCCATCCTCCTCCCTGTCCTGCTGCCCCTGCATACTTATCAGATGGCAGGTCGCAGGTGCATTGCTGCATCCCTGCTGCCCTCACGTGACAGGAGTGCAGACAGGTAAGAAAAAAGCGACTGCATCTCTGCAATCGCTCATCCTAACTATCCACGCTACCATAATAGCACATTTATTTTGCCTTGTGTTCACCATCTTTTAACCACAAAAAAACCACTGTTTTACCACGTTTTTAACACTGTTTTATTTGAAACACCTTAATTTTATTCAAAAACCTGCTATTTTTTACATTTCTCCATGATTGCCCTTGCGCCAAACAATTTCACCGAAAGTTTTTGAACCATACTTTTACACCATCGTTTTGGAGAATTTTTCCCACATTTATTTTCCTTTGCTATATCCTCATATGTCTTTCCCTTTATATAGATATCCTCAAGAGCCTCATACTTGTATAACTCGCCTGCTGCCTCCGCATCCTCTTTAAGGGACGCAAGGGCCTTATTCAAATGATGAAACAAAATGATGGTTTCTGCCCTGCACTCTTTGACTGATTGTAAGAACGCCTTTTCAGCTGATATGTTGTATTTATCTATATTCGGAATCTGTGACACTTCCGACACTGCATCATTGATATACCGCTCCATTTCACGGTAGTTCTCAAGATATAGATATGTCTTTTCGATGACTGTCTGCTCTTTTTCCTCTTTCACACATATTCCTCCATTTCTGCCATAATCTCTTTATCTGCCGCTTTCCTCTTTAAGGATATGTTCGTTCTGCATCCTCTGTAATTCTGTGAGGCCCTTTCGGAACTGCATGTCATCTTCGTTCATACAGATATCGAAAAGTTCCTCATACTTTTCAATATTATCAAATATAAACCTTGCCTCTGCCGCTGACATACGCGCATTGAGAAACATGCCTTTTACTGCTTCTTTCATAGTCTCGCAATGCAGTTTTTCTTCTTCTGACGCTGGCGGCGTCTCTGCAATCATTTTATTGTAGGATTTGTCTATTGCATCCGAAATAGGCTTTTTCCATCCAAATCCCACTGACATCAACTGGTACTCAATGTCCTCAAAAGCGTTTCCCTGTGCAATGCCCGTAATTCTTATTTCTTTCTTTCCTTTTGTGGAAATAAGGGCCAAATCATCATCATAGGCACTCATATAATAGTCAAGTTTTGCGTCAAAATTCTCCTTTGGGTTAATGATAATTTCCGGCTGGCTGCTTCCCTCTGTTTTTATCCTTACACCGATATATTCCAAACCTTCTGCCCTTGCATTGTTAAATACTGCCACTAAACTTTTTTTATTCATTGTCCTGCTGCCTCCCTGTCCCATATTCGTGCAATTCATCAATAATCTGCAAATGTGTTTTTGTTCCATGTGCATCCAGCCATTGTTTATCATACCGGTGCATATATCTTTCATAGGAATACATTGCCTGTTTCTGTTCCTCTGACGCTGTCCCGTCTACTGGCACAAGCAGGCATTCACCTTCTATGACTTCTCCGTCTTCGCATAATCCATCCCAATCAATTTCATCTTTTACCGCGTCCGGGTCTTCCCTGTCTGTCAAATCCTGCTGCTCTGCCTCTATTCCTAACGGGCAGGTATGGCAATGGCAGCTCCCTACTTTTTTTCCATTTTCTTCTTCTGTTATTATCTGGTCTGGATGGTCACATCCGTTCCCGCCCGCTGTTTCAATATTAAAAAACTGGCACCGGGAAGAAAATACATCAAATAATACTGCTTTCCTCATTGTTTACCTCCTGTCATTCCATCCCGCCACCTATTACAATATCTACAGCCTTATCAATCAAAATAACCTCGTCTCCTCCATCTAAGTACCCGTCTCCGTTTGCCTTTATTTCTGCACATATCTGTCCTAAATCTACATACTGCAATGCTTCCCCGTCTTTATTTACAAGAGCGGTTGCCATAATGCAATATCCGTCCTCAAGTCCAGTATAATCCTCAAGCATATATGTCACCAGTTTTCGCACCATGCGTCCGGTATACCTTCCATCCTCAAATTCCATCATCTCAAGAATATCGCCTGCTTTATAACCCCGGTCATTTTTCCGGAGTTCAAAACTCTTGATATTGCTGTATGCATCCGCAAAAAAAGAGGTTCCAATTCGTATTTTATGTATCTGCTGACCATCTCTGCCGAATGCGGAGGGAATATTGTTCATTTTTTCCACATCTGCCTGCTCACGTAGTTTTCTTGCGGTTTCCCTGTCAATCCTGCTCTGCTCCTCTGAATAACGCTGCTCTACGGTCTTTTCCGACTCTGCCTTATTTATGTACTGATCACATTTGGTACACGTCCCGGTTTTGACATTGCACTCTAAATATTTTTTGCACGAATAGCACAATGAAGTGATTCCCTCCGGATGCGGTGTCTGATAGTCGTCACCTGCTGCCGGATGCTCCTCATTGCCCTCCTGTGGCTCTGTATCTGCCCCATTTTCGGCGTTTTCTGTCTCCGGTGTACTCTTTTCCGGCTCTGCCTCGTTTTGCCCCTCTGTGGCGGTTTCTGCGCCCTCTCCGGAAGCGTTCTGTGTGTCCTGCTGCCCCGCCTTTTCCCCTTTCATGGTCTTTATATCCTTGTGGGATAGTTCGCCGGATTCCTTGAACCTCTCAAGTGCGTCCTGCTGCTCCTGTTCTGACATTCCGGATAATTCATAGGCAGCAGAAAACGTAAGGCGTTCGCTTTTCAATTCTTCCTTAAATTCCGGAATCAAATTGTTATTGACTGATTCAATTTGTGCAACCTTTGTCTTTGACATGTGCAGCATTGAGGCGATAACATCCCGCAACCGACCGGATGTGAGGTCATATCCTTTTATCTGCTTTCCTGCTGCTTTCATCTTTTCCAATGATTCCTTGAGGCGTTTTTCCTCCTCAATCATGTCGGCAACACTCTTATTCCGGTACGCGTTCGCAATGATGATTTCAACCTGTTCCTCATTTGCGTCCTGTGGTGTGGTCAGTTTACTTGTTGCTATCTCAAATTCCTTATAGCCTTTTGATACCAGCATCTTGAGGGCAAGCCACCGTCTCTCCCCTGCAACAATCCTGTACTCTCCCTTTTCACAAGGCTCGTATACCAGTTCAAGATTCTGCTTAAGACCAAATGTAAGAATATCCCCTGCAAGTTCCTCAACTGCTTCTATACTGTAAAAATTCATTTCATTGCGATACATTTTAAAAACTGAAATATCCTTTGTACGAAATCTCGCTTTAGGCTTTTCTTCAATTCCTGCCTTACTTCTTTGATTAAATGCGTCCATAACGCTAAATCCCGTTGCCATTACACATCCTCCTGTTTTCTAAATTGTCTTATTGTACAAACCTCCGCAAAATAGCCACTTATATACTCCAACATTGGTATACAGACAATAACTCTTGCCTTAATTCCATCAGGTCTTTTTGCAACAATCTGAATACTCCTAAAATATATGTAATGACCCTCCATTGTCTTTAAAACTGTTTTATCTCCTGTATCGTTTACGCTTCTTGGCATTGTTTTTCTAAATACGCCTGCTGCCTCAAGTGCATCTTTATGTGATGCGAACAAAAGCAAGATATTATATTTTCCACCTTCATGTAAAATCTGTTTTATGTCTTTTTCAGAAAACATCATTCCATCTCCATTCTGTTAATACTGTTTTATACTTGTTAATCAATATAAATTTCCGTTTAGCTCGGTAAAACCACAAAATTCCATCCACTCTTATTTAAAGATTTTGCCTTCTCCTTTGCTTCGTTTTCATCCTCAAAAACTTTTGCAAATTTCTTATTGGCGGTCAAATCAAACATATCACCGTACTTTTTGTTTTGACCAGCATACCATCCATCTGGTTTGACTCCATCTGTCATCCTGTTTTCAAGTATAAATCCCGTGTGCTGTTCCATACACTCAACTGCATCTTTCAGATTTTCTTCCTTTTCTGCGAAAGGCTGTTTAAGCCAATTTATAATCTGCTCTTTTGTCCATCCACATTTCATAATGTCTATTATCTGGGCCATTGTTTCCGCGCTTTCACAGCAAACATCAAAATTTGTTTTCACTCTGCACCTCCGCTAAAGCTTAAATCACCACAAAGTATTTCCTGATTATGTCTGTAATTATTGATCTATTATGATGTTTTGACACATCTTCCATAATTCTTTTACTTCTCTTGTTTATTTTATAGGTCTCCTCACTTTTCCCTCCGTATGCATCGTCTTCATTTCCATCAAGAGCGTTAAGAAGAGAACCATCATCACAGTCAACATAATACTGTACGTCGCAACATGCTTCTGAAATATCCCATAATGCTTCCTGTATACTTTCAAGGTTCAGATCCATTGAAAAAGCAGAAATGATTGTACCAGACACGCCATTTTCAGTTCTTCGTAGGAAACTTCTTTCCCGTCTTTTATATCTGCAATAATTTCACATGTTGCTTTCATCAATCTACCTCCGCTAAAGCTTAATCTCACAATTTTTAGGGTGCGTTTTTCCCTTAAACTTTTTCCATACTGTCCACGTCATAGACAGCAGGCACATTTTCACTATCACTTAGAAAACACGCTGCTTTCAGTATCCCGTTCGCAAGTTCATATTCCCCGCGTTTACAGCCGACTTCATCAGCATATGCCCTTAGCAATTGCACCGTTCTATTCCGGCTAATCAAATCTCTATTCACTTTTACCTCTTTCCCTCGCACATGACCGAAACATCATCA
This sequence comes from Lachnospiraceae bacterium, assembly GCA_009911035.1. Taxonomy (GTDB): domain Bacteria; phylum Bacillota; class Clostridia; order Lachnospirales; family Lachnospiraceae; genus Suilimivivens. Next base: position 16,538 of record QXWO01000071.1, read on the forward strand.
ACAGCATTTCCGACACTGGTCTTTCCCGGTCTTTTCTTTTCGCATTCTTGACAGATGTTAATGTCGTCCGAAACCTTAAATTTACATCTGTCGGAACAAATACTCCCACATGATACGGAATTTACTATCCCCTCAACTATTTTCGGTTTATATTTTCCCATATTTTCCTACCCTTCCATCTGCCATCCCGGGCATATATCCTGCAGTGACATCTGGCTGTCCTCTCCAAAACTCTGACAAATCTGCAACTTTATATGCCTTTCTGCCCTCTTTTGCTTCGACATGGCAGAAATCGCACCCTCCCGGACAACCCCGGCTCATAAAACCATAGGCAGTATCTTTTGTCAATTTGGGATAAAGGCTGTAATCGGGATATATATGCTCTACCTCACAGGGCAGTTGCTTATCATTTTCTTTGTGGTAAACCTCTTTCCCATTTTCAAAGCTGATACAATATCCGCTGCCGCCCTTTGAAACTTCTACCGCATTGACATAATAGGGATAGTCGGGCGTAAAGCTGAACACTTCTTATTCCTTGCATTCCGATACATGTAGCATATTTCCCTCTCCGTCATGCTCCATCCCCCTATTCTGTCAATTTCTGTTTTCTTGTCTCTGTCCGTTCAACATTTATCTCGCCTTTACTATTCTGCGAAATTGAGGCTTTAACACCTCCCCGTAGGTTTAATGTAACCTTGGCAAGCTCTCCGGAATATATTTCCTCTACAGATTCCCGCAGGATATTTGTAATTCCTTCACTAATTCTTCTCTCTGGTACCGCATTCTCACCGAAAAGTGTAGAAACATTTTTTAATGCGTTTTCTTTTCGGTTCTTTTTCTTCTGGTATTCAACTGCCTCCGCACACCGACATGTCATTGTTGCCTTTTCCTCTGCCTGCGGCTGTGTCAGTTCACAATCACCGTCAAGCTGAATCATCTGCCCGCAAAATCTACACGCTGCGGTTGGTATTACTTTCATATCCTGCTGCCTCCATTTCTATAAGTTCATCAACTATTCCCCGGTAATCCTGCGTCACAATTCCATGCCTTGAAAATTCCGGTAATGGTTTCATTGTCATACTCGCCTTTTCCGCAATGATAGACCGACGAACCGGTGTCGTGAACATTTTCCATCCATATTCCTCATGTAGCCACAATTCCATGTCAAGGGAAGTCTTGTTCTTCTGTCGCATCGTCATGACAACCTTGATTTTCAAATCCGGATTGACCTCTTTTAAATCCTCGACCTGTTCCTCAAGATTCCGGATAGCCTCGTTTTCGTACCCTCCAACCTTTACAGGTGCAATGATAAGGGAAGCGCATAGTAAAATATTGATAACTACCATGTCAAGCAGCCTCCCGCAGTCACAAATACAATAATCATATGCGTCTGATACTTCCATAAGTGCATCCCGCAGCCTTGTGACTTGGTTCTCCTCCTGTTTAAGCATGAGATTCATGTCCGTGCGCATGAGATACCCATTCGCCGGAACGATGTCGATGTGCTCATATTTTGTCGTCTGGATCAGCTCCGATGTGTGGTAGTCTCCCCCAACATTAACATGACGCTCAAGTAATTCACTCAACCCGATTCCCTCCGGTTCATATTTCCCAAACGTCTTTGATGTGTCTCCCTGTGGATCCCCATCAATCACAAGAACACGTTTCCCGTGTTCCTCGCCTAAAATGTAGGCGACTGCATCGGCGGTTGTGGTCTTTCCAATTCCCCCCTTGGGTGACATTACTGCAATAATTTTCATGTTTTTTCTCCTGTCCTCTCTATCAATAATTTTTTCATGGTACCACCAGATGGTCACACCTGCTGCCATGATGATTTTTCCGCCTCTTTCACCTTCTGTATTTACGCCTTTCCCTCTCCGAATGTCCGAAAATGGCCTCATACTCTGGAAAAATGCCTCTTTGTGTCATAATGCGGACTGTGTACCAGTAATTCCCCGCTATGTCAACATATATGTCATAAAACCTATTCCCCTGTTGCACTGTCCCTACAAATTCGGTTGAAAGTTCCCCGGCCTCCCATCCGTCACGGCTCTCATAGCTCCACGCATCTTTCAGAAATGCCTCAAGCTGCTCCTGCATGTAGTACTGCATTAATCGCCTCCCTTAACCTTTCCGTCCTTGAGGATGCTGTTATTCGGAATTACCATTCTGCTGTTACGCTCCATATGCTTCCTGTCCGCAAGATTTAAATATTCCTTTATGACATATATTGCCTCCTCTGCGGAATAACAGGTTACAACGAAATGCCCGGCCGCAGCCATATCCTTAAGAAACTCCTTTTGTGTGTCCTGCTGCCTGTTGCTTCCGTATTTCATCTCAATGTAAAGCCCGCAGTAATCCCCCTTCGGGTATGGCAGGCATAAATCAGAGACACCCGGTTTCACTCCCATCTGCTTTAACTTGACCGCCTCAAGACGGTTCCTGCTTCCCCCATTTGGACAATGGTGCAGCCATTTCAATTCCGGATGATGATTCACGTTGTACTGCGCCCACTGTATAACGGCAATCTGCTCCGTGTCCTCACTTCTTACTGCATATTTCATATTCATTTCTTTTTCTCCTAGTATAATAATGGTGTAGTCAAGAATGACTACTGGTTAATTGTTACAAAGTCCAATCTAATAAATCAATATAGATATAACGGAAGGAGGAGTTCCCCCTCCATCAGATGTTATAGTGCTGCATTATTTACCATGTCTGAGGTTTCCTTAATGCACCAGACAAAATATAGAGGTATAATCACTGAGGCAGGATCGTTGACGTATTCTCCTTGGGAACCGGCCTCCCGGCTGGTGAAACCTCTTAAAAAGTCTGTCAATCCATTCGGTGGTGATTTATGTTTTGGCTGGTTGGGAAGCCTCAGGCTATACCTGTATAAGCCGCTAGGTTGTGTATCCGCCTTCTGGAAATGGATGCCTGCCAGAAAGGATAAAAACATGCAATACCAAAAAGTA
>QXWO01000072.1 GCA_009911035.1 Lachnospiraceae bacterium
AAGAAACTTTCAATCAGATTCAGCCATGAGCCATGTTTAGGGGTAAATACAAATTCAAAGCGTCCCGGTTTTGTTACAAGATACTTTTTGTGTTTCTTTCGATGTATGGGCGGAATGGTTGTCCAGTACAAGACGCAGGGTGTCATGCTACGGTTACCGGATGTCCAGTATTTTAAGCCATTCTATAAAATCACTGCTTTTATGGCTGTCACTTACCAGAGGAATGACTTCTCCTGTAAGAAGGTTTAACCCAGTCAGCAGGGACAGCGTCCCCAGCCGCTTATATTCATAATCCCCTGCAACCATGCCATGCCCCGCTGCCGGCGGCAGGTCAGGGGCGGTATTCTGCAATGCCTGGATGCCTGGTTTTTCATCATAGGATACGGTCTCTGTTTTGGATTCGTCCATTGGGATGATAAGGGTTCCCTCTGCGTCAAAACACAGGGACACCTGTTTGTATACAACAAGGACTTCATGCATTTGGGATTCAAAATCAGGATCCTTGCGTTCAAGATAGTAGGTTATTTTGTTTGGTTTTATCTCATTATTTTCCAGGATTGTCCTTACCGTATTCGGTGATATCCGGGAAAGCCCTGGGTATCCGGCTTCCGCACAATGCTTCCTTATATGCTTTTGCAGGCAGCGGTATGTCCACAGTTCCTCCGCGTACCCAATATCTTTGGGCTTCGTGCAGGTGGTATTTGTTATCCTTGCTTTTTCCTCGTCGCAGATACTGTTTGGCCTGCCGGACCTTGCCGAATCGTTCAGCGCGTAATCAATACCTGCGGCAATATATTTTGCCACGAATGCGGCAACCGTATTACGGTGGATGCCTGTGGAAGAAGCTATTTCTGCATTTGACATGCCATCTGCGCTTAACAGAAGTATTTTTGCCCTCTGTACTTTGCGGTATTCCGAAGTCTGGGAATTTGCAAGTTTTTCAAGTTTCTCCCGGTCTTCTGGCTTGAGGGTTATGTCTCCGTATTTTTTATTCCTGCCCATGAACGCATCCTCCGAAATTCTTAGATGTATTTATTATACTATATTTGTCTTATTTGCATAAGAAATTTGAGTACGGAGTACTAGACCACAAGGAAGTGTAGAGGTATCTGCTAATAGTCCGGAATTTGTTAAGACTTCTGATAATCAAGTGAACTTTCTACAGCACATTATGTCCATAGTAAAAGGACGTGTAGGCGTTGTTTTGCCTGATAATGTTTTGACAGATACAGGAACTACAGCAAAAGTCAGGGAAAGACTGTTAAGAAATTTTAATTTGCATACAATTCTTAGACTTCCTACTGGTATCTTTTATGCAAATGGAATAAAAACAAATGTCTTATTTTTTGATAAGGGAGAACCGACCGAAGGTATTTGGGTGTATGATAATAGGACAGGTGTTAAACATACCCTATCGACAAAACCCATGAAAAGAGAGCATTTGCAGGAATTTGTTGATTGCTATTGCACGGGAAATATAGAAAATAGGAAATCCACTTATTCTGAAAAAAATCCTAATGGGAGGTGGAGATACTTTTCAGCAGAGGAAGTCAAAAAAGCTGAAAATTTGGATTTTGTATGGATCAATTTAGATGAAAGAGACGAACGTTCATCTAATGAGATACTGACAGATTTGTTAAAAGAGACGAAAGCTATGGATAAAGGCACGGGGCAGACTTGTGCTTGAATGCTGCCTCTTTGGGCTTATGGAGGATGAGGCTGTGGCGCAGCCTTCCCGTCCTGTTCGGCACTTTGCAGTTACAGTTCTGTGTTCGTTTCTTTTACTTCCGTTGGCAGGCATTTCCCCAGGAACATGGCCTTGCAGTCGGAAAAGCCAAGCAGGTAGGCGAGCATTCCAAACCGGGATTAATAGCACAAGTGCTATGCGCGTTCTGCTCGCTGACAAAGCGGTCAATCAGCAGCCGGATTTCTTTTGATAAATCCATCCTGCCCAGTTCGCCAGAGTATATATCCGACTTTCGGAGAATCGCCTGGTATTCCCCGTCACCACTTACGATGCCGTTCATGACACCGTTCATGCGGGTGCCTATGAGCTGGTACAATGCAGAATCTTTTTCCAATCCAATCCCTCCGTGGTGTCGTATCTTAACTCTATTTTGGCGGGATAGCAAGCGGGAAAATAAGTTATAAAAAATTCATAAAAGATTTGTTGCGTTAACCGATATAAAATAATAAAATAGAGATAGAAAAGTATGAATTGAAGCAGAAAAACCATACTAACAAAGGAGGTGTTTATCATGGCAACTTCAAGTATCACGAAAAATTTTGTCATTTCCGGCAAGGAACAGGTGGAGATGTTTGTCAATGCAATTGAAGAATCTGCCAAGAACCGTCCTGTTCATATACCCGTTGCGGCAAGAGAGATAAAGGGAGAACCTGAATTGAGGGAAATGATGCGGCTGCGGAAGATGAAAATAAAGGAGAAGGAAAATGCCGGGAAATGATAAATTCTTTTCAGTCAATATCCGTGAGTATTTGGCATTGGGGAATGATGAAGAAGCTGGAGAGCCAGCACTGGTTGAGTTGCTTTCCGGCTTTTCCAGTCCGAAGAATAAGGACGTGGAACGTTTTTTGAAAAAAAAGTGCCATAGAATTCACGAAAAGGAACCAGTCTGTTACATATCTTGTAGTTTCAGCAGAGGATGTCAGATTACTTGGATATTTTACCCTTGCATTAAAACCATTGACGGTAAGGGGTGTAACAGTGAGTAATACTATGAAAAGAAAGCTGCTACGAATCAGTGAGTTGGATGAAAAATCGGATACCTATACCATGTCGGCATATCTGATTGCACAACTTGGGAAAAACTTCTCGGAGAGTGGCGGAACAGAAATCACGGGAGCAGAACTGCTTAAACTTACATGGGATAAAATTAAAGAGATACAGTATTTGGGCGGAGGCGTAGTGACCTTCTTAGAGGCCGAAAATGAGGAAAAGCTGTTATCATTTTACCGTGACAATCGTTTTTCGCAGTTTGATACCAGGCAGACTGCATCAGATACGGACGAATCGCTTGAGTTGGTACAGCTTTTAAGGTTGCTCTGATATGATTACGCTGTGCTGAAAAGTATGGATTTTATCGATAAAAGCGCAATTTGTCGATTTGTCGAACCGCAAATTGGGTGGGGTAAAAGGGGGTAAAAGTCATCAAAATCTCACAGCGGCACAGGCGGCTATTTCCAAATGATGCCATAGGAATTTGGGTACTCGCAGGCAAAAGTATTGAAGAATGGCTTAAAATCAAGGGTTTTAAGGCTTGGTGGGGTTCATCACGGTGGGTGGTGAGCCCCTTTTTTCATGTTTTTGGACGCCGCTGATAGAGGGGCGATTGAGGGAAAAATCGTACTATCAGGCAAAAGTGTACTTTCACGCAAAAGTCACGGGTTTCCGTGATAGTATAAAACGGAAAGGTAAAAAGGTGTAAGATATTGGCGGTTTTGGCTGAAAGGTGTATTAGCTTGACGGAAAATGCTGTTGAAAAATGGGAGATATAATACAAACACGGAAACTGCTCGGAGTTTTTATGTTTGTATATGAGTTTCCGTGATAGTTTGGAGTTTTGCATGATCCGCAGGGTGGTGCCGAAAGGAAAGAGCTTTGACGAACTGATGCAGGAAGATATCGACCTGATGATGGATCATATCAATTCCTACCGGAGAAAGAAACTGAACGGGAAAAGCCCGTATGAGGCGTTCTGCCGCCATCATCAACCTCACCCCAAGACTTTTTAAAAAGTAACAGGGCAGAGAGAAACTAAAAACAGACACAGACCGCCGGCTGGAAATAAGAACCGGAAGAGGTGCGAAATTTGTGTTACAAAATTTGTAAGACAAAAGTGACGTCCGGTTTTTGTATGCATTTTTACTCTGTCATAAGGAGATTATAGCACAGAATGGAAAGAAAAAACGGGAATCCTGCTCCAAAAGTGGAATTTCGGGTACAAAATTTGAATGCCGCTTACAAAATGTGAAACTCGGTTACAAAACGGGAAGGTCGGTTTGCAATTGACCCCAAAAGGTTTAGTTTTGCCAAATTGTTTAGAGTTTCGCTAAAAGGTTTGCGAAATTTGTAGTATGTCTTTCGGAAAGGAGTAAATTATGATATAGTGAAAATTATGGTGGTGTTTAAATATAGTATTGCCATTAAACATGAGAAATCAAGGTATAGAATTTATAAGAATCATCACTGATTATCGTGAGATAGCATGTAAATATTTGCGCAATGGGTTTGAAGTTTATGTAGCAGAAAATGATGTTTATTATACTTTGAATCGGTTTATAAAAATTGCATGAAAAAATTGAATGCGAGGTGTAAAGGGGAAGCTATGTCAGTTGAAACAGTTGGGGCACAGGGATTTGATTATCAGTATATCGTAACATTGTATTTGACTTTGGAATATTTGGAAATGGATCATCTCAAAGTTTGGGTTGAAAATAAGAGCTTTGAGGATGCACAGTTATCATATCAGATAGCAGACAAAACATATCATATAGATCTGCAGGTGAAAAAGAGGACAAATGATATAACTTATGATGAGTTTGCGGGATGGTTAGCACATTTTCAAAAGTATAAATCTGATTATTTTATTTTGGATAAGATACAGGAATGTGATACAAATTACTTTGTAATTGTGACAAATAGCCGATGTACAGATTCTGTTAGTAAGTTTTTAGGCAATGGATGTGAAATAAAAGAGAATAGGATTTGTTTTTCAAGAGATGAATTAAAGGAGTTTAAAGAGCATATCATGGAGGGGATTGATGCTCGAACAGAATTAGGAAGAAAAAGGAAAGAACATATAGAGCAGTATTTTAAGCAGAAAAATAATGAACTGAACCAAGTATTTGGTCGGGTGTGCGTGATTGAAAGAAAAGACCAAGTAGAAACAGAGATTTGTATGATTCTTAGAAATCGGTACAAAATTCCAGAAGTTGCATGCGCAGAAGTGATGAACCAAATGCTTGCTGTTATCCGTCAAGGGAGAGACTGCGGAGAAGATATTGTTGACTCAGTCAGAGAAATTATAAAATATAAAAGATTCAGCCGTGTTTTGCCGGAAGATGAAAAGTTTTATAAAAGAGATTGTGTAGACACGTTAAAGAATGAGTTGCAGCAAAAAAATGTATTACTTTTGACAGGAGTACCATTTTCAGGTAAGACTTATATTGCCAAGACGATTGCGCAGGAATTTCAAGAGAATGGGTATAATGTAAAAAGGTCTGACAATATAGTGGATGATCAAGAGGCATATTATTTTTTTGTGTCGCCTGAAAATGATTTAAGGTTGTTACTGCTTGAGGATCCATTCGGACATATCAGGAAAAGAGAGAATTTTATAGATGTATTAGACAAAGTTATGAGTTTAATACAAGATAGAACATCTATTAACAGAAAATTAATTATAACAAGCAGGATAGATATATTGTTTGAGGTCTTTAATAAAAATCAGATTGAAAATTGCAAGATTCAGGGAAATAGATGGAATGATACATCAATTGCAAATATGGAAGAAGCTGAGAAAATATGGCTACTTTTTTATGGGAAATCAAAAGAAAGTCTGCAGGTTTTTGAAAGACTAAACTGTTTTTTTACCCAACAAAAGGAAACAGTTTTTTTAGAAGTTGGTGAGATTCGACATCTTTTATTAGAAGTGCGGGACATACATATGTTAGTGGATATGTCAACGGATGAGATAATTAAACAAGCAAGAATCAGTTCGGAGGAAGTCTGTCGGAAAATAAAGTCATTTGGAGAGAAATATAAAGATATTTTTATTTTGATGGGTTGTTTTTGCAATACGGTCAGGTCTGTAAACATGAAAGACTTGGCATATATTCTTTGTAGTGACGAAGGACCGGTTTCTATACGTCAAAACATGCAAGAAGAAGTAACTGTATCCATAGGAGGGACTCATAGAGGTTCGCATACTGAACAGGGATTCCCAATATATACCCAAACAGCAGGGCTGGATAAAGAAATAAAAGGTATTTTACGGAGTTTATGTGAGAATGGATATATTTACAAAGAGCGTTTTACAAATGAGATTTATTTTTTGCATCCAATTTATACTTATGCAAGTAAACTATTATTGGAGGAAGAGATTGAAGCAAATTGGGATATAGAAAAATATATTATATATATGCGTAGGGCAATTGGTTCTCTTTCTAATAATGCAGCTGTCTGCAGCCTGTTTCGTATAGAACAGGAATTTGATTCAGAGCAAATAATTATCGATTGCATAATGGAGGGCAGTAGGTCTATATTTCCGGCAGTTAGAGATGTTTCTGTTTTGTATTTGGACGAAAATTTTGATAAATTAAATGAACAGATTCAAGAAGATTTTATGAAGAATATTGAAAACAGCCGGACAGCAGATGAGTATATACAGTGGAATTGTGACGAGTGCTGGTATCAAATGGATGGGAAACATTATTATGATTTTTGGAGTATAGACAATTTTGGGGGTAAGGATATTGATATTACGTTAGAAGAGATTGAACATCAGATGCAAGATGAAAGAAATTTCTCAAAAAAGGAAATTTATGATATTATGTGCAGTAAGTTGGCGGATGATTTGCCGTTAGCGTTTTTAGAGTATGCGCTGTTAAGCGATGAAGCAGTTATTCGGAGCAAGGCAGTATTTTATTTGTTCAAGAATTATGCATCCAAATTAGATTTTGAAAACACGGCGTATTTACGACACTTTGAAAACTACAATGTTGTTTATAGCATGTTAGAAGGTATGTTTAAAAGCATAGAATGTTTTGATGATAAGAATATAAGTCTACTGATAACATATTTTCAAAAGGAGTTTGATAGAAAGTCGGTATCTATGTATATCGAAAATTTGTTTGATAAGTTTGGAGACGAATATGACAGTAACGCGATTGATTGGGGAAAATACACAGATGCAGAAAAATTGAAAATCTGGAAAATATGGGCAGTTCTATTTTCCAGGTGGTTAGTTTGTTTTCCGGCAAAATTCATGGGAATGCATGAACCGCACATGTGTTTTAATGCGGATCAATCACTGAAGTATTTAAAAAATCACCAGGAGGTTATAGATGTAGCAAATGCTTGGATACAATGGATTAGAAATTATTCCAAGTATCACAGTGTTAATGATTATGGAATGAGTGTATTGAATTATCTTATTTCCGGAACAGAAAATACTAGCTATTTACGAAAGGGTATGATCAAAAAAGAACTCCAAGTAAAAAGCACAAGCTTAATAACAGCGCATATTTCTCATATAGTAGATTTATGGGATGTATTGACTGATGAAGAAAAAAATGATATATGTGAGTACTTCAAAAATGAAATACGTGGCGACATGAAATGGATACAAGCAGTTGCGATTACACGAAAGAAAGTGCCAAAGGAAATTCAAGTAGTTGTAACAGGAACCTTTTTGGGGGATAAAAAACTGGGAGAAATAATTGATATTTTAGCTGAAAAAGAAATATTATCCGAATGCCTGCATATTTTTTGTGGTTTTCCTCAGCCGTTGTGGTTTAATGGATATCATCATAGTGGAGAGTATTCATTGTGGGATGGAATCATGATGGAAGTATTAAGGAGGCGTGTTATTGATGAATGCTACGAGATTTCTCTTAGGGAATTGATAGACGTTCTATACAACAATGATCATAGATTTGATAACGGATACGACTTATATAAAGAAATGCTGTCCGATGAGAAAAATCGGAGACAGATTTTTGCGCGTCTTACTTATACATCTGTAACGCAGAATCAGGATAATAAAAAAATGTGGGACAATTTATTACAGGCATGCTCTGAAGAAGAAAAAAAGCAATACTTTTCTATAATAAGCGGCTTTATAGAATTGGTAGAAATGGAAAATATGGGATATAATGGACTGTTGTGTGAATATGATTTTAAAGATATCGTTCATTATATATTGCCAAATTTTCCTTCGGATGATTTCATTTATAAATTTTCAGATGTAGTGCTTTCCATGTATAGGGCTATTCAGAAAGCAGAAAATAATCCAAATATGGAAATCGAAACAGGCAAGTTAGATTCGGTTAAACAACTTTATGAACTAATGGTGGAAGAAACCTATAAAAATGACCCGCCCAGATTATTGTTTACTAATAATCTAGTGAATCATACATGTAAAGAAGTGGGGTTGGAGTCTGACGCATTACAAGAAGCTTTAAGAAAGAGCAAAGAGGATTTTTGGCATAGATATAAACAGGTAAAAGAAGCGTTTGAAAACGATTGTCCTTTGAAAATCCGGGATAAATATAGATTAGAAAACTGGTATGATTGAAACATTGAGGAAGACTTTCTGAATTATGCTTTATAGGAAATTGTGTCCTAGAAAGCATAATCCTATAGAGGATGTGCAGTTCGTAAGGAAGTATTTGTTGTTTCGCAGTCTGCTCATGCACTGTGTTCATTTGAATTTTTAATTTCATTTTATGGAAAAATAGAGATGCATGAAAAATTGACTGCTTGTATAAACAATGCATTTGAAGTTACGAGGATATTGCATTGTGCCTAAGGCGATAACTCTAGCGTATAGAGGTGTCTCCTTCCCCGGTAGATACAGATACGGAAAGCCGGGAAAGCCCGTAAACACGGCACTTTTGGCACTACATAGATTCCAAAGTTACATTATTTCCGTGTGCTTTTAGGGGCATTTTTACATTAGCGAGGATACGAACTTTTGTTCTGGGGTTGTTTTGCCTGCGAGTATATACTCGTAGGCAAAAGTCGCTTATTATCACGGAAACCCGGATACTCGTAGGCAAAACTATACTTTTACGCAAAACCCCTTATTTTTATACAGAATATGAGCGGTATCGTGAGTAGTGACAATAAAAGTCTTTTAGAAAGCTGTCATCATGCCATCAATTATTTCGTTGACTTTGAAATTATCTTATGATAGAATACAGTTGCTTGTCAGAGGACTTGCAATCGAATAAGATTGTTGAAGTGGGATAAGACCATTCAGGGCTTTATCCCGCTTTTCTTTTTATACGGCGGGGTAAAGCTGAAAATGCTTTATCCCGCTTCCTTTATGGAGGTAACGTTATGAACGCAAAAACAAAATCTTTGTTTGGTTACATTTTCCCAGCATTGGGTGGACTGTTTGTGACCTATCTTTACAATGTAATTGACGGTATTTTTGTTGGGCAGGGCATCGGTTCTGCTGCTCTGGGTGCTGTTAATATCGGCGTGCCATTTATTACATTTGTTGTTGCCATTGCCGCCATGTTTCCTATGGGCGGCGCAACTGTTGTGGCTATCCGAATGGGGCGGGAAGATAATGAGGGGGCAAATCATGCTTTTATGACAGCCTTTTCATTGACCATACTGCTTTCCGCTTTGCTGACAGTTGTGGGTATGGTATTTTCCCAGCAGATTGTCAAGTTAAGTGGTGCAAGAGGGTTGAGTGCAGAAATGCGTGAAATGTCAGCACAATATTTGTTCTATTATTCGGCTTTTTCTATTCCTATGCTCATGAGTAATTGCCTTTCCGTATTTGTCAGAAATGACGGCTCTCCAACAATTTCCTTCATTGGTATGTGTGTAGGGGCAATGGCAAATATTTTCTTAGACTGGCTGTTTATCTTTCCCTTTGGTATGGGCGTTACCGGAGCGGCGGTTGCGTCCGGTTTAGGACAGGTGCTTTCCGTTTTTGTTTTGCTTTCCCATTTTGTTTTGAAAAAGGGCAGGCTTAGGATTAAGCCATTTAAAATGGATTCAGGGCTGATGATAAAAATCTGCAAGCGTGGCGTGCCAGAGGCAGTCACACAACTTACAACCCCTGTTACGGCACTTTGCTATAACCTTATGTTGGCAAGACTGGTTGGGGATATCGGCGTATCAACCTTTAGCGTTTTGAGCTTTATCTATTCCCTTGCAAATGCAATCCTGTCCGGCGTGGCGCAAGGCATACAACCCCTCTGGGGACATTGTTACGGCAAACAGGATACAGATGAAATGAACTGGTATTTCCGCTGTGGAATTACCATTAACTGCATTTTGGCGGTTTTGATTTATGGAGTGCTGTTTTTCTTTGATAAACCAGTAATCCGTATCTTCAACCGGGACGCAGACCTTGTGCGGGCAGCATCGGCAGCCTTGCCGCTTTTCAGCCTGTCCTTTATACCTATGGCTCTGAACCTGATTTATACAGCATTCTTTTTCTCCACCAAAAGAACAGGGGCAGCAAATGCTATAGCAATCAGCAGGGGGATTATCGTGAAAGCAGTTGCTATTTTTTGTATTCCTTTGCTTTTTGGAGGTGATTCAATTTGGATTGCACCCTTTGTTGCAGAGATCATGTCACTTGTGTTAGCTGTTGGATTAAGTAAAGCAAGCAAGTTAGTTTACCAATAAATCTTCATTTTAGATAGTGCTTGTAACACCACACGAAAACATTGTTGAAATAGAATCCTGTTGCTGGGGAATAAAGGGATAGCGATACTGTTTCAGAGACTTTTGGGGGTATAAAGTACTTTATAAAAATAATGTTTGGATTTTGATAAAAATATCAGGATAATAATGTGTTGGCTTGAAGGCATCAGATATATTTTAAATAACATTAGCGTCTCAAAATGTTAATCATTTTTGAAGCTTAGTAAGATTGTCCATAATAGACGCAAACTCGGATGTAAAAGCAACCTGATAGGGAGTATGTCTGTTAGAACTCCCAATTTTTTAGGAATTGCGCTATGCGACACTGGATAGGAAGTAGGTGATTTAGAAAATGCAGAGATTGTAAGCCTTATGGAATAGGGGTAGAGATTTGAGAAGATAAAAATGACCAGGAGGAATCTTTATGGAGCATTGTTTTGCATATGCCCCGGATACGGCGATTGCAGAGACAAAATCTGGAAAAGTCAGAGGGTATGAGTACGATGGTATTACTATTTTTAAAGGTATTCCTTATGCGAAGGCAAGACGTTTTCATGCATCGGAACCGGTGGAGCGGTGGGACGGGATATTTGAGGCGACCAGTTATGGATATGTATGCCCGCTCTTAGAACTTCCGAAACCTTATGGCGAATTAAATATACCGCATCGATATTGGATCATGAACGAGGAATGCCAAAATTTGAACGTATGGACTCCGGCATGTGACGGAGAGAAACGCCCGGTTATGGTGTGGCTGCACGGCGGGGCTTATGAGGCGGGTTCGGCGATTGAGAATATAGCATATGAAGGAGAAAATATGTGCCGTATCGGGCAGGTAGTGGTGGTCTCAATCAATCACCGTTTAAATCTGCTGGGATATTTTGACTTATCGGCCTATGGGAATGAATATGAGAATTCTGGAAACGCAGGAACCGATGATATTATTATGGCCTTACAGTGGATTCAGGATAATATTGCAAATTTTGGAGGTGATCCGGAAAACGTGACGCTTTTTGGGCAATCGGGAGGCGGAGCGAAAATAACAACCCTTTTGCAGACTCCTAAAGCTGACGGTTTGTTTGCGAAAGGAATCAACATGAGCGGTGTTGCTGAGACTATCATGGGAGATAGCAAAGGAACCGGGGAAGATCTTGCCATTGCATTGATGGCAGAACTGGGGATTGATGGTGATATACGGGAATTGGAAACCATATCCTATGAAAATCTGGTAAAAGCTTATCTGCATGTGAAGCCGGAGCTTGCGGCAGAAGGAAAATATTTGGGATGTACCCCGCATCCCAATGCGTTTTATAAAGGAACACCGAATGAGAACGGATTTCGCATGGAAACGGCACATATCCCTCTGTTAGTAGGAACAGTTTACGGGGAATTTTCAGGAATTATACCTTGTACCTATGATAAAAACAGACTGACACATGAGGAGGGGATTCAGATTGTAAGACAGACGATAGGAGAAAAAGCAGCAGAAAAACTTGTTCCCTTATTTCAGGCAGCGTATCCGGAGCGGAATCCGGTAGAAATGTTGTCTTTGGACTTTCTGTTCCGTTTGCCTACACAACAGTATATCCGGCAGCGCAGCGCCATAAATCAATTTACTTATTCGTATTTATTCAACTTAGACTTGCCTGTCAATGGCGGAAGTGCGCCGTGGCATTGTGCGGATATCCCTTATGTATTCCATAATACGGAACTTGTTCCAGTGACGCAGGAGCGGGGCGTGACAGAAAAACTGGAGACACAGATTTTTAACAGTGTGATCGCATTTGCGAAAACGGGGCAACCAAACCATGAGGGCATACCGTACTGGCCGGCAAGTACGCCGGAGGAAGAACAGACTATGGTATTTGGTAAAAACACACAGCTTCGATGTAATCATGATGCAAAGCTGATTCCGTTGCTTGCAAAATATATGGGACCACTATTTGAAAGGATAATGTATGAGAATACAGAAAAAATACAGCACTGACTTTTCTGTTTTATAAAAATAAAGAAAATCAATCTTTTGAAACAACAATATAATTGAGGAGAACAAATATGCAGATATTAAAACATGAATCAAGTTATTATCAAACGACAGGTTTCAAGTGGAAACAGCGTATTGGATTTGGGATTAGTGATTATGCCTGCAATCTGGCCTATTTGCTGGCAAATACATACCTGCTATTTTATTATACTAATTGTGCGGGATTGTCTGCGGGAGCAGTAGGTTTTATGTTTGTAGTTACAAAATTTATTGATGCGGGGACGGATTACATTGTAGGCGCTATGCTGGACCATACCGATACAAAAATGGGGCGATACCGTCCGTGGATGCTCTTTGGTGCACCGGTGCTTGCCGTTGGCATGATTCTTCTGTTTTCTGTACCGACTGGCTGGTCAGCAGGAGCAAAGCTGGCATGGGCATATATTACCTATATATTTTTTTCATTTGGGTATACACTGGTTAATATTCCCCTCACGCCAATTGTTACGGCTTTATCGCCTGAACCGTCAGAACGTACCAAAATTTCAACAACACGTCAGGTGTTTGCAACTCTGGGTTCCTTAACATCCTCACTTTTTGTGATCCCTATGGTTTACTATTTTGCAGGATCGCCTGACTCAACAGGTGTTGCATTGGCAGCAGGATACAGAAATACAAATATTATTCTGGGCATTATGGTGATCGTCATTATGTGTATATGTGTGTTTAGCATTGTGGAAATCAATCCGCCTACTCGGACTGTGGAGAAATCCACGTTTCTGCAAGACCTGGGAGATGTATTTAAAAATAAATATTATATCATGCTGCTGGTTTTGATCTTCGTAATGTTTGCAGGTTATCTGGGAATGTATGGGGCAATGCAGTACTATTATAGTTATGTTGTAGGGGATGTAACTGCAATGCCAACGGCACTGTCGCTTTTGACAATTCTTGCGATTCCGACTATGTTGTTAGCTGCTTTTTTGAATGGTAAAGGAATCCATAAAGCAAAGATTACACAATTTGGGGCCGTGGTAGATTTGGTGGGCTATTTGATCCTGTTCTTTACATCCAACAGTACGGTTGCAACGGCATCTCTGGGACTGATAGGGCTTGGATTTGGTTTTCGGTCGGGTATGTTTTTTGCAATGATGCCGGATGTTTTTGATTATACTGAGTGGAAATGCGGAAGGTGCCTTGCCGGAACGCAGTCGGCTGTTTCGGGTTTCTTAAATAAACTGGCGTCTGCCTTTGCATCGGCTGCTGTTTCCGCCTGTCTTGCCTGGGGCGGATATAATGCCGCGAAACTTGACAGTGCAGTAGCTGCTGGGCAGAAGATAGCAGAGGTATATCCAAAGACCCATATGGCAATTAATTTTGCATTTAGTGGAATATCTATCATTGCCGGAATCATTGCGATTGTTGTAATGATTCCGTATGACCTGGACAAAAAGTATCCGGAAATCCGCGCAGACCTGGATAGCCGCAGAGCCGGGAAGTCAGAAGCATAATGCAAAAGCTGGCAGAGATTTTAAGTTTGGAAAGTCAAAGATGACAGGGAGGAGGATGCATGCAGGGATTAATGAAGAAAATGGAACTGCTTTTGGAACTTCCGGTTTTTTATACAGAAGACAAGGAAACAATTCCAAAGAGCTTTGGTATGTTCCCGGAGGAAAGTCCGTTTATACATGCGCCGTTCCTGACAAAGCTGCTGATAGAAAAGGCAGAGCGGCAGATCCTCCCTGTTATTTACAAAGATGAAAATGAACTGTTTTTTATTTGTGTAAAAGGAAAGAAAGGATTTTATCTGACAGGGCCGGCATGCACAAAAAAGATGGATTTTGTGAGGCTCCATTCTTTTTATAAATGCTATGGGATTACACGGAAGGAAGAAAAGTATCCTTTAAGGACGACACTTTCCAGGATTGCCGCTTTTGCTGCTGTAATCTATGAGATTGAAAATGGAATGGCGGGAGATATTGATGCTATCCTGAGGGCAAATAATCTTGCTAAGGAGAATATCACCAGACAGGAAATCAATGGGGCGGCTTTGGAAATGCAGAACGTTTATGAAGAAATATGCCACCATACTTATCTTGAAGAATGCTATATTATGGAGTGTATCAGGGAGGGCAGGCCGGAGGACGCGAAGGACAGAATAAACACTCCGGTAGGAAATACCGGAATCCTTTCACTTAAGGAGAAGAACCACTATAAAAATCTTGCAATTGCGACAGTAGCTCTTTCTACCAGGGAAGCTATTAAAGGTGGTGTATCTCCGGCAAGCGCTTATCAATTAAGCGATATTTATATCAACAGGATCGACCTGTGTACAGACATAGATGAACTGGAAGGGTACAGCAGAAAAATAGTCTATGAATTTGCGAGGCTGGTAGCAGAAACAAAAAAAGAAGAGGGGATGTCTGTCTATACGGAACAGTGCAGGGACTATATTGAAAAACATTATCATGACAAAATTTATCTTGAAGATATTGCAGATGCAATTGGGATCAGCCAGGGGCATCTCTCCAGAATATTTCGTAAAGATATGGGCATAAGCGTCCAGGATTACATTCAGAAATTCAGGATAGAACGTGCGGCAAATCTTTTGAAGTATTCAGAGGCCAGACTGGCAGAAATCAGCGACTATTTATGTTTCCATTCCCAGAGTCATTTTTGTTGTGTATTCAAGCAGTATATGAATATGACACCCAGGCAGTACCGGGATATGTATAAGCAAAAAGAATTCCGGTCAGGATAGAAGGTCTGCCGGTGGTATATTGTCAAATAATAACTATGCGATATAAGGAGTATATTTATGGAACATAATTTGAAAGAACTGATATCTGAAATGACATTGGAAGAAAAAGCCGGTATGTGCTCCGGTCTTGATTTCTGGTACCTGAAAAGCGTTGACCGACTGGGGATTCCTGGAGTCATGGTCAGCGACGGTCCTCATGGACTGCGTAAACAGGATGAGAACGGAGACCATTTGGGGTTAAATGGAAGCATCCGTGCGGTATGCTTTCCGCCGGCATGCCTGTCCGCATGTTCTTTTGACAGGGATTTGATGACAGAGTTTGGCGAGATCATCGGAAAGGAGGCACAGGCCAACGATGTATCCGTTATTCTCGGCCCCGCAGTGAATATTAAGCGTTCTCCTCTGTGCGGGCGTAATTTCGAATATTATTCGGAAGACCCTTATCTTGCGGGGGAAACTGCGGCAGCTTTTATCAATGGAGTGCAGTCACAGCACGTAGGCACGTCAATCAAACATTTTGCCGCGAATAATCAGGAATTTAACCGTATGAGCAATTCCTCGGAAGTTGACGAAAGAACATTGCGGGAGATTTATTTTCCGGCATTTGAGACTGCCGTAAAGAAATCTCAGCCTTATACGGTGATGTGCTCTTACAACCGGATCAACGGCACCTATGCTTCGGAAGACCCGTGGCTGCTCACGGAGGTGCTTCGCGATGAATGGGGATTTGAAGGTTATGTGGTGTCCGACTGGGGAGCAGTCAATGACAGGGTCCTGGCGCTGAAGGCCGGCCTTGAACTGGAAATGCCTTCCTCTGGAGGCGTTACGGACCGTGAGATTATTCAGGCCGTGCAGGACGGCAGCTTGGAGGAATCCGTATTGGATCGTGCTGTGGAGCGGATTTTGCGCATATCGTTTCTTTGTCTGGACAACAGGAAGGGACAGCCTTTTACATTGGAGGCAGATCATGATTTTGCCCGCCGCCTTGCAGAGCAGTCCATGGTGCTTTTGAAAAATGAAGAAATGCTCCCGCTGGAGGAAGAAGAGAAGGTAGCGTTTATTGGCGGTTTTGCCAAAACTCCGCGCTTCCAAGGCGGCGGCAGCTCCCATATCAACAGCTTTCGTGTCAGCAGTGCATTGGAGGCGGTTTCCCACATGGAGAAGGCTTCGGAAAACGTAACCTATGCAGAAGGGTTTTCCGTTGAGCAGGACGTTTATGACGAAGCGCTTGCCGCGGAAGCAATCGAAGCGGCATGCCGGGCGGATAAGGCGGTAGTCTTTGCAGGACTGCCGGAGAGCTTTGAGTCCGAGAGTTATGACCGGTCGCATATGCGGCTTCCGGACTGCCAGAACCGCCTGATCGCGGAAATCATCAAGGTACAGCCGAATACGGTAGTTATCCTGCATAATGGCTCTCCGGTAGAAATGCCGTGGCTGTCAGATGTAAAGGGGCTTATGGAGGCGTACTTAGGCGGACAGGCTGTGGGCGAGGCAGAAGTCAATCTCTTGTACGGCAAGGTCAATCCTTCCGGGAAGCTGGCGGAAACGATTCCCTGCAGGCTGGCCGATAACCCATCTTATTTAACCTTTGGAGACAGTGAAAAAACGGTTTACAGTGAAGGCGTATTTGTCGGCTACCGTTACTATGATGCCAGGGAAATGCAGGTGGCGTTCCCGTTCGGCTATGGGCTGTCTTATACTACATTTGCATACAGTAATCTGAGGCTGGATAGACAGGAAATAACAGAGCAGGAGACTCTGGCAGTCAGTGTTGATATTACCAATACCGGGAATGTGGCGGGCAAAGAGATTATACAGTTATATATTCGTGACAACACCCGTGCCTGCAGACGTCCGGACAAAGAACTGAAAGGTTATGAAAAGGTTGCATTGGAGCCAGGAGAGACGAAAACTGTTACCATGACGCTGGATCACAGAAGTTTTGCCTGGTATAACACAGACCTGAAAGACTGGTATGTGGCCAGCGGGAAGTACGATGTTATGGTCGGGACATCATCACGGCAGATCTGTCTGTCCGCATCTGTACAGATAAATTCCAGTATCAGGCTTCCGTTAAAACTGGATCTGAATACCACACTGGCTGAACTGTCTGCCGATGACAGGACGGTAAAATACGGCGAATATCTGAAAAGCAAGTCATATGCTTTCTTTGACCAATATGAAGGAGATGAAACCTTATCCGGGGATGTAAAGTACGCTTTGGTAGATTCCATGCCGATGCGCACACTGGTTTCGTTTGGAATCTGTACAAAAGAAGAAGTGCTAGATGTATTGGACAAACTAATGGAATTGTAGAATAGAATAAATAATAGGTGATTGCGAAACAGCTCTATCATTTGCGATTGGAAGGATGCAGAACCAGACTATCCGGATAGTATGCAGAAGA
>QXWO01000073.1 GCA_009911035.1 Lachnospiraceae bacterium
ACAGTTCCGATAGCATCCCGGCAACAATCCAATAAATTTTAGCCACAAGTGTTACAAAAAAGCTTGACCACTACACAGAAAACACCCGGCAAAGTGCAGACTGTTTAGCCGCCTTTATCGGGTGTAAACCTTTATTTTTTATCCTTGAAAAGCCAAAAACGGCGTGCTACAATCCACATTTATAGTGAAACGCAGTACGCCCTCCAACATATGTATTGCACCTATGTTACAGTTTTTAAATGTAGTAAAGCCAATCCCAACATCATTCAGTCTGTTTACGCTTATAAGCTGACAATAATACGCTACTCTTACTTCGCAACCAACCTTTCCACCTTTTTCACTAATAACATCCTCTTTGTCCCACAAAAACTATCCAATCATGACAAATCAAATCTTATGTGCTATGTTAATACCAAGAATCGAACTGACTCCATCAACCACAGCACAGATTTTAGATTCCTGATATACAAGCATAACAGCAACGGTTGGTATTGGCAGTGTCTTGTGTTTCCCATCAAACAGAACCCTCAAATCTATGACCGTGCATATTACTTCATCCCCTTTTGTTCTTTCAACCTCAACTTGATTGGCAGTATATCCTACAACCTCTCCTCTCTCTTACGCATTCCTCCGGTAATGATCATTTCTTAAACTATGCCAGCTATTCCGATTTGTACAACTCCCGTATTATCCGAACACACAGCTCTTCTCCTAACTCCCCGCTATTAAGCATGGCATGATAATTTTCCGGCGAACCCCAAACCCGGTCAGTGTAATGTGTATAGTAAATCTTGCGGCGTGCGTCCTTGTCATCTATCCGTTTTCCTATGGTCTTATCTGTTTCCCCATAGTTTTCCAAAATTCGTTTTGCACGGCTTTCTTTATCCGCACAGATAAAGATATGCAGACAATCCTCCCTGTCCCGCAGGATATAATCACTGCAACGCCCAACAATCACACAGCTTTCTTTTCCTGCAATTTCCTTTATAATCTTCGCCTGTGTAAAATAAATAACATCTGCCGGATTTTCCTCCGGTACATGTAGGGAAGAATGTTTCATAACAAGGTTCCATAAAAAGCTGTTATTTGACGTTGCATACTCAGATGCATTTTCAATAAAGCTCAATGCAAACCCAGTTTCGGATGCAATACGTCCTAAAATTTCTTTGTCATAATAAGGTATTCCCAACTGTTCTGCCACGCTTTTCCCTATGCTGTGTCCGCCGCTGCCAAACTGGCGGCTTATTGTGATCACTCTTTTTTTCATGCTTTTTCCTCCAATCTGGCGTTGCCCATTCCTTTCAATTCCTTTCTTGTTAAAACTGCTGCCAGGAAAAACGCCAGCACCTCTGCTATCGGCCCTGCCCATAGGATTCCGACCAATCCGAAAGCTTTCGCAAGGATCAGCATGGCAGGAATGTAAAAAATCACCTGCTTTGCCAGCGATACCACGGTGGCCTTTGCCGGATGCCCGATTGCCTGAAACAGCGTTCCGGCACAAAGCTGCATTCCCCCAAGGAAATTAGTCAGAAGATAAATGCGGAAGCATTTTACTGCAAATTCCTCATACAAAGCAGATTCCGTTCCAAAAATACGGATAAGCTGCAGCGGAAAAGCCATATACACAATCCATGCAACGACCATAACCATTGTTGCAGAAACAAAGGTCAGACGGAATGTTTTCTTTACCCGGTCAAATTTTTCCGCACCATAATTAAAACCAAGGATAGGGCGGCTGGCACTGGAAATACCCATTGCTACAGAAAAGAACAGCATACTTACCTTCATGCACAGTCCAAACACAGTAATGGGGATGTCCTCGCCATAAACAGAAAGTGCGCCATAACGCGTCAGCATATTATTGGATACAATGGCAATAACGGTGGATGTTGTCGTATTCAGACCGCTTGCAATGCCAAGGGATGCCAGCATTCCTGCAAAAGAAATCCGAAATCTGAAGGATGCTTTGTCCAGCTTTATATTCTTAAACCGGAAGAGATAGGCAATATTTAGCGCCATATTGATAAACTGGCTGAGAACCGTTGCCAGAGCGGCCCCGGAAATTCCCATTTTAAACACAAAGATAAACAGCGGGTCAAGAAACACATTGAGGACAGAACCCATCATCATGGATACCATGGAATACTTAGGGCTTCCATCTGCCCGGACAACGCCATTGATAATGACTGCCACAATCACAAACGGAAATCCGCAGGCAATAATCCGGCCATATTCCAGTGCATAGGGCATGATATTATCCGTTGCACCAAAAATCCTGCATAACGGATTCAGAAATACCAACACAAGGACAGTCAGCAGGGCACTGACAACCACTCCTGAGATTATGGAGTTACCAACAGCCTGGGATGCTTTTTCCGGCTCCCCTTTTCCCAGCTGCAGACTAAAATATGTTGCAAGCCCATCTCCAAAAAGGGCTGCCACTGCAATCGCAAAAGTAGAAATCGGGGCTATAATATTGGTAGCCCCATTTCCCAGCATACCTACTCCCTGTCCAATGAATATCTGGTCTACCATGTTATAAAGGGAATTGATGACCATAGAAATGATGCCGGGAACTGCAAATCCTCTCAGCAGTTTACCAATCCGGTCTGTTCCCAGGGGATTGGCGGTTGTCTGTGTTTCGCTCATAATCATTCCTTCTTTCTAAATTTTTTGTACGCTGCTCCAAATACCAGCAGTATATAAACATACTTACAATTACGGAATACGGCATCTTATATATTACTGCCTGCAAA
The DNA here is from genome assembly GCA_009911035.1 of Lachnospiraceae bacterium. Lineage (GTDB taxonomy): Bacteria > Bacillota > Clostridia > Lachnospirales > Lachnospiraceae > Suilimivivens. The sequence goes on from QXWO01000073.1 coordinate 2,757, forward strand.
TATATTTCTTTTGTTTAACAGTCCTCGCCGAAAAAATCAGTTTTGGCATTTCACTACGATAGATTTTCATAATCTGCCTATTTTTTTCGGCACACACTGTCTATGCCGAAAAAATATAAAGCCAAAGGCAGCCGCCAATAAAATAAGTCAGCTGCGTTTTTAATTTTCCATAATCCAGCCAGTCATATCGCGGATCGTGTCGTCAGCCGGACGGGAAAAGTACCCTAATTCAGTCCGAGCCTTACTGCTCGAAAAATTACTATTGCTTGTAAGCGTATGTAATGAATAACGAGTATAAAGTGCCCGTTTTCCACATATCCGGGAAAATGATTCAATCCATGGAGCCGCAAACTCTGCCAGAAAGACAGGAATTGCCGGCAGCTTTTTTTTGTTGCAGTACTTCCCTGCACAGGAAAGCATATCCTGAATAGAGAGATAATGCCCACTCAAAATATAGCATTGTCCCTGTTTCCCCTTCTCAGCCGCAAACAGACAGCCTGCTGCTACATCCCGCACATCCACAAAGTCATATCCTCCCTTTACACAGACAGGCAGCTTTCCATTCATGTATTCTATGACAAGCTGTACCAAATGGTTATTCCCTTTATCATACGGGCCGATGATACCGGAGGGATGTACGATAACTGCCTGTAACCCCTTCCGGGAAGCATCCAGTACACTCTGTGTCGCCTCCGCCTTCGTCTTTGCATACCCGCCTACTACAGAAGCCGCCGAAAAAAAACCTGCCTCATGAATTGTTTCACGGTAGGCCATCTCAGGTATAGCATGGACAGAACTCACATAGACAAACCTGTCAACCTCTTTTTCTCTGCATATGTGTATCATGTTTTTTGTTCCATTCACGTTGACCTCATATACGAGCGGTGATACTTCCCGCTCTATGCTGATAATCCCTGCTGTATGGATGACCTTCACTGTTTTCCCATCTGCATTTTCAAAAAGCGGGGATAGTGTTTCTTTCCTGCACACATCGCCATGGACATAATGAATATTGGGGGCCTTAATCACTGGCTTTTCTTCTGGAAGCAGAAGCCCGTATACTTCACTGTCCGTATTCTGTAATAAGCGGATAACTGTACTTCCCAAATGACCCGCTGCTCCTGTGACAATGTATCTTATGCCCATATCCATCCCTCTTTCTGTCCATTTTAAGAATACGCACCTTTCCCGCATACAAAAGCAACGGATCGTTATCCTCCGCCTTATTTCCTTATTGTGCCGCAGAGCCCATACACACAGTTTAAAATTGCGTGGTACAGGCTCTGCGGCACAATAAGGAAAATGGTAAGATTATGAATGCAGGTTTTATTCCCTGGGATTTATTACCTCCATAATTTCACCATTATCTTTGAGCAGTTCGACACGGCATTTGAAACCGATGGTAGCGATTGTCGTGGTGATGATTGCCCACGGTGCCGCCGCAAGACCAAGGATTGTCCCTGCAATACCCGCATTCAGTGGAATATTCAGAATCGTATCCTCACCATGTTTCACAATGATTTTAGAGACATTTCCTTTTTTGACAAGTTCCTTGATCTGGTCAACGATTTTTTCAGCATCAAAGCTGTTTTTGTTTTCACTCATAGAAGATTACCTCCAATTATATATTGACTTTTGTCAAAAAAAATTGTAACATACATCTTGTTGGTTTTTCAACAATCAGTATTTCAAAATCTGATGGCAAACCAACATAATCAATAAATTTGATGGTTTCCAAAAATTTTAGGGAGAAAAACTGCATGAAAGAATCAAGAAAGACACTGATGACTAAAAAGGTGTTCCGGGAAGTCCTGCTGGAATTGTTACAGTCAAAACCATTGAGTAAGATTACCATTACAGAGATTTGTGAGAAGGCGGACCTGAACCGTTCAACCTTTTACGCACATTATGTAGAAGTAGGAGACCTTTTACATGAAATTGAAAATGAAATGATCTCAAATATCCCAAAAGTATATGGCAATAATGAGCATAACAGCAAAACAGTAAAAACCGCCGAGTTAGAAGGTTTTTTTGATTATGTCAGGGAGAATGCCTTCGAGTTCCGTGTACTGCTTATTGATTCAGACAGCAATGCTTTTTTTGAAAACCTTAAAAATGCAATATTAGAATATTATATGTCTGCGAACAACAATCGTTTAGGCATGGATAAAGAATTCCAGCTTATTTATTCTGTGAACGGGGCAATCGGGATGATGCTTGAATGGATAAAACGGGAATTTCCATATGATACAAAAGAATTTACAAAAATGGTCATGGAAAATGCAAAATTTATACGTGCCTGAACAAGTTTATTGAAAAAGAACGGACCGGCATATAATAATGGGAGAGACGAAATTATGATGAAGCAAACGATAGAACATTACATAAAAAAGCTAAAAATCAAAGAAAATCGTTTTTTTTATGGGATAGCATTTTCCTGCCTTATGGATATTGTCCTGGCCGCATTTTATTTTATCCAGGCTGTAGGTTTTGGCGGCAGTTTATGGCGTTTTTCCAACACTGTTTACTACATATTGCTGCTGACGGGAAAAATAGGACTTCTGATTTGGGGGAGGAGCGGGAACAATCTGAAAAATACCTGCAAAGCCGCCAGTATCGTACTTATACTGACAGGTATCTTCGCCATGGGCAGGACATATCAATATGTAAAAATGGACCGGATTCTTACCTTTTCACACTCCATTTATATTTTGAATGGAACAATCCTGGTACTGCGGATGCTGATTTATCCATTATTTCAAATATATTCCAGAAAAGAACCATCCGATAAGCCTAAATCCCAAATGAATCTTCTGGGCTCTATCCGCCGTGGTTATACATGGGCAGAAAATCTGATTGCCTTTTCCCTTCTCTTTACTAATCTGATCACAATCTATGGATGGGATGCGGACAGCGACCTGATCTTATCCAATATCCTGCAGGGTCAGGCAATAGGGCTTATTATTTTTGTAACTGGAATCAGTCTGCTGCAAAAATCCACCAAAATTCGCAATGAATCAGAACCAACTGGATGACAGGTGGTTTTGATTCATTTATAATTACTGTATTTCGATTAATTAGATATGTGAGAATTTGAAGTATAGAATTAGAAATGCAAAATCATAAAAATTCCTATCGTTAAAATTTGCACCCAAACTCATGCTTGGGTGCATTGTATCAAATTGTGGTACGCAAGCCAGTTAGGGAAACCGATGAACACCGTCTGATACCTGTCCATATCTTCTATGGCTGAGGCAAGCTCCGGTCTCTCATCATTGTCCTGCTCCTCTTTTGCCACTTCGATCAGATCGTTATATTCATCCGGATAAACAGTGACTGTTTCCACATGGAACAGTTCGCCTCCCGTATGTTCAGCAATCATGCCTGCAATTGTTTCTGTATTTCCTGTCTGCGAAAAATACACTACCAGGCAGCTGCTCTGTTCTTTGGGTTCTGCCATTTCTGATTCTTCCGGCACTTCCGGACTGTCCTCCTGAGTCTCCGTCTGGTTCTCCTCCTCCGGCGCTATGCTGTTTTGTTCTGTATTCTGCACTGCATTGTCCGGTTCTGTACTGTTTGCGCAGGCCGTCAATGTAAAAATCATCATGCCTGCCATAATAAGGGATATTTTTTTTTTTTCATATGGTGATTTCTCCTGCCTTTCTTATTTCTTTGGGATATTCCCCCATCTGCAAGCCTATTATATTTTTTTCCGCTTTTGTACTCAACACCACATCCGTTCAGAATGCGGTTTATGCCACACTTTCTGTTAAAATGTGGTCTAAGTCCGTCTTTTTTCAATATCTGATGCTCTGACTATTCTGTATTATTTTTTTCAACAAAACAGCACCCCAAAAGGAGTGCCATTTTGTTATGTCCTTTCCTGCTTTTGTAACAGAGAAATTATATCCATTTTTCTACAACTGTCCCGGCGTTATCTGACAAGCTTCCCTGAACTGCAAGCCCCTTTGTCACCACCGCGCCTTTACAGACACCCTGGAGCCTTCCTTCCGTTCCGCTAAGACCGCTCCCCTCATGGGTACAGAAGGGATGAATTGTCTTTCCGTTCCAATCAAATTTTTCCAAGAAGGTATATACCGCCATGGGCATATCTCCCCAGTAATTAGGAAATTCTTCTGTCAAGTATGGACTAAAGTATTCATTTTTCTTAAAGATGCCCGCCTACATCTGTAGACGGGCATCCTATCGTCCCCACATTTAATGTCTTATTTCTTTCAATAGTATCACTCTTTCATTTTATAATCCGAACGGTAATGATACCCTTTTTCTCCTGTATCCTCCGCATCTACCGGTTCCCCATTATCCGCTGCCGCAGTCTGGATCAGATTGCCCTATGCTGTCTATTTTGCAGGTAAAATTACGATACCATTCCGCCCCTGGCGGTTGGATGACGGAAGCGCTGTTATATTTTCTTATTGCTACTACTTTTATCTTTTTTAGAACACGAAGTCAGCATTCCAGCAGTATTTTTGTCCAGTAAATAGCCAATACCTCCGCTCCTGAATTGAATATTTCGTGCTTTGTACCCGGAATTTTCACAAGTTTCACATTTCCCTGCTGATGCCTGCTTAATTTCCGAACAAATTTTTCCTGCTGTTCTGGAGATACATATGTATCATTATCCGCCTGAAAAATCAATACGGGACAGATTATTTTCCGCCATGCCTTTGTCTGGAGATAATGGTTCAGACACACGATCTGCCACAGCCAGCCATAAGAAGCCCCGTTCATCTGGAACAGCGGCTCTTTATTTCGTTTTATCTGGTAATAGTCAAATCTTGCTTCCGAAGTTGAAGCGCTGTCTGAAAACTGTTCCAATCCGCTGTAAGAATGATGTCCCATCAGGTACTGTCCGCTTTTTCCTGTCATGCAGAAAAACTTTGCCACAAGACCCGCCGCCGCCCACGGAACAGGGTCACTTTTGGGACGTATCATGGGGGAGGTCAGTATGAGCCTAGAAAATAATTCCGGTGCCTCTGCCGCAGCTGCTGATGCAATTCCACCCCCCATTGAGTGTCCGTATACACATAAAGGAAGCCCGGAAAATTCCCGTGCTGCAATGCGGCTGATAAACAACAGGTCTTCCACATACCTCCTGTAATCATCTACATGCACAAGGGATAAATCCCCCTCACCGCATAACCGGTAACTGCGCCCATGTCCGCAATGCTCCGGCATATAAACATGGTAGCCCCCACAGAGGAAATAATATATTGTTTCCAGATGCTTTTCTATTGTTTCAGTAAATCCATGCGATATGATGACAACCCCTTTCGGGTTATCCGCACGCGCACGCGCGCAAAAAATCTTTTTCCCTTTCTCCCGCCAACAATATTCCGTAATCATCCTTTCTGCCAGATATGGACGGACAACCGTATCCATTGCCTCTGCGTATGTTTTTTCAGGTAATATCATATCATGTATTTCGCTTTTGTTCATTCTCATTTTCTCCTATAGTCAGTCTCCTGTGCGCCCTTTTCAATTAATACTCTGATTAATTTTCCGCTCATTGTAAAACAGAAATACAATTCCGCCAAGCATACAAAAAACTGCCGCCACAAATGCCGCTACGCGGTATCCCGCCCCGGTTGCGCTTCCAATCGTGGTGACTGCCGTAAAGAGCAGCATGGACAAACTCTGTCCAAATTTAAATGCGAACGTCCTTGCCGCATAAAACATCCCTTCCCTGTTGCTTCTCGTAAGTTTGGCATCGCTCTGGGCGATATCGGCGACAACAGCCTGTGGAAGGATTCCGAATACCGCCATCGGAAGGGAAGCCACCGCCATCAGCATATATCCCTGTACATTTGCGGAAATTGCGGAAATCCTGCCCAGAAATCCGGTATACAGGTACGCAAACGCAAACATCAAGAACGCTACCAGTATCAGTTTCTTTTTTCCAAATTTGGGTGTCAGCTTATTAATCGGAATGTAGAACACCAGCGAAAGCGCTGTCATTCCAATAAAATAGATCGTAGTCATCGTTTCAGGAAGTTTTAAAAGACTTGTCACGAAAAATGGAAGGCCTGTCTGAAACATGGTAATCGCAATCCAGTATAAAATATCCGAAGCGACAAACTTACGAAATTCTTTATTCCTGAATGTGGAAGCCAGGGAAGAAAATGCAGTGTCCTGCGAAGGCATTGTATCCACATACTCCTTTTCATTGATGGCCCAGACGGGTACCTGCATACATACAAAGGCAAGGGCAGCCATAACTGCAAAGGTCACGCGTATCGCATTGACACGCCCAAACACCGGAATCAGTGTCCCCCATATGACTGGCGCCAGATATGCCACTGCCGTTCCCGCAATAAATGTAAATGAAATGACCGTGGAAATGTTCAATCGTTCCTGCTGGTTATGTCCCAGCTCCGGAAGCAGTGCATTGTACGGTGTGCAGTAAGCCGTAATCGACAAATAATACATTATCACCATTACAAATAAAAAGACTGCGTTTACCACACTGTTGCGGTTTACGGGCGACCAGAATACAAGGACGGTGGAAACGGCAAGTGGCAGGGAAGCCCATTTTAAAAAGGGGATACGCCTTCCTTTTTTTGACGTACAACGGTCTGACAAAGATGCAATACATGGATCCGTAAATGCGTCAAACAACCTTCCAAAAGCAGTAATACCCCCAATTACGGTAAAAATGCCAAAAACAACCAATCCTTGAGGAATGAACAAAGTCTGCCCCTGCGCGATGGATGCCTCGTCGGGCTGGTAGAAGTAAACTAGCCAGTTTGATATTAAACCGGACAGCAATGACCATCCAAACTGTCCCGCTGCAAATAACCACATTTTTCCTGTCGATAATGATTTCACCTTTGACTCCATAACTTACCTCCATAATACTAATAATCCATGAATTTATGTTTCTGTACAAACTTACCAGTGCTTATTCTGCTCCAAGCCCTTTTAAGAGCAGCCCGCCTGCAATCCTTAACTGTAGCGCAGGCTTAACAATTTCATCTGATAAAAGCATACTGCCGTTGTATGACAGTTTCTGCATCAGGCTCAGCATTGTATGCATCACCGAAAAGTACACTTCATCAATATTGTAGGAAAAATACAGGCTTCCATCATTAAGTCCTTTTTTCAGGGCATCTGTCATATAAGGCTTCAGATTCAATATTTTTTCTTCGTAATCATTCAGTCTTTCCTTTGAAATTTTGTATTTTCTGACAAAAATATCAAATTCCTGAAGAAACCGCAAAAACAAAGATTCTTCCTCAAGAACTTTTTCAAGAATTATAAAAATTTGCTGCAGCTGTCTGCTGCCGCACAACCCCCTGTACTCTTCCTGCAGCATCATGCCGATATACTTGTCCGCAATCTCCTGCCAGTAAACAATTCCCACCGATATTGCAAGCTCCGCCTTAGTCTCAAAATAACGGTAAATCGTTGCCGTCCCTACGTTTGCTGCTTTTGCAACTTCCTCAATTGATGTGTCATCAATCCCTTTTTCGTAGAAAAGCTCCAGCGCCGAGTGCAGAATCTGCTGTGTACGCTGCTCCATCTGCCGCCTCCGGATCCAGGATTCACCCATATATGCCATCCTCCGTAAAATTTATTTTCTGATAGTAATACTATCACTTTTTTAAATATGGAGTCAAGAGCAATTGTGGAAAATGTTTCCTCTACATGGGGACCTTCCATTAAAGAATAGAATAGCCTCGCCATCGACGGCATGCCGGCTCCTGCCGTTTTTTTGCATGCCGGACAGTGACCGCTCCCAGGCAGTAATCAAAGTCAGCTATCCAAAGGTTCAGTGCCTCTGCTTTTGTCAGGCAAAATCTAAAAATATAATATTTTATCCTGAATTATTCACGGAACAGTATCAAATTTTCAAAAGTACCCCCCCAATTCTGTAAGAGCCGTATAGGTACAGCCCTTCTCATGAGGACTGCCGTTCACAAGCATTACTTTCATTCTGTCACCTTCCATGTCTGTGTTTTTTAATAAGAGGCAAATCTCTCATTCCGGTCTAACGCGGTCATTCTCTGCATCTCATCCTCCGTCAACTCAAAGTCAAAAATCTCATAGTTCTCCTGAATATGCGCCTCATTGCTGGAACCGGGGATTGCGATATTCCCCGCCTGCAGATGCCAGCGCAGGATAACCTGAGCAGAAGTTTTATTGTGTGCATCCGCAATTTCAACAATGGCTTCATCGTTGAATAATGTCTGCGTATTGCCGCGTCCTCCAAGGGGATACCAGGATTCCATGACCGTGCCATACTGCTGCAGATGTTCCTTCATCTCTGTGCTTTGATGATATGGATGGGTTTCATTCTGGAGCAGGGCAGGTGTAATGGTTGTCTCGCCCACAAGCCGGTCAAAATCATCGGGTGTATAATAATTGGAAAGTCCGATCGAACGGAGTTTCCCTTCGCTTACCGCCTGTTCCATGGCCTGATATGCGGATACATCGCTTCCCGGAGCTGAATGATGCAGGATCATAAGGTCAATGTAATCCAGCCCCAGTCTTTCAAGGGAGGCATCAATGGCCGCGGCGCCATTACCATAATCATCCGTCCACATCTTGGTGGTGACAAAAATTTCTTCTCTTGTTACGAACCCTTCCTCAATCGCCCTCCGGATTCCCCTGCCAACACCTTCCTCATTCCCATAAATCCTTGCCGTGTCTATCAGGCGGTAACCGTCCCGGAGCGCCCAGTACACGGAATCCTCCGCCTCGCTCTGGGACAAACGGAAGGTCCCAATGCCGAGTATGGGCATTTCATAGCCGCTGTTCAGCATGACAGTCCCTGCCTCAAGATCAAATGCCTGCCCTTTGGAACCCTCGCCCGCCGGTTGTTCATCCTGCGCGGCATCTTCTCCATCCTGCTGTTCCTTCTGTGCGGTATCCTCCTGCGTCTGTGTTCCGTCATCATCTGCCCCCGGCGCCGGTTCCTCCGCACTTCCTTCCGATTCATTTGTCTGGCTGTCCTGCTGCGTCCCATTTGCCAGGCTTTCCGTCTGTTCTTCCGACCGGCCGTTATCTGCCCGCCCACAGGCGCTCACAGAAAAACAAAGGGCCAGAGCGAGCATAACTGTAAAAATTCTTTTCAATATCATGTACCTCCGCTATTTTATTCCCGCGAGCAATGAGTCAAGTGCCGTGCTTACACGAACATTTGACGAATGCCGCGAGGGTCAATACCCCGCAGCTTGCTGCGGGGTAATTGACTTGTTCTATCATTCCCTGTTCATTTCGGCGGAACTGTTTCATAAAATCCCATACAAGCTGCGCATGATGCTTTCTCGCCCGGTGGATTCCGTCTTCCTCAGGTATCAGCCTCATCCCATGCCCACAATATCCATATGGGACAGGGCTTCTTCAATCTCCTGCATTTCCGCCCGTGACAGCTCCACATTTACCGCATCAAAGTTTTCCTTTACCCGGTCTTTTTTCGTTGTACCCGGAATCGGCACCAGATACGGTTTCTTTGTGATCTCCCACGCAAGAGCGATCTGTGCCGGGGTTGCCTGTTTCCTTTCAGCAAATTCCGTGATCAGATCCATCAGGCCCAGGTTTGCGTCCATTCCCTCTTTCCGGAACAGGTTCATCCTTGCCCGCCAGTCGCCTTCCCGGTATGTTGTCCCGGCAGTGTAGCGGTTACTGAGATACCCTTTTGCAAGAGGGCAGGCCGACACATAGGTGATCCCCAGTTCTTCACAGAGCGGGAAATACGTTCCCTCATCCTGCCTCGCCACAAAGGAATACATATTTTCGATGGCGGATATTTTGCATACCGCATGAGCCCTCCGGATATATTCTTCCGGCGCAAAGGAAACGCCCCATGCCCGGATCTTTCCCGCTTTTATCAGCTCCGCCATGGTTTCCGCCACTTCCTCCGGCGCTGTCTTCGGATCGATGCGGTGCTGGTAATACAGATCGATATAATCTGTCCCAAGCCGTTTCAGGGAAGCGTCCACCTGCTGCCTGATGGAATCACGGCTGCTGTTTAAGGCGTCCTCATTTCCCGCAAAGAAAGAGTCGTCCACAATGCCGAACTTTGTGGCAACCACCGCCGCTTTTCGGAAAGGCGCCACCGCTTTGCCCAGATACTGCTCATTTGCCTCTCCATAGATCGGCGCAGTGTCAAAAAAGGTATATCCCACCTCATGGGCGTACCGCATAAGCGCTACCATGTCTTCCTCTGCCTCCACAACCCCGTAGGCATGGGTCTGTCCCATACATCCGTACCCGATTGCTGTAATTTCCATATCTGTCTGTCCAAGTTTTCTTGTCTTTTCCATTTTTATCCACCTTTCTTTACTGAAATATCATAATCCATAACCATACCTGCGGAGGATGGTCTGCTACGCTGCCCTCCGGTCCCTTTATCCCACTTGGGCAGCCTGGAGTTTCACGATCTTTCCCTGATAAGTCCATCTAACCATAACTGCCGCAATCGCAAAACGGATGATCTCCATAGCCGGGAACGCCAGCCAGACCAGTGTCGTGCTTCCGGTCTGTTCAAATATCCATGCAAAAAGCAGCAGGAATGTCGCCTGATGCATTGAACATGGCGAGCAGACCGTACAGCACCTGTACGAACATGGATATAATCAGAGGCATGGACATCTTTTTCAGGAGCCTGCCTACCGGAAAGCTCCCCATTTCGTTCATTTCCAATCTTTTCCCCTCCTTAATCGTCCAGTTGCCAGGAAGTAAACTGTGCCTCCTGCTGCTTAAGCGTCATGTTGAAAAACCGCACGCCCTTATCAATGTTCCTGATCTCTGCCATCTCGTCATCGGTTATGACGGTAGCCCATCTTAAGGGCATTCAAAACCGCCCTCTTTGTCTCCTCTCCTTCCGGCACCATATATACGCCCATGCCAAACTGCGGGATTTTTGCCCCATTGTTTAATGTGATGTAAGTCTGATTCATTTCAAAGTTCCTCCTTCTCAAAAATATATTTCTTTACTCTGCCAGGCGAATGTCCCCTGCTCCGATTCAGGCGGTGCAATAAAGCCGACATATAATACCCGATCACAGCAGACAGGCACATCACTGCAAAGTATTCCATAAAGAACAGTACCACCGGCTCTCCATAATCAAGAAATGCAAACTGAACCTGCAGGAACATAGAAAGGGCAAACTGCCTTTTGATAAACACATGTACCCCATAAGCTGCATAGAGCAGGAAAGTAAGCCGCAGCAGAGCCGATATTTTTTTATCTGCCGTCACTTTTCTGGCAACAGGTATCCGGTTCCAGTAAATTCCAAGATGGAAAGACGCCAGCACAAACACCCAATAGGATAAAGCCAGATGCATAAGCCTTGCCACAGCCATACTGCCTTTTATATTCCATGGTACATATCCTGACAGGATCACACTGCTTACTGCCAGAAAAACCATTGCCAGCAGTAAAAGCAGGTTTGTAACTGTCCCTAATATCCGGTTTGCTGTGTAAGATCCTTTTCCCAACGCCCGATGCCAGCTTGCATTCAGCAGATGATGCAGGAAAAACAGCAAAAACATTGCCAGGCCAAGCCATTCATGCAGTTTTCCTCCCATAAAAGCATAGGCCATAAGGCACGGCATCAGAATGACCATTACAAAATCCACACAGAGCCGTATTTTCTGCTTTGTCCGCATCGCCGTTTAATCTCCATCGGCAAGGCTTTCAAAACCCAGTTCTTCCAGCCAGCTCACCACATCATCTTCCGCAATGTCCACGTTAGAACCCCTCACAGCCAGCCCCTTTTGCAGTTCCGCTTCCGGTATCAACGCCGCAATGTAGCTTTCGCTCCGGCCAAGAGCGCTTCCTTCATGGGTACAAAAGGGAATGACCGTTTTTCCCGCAAAATCATAGGACTCTAAAAATGTAAACATCGCCATGGGCATTGTGCCCCACCAATTAGGGATTCTCCTGTCAAGTAGGGACTAAATTTTTTCTACAACTATATTTTCTGAAAATATTCTTTTAAAAGATCTTTATGCTTAAAATAGCATTCCAATACATAGCACAAAAACTGTTCATTTTCTAGTGGCAAATCATTTCCTTCCTCATCTCTTCTTAATACCTTACAACGTCTATCAAATGGAATTCTTGCATGATCAATTTTAAAAGATTTCATTCTCGCTTGTGCTTCGCCTTTCTGCGTTACATCAATCAAGCGCCTTTCATATTCGTCAATTGAATAAAAAATATATTCATGATCCAAATGTGTAATATATGTTTTTTCGTGTTCTATGACATATTGCAAATGAATCACTTGTGTTATAACCATATCCTCGTAAATATCAAAATCTTCGCATAATTCTTCAAAAGTAATATTGGGAGGATCAATAATTACCCACATACAATTTTCGTATTTCTCAGAATACAGTTTACTTACAGAATAGCTACCTAAATCTACAAAATCGAATACCTTGCCACGTTCCACGTCTTCTGTAAAGTATTCAACGTCCATTTTCCCTTCATAACCTGGCTCGTTTAAAAGCCTTACAGCAAAATCACCTATTATTCCTTCAGATATCATCTCAGAAATCTTTTGCAACAAACGTAATGGGACATTCTTTGTAAAAAAAGTCCTGTTTATGGTTTTGTCATATATACGGGGAAGATTAATGGAAAGCAATTCCCTGTTCTCGTCTATAGGTATAATTCCATATTTATGGAACTGGCTCTGTTTACCTAAAACTGCCTTATATATTGTTTCTAATTTACCTACGTCATTACAATATGGATGTTCTCTTTCATAATTAAAATTCTTAAATGAATAATACAAATATATTAAAACTCTTATTTCAGAACATGACATTTTTGAGAAATCCTCTTTTAAATAACCACAATTTTTTGCAATCCATTCATCCATTGAAAGTATATGTAATTCTTCCAATTCTCTTCTTTGAGAATCTAATATGTTTTGATACCTAAAGTCGAATTGCGCTAACCATTCTACCCCTTTAATATCTCGTTCAATATCTAATCTAATCTCATGCTTCAATGCCTTATCTTCTACTCCTAGCTTCAATATCTTCATCGTTGATGCATCGCTTTCATGAAATTTCCCCAAAACTATCCCTTTTGAATACGTAGCTTGCCTCTCGCCACTCCATTCCTTCCCTTGCATCCAAAACTGATAATTCCATTCAAATTGGGCATCTAAGTATGCATCTAATAAATTTATAATATCAATTCTTGATTTTATCATTTCACACCACTTCCTTTCATTTGATAGCCCGATTATATTACTGAATAGCTGCAATGAAAAGACTAAAACAAACGTTTTGTTAAAAACACCTGTTAAAATAATAACAATTATATATTATAGAAACTTATTGGCATTTTACCCAAATACAGATTTCATTTTCGGAAGCCAAATTTATTCTAGCACTACATTCACTTAAAACTTCACTCTACTTCATATCATACTTTATTTTTCAAATGTTCCTCAAACCTCCACACTATCTCAATCCTATTCCCCGGATAGACAACCACCTTCTCAATCAACTTTTCCTTCATATCTTCGGTCAACTCGTCCTCTTCCAGAAACATCAGAGCCTGTTCTGCTTTCCTCACAGAGCCATCCTGCACATTTTCCTCTGCTTCCTGCGTCTGCTTAAGTGCCCCAAGTTCCTCTTCCATCCGCTCCATATCGGCATCATATTTTTTCTTCTCATTCAGGAATATTGTTAATAACTTCATGAGCTGTCACAGATTTAACCTCATCCACTGTCTCAAACTTTCTCATTTTCCTGACATACAGC
>QXWO01000074.1 GCA_009911035.1 Lachnospiraceae bacterium
TGCCATTATATCGGCTCATTCTGTGACAATCAATCTGATTAATTTTCGGGCAGGATAGATGGGTAGCAACAGTATTTTCACATATCTTATTGATACAGTCCGGCATTTGGGAAAGCGTATTCTCCAGCCATTCAGCCGTTTGGGGATTGGATGCCGCCTTTGAAAGCAGGCTTGAATTGATTGACACGGAACTGTCCTTTGTCGGTGTCAGGCAGGCATATTTATTATTCAGATATTCTGAATATTCCCTCCTGCTCCCGTATGTACTTTTCTTCTCCGTTACCTTTCTTGATGCCTTTGCCTGCATTTCTTTTTCTGCATTAGCCTGTTCAACATTGCTGTAATTATTTGTGATCTCCATTGACATAATATCGTCCTCCTTAAAAAGCCTTACCTGCTCCTCCCCTGTCAATCATAGCCACCATACCCATAATGTTTATTCACCGGGCATTACTTTTTTCAATCCGCACTCCCTTTATGCGGTTCCGCCGAAATGATCTCCCCCTGCACGTTGGATTCATCCGAAACTCCGTCCAGCTCATCTTCGTCAAGCTGCGGCTCCACCGCTATCGGGTCATCATCATAGACCGCCGGACCGCCATCCTCAATCTGATGCACGGCATCCGGGGCGGGGCCTCCCTGTGTGGTGCATCCGCTGATCGCGGGAATCATCATTGCCGTAATGAGTAATGCCGATATTCTGCTGACACGCATTTTTCATGTCCTCCGCCATAAATTGATGGAACCGGCCATCTGCTGATAATACGAACCGGCCCTCAAAAAAGTTTCATTCCTCTTATCTGCTGCGGCGGCCCCTCTCCTCCGGGCAGACCACAGAGGTAAAGCATTATGCTCCTCTGCGGAATAGGGTGTAAAGATTATACCTATATATCCAATGTGCTGCCCGATTTCAGTCTTTGTCCATAAACGCATCAAACGCGCTTAGAATTTTCTGATACGATGCATAGCCCGCAAGATTGTGGCATTCATACTGCATCTTCATCATTTCTTCCGCAATGGCATAGAAATTCTTCTTTTCAGAAAAAGCGGTAGAAAAACTCTCTGTTCCCTTTTCCGCCCCTGCCCCTACCCTTAGTGCAGATATGCTGTCCAGTTTCTTCTCGTCCACCAAGTATGCCGCCAGCGCATCTATTTCCGTTCTTGTCGCACTTGCCGGGTCTGCCTTCGCCGGGTCAACCAACTGCTCATACTCCTGCCCGTCTGCCGCCCTGGTGACAACCCGCATGATTGGATTTTCAGCACTATACCCCTCTGCCTTATAAACTGTGACACAGCCGCCATCGGCCAATCCTCTTGAACACAGGCCACCCATTACGAGAGTATGTACTCCGTTAAAGCTGTTCTGAAAACCGGGTGCCGTGTTCCTCGTTTTAGGGCTTTCCCTTTTTTGAACGGGCATATAAGCGCCATTGCTTATCCCGTTTACATTCATTGACACAATATTATCCTCCTTCAAAAAATCTTACCTGCGGCCCCTCTGTCATTTAGAGCCGCCCATGCCCCCTTGCGGTAAGTCCGGGCATGATCTTCCTTACTTCAAAATGCCCGGAATGCTTATATTTTCTGATTTCCAACCATGCTTTTGCTGAATGTGCTTATGTTTTCCTCATAGGCAGTCGCCGCAAGTGCGCTTACTCCTGCAGTCTGGAATGCCGCTGCATCGTCACCGCTTTGCATTCCCCCTGCAAGAAATGCCTGTAACCTCTGCCTGCTTGCCATCTGACTTTTCAGGTAGTTCTCCTGTGCCGCCGCCTTCCTTGCCTGTGCCTTTTTGACCGCCTCCTTCTCCTGCTCTTCCATTAATTCTTCCATCCTCTCATGGCGTTTTTCCCACCATGATTTTTCATTTCCGGCAAAATTTGAGCCGCTGCCTCCCACCGGTCCCGCATAACCGTAGCATTCTTCCGGGGATGCCCCGATAACTTCATAGCAGACATTATTCGGCCCCACAGGCAGACTGCTTACCGAATACATGGAGCGAATCCTGTTCAGGACATATTTCTCATATTCCGGATCATTTTTCATCCTTTCAAATGCTTCTTCTTTAATCACCAGAGAGCCAGACGAAAATGATGATCTGAACCATGAACTTACAGGCATTTTCGACATCTCATTCATAAACCACTGTTTGTACTCATCTGTCGTCATTTCCTCTTTGGGTTTATTGGAGATGCTGCTGTCATATGTAAATCCAAAATAACTCGGAGGGTTGGATACTACCATGTCCCCCGCCCATGCTGATGAGCCGGATTTTTCCGCCGCATTCTTTCCTTCCGCGGCTTTCTGCACCTTCTCCGCAAAATTCCCGGTTCCTGCCGCCTTTTGGCTTCTGTTTGTGTAGGCATAGGGATTCACCCCTGCGCCGCTTACATTACTGATACTCATACCTGTCTCCTTTCCTGTAACATCACCGTTACACTGAACTCATTTTTCTTTACCCTGATATCCACATCCCCCATATATTTCTCCGCTTCCCTCTTTACATTGGAAAGCCCGATTCCGTGCATGGAACCCTGCCTTCCGAAAGGCTCCTTTTCCTTTGTGGAGATTGGGAGGTTCGTATCCGCATCCATGATGATCTCCCCTTCAAACGGGTTTCTGACCTCGATCAGGAAGAACTTTCTCTTCTGCCTGCTGGATATGAAAATGTACCTGTCACCCTGCCGCATCTTCCCGCAGGCTTCCAGGGCGTTCTGCAGCAGGTTGTTTACAATGATGCCGATGTCATAGGCATCATACCTTTCCGATTCCGGGTAGGTAAATTCTGACCGGAACCGTATGCCATGCTTTTCCGCTGCCTTCTGCCTGTCGTTCACGATCACGTCAGTAACGGCATTCCCTGTCTTTATGGAAAATTCAAAGGCATCCATGCTCTCATCCATTCTGGAGATGTACTGCCCCATGCCGCCATAGTCCCCGCTTTCAAGCAGCCCCTTGATATTGGTCAGATGGTTTTTCATCTCATGCTTCATCCGGCGGATGCCGTCATAGAACTGATCCACCTCCGCCATCCGCTCCTGTATGGCATGGACCTGCTGCTGTTCCACAAAATATCTTTCCTTTTCCTTCTGAAGCCCTACCATTTTCTGATAAGATATTATGGTCACCAGAATACCGGCATAAAACAGTGCGGCGGCCACAGGCACGATCCCTATCAGCACCGGGTACTGCTCATAAAGCTGTATGGACAGCTCCCCCGTGGTCACGATCAGAATCCGGAATAAAATATTGACAAACAGGATGCCCGTCACGGGCATCAGCAGCAGATAGCACAACTCCCTTATGTGCAGTTCCATCCTGCATTTCCTGATCTGGCGTGCCGCCGTATACAGCAGTGCGGAAAAAAGCACAAGCTGCAGCAGTTCCACCAGGCAGAAATTCAGGGCTGCATTCCGAAGTACCCGCCCTACTCCTTCCTCCCCTTTCACAAGATGCCTGCCCGTGTAGAAATTCACGCTTGCCACCGCCAGCGAACTCAGGTTCCTGATGCAGAAGAACACCACCCCCATGAACAGTGCGGTTTTCTTTTCCACCCCTAAATACTTTGCCGCCAGCGTCAGCAGGACTATTACGGAAGCCATGCAGACCAGCGCTCCCATACTGACTGCCATGTTAAAAAAATAGATGATAGAATAGGATGCAAACACAGCCAGCATCTTTATGATGTCTGCCGGATGCCCCCTTTTCCGCCCCGCCATATACGGATAGAAAAATGCCGTCAGACAGCAGGCATACAGAATGACCTCAATCCCTACCGCTGTATTTTGGAACAGCGTAAAACTTGCCTCACTCAATGACTGCCCTCCTATTTCATAAACCGCAGGTACGCTTTTACAAAATCTTCATACTTATATTTTGAGATCAGGAGCTTATCCCCATTTGTCAGCGTAACCTCTGTTTTGTTGTATTCATCCACATAGGACAGGTTGACCAGGTAGCCTTTGTGGACACGGCAGAACTGCCCCTGCAGTTCTTCTTCCAGATCGCTCATTTTTGCATAATATTCCAAAATCCCGTCCTTCATATGGACGGCTATTTTATGGTTCTGGCTTTCCATGTAATAGATGTCGCTTAACGGTATTGTTTTTCCCGTATTCCCATACTGGACCATCAGCACCCTTTTCCCCTGCCCGGCCTGCTGCGCCGCCCTCCTAAAAATCTCGGCAAACCGCCCTTCGTCAATGGGTTTCAGCAGGTACTGGAACGCCCCCACGTCAAAGGCATCATACACATATTTTTCATAGCCCGTGACAAATATGATGATGGGCTGTTTGATATCTTCCATGCCCCTGATCCGTTTTGCCATTTCCATACCATCCATTGATGAATCCGGGCCTTTCAGCTCAACGTCAAGAAACAGCAGGTCATGATCAGCCCCCGCTAAAAAATAATCCTCCGCCGTGGCATATTCCGTGACCTCACACTCCACTCCCTGTTTCCGAACCAGTGAACAGATGTAGCTCCTTATATTTTTTTCATCATCACAGACCGCTATTTTGATTGCCTCCACCTCCTTCTTTCCTCACTTCGTGTATCGGAAAAATAAGAATATTTTTAACTCCGACAGCGTGAATAGCCGATTTGACAGCGTAACTGGATTGACATTTTTTATCCTTAATATCCCCTCTGCCGCTCTCAATATCCCCCCGCAAGGGCGGCACAAACGCAAACCACCGTGTAAGCATATTAGCTCTGTTTCCCCCGCTTTCCAAGTGATTTTCTGAATAGGAAAAAGGGCCTGTGAGCCCTTTCCTCATTTCTCCTTAGTCCATTCTCCCTTTAAAGCCGCAGGGCTTCAATCATCTCATAGGCAATACTGATGTCCGTCAATTCATCTGGAAGCCTTGTGCGGGGATGCCACTCTGCCTCCGCCAGCTCCTTCCTGTCAAGGCGTATCCCATCAGGACCGTCCAACCTTGCGGTATAGCCTGCGATCACGGAGCCGGAGAACCCCCACGGCTGGCTGCCAAAATACCGTAAGTCCCGGATGCGGATGCCTGTCTCCTCATAGACTTCCCTCTCCGCCGCTTCCTCCAGCGTCTCCCCCGCCTCCACGAAACCGGATATGAGTACCCACTGCGGGAGGGAGCGGTCTGCATATTTTGTCATCAGCAGCCTGCCCCCGTCCGTGACCGCCACCATTACCACCGGGGCGATGCCGGGATATACCGTGTTCCCGCACTCCGGGCAGGCAAGCGCCCTCTGCCCTGGCTTCCTTTCCACCCTCCCGCCGCACCTGCCGCAGTACCTGTTCCCTTCATACCAGCGGCTTAAGTGCAGGGCCGTGGCCCCGGCAAAGAAAGCCCACTCCGGCAGGACGCCCTTTAATTCACAGATGGGGAAATACCCAAGCCCCCGGCATCCGGACACCTCCTGCCCCAGCAGGTAAACGGGCTCCTTGCATACCCGGAACAGGAATACCGCCCTGCTTTCCATTTCCCCTGCCGGATGCCCTAAATCCCAGAAGGACGGGAGGCTCCTGCGCCCGTCCCCCATATCCCGCAAAAGCACATCCTCTCCCCGGAAGGAGAAAAAGCAGTCATCTGGAGCCGGGGCTGTACCGCTGTATGCCATATCCAGCCTGTAAGGGAAGATATCCTGTATCATGGCTTCCCTCCTTACAGATGCCGCAGGTTCTCACGGTATCTGCGAAGTTCCTTTTCGTCCACAGCGCCGATGACCTCATCCAGCCACTTGATCATCCGTCCCCTGTCCTTCGGCAGATGCCCTTCCACGTTGATGCAGTTCGATGCGCCCATCGTTGCAAAATAGGTGTCTATGTCAAGGCTGCCGATCAGCGTCCTTAATTCATACAGCTTTTCTATCTCCGTTTCCTCCGTCCAGTTCCCAGCCTGGATTTCCCGGTACAGCTCCGAGGTCGGGTAGATCGTCAGCATGGAGGAAACAATGACCTTCGGGTGGAGCTGGTTGAACACATCCGCCGTGTTCTTCACCCCTTCCTCCATATGCCCAGAGCCGTATATCCCGGCAAGGTAGAAGAAGTTATAGTCCATCCCTGCCTCATCCAGCCTTTTGCATTCTTCTATGATCTCCTTCGTGCCGAACCCTTTATGCATGAAGGACAGGGATTCCTCGTCACCCGCCTCCACGCCGATGGTAAGGCTGTTGTACCCAAGCCCCCGCAGCTCCCGTAGCTGCTCCGTGGTCTTCGGCCTGATGTCCGTGATGCGGGCGAAACAGCCGATGGACTGCACTTTTGGGTAATATTTCCGCACCAGTTCCGCCAGCGTTTTCAGCTTGTCAAAACTTAATACAAAAGGGTTCGCCCCGGTAAAGAATACCCTCTTTGCGTTCCGGTAGTAACGGCTGATCTCCTTTAAGTCCGCCTCCACCTCGGATAAAGGCGACATACGGAACTTAAACGGCACGTCCTCATAGAGCGTGCAGAACTTGCATTTGTGGTGGGTACAGCCCGCCGTCGCCTGTACCAGTGCGCTCCCCGCCTCATAGGGCGGCCTCCATATCGTTCCCGTGTAATGCATAAACCATCTCTCCTTCCTGTCTGTAAAAACCTAACTAACGATACCCCTGATCTCCTTTAAGTCCCGGATACCGTTTTCCTCCATGTACTTTTCCAGCCCGCCGATGATCTCCGGCATGGCACAGGGGTTCCTGAAATTCGCCGTCCCCACCGCCACCGCGGCTGCACCGGCCATGATGAACTCCAGCGCATCCTCCGCCGTCTGAATCCCTCCCATCCCGATGACCGGGATATTTACCGCCCTGCAGGTCTGCCAGACCATCCGCAGCGCAACCGGCTTTATGGCAGGCCCGGACAGGCCACCCGTCTTATTTGCCACGCAGAACGCCCTTTTCTTCACGTCAATCCTCATGCCCGTGATGGTGTTGATCAGCGAGAGCGCGTCCGCACCGCCGGCCTCCGCCGCCTTTGCAATCTCCGTTATGTCCGTGACATTCGGCGTCAGCTTCATGGAAACGGGCTGCGCCGCTTTCTTTTTTATCTCCTTCGTGATGTACTCCACCATCCCCGGCTCCTGCCCGAAAGCGATCCCGCCATGCTCCACGTTGGGGCAGGAGATGTTGGCCTCCAGCATATCTATTTCCTGCCCGGACAGCCGTTCCACCACTTCCAGGTAATCCGCCACGGTGCTGCCGCATATGTTCACAATGACCTTCGTGTCAAACTGTCTGAGGAAAGGGAGGTCCCTCTCTATAAAGATATCTATCCCCGGATTCTGCAGCCCCACCGCGTTTATCATCCCGCTGGCCGTCTCCATGATCCTTGGGGCCGGGTTCCCCTCCCACGGGACGCATGAGACGCCTTTTGTGACCACCGCGCCTAACTGGTTCAGATCCACGAACCCGCTGTATTCCTGCCCGGAGCCGAATGTCCCGGACGCGGGCATCACCGGGTTCTTTAACCTGATGCCCGCTATATCCACTGATGTGTTTATCCCGTCCGCCTCCTTTCTTGAATCACATTATAGCAACTGGCGCGGAAAAGAAAAGTACTGTCTTTTTTCGTTTATAGTGCGAAAATTGATACCAGTATCAAAAATCATAGTACCTTGAACAGACAGGGCGGATATAGTATAATGCCGTTAGAAGGAGGGACACCTTATGAGCAACATGAAAGCGCCGCTGCCCCAATGTGCGGCTATGGTCAGGGTACAGAACATCTTAAGCGGGAAATGGAAGATAACGATATTATGGTACATCGCGGAATATGAAGTGCAGCGGTTCGGGGAACTGAGGCGGAGGCTTGGGGACATCACGCAGTCCACCCTTACCAAGCAACTCCGGGAACTGGAACAGGACGGCTTCATCTCCCGCTATATCTATCAGGAAGTGCCGCCGAAAGTGGAGTATTCCCTGACTGGCCTGGGGAAAAGTTTTATACCAATCTTAAAAGACATGAAGAAATGGAGCGACACGCATCTGATGTAGGCTGAACTGCAAAACGGGCCTGCGCTGCAATGCCATGCCAGCACAGGCCTCCATTCTGCCTTTAGATAATAGACAGGTGGCTTCCGGTTTAAGACTCGTTCTCATCTTCTTCTATCCAGACTATACTGTCGGTTTTGGAATCTCACCCTGCCCTGCAGATGCCAGTATTAAGTTGTAAAAAACTGTCTATACCGTTTCGTAAGAAACCAGTTCTTCCACCGGGATTCTGGTCTGTGAGTGGCGCTCCGGGTCTGCCGCTTCCTCGTCCGAATACCCGACTGCAAGGATATTGACCGGCTCCAGATTTTCAGGAAGTCCAAACTCCCTGCTGATAACATCCGGCTTGAAATAGCAAATCCACACGGAGCCGAGCCCTAATTCCGTTGCCTGCAGCATCATGTGGTCTGTCAGTATGGAGGCGTCTATATCGGCGGTCTGCTTCTTATCAAACGGGCGCACCCATGCCTTTCCGTGGTCGGCGCAGACGATGACCGCCAGCGGCGCTCCGTAAAGGTTCGCCCCTTTCCCGATCTTCGCAAGCCCCTCACTGCTCTGCACAACAATCAGCCGGACGGGCTGGAGGTTGGCCGCAGTCGGCGCAACGTGGGCGGCCTCCAGTATCTTTTTCAGCTTTTCCTCCTCCACCTTTCTGTCCTGATAGCCCCGGACGGAATAACGCTTCTTTGCAATTTCGATAAAATCCATAGTGGCAAATCCTCTCTTTCTGTTATATACTGAACGTGTTGGTTAACCGTTGTCCCTATTTTAGCAGGACACGAAAATTCCGCAAGAATGCACTTTTTGGGTAGATACTTCCCAAAAGGGTAGTTATTAAAAGTTGGAGGTACATCATGGAATATTCAAAAGACCAGTTCAACTGCCCGGTTGAAGCCACGCTATTTTTGATTGGCGGGAAATACAAGCCGCTCATCCTCTGGTATCTGATAGAAAAACCGCTCCACTACATGGAGCTGCAGCGCATGATGCCGAAAGCGACACCCAAAATGCTGTCACAGCAGTTACATGATCTGGAGGAATGCGGGATGCTGCACCGGGAAGTCATCCCGGACAAACCGCCCAGGACACTGTACTCCCTCACCCCATTTGGACGGAGCATCATCCCCGTACTGGATGCCATGTGCGATTGGGGTGCGGGCTTTTTGGACGGGCTGGACATCCAGCCGCCATGCTGCACAAAAAAATCAGCAGGAGAACCCTGACGGGCTTTCCTGCATCCCACTCTTTTAAACAGCACCAACAAATATGTTATTTAGTAGCTTTCTATTGTACGGAACAGCTCAGTCATCCTATCTTGTCATGTTCATAAATGGCATCTGCCATATCAGGAAACTGAAAAAGAGACATCAACAGCCCTTTTGCAATACCCTGCAAGACAACACCTAAGCCGATGTGTTAAAACGGAAAACCGCCGCATATGGAGTGAACCATAGCGGCGGTTACTTTTACATGGTTGCTTCATTACAAGCTATCCCGTCCCGGCATTTTTACTTCACAATATACGTCACAGGCGCAGAGGTATCTATGCCCTTATACATTTCCTCAAATCCCACATAGCGATCTAAGCCTTTCTCCACATTTGCCTCCAATGCCCGGAAGTGTTCATCACGTTCTTCTTCTGTGTTAAAGTAGATAATATTGTCTCCAGACAGGTCATCTGCCAAAGCACTGTTTTTTTCTACGGGTGCGCCATAAATATCATCTGACTGCACCGGGACAGCCGTTTTCATATCTTCTGTGTCAGCACCCGCGGTCCTTCCACCGTCCTTGAAAAAAATCCCAAAACTGTCGTCAACCTGCGGAATGGAATCCGGCTTGGTTACTATTTCTGTCCCACTGCCCTGCCCCACAGATTCGGCCTGCTGCGCATTTGCAGAAGTGGCAAACGCTGTTGCAGTTCCTACAACAATAAATCCTGCCAAAACAAGTGAAAAAACTGTAGTTTTCTTAATCTTCATAATCGCAGTTATCCTTTCTTCAATCGCATTTTTGCTAAAACTACTGCACAGAGGGGTCAACCCGCTCCGTGTCTCCTCCATACTGATCAATGCCCGTGCATAGGCCGCTTTTGTATTTTCGCCGAAAAAGCGGACAACCGCCTCATCACATGACAGTTCAATATCCCTGTTCGCAAGGATATACATAACCCATACCAGCGGGTTGAACCAATGCACGCACAGCACCACGATCAAGACCAATTTCCTGATGCTGTCAAAACGCCGGATATGCACATATTCGTGGGCCAGAACATATTCCAATGAATCTGTATTTTCCCACTTTGTAGACGTAGGCATCAAAATCACCGGGTGAAGTACGCCATATGTGAGCGGTGCAGAAAACCGGCCAGACTGCCGGATGGAAATCCTGCGCCCCTGCTGATGGACGCTTAACCAGTTTTCAGTGAAGTCATTCCCCACCGGAATGGATGTCTGGAACTCCTTCCGGCATTTCCAATATGCCAGACTAAAAAACACCGCACAGACCAACACGCCAGCAGCCCATACAACCGTCCATGTGGAAACCGCATTTGTGATGCTGTCCGGCATAGACGCTGCCTGCCCTGATGCCCCAATCGGCAGTACACGAATAGCCTGTGAACCATTTCCCGGTGCATGGCTGCCCATCAGCGAATACACACTAAACGTAGACGGGATAGAAAAGGGAATCATCAGCCGCACAACTGATATCCACCAAAGTGCATTAAAAGCCTTTTTGGGTAACATATTGATTGCCAAAGCACGTATGACGATGACCGCTAAAATCAGTATGCCCCCGGTAAAACTCATCTGCAACAGACTCATTCACATCACCTCACTCCAGATCATTGACAATCTGTTTCAGCTTTTCAATTTGTGCGGCGCTCAACTTTTTCCTCCCCAGCAAAGCGGCAAACAGCTTATCAACGGAGCCGTCATACACTTTGTCAATCAGCTCATTTGTCTCTGCCTCCTGGACTTTCTCTTTCGGAACGAGCGCATGGCACATGAAACCGGGATCAGAACGTTCAATCGCTCCTTTTTTAATACAACGCTTGATCAGGGTATAGGTTGTGTTTACATTCCATCCCAATTCCTCGGTAAGCAGCTTGGCGATATACTTAGCCGGAACATCGCCATCACGCCAAAGGACAGACATCACTTTCAGTTCAGAATCGAACAGCTTGACGTCCATTTAACAGCACCTCCTTTTTTAAGACTGTAGTAGTGGCCACGCATACATACTACCACAGTCTTAAACCTCCGTCAGTACTACTGCTGTCTTAAAACTAAAAAATATTTCTTGAATATTTTGGAAACGTAAAATGAAATAGATATGATTCAATAAGATATGCCTTATATTATCACGCAAAACTCCAAACTATCACGGAAACTCATATACAAACACGAAAACTCCGAGCAGTTTCCGTGTTTGTATTATATCGCCCGTTTATCGACAGCATTTTCCGTCAAACTAATACATCTTTCAGCCAAAACCGCCAATATCCTACTCCTTTTTACCTTTCCGTTTTATACTATCACGGAAACCCCTGACTTTTGCGTGAAAGTATACTTTTGCCTGATAGTAC
>QXWO01000075.1 GCA_009911035.1 Lachnospiraceae bacterium
GCCCCAATCGCCATCCTATCAGCGGCATCCAAAAACAAAAAAAATGGGGCCCACCACCCACCGTGATGAACCCCGTCAAGCCTAAAAAACCTTGATTTTAAGCCATTCTTTAATACTTTTGCCTGTTAGTACCAAAAATCCTATGGCATTATTTTGAAATTGCCGCCTGTGCCGCTGTTAGATTATGATGACTTTTACCCCTCTTTACCCCATTTACCCCACCCAATTCGACATTCGACAAACGGGATTCGACAAATTGCTCCTTTACCGGCAAAATCCATGCTTTCCAGTGCAGAGCAGCCGCATTAGAGTAGCCTTAAAAGCTGTACCAACTCATGCGACTTCTCCGCATCTGATGCGGTCTGCCTTGTATCAAACTGTGAAAAACGATTGTCACGGTAAAATGATAACAGCTTTTCCTCATTTTCAGCTTCCAAAAATGTCACTATGCCACCAAGCATATATTGCGCATCCTCTATCACAGTCCATGCTAATTCGACAAGCTCTTTTCCCGTAATCTTTTCATTTGCACCATTCGTATAATTTTTTCCAAGCTGGGCAATCAGATAGGCTGACATGGTGTATGTATCTGATTTCTCGTCCAGTTCACTGATACGCAGCAGTTTCCTTTTCGTGGTCTTGCTTACCGTTTCACCCCTGACTGACAACGGCTTTAATGCAAGGGTAAAATATCCAAGCAGTTCCTTGCTTTCCACGGAAAACACAAGGTATGTAACTGACTGACTCTTTTTGGTAAATTCCACCGCGTTCTTCTTTAAAAAATTCGCCACATCCTGATTCTTCGGACAGGAAAAACCGGAAAGCACTCTGGCAAGCATTGGCTCTCCGGCTTTATCATCATTTCCTAATGCCAGATAATCACGAATGTTGATATAAAAAAACTTATCATTGATCTGCATTCGCTTTCTCCCATTCTTTCATGAATTTTCTCAGTTCCTCTTCCCCTTTGATCTGCCTTGCAGCCACAGGAGTACGCACAGGACGGTTCTTGGCAGATTCTTCAATCGCATTGACAAACATCTCCACCTGTTCCTTGCCGGAAATGACAAAATTCTTTGTGATACTTGAAGTTGCCATGATAAACACCTCCTTTGTTAGTATGGTTCTTCCGCTACAATTCATACTTTTCTATCTCTATTTTATTATCTTATATCGGTTAATGCAACAAAACATTTTATGAATTTTTTATAACTTATTTTTCCACTTGCTATCCCGCCAAAACAGAGGTAAGCTACGACACCACGGAAGGAGGGATTTGATTGGAAAAAGATTCTGCATTATACCAGCTCATGGACACACGCATGAACGGTGTCATGAACGGCATTGTAAGCGGTGACGGGGAATACCAGGCGATTCTACGGAAGTCGGACATATACTCCGGCGAACTGGACAGGATGGATTTATCAAAAGAAATCCGGCTGCTGATTGACCGCTACGTCAGCGAGCAGAACGCGCTGGGCTCCCGGTATGGGATGCTCGCCTACCTGTTGGGATTTTCCGACTGCAAGGCTATGTTCTTGGGGAAATGCCTGCCAACAGAAGTAAAAGAAATGATTACAGAGTAAAACCGCAAAATGCCGGACAGGACGGAAAGGCTGCGCCACAGCCCTTCCGCCCTGTCTCTTTCGTCTAAATATAAATCCATGCCTCCAGCTCCGCATATTTGTTGGACTTTGACCACTGCGGGTGCATCCTGAACCATGCCCGCTCGTCATCCGGCGTGACCGTCAGCTTCGTAAAATAAACAGGGGAACCGGCGTCATCCAGTTCCCCGCGGGCTTCGGGGCTTAAGTTTAAGAGCCACTCAAAGCGGTCTTCGTAAACCCTTACTCCGAAAACATATTTATCGATATCTTCCTCCGAAAATTCCCCATCCTCCGGCACGGGCGGCTGCTCCATGAGCCTCTGCAGGCCATCCAGCTTGCCGCTCACATCCGCCTCCGTGGCGGGCTTCACATCGCCGTACTGCATCATCTGCTGTTCCAGCTCCGCTATCTTTTTCTCCACCTCCTGCTGCTTGCGGCTGAATACCTCCCTCGGTATCTCGTTGTTCATCCGCATGTCGAGTAGCGTCTCGTAGCGCCCCTGCTCCTTTTTCAGCTTTTCCTCTATGATGGATTTATCCCGCAGCACTTCCGTCTGCCCCACCCCTGCCGCGCCGAGGCCGAGGATTGCCGCTGCTTCCCGGAGCGTCCCCTCCGGGTCATCGAAAACGGCGTGGAGGACTTTCTGCGCCATCGTGTGTATCTTCCAGTCCTGCACCAGCGGCGCCCGGCAGACGCCCTCAATGCTCAGGCCGTTCTTAAGCCTTGCCGAAACAGTTCCCGTCCGGGTCTGGTCATAGCACTTGTAGGTGTAGGTGGTGAAGTCCCTTGACTTGGAGTGCCACCTGGTCTTTGCGAAAGCATGCCCGCACTGGCACCGCAGCTTCCTGCGCCAGAGGTCATCCGAATGGACGCCCCTGTTCTTCCTGCATTGCTCCATCTGCGGCCTCTTTTCCTCTATCAGTTTCTGCACCTTTTCAAATTCCTCTTTGGTGACGATGGGCTGGTGCCTGCCCTCCACGATGACGCGCTCCAGCTCCCCGTTGTTCTTCGCCCTTTTCTGTTCGAGGTAGTCCGGCACGTATTCCTTCCGGTATTCCAGCTCGCCGCAGTAGAGGCGGTTCTTCAGGATATGGCTGATGGTGGCGTAATGCCACAGGCTCTTCCCCATCGCCGTGAGGTCGCCGTCTTTTTCAAGCTGCTTCTTGATCTTCTGGCTGCCGTTGCCCGCAAGGTACATATCGAAAATCTTCCTGACCGTTTTCGCCTGCACCTCATTGATGACGTATTCCGGCCCCACCTTGTCATAGCCAAGCACGTTCCCGGTGCCGTAGACCACCCCGTTCTGGAAGGAGACCATCTGCCCCGCCTTCACGCGCATGGAGGTCTTTTTCGATTCGTTCTGCGCGAGGGTCGCCATGATGGTCAGCCTAAGCTCCCCGTCCTCATCGTTCATGGTCCATATCCCGTCCTCGGTGAAATACACCTCAATGCCCATCCGCTTCAAGAGCCGCGTCTGCTGGAGGGTGTCCACCGTATTCCTTGCGAACCTCGACACCTCCCTCGTGACGATCAGGTCGAAATGTCCGTCCTTTGCGTCCTCCATCATCCGCACGAAGTTTTTCCGCTTGGATATAGAAGTGCCGGTGATACCTTCATCGATATACCGGCGGTACAGTACCCAGTCCGGGTGCCTGTCTATCAGGTCATCATAATACTGCACCTGGTTCTCCAATGCTGAAAGCTGTGCCTCATGCTCTGTCGATACCCTGGCATATATCGCAACTTTCCTTATGCGCATCTGCATCCGCTCCTTTCCGTCCCTGCCCTGCAGGGCTCCCGCATTTTTCTTTAAAATAAGGCCCCGCATCCTTCGGGTTTCCCACCCTGCAGTAGATTGACGCCCTCAGTTTTTTCCCCTCATTATCTGCCATATCCGTCTGCTCTCCTTTCGTTTTGGGTAGTCTATTAATCACTCTGAAAGGCCGTAAAGTCAAGCAATACGGGCGCTTTCTTCCTATATAAATGCCGCCTTACATCCGGGTGGTGAACGCAAGAGAAATCCAGCCGTCCCGCTTTTCCGCATAGGCTTTGAGAAGCCCCCAGCCGTCCTTTTCCTCCACGATATTGAATACACCCACACCCGTAAATTTGCCTGTCTTTTGAAATGACGTTCCGGGGCCTCTGCGGATATTTAAGTCAGGGATTGCCACCCGCACCATGTAAGGCGCGGAAAGGGTGATGCTCTCCATGAACTGCACCTTCCCTTCCTCCATGACGGCTTTTAAGATGGAAAGAATCTTCTCCCCATACTTCTCTCCTGCCGCCCAGCCTTTCCCCCGCGGGTTCTCCTTCTGTCCGAGCCACTCAACATAAGGTGCGCAGCCCCGTTTCACATAGCGGAACCGTGGATCAATTCCTTCACCTACAAGCGCATCTGTGGAGGCATAGGCTTTTAGGTGCTGCACCTGCGCCCGGATGCCAAGCTGCGGCGATTCAAAAGACAATCCTGTTTTGCCCCTCTGCGTCACCCCAAGGCCGCAGAAATTGTTCTGTGAAAGGGTGACCGCCGAGCCGGAAAAGGTAAGGTTCCCGGTCTCAAGGCAGGACTGCGCAAAGGCGATATCACCCCTCACACCCTCCGCCTCCCCTTCGGAAATATACTGCGGTATCATATCCAAAACAGACTGCGGCACGGACGGGTTCTTCTTTTTGAGGTATGATTTCATCTGTTCCGCAGTTGCCGCCGCTTTCCCCATAATGGCGGTAAGGTAAGGGAATCCTCCGTTGTGCTTCCCTCCATCGCCGCCTTGATATCCTTGCGGAACTGCCCCATCGACAATCCAAACTTAGACCACAGATGCTCCACGTCCCCGTGGTTGCTGGCAATGCCCCTCCTGCACCCCTCGCTGTGGCTGATGATAACGCCATCCGCCATAGGGTCCAAATGGAACTGCTGACAGAGATGTGCAAACAATTCTGTTAATAACTTCATGAGCTGTCACAGATTCAACCTCACCTGCTGTCGTGAAATCACCCATTTTCCTGTCA
>QXWO01000076.1 GCA_009911035.1 Lachnospiraceae bacterium
GTGCTGGTCGTGGGGAATACGGTCCATGCAGGGATCGGGGTGATATGGGGAGCCGAAGGGACGCATGAGATATCCGTCACATATAAAGGGAATGTTGTTCTTGAGAAGACTGTGGAGGTATATGGCGGTCCGGATGGATATGCACAGAATAACCCTTATCCTATCATAACAAACCAGCAGTACCCATTAAAAGCTGGTGAACAGCTTATCGTAAAAGCAAAATTTACCGGAAGATGGAAGACAGATGAAGACGGCAGCCATGGATCAGGAACGATATGTTCTTTTGGCGGGGATTCTGCCCTTACCTGGGTCCATATCTATTCAGATAAGTGATCAGGTTTTTAATGTCTGTATTATAAGGTGTAAAAATAACAGGTCAGATGCAGAAATGTGTCTGGCTTTTATTTTACAAAAAGAGCGGAAGGAGGTGTAGATTTTGGAAGATATGATCTCGCGTGCAGAGCACGAAGAATTCCGCCGCCGTATGGAAGAAGAAAACGGGCGGCAGAACAGACGTATTGAACTGCTGGAAAAGAGCCAGCAGCGTCTTGAAATGCTGAATATCTCTATTGAGAAACTAGCGGTCAACATGGAGAGCATGTTAAAAGAGCAGTTACAGCAGGGGGAGCGTCTGGAAGTCCTTGAGTCAAGGGACGGGGAGATGTGGCGCAAGGTGGTGGGACATGCCGTGACGGCAGTTATTGGCATTGTAATCGGGTACATTTTTAACCGGATGGGAATGTAAAACAATATTTTAAGAAAAGGAGAACGAATATGAGAAACAGCGGATACTGGACAAAATGGGCAAAGGCAGCAGGTATGAGGGCATTAAAAACAGCGGCACAGACCGCAGCGGCAACGATCGGTACAGCCGTAGTGATGGGAGAGGTAAGCTGGGATATGGTGATTTCCGCTTCTGCACTTGCGTGTATATTAAGCCTGCTGACATCGACAGCAGGTCTTCCCGAACTTGGAATGGAAGGAGAAAAGCAAAAATGATTGAGATAGTTCTTAGAAACGGTTATATCGTCAGATGGAGAAAGAAGCAGTGGACGGATTATAAGTATGACGGAAAGTGTTTCATTGTTATTAAGGATAATGAGTGGATAGCCATATACAATCTGGACAGCATTATATCCATTGTTCTTAAAAACAAAAAAGGGAAAAAGCGGGGTAAGAACAGATGAAAATAGGAGTGAATTGTGGACATACAGTCAGCGGCGCCGGATATGGCGCCGTTGGCATAATTAGGGAAAGTGATCATACCCGTCTTGTGGGAAGGGAACTGATGCGCCTTATGCAGGCCGCAGGGGCGCAGGTAACAGACTGTACCATTGACCATGCGTGCTCGCAGAATGAATACCTTGAGAAGGCCGTTAAACTGGCAAACAATGAAGAACTGGACTGGTTCATCAGCATCCACTTTAATGCATCCAAAGCACATGCCGGACAGGGGGCGGAAGTCTATACCTATAAGGGCAGGCAGTACCCGGATGCAGTCTGTGTATGCAAGAATCTGGAAAATCTGGGATTCAGGAACCGTGGCGTGAAGGAAGGCACCGGGCTTTATGTAGTCAGAAAAACAAAGGCAAAGTCCATGCTGATAGAGGTATGCTTCTGTGATAACCAGCAGGATGTAAATACCTATAAGGCAGCAGGCGGCGCGGGTGGAATAGCGGAGGCCATATTCAAAGGATTCTGCAAACATGTGGATGTGCCCGGAGCCGGGGAGACACCCATCATGGGAACCAGCGTAGCATCCGCAGACCAGCTAAATGCCCTGTTACTGTCCGGGAACCTCCAGGCTGAAGATTATCTGCATCTGGCAGAAATCTTTCTGGAAGAGGGAGAAAAGGAGGGCGTAAGAGGTGACGGTGCGTTCTGCCAGAGCCTTATAGAGACAGGTTATTTCCGCTTTGGCGGTGATGTAAAGCCCTGTCAGCACAACTATGCCGGGATTGGTGCTACAGGCGGCGTGCCCGGCAATTCTTTCCCCGATGCAAGGACAGGCGTCCGTGCACAGATACAGCACTTAAAGGCGTATGCATCCACAGAACCGCTGGTGCAGGAGTGTGTTGACCCCAGATACAAATATGTTGCCAAGGGATGTGCCCCGACTTTTGAACAGTTGGCAGGCAAATGGGCGGTGCTGGGATATTCCGGTTATGCAAGCCTTGAAGCGGCCAGACTGGCCAATGATACATATGGACACAAGATTGTAAAATTGCTGGAAAAAACTATTGTGTAGAAGCAAGGAGCGGCAGGGTTATCCTGCCGCCTGTTGTCTTCTATGCATATGCAACGTCAACAATATCTTCCCCGCAATTAACGTAGATATCTTCGCCTAATACTTCAGCTTGTTCTTCTGCGTATTTAACGGCTTGTTTTTCTGTTCCACAGAAATCATTTAAAACATTTTCTCCGTCTTCATTTGTAAACCAATATCTATTTTTCATATCCTTCTCACTTTCTCCCTGTGCATCTCCGTCGGGTGGGTGGCGTGGTTATTTAACTGTTAAGCAATCCAAATCGTAAGTATCAGTGTAACAGAAGTGTTCCGGCATTATTGCTGTCAGCCCTCTTAGCAAAGGTTTTACATCATATTCGTGTTTTACAATTGCGCAACAATCGTCTCCTAACAACATCTTTGTAAGTTCCAACCCGATGTATTCGCCTTTTTTCACAGTCGCCATCTTTGCTAAAAATGCTTCAATATTTAATAAAAAATTTCCCCCTTTAATTCCTACTTCATATCCAAACTCTGTAACGCCCAATTCTTTCTGCCTCTTTGTCATTTTCCATATCCTCCATTCCTTTGATAACTTTACATAAACAGTAAAATCAAACCGACCACTACGATAACCAGCCATACAACCGCCACCGCAAGCTTCATAATATTTTTTATCATATTGATTTTACAGACAGACTATGCTATTTTTTAGGTAGGGGAGGTTTCCCTCCCCGGGACCTATCGGATACTCTCTATAATCATTTTGATGACTGCTATGAGAGTTCCAATCTCTAAGGCAAGTTGTGTAAGTGCTCGTACCACTTTTATCAGCTTGCCTATTTTTTTGTCCATCTGTACGCCTCCTTTCTTCTTCTAATGATATTAGTATATAATATATATACCCATATATCAATATTGAAATATAACAAATTTTTATCTATATGTTTGGTTATTTTGTATATATACCCATATATAAAACTATGATATGCTATACGCAGGAGGTGTGATATGGGAAGAAAGTATACAGAAGCACAGGCGAAAGCTACAAAAAAGTATCTTTCTGGTATAGGTGAGTGTAAATTAAGGGTAAGCAAAGAAAAGAAAGAATACTATATGTCAGTTGCAAAAGAAGCAGGGATGAGTCTGAATGAATATATTATTCAGGCCGTTGAAGAAAAAATTGCAAAAGAAAAAGAGGAAACAGTCAGCGGAGCCGTAAACCAGTAAAAGGTTTGCGGCTTTTCCGCATGAGCAAATACAAAAGAGGGACATATATATGTGTGCATTACACTTTTACTAAGGTGTAGTAAAAAACTTATACTACGGTAAAATCCCCCTGACCCCCAGAAAAAGCCGCTGCCGTGGAGCCAAAATCAATGCTCTGGTCAATGGTCAGATCTGCCTTGGGATCAATATTGTTTTTCGCAAGAATAAATTCAAATACCATTTCGGGCATACCGCCAGTCTGCCCTAGCATGATGAACATATTTTCCACACACGTCAATTTCTCCCTGGAAGCCACGATTCTGTATGGATAATGGTAGATTCCCGTCTTTTCTACCAGCCCCAGGTCCAACAGATGCTCCATATAGGTGCTGAACTTCTTCTTGTGCATAGGATAACCCATATTTTTCAGACTTTCCGCCAGAAATTTTACAGAGGTAAAACCTGTCTCGTCCTTTTGCAGAATCCGGATTGCCTCTATCATCATGGTGAGCTTCAGATTTTCCTTGTCGGCCTTGAAATCGTAGACCGCCAGATTGCCGAGACCGTGTTTTAAATAGACGTCAACATTTCCGTTTTTATCTACAATGATTTTTTCTATGAGAACCTCAATGTCCGTCCGGGTCAAGCTTTTTTGCTCCAGCACTTCATTTAAAATCTCCAGTGCGGTTTGCAGATCAGGCTTGTTTGCTACAGTGGGAATATGAGGTTCCTTCTTCAAATCTTGCAGTGCCTTTTGGGTAGCGGAGATACGTTCCATTTTTTCAGTCTGTAGAGAGGCGTATGCTTCATCGATAATTTCAGCCATCCCCGGATTCGCCGTGAGTTCCTTTACCTTTTGCGTAATCAGTGTTTTCAGCTCTTCCTTGATTTTTTCCAGTTCATTCTTAAGTCTCTGCTGGCTGTCGTCAGCGGAGTAAGTGAGAGCCTTTAAATTTGATAATTCAAAATTCTGTATGATGTCTGCCAGTGAGTCACGGCAAAGGGTAAGATATTTAACCAAAGCGTCCATCAGGGTTTCTTCTGTCACCAGATGGGCATGTTCACAAAACTGTTTTCCCTTTTTGTTGTAGGTGCCGCACAGATAATATTTTCTGCGATTCGGTCGGTTGATTGCGGTCAGCTTCATTCCGCAGTCCTTGCAGTACAGGCACCCGGAAAAGAGATTGACATGTTTTCGCTGGCCCCGGTACTGGCTGTGATGGCGGCTGTCTTTCACCTCAAAGAGCAGTTTCATGGTATCATCATCAAATATTTTGGGGTGGTGGTCTGGGAAAACATAATGCTGATCTTTGGAAACTTTTTTGTCTTTGCCGTTGATGGTCATTCTTTCTCTTTTGTGGGTTCGGAGTACGCCATTATGATAATCATTAAAAAGCGTATCTTTCACCATGCCATAACTCCACATATAGGCAACTTCCCGGTGATAGGGCAGGCCCAGGGCCTGGAAGCGCTCCTTTTGCAGCATGGTAGGCGTGGGGACGCCCCGGTCTGAAAGTATTTCCGCAATCTTGCGTATGCCATTTCCTTCCAGATAAAGGTCTTTTTCAAGGTTCAGGATAGCGGCGGCTTCTTCATCAATTAAAACTATCTGTTTGTTCAGCGGATGCCTTGTGTAACCGAATGGAGGTGCACATTTCAAGGTGCCGTTTTCCTGCTCCATTTTCTTGATTCGTTTTACCTTTCGGCTTGTGTTCTTTACATGGCGTTCATTATCCCATGTTTTGATTCCGATAATATCATCATCAGAGTAGAGGGAATCATAGTTGTCATCAATCAAGATCACACGCTTTCCCTGTTCTTCCATTTCTTCGAGAAAAAGCAGTACCTTCGCGTTATGCCGGCCGATTCGTGAAAGGTCTTTCGCCACGATCACGTCTATGGAGCCGAGATTGGCCATCATGTTCTGAAACTGGGGACGGTTGAAGGAATAACCGGAAATGCCGTCGTCCTCGTAGATATGGCGTACAATCATGTTGTTTTCTTCTGCGTATTTCTGGATGATTAGCTTCTGGTTTTCGATAGAGGAATAATTTCTCTTGTTATCGTCTCTGGAAAGGCGGACATAACCGTCTACCATTGTAGGAGTATGGATTGCTGTCATCATAAAAAACGTCCTCCTTAACCTGCGTATATTTTACCATATAGGCAGGATAACACAGTATTGCCGGCTGTCAGTGAAAATGGTTGCGAACTACATCCCGCAGCCCATTTTCCATTGCCTCACCTCCCTCGATTATGGTAACGACCAGATACCCCCGTCTGCTAAGAGTTTCCTTTTTTCTTGCGATTTCAGAAATATCAGAATCCTTTTTTTGAAGTAAGTAGCAAACCTCCTTTTGCTTTCCTATGACAATCACCTCAAAGTCTTGCTTCTTATCATTGTATGAAAAGCTAGGCTTATCCTATCAATAAAACAGCTTTATACATGACGATCTGGCGGCCCGTTTTCCATTTTCTGTTTTATTCCAACAAATTTGAATCCTTTTACAATTCTCGATAATACGGACAAATATTTTCGTAATGCCCGTCCTTCATTCTGAAGCCTTTCGGTATTGTACCCAACTGTGTAAATCCTAATCGTTCATACAAATGCCTTGCATGGACATTACTCTCGACAACTGCATTAAACTGGAGCACTCCAAAGCCAAGCCTTTTGGCATTTAGTAAACAGTCCTTTACCAATTGTTCTCCGATATGCTTACCTCTGCATTTTTCGTCTACTGCATAGCTTGCATTGCAGATGTGTCCGCATCGTCCGACATTGTTGGGGTGTAAGATATATAGGCCGACAATTGCTTCATTATCTTCCGCAACTGCGCAGTAGCTTTGTGAAGCGAAAAAATCCATTCCGTTTGACAGTCCAAGTGTTTCTTCTTGTGGAAATGCGATACCTTCTTCCACTACCGCATTCCATATTCTTATCATTTCAGTCAAATCTTTTGCTATGTACTTCCTAATTAACATTTGCTTTTACCTCTTGCTGCACCGATTTGTTACTGGCTTTATTATATAACTTCGACTTACTGAATGGAATAGACTTTCTGAAAAACTTTTAGACTCCGGCCTTGTTCCAGAATGTGGGAGGTGTGATTCTTCCAGTAGCAGTTTTCGAGTTCTTTGTAAAGGAAAGAGAAGTCTGTCAGACAATCAAATTTTCTTAGGAAGAAGGAAGGGTTCAGCCTGTCCAGTCATAAATTTCTCTGATGTGTTCCCATGTTACATTGTGGCTGGGCATACCGCCGGCCCTGCCGCCTAGTACAGTGGTGCCTTTGATCATATCCCAACTGAAATTATCTATAGGTGTGCGGGAGACAAGGAAATTTCCGGCACGCTGTGTCAACTGGGCAAAATTGACAACATAATCCTTGGTACCTCCGGCATAAGTATAGATGGTGGACTCGCTTCCCATAAAGCCGATATCGGCTTCGTCGGTCAGGACGGCAGTCATGGTCTTGTCGGCGCCGAACCCGGTCACAAGGGTCAGCTCAATGCCTTCCTCCTCAAAGAAACCTTCCTCAATGGCAACATACATAGGCGCATAAAAAATTGAATGGGCCACCTCGTTTAAGGTGACTTCCGTGGAAGATGCGGAACTGTTACCGCCTGCGGTTTTGCTTCCGCATCCGGCCAGGGTCCCGGCAAGTAGGAGTGCGGCAAGGAAACCTGCCTTTTTTCCAGCATTTGAAATTTTTTTCATAATAAATCATAACCTCCGTTTTTGCTTTATCATATGTGGAAAGACAGAAAAGTCGCCTGTCCCGGCAGCCGACTCTTAAAATTGGCTTCTGCATTTCTTTTAAAGCTCCCCCGGAGCATTTTTCAAACACGCTCTGGACAATAAGCGACAAAAACTATATAATTAGAACAATGGGGAAATAGCCCTGCAGATGTAAGGAGGAGAATGGTATGGGTTTGATCAAGGCGATTACCAGCGCGGCCGGGGGCGTTATGGCCGATCAGTGGAGAGAATATTTTTACTGTGATTCATTGGAAGCCGATGTGCTGGTGACTAAGGGAAGAAAGCGTACCAGCGGGAGAAGCGGTGGTAATAATAAGGGTGAAAATAATATTATTTCTAATGGTTCCGTGGTTGCGGTCAATGAAGGACAGTGCATGATGATTGTGGACCAGGGGAAGGTTGTGGAGTTCTGTGCGGAAGCAGGGGAATTTACATATGATATGTCAACAGAACCAAGTCTGCTCTATGGAAATCTGGGGGAAAATGTCAAAAAGACCTTTGCGGCCATCGGCAGGCGTTTTACTTTTGGCGGGGATACGGCGAAGGATCAGAGAGTATATTTTTTTAATATTAAAGAAATTATGGGAAATAAATACGGTACGGCCAGCCCGGTTCCGTTCCGTGTGGTAGATGAAAACATCGGTCTTGATATTGATATTTCCATCCGGTGCAATGGGGAATATTCTTACAGGATCACGGACCCGCTTTTGTTTTACACCAATGTATGTGGGAATGTGACAGAGGATTATGAGAGAAGCGAGATAGACAGCCAGTTGAAGGCGGAGCTTATGACGGCTTTGCAGCCTGCCTTTGCAAAGATTTCAGCAATGGGGATCCGCTATAGTGCGGTACCGGCCCATACCATGGAACTGGCGGAGGCTTTAAATGAGGTGCTTTCAGTAAAGTGGGCGCAGCTTAGAGGAATCGAGATAGTATCCTTCGGCGTCAATGCCATGAAGGCGTCTGCCGAAGATGAGGCCATGATCAAGGAACTGCAGAGAAATGCTGTGTTGCGTAATCCCAATATGGCGGCAGCAACTTTGGCAGGGGCACAGGCGGAGGCTATGAAAGCGGCAGCATCCAACAGCTCTGCCGGGCCCATGATGGCTTTTGCAGGAATGAATATGGCATCCCAGGCGGGGGGCATGAATGCCCAGCAGCTATTCCAGATGGGGCAGGCGGCAGCGCCCCAGAGCCAGAGCGCCGCTCCAAAGCAGGACGCTTTGGCGGGAGGATGGAAATGTGCCTGCGGCAAAGAGGAAAATAAAGGTAAATTCTGTTCTGAGTGCGGATCACCCATGCCGGCGCCCCAGGCAGAAGGCTGGATTTGTGCCTGCGGTCATGTAAACAAAGGAAAGTTCTGTTCTGAATGCGGTACGAAGAAGCCGGCCAGGGAACCTTTGTATAAATGTGACAAGTGCGGATGGGAGCCGGAAGACCCTAAAAATCCGCCCAAGTTCTGTCCGGAGTGCGGCGATCCTTTTAACGAAAACGACGCCCGGTAATGGGGAAAGAGATGAGTGGATTTGATACGAATCTGGATACGGAAACCGTATCCACGATGAAAGAGACAGACAGAAAATGTCCCTCCTGTGAAGGTGTTATGGATTTTGACCCGGCAACAGGAGGGTTAAGCTGTCCTTATTGTGGACATAAAGAAACCATTCCTGTGAATAAACAAAAACCGGAATCGGCGGAGGAACTGGCCCTTAAAGGAGCGGACAAACTGGAAAGCTGTGACTGGGGAGCCGCAACCAAAACTGTGATCTGCAAGGCATGCGGGGCAGAATCGGTCTACGATGCATTAGAAATAGCGGCAGTATGCCCTTTCTGCGGTTCCAATCAGGTGATGGAAGCCTCTGACCAGAATACCATGGCGCCGGGCGGCGTGATACCTTTTCAGGTGACGGACAAACAGGCTTCCGGTTTATTCCGGTCATGGATCAAGAAAAAATGGTTTTGCCCGAAGCTTGCAAAGGAAAGTGCAAAAGCAAAGAACTTTAAGGGAGTTTATCTTCCATACTGGACTTTTGACGCATCCACAAGTTCTTCCTATAAGGGAGAATACGGAAAGGACAAAAGAAAGAAAGGGCCGGACGGGAAAGATGTGCTGGAAACTGACTGGTACCGGGTTAAAGGCACTTATGAGGAAGCTTTTGATGATGAGCTGGTCTGTGCCACGACCAACCATAACCAGTCTATGCTGCTTGGCCTTGAACCGTACCGTACGGCGGAAAACAAGGCGTACAAACCGGAGTACATAGCGGGCTTTTATGCAGAGCGTTATGCCCTGGGCATCAGGGAAGCATGGGAGGCGGCAAAGGAGAGCATCCGCCTGAAACTTAAAAGTAATATTGAGCGGGAGATCCTGCGCAGGAACCATGCGGACCAGGTAAGGAATTTAAAAGTTGATACCACATACAGGAATATGACATACAAGTATCTTCTTCTTCCGGTGTGGATATCCAGTTACAAGTATAAGGACAAAATCTATCAGTTTATGGTGAACGGCCAGACCGGGAAAGTATCCGGCAAAGCGCCCGTTTCCGTTCCAAAGGTGGTCATTACAATAGCAGGTGTTATTTTAATCATTGCACTGATCATGTGGATGTTCTATTAGGCAGGAGTTTTTAAATGAGTATTTATGATACCTTGAATGAACAACAGAAAAAAGGCGTTTTTACTACACAGGGGCCGGTGCTTATACTGGCAGGAGCGGGTTCCGGTAAGACCAGGGTCCTTACCCACAGAATTGCCTATCTGATTGACGAGCTGGGGGTGAACGGCTGGAATATTATGGCAATCACCTTTACAAACAAAGCGGCCGGGGAAATGAAAGAGCGTGTGGAGGATATTGTGGGCATGGGTTCTGAGAGCATCTGGGTCACGACCTTTCACTCTACATGTGTGAGAATACTGCGCCGTTATGGGGATCGTCTGGGATATGACAATAATTTTACCATCTATGATTCGGATGACCAGAAAACGGTGATGAAGGATATCTGCAAGCGTCTCCAGATAGACACCAAAACGTTGAAAGAGCGAAGCATCCTTTCGGCCATTTCCTCCGCAAAAGACGAACTGGTATCACCGCAGGAATTTGAGCTAAATGCCGTGGGGGATTTCAGAAAACAGAGGATTGCCCAGGCTTATAAGGAATACCAGGCAGCTCTTAAAAAGAGCAATGCCATGGATTTTGACGATTTGATTATGAATACCGTGGAACTTTTTAAGGCAGATAAAGAAGTTTTAGGGGGATACCAAAAGCGGTTTAAATATATTATGGTGGATGAGTATCAGGACACCAACACCGCACAGTTTGAGCTTATCCGGCTTCTGGCTGATGCCCACCATAACCTTTGTGTAGTGGGGGACGATGACCAGTCCATTTATAAGTTCCGGGGAGCCAATATTAGAAACATCCTGGATTTTGAAAAAGTTTACCCGGAGGCGGAAGTCATCCGGTTAGAGCAGAACTACCGTTCCACCCAGAACGTACTGGATGCGGCCAATGCAGTAATACGCAATAATAAAGGAAGAAAGAGCAAAACCCTCTGGACCGACAAAGGGGAGGGAAATCTGATTCATTTCAGACAGTTTGACAATGCTTACGAAGAAGCGGAATTTATTGCAGGAGACGTGGCAAAAAAGAAAAGAAAGGGGCAGGCGGATTATGGAGACTGCGCCGTGCTTTTCAGAACCAATGCCCAGGCCCGGCTTCTGGAAGAACGTTTTGTGGTGGAGGGAATTCCCTATAATGTAGTGGGAGGTACGAATTTCTATGCCAGAAAGGAAATCAAGGATTTGCTGGCATACTTAAAGACGATTGACAACGGCCGGGACGATCTGGCGGTCAAACGTATAATCAATATTCCCAAGAGGGGGATTGGGGCGGCGACTATCGGCAAAGTCCAGGACTATGCAGACATGCACGAAATCAGCTTTTACGACGCCTTAAGACAGGCGGATGATATTGCATCCATCGGGAAAAGTGGCGCGAAATTAAAGCCTTTCGTGAATATGATACAGGCTTTTAGAAGTAAACTGGAATTCTACGGTCTTGAGGATTTGATAAAGGATATCATTGAAACCACCGGGTATGTGGAGGATCTGGAAGCTTCTGACGATGAGGATGCAGGAAACAGAATTGAAAATATTGATGAACTGATCAGCAAGATCGTCGCCTTTGAAGAAATTCATGACCGGCCCACCTTAGGGGAGTTCCTTGAGGAAGTGGCATTGGTGGCGGATATTGACAATGTGGAAAACGGGAACAATAAGGTGTTGCTCATGACTTTGCACAGCGCCAAAGGGCTGGAATTTCCCCACGTGTATCTGGCAGGTATGGAGGACGGAATTTTTCCCAGCTATATGACAATCGTTTCGGATGACCCGGATGAAATTGAGGAGGAGCGGCGGCTTGCCTATGTGGGAATTACAAGGGCCAGGGAAGACCTTACGCTGTGCTATGCGAAAATGCGGATGATACGCGGGGAAACCCAGATGAATGCCGTCAGCCGTTTTGTCAAAGAGGTTCCTGTGGAACTTATGGATAACCGTGTCCCGGCACCCAGACACACGTCTGCGGATATGGCGCCGCTATCCTTTAACGAACCTTCCGGTCAGCCTTATAAGTCCCGGCCGGTGGCTGTTCTGGCGCCTAAAAGGACGGCTGCGGAAAACAGGCCTTTCATCGCAGGCGGGGGGATCGGTTCTTTGTCAGCCGCGGGAATCAGCAAAGGGGTCGGCGCTGTCACAGGGGGGAAACCCGATTACGATATCGGGGACCGGGTGAAACATGTCAAATACGGAGAGGGAACGGTCACCGACTTAGAGCCGGGGCCGAGAGACTACAAAGTAACCGTGGATTTTGACGAAGCAGGACAGAAAATCATGTATGCGGCTTTTGCCAAATTGGTAAAATTTTAAAAATTTGTAAAGTTTTTCAAATTGCAGTAGTAAAAATTATCAATAAATGTTATATTATTAAACAGGAAGGAAATAATAAAACAATATTTCAAATTAAGCGAATTTTAAAAGAGGTAGAAAGGGAGGCATTACACTATGAATACATGGAGCAAAGTTGAGGATTTGATGGATTTTGTAAAGACCCACGACATTAAGGAGCTGAAGGATTACTGGAACCACAGGGAGGAGGAAAAGAGAAATAATACTCTTCTTTGGGTGCTTGCCATCATTGGCGCCGTAGCAGCAGTGGCGGCTATTGCCTATGCAGTGTACCGTTACATGACTCCGGATTATCTGGAAGACTTTGACGATGACTTCGAAGACGATTTTGAGGATGATTTCTTTGACGATGAAGAGGAATCTGACGAGAAGGAAGAGGAAAAAGAAGAAAAGTCCCAGGAAGAATCTAATGTGGCGGCAGAGGAAGATTTTGCAGAATAATTGGGTGGATTAAATATTTAAAAATGTGGGATGTGCACAAGTGTACATCCCATTTTTATTACAATAAGCTGTCCTACGGAGCGTGTCAGCGTTTGAGAATAAGCTGCCCGTGGAGCAGGTCAGCGTTTGATAGGATAAGGGCAGTTTGCAGGCTGCCTTTAATGGCGTATCTGGAAATGGAGGAGAGCGGTGAAAAAGGGACAGGTATTGACAGGGATAGTGGAAAGAGTGGATTTTCCAAATAAAGGTATTGTTGTGACCGGTGAGGGGAACTGTACAGTTAAAAATGTCCTGCCGGGCCAGAAGGTAACTTTTGCAGTGCAGAAGAAAAGAAATGGAAGGGCAGAAGGGCGGCTTCTTAAAATAGAAGAGAATTCGCCTCTGGAGACAGGAAGTTCCTGTCCGCATTTTGGAGACTGCGGCGGATGTACCTATCTTTCCCTGCCCTATAATGAACAGCTTAGGATTAAAGAAGCGCAGGTGAAAAGGCTTCTGGAAAATGTTCTGTCAATACAGGAACTGCAA
This sequence comes from Lachnospiraceae bacterium, assembly GCA_009911035.1. Taxonomy (GTDB): domain Bacteria; phylum Bacillota; class Clostridia; order Lachnospirales; family Lachnospiraceae; genus Suilimivivens. Next base: position 13,131 of record QXWO01000076.1, read on the forward strand.
TGGAAATTTGAGGGAATCAAGGGCAGCCCTGTACAAACAGCGTACCGCAATAAGATGGAGTTTTCTTTTGGAGATGAATACAAAGGCGGGCCGCTGGCGCTGGGGATGCATAAGAGAGGGAGCTTTTATGATATTGTAACGGTGAAGGACTGTCAGATTGTGGATGGGGATTACAGGAAAATCCTGTCCTTTACAAGGGATTACTTTGACGGGTGTAGCTTTTACCACCGGCTCCGCCATACCGGATACCTACGGCACCTTCTGGTGAGAAAGGCTGCTCGCACAGGAGAGATTCTGATTGCGCTGGTTACAACGTCCCAGCCCGATTTTGTCTGGCTGGGCAGGGAAAGACAGTCAGGCAGTCAGGATATGGCATGGCAGCCGGTAGAAGGGATGGATGAAAAAGGGAAAGAAAATGAAAATCTGCACGGATGGAAAGAGGGGCTGTTAAAGCTGGATTTGTGCGGAAAACCTACAGGGATTCTCCATATTGTCAATGATTCAGCGGCAGACGTGGTACAGAGCGACCGGACGGATATTCTGTACGGGCAGGACTTTTTTTATGAGGAAGTGTTGGGATTAAAATTCAAAATTTCGACTTTTTCCTTTTTCCAGACCAACTCCTTAGGGGCGGAAGTGCTGTACGAAACGGTCAGAGACTATGTGGGAGAATTAAACGGGCCGAATAGGGAGGGGAAAACGGAAAAAGTAGTGTTTGACCTTTATAGCGGAACGGGAACGATAGCCCAGCTTATGGCTCCGGCCGCCGGGAAAGTCATAGGTGTGGAGATTGTGGAAGAAGCGGTGGAGGCGGCAAGGAAAAATGCAGAACTGAACGGTTTGCATAACTGTGAGTTTATTGCCGGGGATGTGTTGAAAGTACTGGATGAAATTGACGAAAAACCGGATATGATTATCCTCGACCCGCCGCGGGATGGAATCCATCCGAAGGCCCTTAAGAAAATTATCGGATATGGGATAGAAAAGCTGGTATATATTTCATGTAAACCTACCAGCCTGGCGAGGGATTTGGATGTATTTTTGGAAAATGGGTATGTGGTCCAGCGGGCCGTGGCCGTGGACCAGTTCCCCTGGACAGCAAATACAGAGACTGTGTGCCTCTTGAGCAACCGAAAATCAAAACCGGATACCCATGTGAAACTGAGCCTGAGTATGGATGATTACCACAGGATTAAGGAAGAGGGTAAAAATAGTCAATAGTCAAATTTAATACACTGAACTAAAGCGATAGCTGCTGATGCGAAAACATTAGCAGTTATTTTTTGCGCTGAGGGGAGGAGGTGCCATTGGGCTGATTTCAGGGATTGAGCGGTAAGTACATTATTTCCAAAGTAAATGTTCATTTACAGTTTAAGGAGACAAGTCTATGAAATCAAAGAAAGTTAGAAAAATTAAGGTTATCTCGCAGAACGGACGCAATTACAAGCCTACGCCGACTATCATTCTGAAAGGACAGTGGCTGAACGAAATAGGATTTGAGATTGGGGATCAGATTAAAATTGAATGCGAAAATGGAAAATTAGTGGTCAGCTTGGACAAGGAAAGAATGGAGATGCTTGATGCGGAGAGAGCTTTCATGGAGGCAGAGACTAAAAAGCTGCAGGCTCGGTTTAAGAAGGAGAAAGAGGAAATCCATAGAGGATCTGCGGATTATTGTGGTCAAGCATTTTTGTAACACTTGTGGCTAAAAAATATCAGATTTCTTTTTATGAGGCTATCCGTGCCTGATA
>QXWO01000009.1 GCA_009911035.1 Lachnospiraceae bacterium
GCAAAATGGTTAAGTTTGGCAATGTCAATGCCTACGTAAATCATGAGGTTGTACCGCCCTTTCATAAAGTCTGATACCGTGAAATCCACAGGCGGTTATCATCGTAGACTTGATTGAAATAAGAACGCAGGAACAGACGCTCCGGCTCATCCAGCAGATAAACAATTCAGATAAAGGCAGCGGCAATACACTCCTGTTGAGTAGTCAAGCTACAGGGCAATAATCAAAAGTCCACAGTATCTGAGTTGTATTGAACCACGATATTGAAAAGAAAGGAAGTTATGGTGTTTTTGCTTCTATAAACATCATACAAGGTGCATTATGGAAGAATTAAAATCTATTATGGAGAAGTTTGTTGCGTCTGGCTGGGATTTGATAGCTGCTCCGGCGCAACAATGGTTAGACGGAACAGAGGATAAGGATGCTTTAGTATCAGCAATTAAACAGGCTGATAAAGAATGTGGAAGCTGTGGGTGTGAATTAGACCCATTGTATAAAAGAGCGTTGGCGCTTCTTTAAAAGTATCACAATCTCCCATGTGCAGAACTGTGGCAGAACAAAAAACTGAACAACCGCCGCTATATAGAACGGCATACCGGGACAGGGAATCAGGAAAAGGTTTCCTGTTTTTTCCGTAATTCTACCACTGGTAGGTATTCATTTTATCTGACCTCTGTATAATAAAATGCGAAAGAGAGGAGTTTGAAATATGGATCAAAAGAAAATCGGCTGCTTTATTGCCGCTCGCAGAAAAGATAATGGTCTGACCCAAAGTCAATTAGCTGAAAAGTTAGGAATTACAGATAAAGCGGTCTCGAAATGGGAAACGGGAAAATCTATGCCCGATTTGTCCTTGTTTATGCCTCTTTGCGATTTGCTTCAAATTACTTTGAATGAGCTGCTTTTAGGAGAATTTATATCTGATGAGAATTTAAAAGAGAAATCTAATGAAGTGTTGTTTGAGGTGGTCACAAGCTGGCTGGGAAAAGATCAGTGGAAAAATAAGACACAAAGCCACGTTCCGGCTGTTTTGAAATTAAGCCATGTTGAAAAGATATACGAAACTGACAGCACTTCAACTGTAGCCGTTCATGATGTTAGCTTTGAAATTGCAAAGGGAAGTTTTGTGGGGATTATGGGTGCATCAGGTTCGGGAAAAACTACATTGCTCAATATGATTGCGACCATAGATAAAGCTACCTGCGGACAAATAAAAATTGATGACCAGGATATTTCGGAGTTGTCCGAGAATGATTTGGCATCTTTCCGCCGGGAGCATTTAGGCTTTGTCTTTCAAGAATACAATTTATTAGATACTTTGACCGTTTATGAAAATATTGCATTAGCGTTGACTATTAAGCGGATGCCGAAAGATTGTATAAAAAGAAGCATCACTGATTTAGCAGAAAAATTAGATATTTCGGAGGTCTTAAGTAAGTTCCCTTATGAAATTTCAGGAGGTCAGCGGCAGCGGTGTGCCTGTGTAAGGGCGATTGCAACAAACCCGAGTCTTATTCTTGCAGACGAGCCGACTGGCGCCCTGGACAGTTGCTCCGCCAAACAACTATTAGATACCTTTGTTATGCTTTCCCAGAAATACAGAGCTACTATTTTAATGGTTACACATGATGCCTTATCTGCCAGCTATTGTGATAAAATTCTGTTCATGCAGGATGGTGAAATTAAAGCCTCACTGGAGCGGGAACAAGAAAGTAAACGCGGGTTCTTTATCAGGATTTTAGAAACTATGGCAAAAGTAACAGGAGGTATCGATCATGTATATTAAACTATCGATCCGCAACGCAAGGCGCCTGGCATTTGATTATATCCTATATATTCTTTCAATGGTTATGCTCATTTGCATTAGCTGCTTTTCGAATTATATTGCAAATTTGGGGGAGCTGCAGGCGGGCTTCCAAACGATGGCTTTACCGCTGCTGACTGCGCTGATTATGGTGGTATTGACGGACCATATCAATACATATATTGTCAGGCAGAGGGCGAAGGAATTTGCCACTTATATGCTGCTTGGAATGGAAAAAGGCAGGCTCTCATTCGTGTTTTTGTGTGAATTGCTTATAGTGGGAATGTTATGCTTTCTTTTGGGGGTAATTTTAGGCACAGGGATATTTTTCATATACTGCTGTGTGATATTGCGAGGGGCAGAAAATCCGTCTATGCCCGGAATTATTCTAAAGAGCGTTTTGCAGACGCTTGTTTATTTTGGCTTTGTAGAAGTTTCGTCAATCCTTTTTCTCAAAGGGAAAATATATAAATTGCAAATTGTGCAGCTAATGCGGGAAAAGCAACGTAATCAGCCGCTTAGAGAAAATAAAAAGTCATTTTGGAGTTGGGTATTGACTATTAGTTTTTTTAGTTATTTGATATTACTATCCGGTATTTCTTTTATGCCAGACAGGAGAGTGGCCGTTTGTATCTCATTTATTTCAATTCCGATATTACTGTGTGTTTTTTCGTTTTATAAATGCCTATATGCTTTTGCTGCATCGATTCGCTTATCGCAGAAAGACATCTTATATCAAGGCAGCCTGCTATACCAGCTTGCTGAAATGACAACAGGGACAAAGACAGGTGCAAATTTAAATACGGTTTTTTGCATCTGTCTGCTCTTTTCAGCGGGTTCCTTTGTATTTGGCTCGTTGCTGATTGACCCGGCTATTCCTATCTTCGAACACGCAGCACAACAATGGATGGGCTTTTTGCAAATCAGTATTTGCATCATTTTCATGGTGCTCTATTTCTTTATTTTATCCATGCTGCAAATTATTGATCTAAAAAGGGAGGCAAGAAACATCCGGCTATTGTTTCAAATGGGGAAAAACCAAACGGAACTAAAATTGTTACTCTGCACACAGATGCTTGCAAAATTATTACTGCCGACCCTGATGTCATTCATTGTGCTTTTTGCAGCAACACCTTTTGTCAACCACAAACTGAATTCTATATTACCTGTATCTGCGTGCAATTTTACGTTAAAGGCGGTCAGCGGATTTACGATTTGCTTTTTCAGCCTATATGTATGCTACTTTTATGCGGTATACATAGTGGCCAAAGGATATATCAGGTTCAATACAAAATAAAGATTTTAAAATATTGCGCAGGAAACGGCAGGCAGCTTGGGTGCGGCCCTTGACAAACAAGAAAGATAAAAATCCATTTTATTTTCAGGGAAATGGGTATATAATAATAACAAATCAGTTTAGGGAGATATAAGAAATATGAGCAGGTTGAACAAAAGTTATTTAAGTATTACCTTTCTGATTATGCTGATTGGCTGGGGGGTATGTTTACTATGCAGTTTTAACGGAGTTTTGCTGAATGAGAACAAATGGTTGTATGCTCCATACCTGTTAGGTGGATTGTCACCTACGATTGCGTCCTATTTATCATTAAAGCATAATAACAGAGTTACAGATGTTAAAGACTGGTTAAAAAATATCTTTGATTTCAAACATAGTATATTTTCCTACATTATGGTAGCAATTATGACGATTCTGTTTATTTTACCCCAATGCTTTATTTCCGGGTACCAAAGTGGAGCGCCGATATTTGCAATTTTTATTATGATACCCATGATGCTTGTTGGAGGCGGCTTAGAAGAAGCTGGCTGGCGTTATATTTTTCAACAGGAATTAGAGAAAGACTATTCGTTTTCAGCAGCAACTATTATAGTCAGTATTGTTTGGTGGCTGTGGCATTTGCCTTTATTTTACATACAAAACGTATCTCAATATGGGAAAAATTATTTTGCATTTGGATTAAGTGTATTGGGATTAAGCTTTGCCATGGCAGGGATAAGAAAAAGTACAGGCAGTGTATGGCTTTGTGTATTATTTCACTGTACTGTAAATTCATTATCGGGAATTTATATTATCAACGATAATGTGTGGGGCCCTATGGCGGCGGCTGCAGTCATGATAATTAGTTCTTATGTTGTTGTAAAAATCAGTGATAAAAACGGAAAGCATTTTTCAAACACGCTCTAGTTCAAAAAGTACTGTTTCATAGTCTTTTACAAAATATCTGATATTTGTTCTGCCCTTTGAAATTATAGTGTGCCCTTCAGCTTCTAATTTTAATTTCTGATTTTCTATACCACCGGGATATTTGACTTGCCATCCAGCTTTATAGGCATATATCCATCCGGCTTCCAGTCCGACAAGGACAATGCCAAAGGCAAACGGCGCCCAATTCAGCTTTCTGTACTCTAGAATCAGATTCCCGCCCCGATTCAAAACAAAGTATATAACTGCCGAAAATACAGTGCTTACTGTATAGGTTACAGTAGAGAAGCAAATGGATTCATCCCGTCCAGTACGGATTTGGCGCATATCTGATATACTACATTTGATAACACGACCAATGCGATTGGCCAAACGTAGTTAAACATTTTCTGTCCCTCCTAAAATAATATTTGGCCTAACGGTTGGTAGGTGCCCGCCCATGTTTAGAGAACTTTCATTTGTAAAATCCCGCTTGTTAAAGTTTCCCTTGTATTATATTTTCCCACAGGGCTTTACGAACCCTGATAAGGGAAAAAATGAGGAAAACAAAATCATATAAAATGTTATAACACAAAATATATGTGAATTGGTAAAAGGATTGAAATGCTTTCAAAATCAATGAAAAGAGGATAGATATACCCTCTGTTCTGTGCTCCCCTTTCCCTTATGCTCCCAAATATAGAAATATATTGCAATAAAAATATCTGTACAAGTATTTTAAAAATATTAATAATGATATTCGAATAAATATTAAATATAAGTTGAATATTATTAGGCTTTATATCTGGACGATTCAAAGATTGAGCGGATTGATATGATAGTCAAGTTATTTTCTTCAATTAGCGATTCAAAGAGCTTTTCAAGAAACACTTTGATTGAGGAAGCAATCGACAAATTTTTGGAAGAATCGGCCGATTTTTTGCGGGAAGAACATGATATTCATGTGGATGAATTACTGGAAGAAGCAAGGTCTGAAAGGTTTGATACGGTAATTTTTGCATCTTCCAAAAGAGGGTTTGAGGAAACCTTTTTAGGAGAAATAGAGGAGGAATGCTGGTATCCGTGCAGGGTCAGTGAGGCAAGAAAAAAGGGATTGAAGTATATTGCGATATATCGGGGGGCACCTGTTTCAGCAATCACCCATTACGCAAAAATAAAGGAATTCAGATATGACCAGCAAAAGCAGTGCAGGGTATGTTACTTTGACGGGGCAGCCATCGAGTTACCGAACAAGATAAAACTGGGTAACAGAGATGCATGTTTCTTTGTGGGGACAAAATATACTTCCCTTGAAAGTTTGTTAAATGCAACCCAGACAGACGATATAATTTTTGGATAACAGCTTCCTCCTCAAGGAATTACATGGAGCATAAAGAAAAAGTATGTTACAATGGACAGGAAGACAAATAGGAGGAGGAGAGAGTATGCTGTGCATTGCATCAGCTCCATGCAGAGTCTTTTAGGATAGGCTGGCATGGAGCGGGATCACTATCCTGGGACTTTGCAAATTACACCACTGAATTATTGTGAATCGTGAGAAGGAGCAAAGTCTATGAAAAATTATAAAGAAACATTTAAGGAAATGAAGGCATTTCTACTACTTTGGAGCACCCAGTCTTTATCGGGATTAGGCAGTGCCATGACCAGCTATGCGCTGGTAATATGGTCCTACACTCAGAAAGGTTCTGCGCTCTTGACGGCTCTTTTGATGGTGTGCTCCTATGCGCCATACGTGGTATTCAGCATTTTTGCAGGGGCCTTGAGTGACAGGTGGAATAAAAAGGCGGTTATGCTGGTGTGTGATACCTTGGCGGCATTGACTACAGTGGCCATGCTTGTGCTGATGAGGTGCGGACAGCTCAAAATCTGGCATTTGTATCTGATTAATATGATAAACGGTCTGATGAACACCGTGCAGCAGCCGGCATCAGAAGTGGCTGTGACACGGCTTCTGCCTAAAAAGTATTATCAGAAGGTAGGCGGCATGCGCTATCTTGCCAGTTCCCTCAACTCAATTTTGTCTCCGGTTATCGCTACGGCAATTTTGGGGACAGCGGGAATGGACGCTATAGTAATTATTGATTTATGTACATTTGGAGCAGCCGCTCTAACGCTGGCCTTTGGAATTAAGATACCCGGCGGGGCAGGACAGACGCAGGAAAAAGAAAATTTGATGACTTCCGCAAAGAAGGGTATTGGTTATCTGAAACAGGAAAGAGGGATATTGGATCTGATTTTGTTTCTGGCATCCATTAATCTGGTAGCATCTATTTATAATGCGGCCTTTCCTGCCATGATTCTGTCAAGGAACGGAGGGAGCGAAAGGGCGCTGGGAGCGGTCAATGCAGTGATTGGAATAGCCACTTTGACGGGAAGCATGCTGGCCTCCTTTTTGAAAGAGCCGGAAAGCCGTGTGAGGGTGATCTGTAATAGTCTGCTTTTTTCCATGAGTACAGAAAATTTCCTGTTGGCCTTTGGAAGGACACCTTTGATCTGGGGGATTGGGGGATTTTTGGGATGGATCGCCATTCCCCTAATGAATACGAACCTGGACGTGATTCTGCGGTTGCGAATCCCGGAGCAGATGCAGGGAAGAATATATTCCGTGCGCAACTCCCTGCAGTTTTTTACCATACCTGTGGGATACTTTCTGGGAGGATTTCTTGTTGACAGGTTTTTTGAGCCGGTTATGGCGTTGCAGGAAAAGGAAAGTGTTCTGGTAAAAATGTTCGGTTACGGCAAAGGGTCTGGCGCGGCGCTTTTGTTTTTCGTCATTGCTTTTGCGGGGATCGGTGTATGCCTTTATTTCAGAAATGATAAATATATCTGGCAGTTGGAAGAAAAATAATAATAAAGTCTGGCCTCCCGGAGTTTTCCGGGAGGTTTCGTTACAATAAGCAGCAGATTTATGACTTACGGTACTGGCTTGGGGTGCATCCGTAGTAGCGCAGAAACAGTTTAGAAAAATAGCTTAAATGGTTAAAACCGCAGGAAAGGGCAATTTGCGTGATATCCAGTTCCGTATTCTTTAGAAGGCTGCTGCTCACCCGGAGTCTGTAGGCGTTGAGAAAATCAATGGGTGACTGCTGCAGGTAACGCCTGAAAATTGCGCAGCACTTGCTTCTGCATACATTGCCGGAGGTGGCGATTTCATCCAGTGTAATTTTATCGGAATAGTGCTGGTAAATATAGGAGACCATGGTTTTGGACAGGGCAATATCGGAAGACTCCTGTCCGCTGTCTGTGGGAAAAAGGGACTGACAGTAACCATAGATCCTGCGCCAGAGCGCGTGCAGCGCCCCGATGACTTCCAGCTCATAGCCGGACACCGCGCTTTCCTTCAAATGGGCGATATGGGTTAGAAAACCTGTAACATCCCGTTTTTTTTGTGTGTTGGATTCCCAGAGCAGATATTCAGGGGTACGGCTTTCAATCACAGGAAGGACATAATCCTGGTAAAGGAGACGGCTGGCGGAAAGCAGGGATGGGTGAAATAAAATACAGAGGAATTCACACTCCTGTTTTTGGACAGAAGAACCATAGTGCATCTGTCTTGCGTTTACCATAATACAGTCTTTTTCGTTCAGAAGAACTTTCTTTCCGTTTATTTCGTAGTACATTTTTCCGCTTAAAATATAGATAAATTCAATTTCATCATGCCAATGGCACAAGGCCCGCATGTCCGGGTAGGTGGACAGGTACCTTGTCTGAATGTAAAGAGGGATTTTCGGGTTGTCATAGGGAATGACTTCCGAAGCATCCTGCATAATATTTACATCAATCATGAAAAGCTCCTTCCTGTTCTTTTGGGGACTGGATGGTGATTCCGGTTTTATGAGCCTTGTTATAAAAATACGATAATTATAAAAGATAGCGACAATAGTGATAGTTAACCGCCTGTTTTGGTACTATCATTATAGCACATGCATACAAAGTGCAGCAATCAAGGTTCAGACCTGCAGGCAATTTGGCGAAATGCCAGAAGGAAAATAAAAAAGGAAGGAAAAAAATATGACAAACAAAGAACGCAGAGACAGAGAAATGGCTTATATTTCGGACGAAGAGATTTTTGAGGAGCAGAAAAGGGCGAGGAGGCTGACACAGGCGCTGAATACCGCAGACAGGTCAGACTTTGATGCAATAGGAAAAATTGTGAAGGAATTGCTGGGCAGGTCGGAGGGGGCATTTATTAACCCGCCATTTTATTGTGACTATGGCTCTCATATTGAGGTGGGGAAGAATTTCTTTGCTAATTACAACTGCACAATTATTGATGTTGCCAAAGTCACCATAGGAAATAACTGCCAGATGGCTCCCAATGTGGCAATTTATACGGCCGGGCATCCCCTCCACCCGGTGGCAAGGAATTCCCTGTACGAGTATGGGATTGGGGTCAGCATCGGGGATAATGTGTGGATTGGCGGAAATACGGTGATTCTTCCCGGCGTGCATATAGGAAACAATGTGGTGATTGGGGCCGGGAGCGTGGTCACAAAGGATATTCCTGACTGGTCTCTTGCGGCGGGAAATCCGTGCAGGGTGCTTAGGCAGATTACGGAGGAAGACAAAATTTATTTTTATAAAGACAGGAAATTTGACAGGGAAGCTTGGGAGACGGTGGAGGAATTTTCTATAAAACAGGAGGGATGAAGAAATCATGGAAAATATTATTTTAATAGGGAAATAGGAAATATCGTATAGGGAAGATTTTTACTTTCGCAGCGCAGCTTTTAGGCAAAGATTGAATGATAGCTTTGCATAAGCTGGCTGCGAAATTTATATTAGGTTTTCAAACTCGCTCTAATGGGATAAAAGGAGCAAGCCTTTGACTAATAAAAATATATCGTAGAGAAGAACTGACAAAATAAAGAAAAAAGGCAGTTATTGTGTTGATTTTACTATTTGGTAAAAAAATCTCATTATTCAGTAATCATTAGTTTTCTCAAATTTTCAAATAGTAAAATATTAAAAACGAAAGATGAAAATCTAAGGAAGCTAAATATGCACATCGATGGAGTAAAAAATTGTAAACATATCTACTTGTCAAAGGGACTGGCAAGTTTTTCTTGTGGTATAAAAATTGCCATATGCGATAATAACTGGCAATTATCACGTCAATTAAATTCAAAAATCAGGAAAATTCTTGTGGAAGAAAAAATAAAAGGAGAAATTTATGAATATATGAAGACAGACCAGCTTAGAAAAAATGAAATTTTGTATGACATTTTGTTTTTGTCTATGGATATGTTTGAGAGCGATGTAATGCAGGCTGTGAGGGAACTGAGAAATAAATACTCCTATAGTAAACTAATACTGGTATCAGAAGATGCAAAGTATTTGCAGGAAGCTTATAAAGCCCAGCCGTTTCGCTATTTGCTCAGAACTGACCAGATAGAGGAAATTAGAGAAGCAATAGATAGTGCAATAGAAGAAAATAAAGAAAAAATGGGTTTTGTTCTGGATGAAAATGGAAGATTGTACCCAGTATTAATGAAGGAAATATTATATATGGAATCACTGGGAGATGATGTTTTAATCGCTACGGAGAATAAAGAGAAGTTTATTGTAAGGATGACTCTGAAGAAAATGTATAATATGCTGGAATATGATTTTATCCGATGTAGCAGAGAATACATAGTTAATATAAGACATATCAAAAAAATAGGTGACAGAGACATTATTCTGGATAATGGATACAATATCACCATATCTTTTAGAAATATGAAAAGTGTAAAAGAAAGATATAGGGAATATGTATTTAGAAGCAATCAGATGTTGTAGTAATATAATTTGACGTTTACCACAAAAAAACGACAGATATCGACATTTGAGCCTCCCTGATAAATTATAGAAATATAATAAAACAAAAAGGCAGGGGAGGATAAGGAATGGATAAAAAACAGACAGCAATAAAACCGGAAAAGAAAAAGGAACAAAACAGTGGAAAAGGTAGTTTGCTTGAACTGATGGGGCTGCTTGCAAACATAATTACTTTAATGACCTATTGTGCTATAAGTCCTGCCCTTGCGGAATATCACGGGAATGCATTAATATACAGGATTTCTCTTGCTGTCATTGTAATTATGGTAATTGTTGCAATCATAGAATTTGCACATCTGATATACGGAAATTGGGAAAAAATATATAAATTATGTTTGTGGATTCAGAAGAAAAAGAAGGCTGCTTTTTTAAATAAGCTGTCTGTGAAGTGGAAGGTGGGTTTGTTGCTTGCTGCCACTGGAATAATCGTTCTTACTGTTATCTTTGTTAACTATCCTGAAACCTCTTATTATGATGCAGTGGTTGAAATTTATGGTATTCCTACCGGGATCGGCGAGCCATTGTCCGGCAGTGAGCGGAAGGAGAGAGCTTTTTACTGGGAGATTAAAAACTATAAAAGGCAGGGGCGTCTGGTTTTGACCTATGTAGACTCTTATGGGCAAATGGAACTTATGAGAGGATATTCCACAGCGTATAGCATGATGTTTTTCCAGCCGTCGGCCCGTATAGAGTATAAGTATGTAGAAAATAAGAAAAAATACCAGTCCTATAGCGAGGAGGGGTATCTGGTAGCTGACAAAATGGATACTAAATTTCCAGACGTAGAGGAAATAACTTATTACAGCAGTAGTGGGAAGACTTTAATGAAGCTGGAAAAAAGGGATTATGATAAGTATGAGGTCACAGAATATTCAGTGGAAGACAATCCGCAATTGTTGAATTCTACTTTATTCCGTACAGATGGGCAAGCAGCATCTGATATAAGGAGAAGAGAGGAAGATATGACTTCCCAGCAGATAGAGGTCAGTTATAACTCGCTTGGAATGCCCCAGCAGTGCAGACTGAGTTACCGTATTAACAATAGGTACGGTGTGAATGGGGAGAAATATGTCTATGATAAGGATAAAAGACTGACAGCATTATACTATCTTGATATCGATGGAAAGCCGGTATGCAATAAGCTGGGAATTATGATGGCAGCTTTCCAATATGAGGATGATGGAAATCTGCATGCGATCCGTTATTTCAGCGATGAAAACGGGATAGAGAAAACAGAGGGGTTCTATGGGGTATTTTGTGAAAAGTTTGATTATGAATCTGGGAATCTCATAAGCCGTAAACAGCTTAACCGCAGTGAGAACTGGTGGTATGATTTAAACGGCGTGTATGAATATCAATATACCTATGATAGAGGGGGTTTGACGCAGGAAGCTTTCTTTGGGATCAACGATAAACCTGTCCGAAACAGCCAGTTTTCCAGCCGGCAAATCAATTTTAAAATGCAAGGGAATTCCGGAATTGTTATCACATTTGATCCTGCCCGGTCATACCTGGAAACAGAAGAACCAATAGCGGCAAAGCAGCAAAATGAAGATGGGAGAATTACTGGAGGAGCAGAAAAGCCGGCGGCTGACATGGAACTGCTTGTGGCTTCACAGAATGAACTATCAGAGGTTCTTGCGGTCAATGCATATGTGCAGGCGGAAGCAGAACTGGTAATAGAGGATGAGCAGAGTGAGTCAAAACAGCTTTTGGCACAGGGATCGGCCGGCTCAAAAGAACAGATTGCAGAAAGAAACAGAAAAAGAGCAGATTCAGAAGTGTTGGATGATGCATGGGGAATGCCGGAGGATTTAGATAGAAATTATATTTCGATCCGTTATGATCTCAACAAAAATAATAGTATTAAAGCAGTCAGCTATTATGATGAAAAAGGAAATCTGGTAATAAATGAGGAGGGCTACGCCTCAAAGCATTTGAAATATGACGACCAGCAGCGTACGATCAGGGTATCCTATTATGATATAAATGGCAAATTGTGTCTGACTAATGATGGATATGCGGAAGTGGAGAGTAATTATGATTCAAATAAAGAAGGGAAAGTTAAGGAGAGGAAATATCTTGATATAAATGGGGAACTGACATGTAATAAAAAGTATGGTTATGCTTTGATTTCTTACGAATATCTGCCGCAGGGTAAAAATGAAAAAATAATTAAGTATTATTTTGATGAGAATGAAGATCCAATTCAGATTTTAGACAAAGGCTATGCAAGTACAGAACAGGTCTATGATGAAAGCGGCTGCCTGGTGAGGGAGGCTTATTATGATAAGTCAGGCGCCGCCACCATTCGGACAGATTATGGAGTGGCAGAAATTTTGTGGGAATATGCTGATAGCGGAAATTTAATCCGTGAATGGTATAAAGATGTCAACGGTAATCCGACCAATCGGACTGATAAAGGGTATGCAGTGGTTTATCAGGATTTTGAAGCCGGACGTATGGTGAAAAAAAGTTACGAAGGATATCAGAATGGAACCCTGCGTGCAGTTACCGATTTAGATACAGGGATTTCCGCTATGAGATTTGTTTATAACAATGGGCAAATACAGGAAACGCAGTATTATGACACAGCAGATATGCTTACTTTACGAAAAGATACAGGGTATGCTGTACTAAAGTATGAGTACAATGAACAGGGAAAAATCAGTGCACAATATGCTTATGGGACAGATGACAGGCTGGTTTTACGAAAGGATACAGGGTATGCCGTGGTGAGATATGAGTATGACGAGTTCAACCGGAACATTTCTTCCCGCTACTATGGTGTGGACGGACAAAGTTCTGTTATCAGCTCAGAATACCAGTGTGCGGGTTTTGATTATAAATATGATGATTGGGGAAACAAAATAGAAATTCGCTATATAGGTATGGACGGAAAACCGATAGTGCGAAGGGATTTGGGAATTGCAAGGATACACAGGGAATATGATAACGCAGGAAATCTGGTGCTTGAATCTTACTTTAATGCTGCAGACAAACCTACTGTGTATAAAGATTATGGATATGCGTCTTTCATACAATTGTATGAAGACGGAAAACGGATGGAAACGGAATACTTTGACGTGCAGGGGAAGCCGGTATTATATAATGGCAGAGGATATGCTGTTGTCAGGTACAGCTATGACGATGCAGGAAACTGTATTTCAGAATTATATTATGACGTAGATGGTGAAAAGCTTATTATCAGTACCAAATACCACTGTGCCGGCTTTGCATATGAATACGATGATATGGGGAACCGAACACATATTTCCTATGTGGGATTAGACGGTAAAAAAATGACCCGCAGGGATTTGGGGTATGCGGAAATTCGCAGGTCATATGACAGCCTGGGAAATCAGACACAAGAGTCTTATTTTGACATCAATGGAAATCCTGTATTATGCAGGGCAGGGGGATATTCTTCCAGTCAGAGCATTTATGCAGGAAGCAATCAGATGGAAGTGAAGTATCTTGACACCGAAGGAGAGCTGATTTTGCGCAGCGACAAAGGCTATGCTGTTGTTCAATTTCAATATGATGATTTTGGACATTGCATTTCAGAGCTTTATTATGATACTGCGGAGCAGCCTGTTATTAGTACAGAACATCATTGCGCGGGCTATAAGTATCAATATGATGAAAAAGGGAATAAAATAGATACCTGGTATATAGGACTGGATGGCAATCTGATGATTCGGCGGGATTTGGGGGTTGCCCATATACATTACGAATATGATGGTTTCGGAAATCAGGTAAAAGCTTCCTATTATGACACAGAGAATAATCCTGCTATAAGAAAAGATAGAGGATATGCTTATTATGTATGTAATTATGAAAACGGCAAGGATGTGGAATGCCGCTATTTTAATAAACAGAACAATTTAGTCCTCAAGGATGATTTAGGATGTGCTATTATAAAAAATCAATATGATGAATTTGGACAGTGTATTTCCACTAGGTATTTTGATGCGTACGAAAAGCCGATTGTCAGTACAAAAAATAATTGCGCAGGATTTGAATATGAGTATGATGAAAAGGGAAATAAAACAAAAATCCGGTATACAGGACTGGATGGGGAAATGATGACCCGCCGGGATTTAGGCTATGCACAGGTACATATAGAGTATGACGATCTGAAAAACGAGGTGGCGGCGGCCTATTTTGATATTAGCGGAAATCCTGCTGTGAGAAAAGAATATGGCTATGCTTCTTATGAACGGACATATGATAGTGGAAACTGGGTGGAATACCGTTATTTTGATGTACATGGAAATCCTGTCATGAGAGATGACAATGGGTATGCCGTTCTTAAATATCAGTATGATGAATTCGGACAAAAGGTATCAGAACTGTATTATGATACACAGGAGAATCCTGTCATTAGTACAGAATACTATTGCGCAGGATTTGAATATGAATATGATGAGAAGGGAAATAATACAGATATCCGGTACATAGGGCTGGATGGTCTTCTGATGGTCCGGCGGGATTTGGGCTATGCACAGACGCATATTGACTTTGATGATGCGGGACGGGAGATAGCTGCATTCTATTATGACACTGAAAAGAATCCTGTAACGAGGAAAGGATATGGGTATGCTTCTTATGAACGGACATATGATAATGGAAACTGGGTGGAATACCGTTATTTTGACACCCAGGGAAATCCGGTTGTGAGAAGTGATACAGGGTATGCAGTTATTCAATACCAGTATGATGAATTTGGGCAATGTGTTTCTGAGTATTATTATGGCTCAAAAGGGCAGCCAATTGTAAGTACAGAATATCATTGTGCGGGATTTGAATATAAATATGATGTAAAAGGGAATAAGACAGATGCCCGCTATATTGGTTTGGACGGAAATATAATGGTTCGCCGGGATTTGGGGTATGCACATGTGAAGATTGGCTATGACGAGATGGGCAAGGAGATATCCCAGGCTTATTATGATGTGGATGAAAAACCTGTGAAGAATAAAGAGGGAGGTTATGCTTCTTATAAGCGGGTATATCATAACAAAAGATGGATGGAATACCGTTATTTCGATGTGGATAATAATCTGGTATCGAGAGCGGACACTGGCTATGCTGTTTTAAAATATGAGTATGATGAATTCCGGCAGTGTATTGCTGCATACTATTTTGATACAGATGAAAATCCTGTCATAAGCAAAAAATATTTGAATGCCGGATATAAAAATGAATACAACGAGAGGGGTGATAATATAGATACTTATTATATAGATGAAGAAGGAGAGCTGATGATGCCGGGCAATCTGGGATTTGCGCATGTACGGACGGGCTATGATGAAGCAGGAAATAAAATATCCGAGGCATATTTTGACACGGAGGATAATCCGGTATTACATAAAGAGGGAGGCTATGCATCCTATAAGTATGAGCGTAAGAAGGGAAAATGGGATAAATACTATTACTATGATACCCAAGAAAATCCAGTACTAAGAGCAGATACAGGTTATGCAGTTATTAGATATGAATACAATGAACTGGGGCTGTGTACATTTATAAGTTATTATGATGCTGATGAAAAAATTATGATCAGTCCGGAATACCATTGTGCTTATTTCGGTTATGCATACGATGACCGGGGCAATATAACAAGCTATAGATATTTTGGGACTGAGGGAGAATATATTAAGCGTAAGGATATGGGAGCTATACTGCATAATCTGTCATATGATGAATATGACCACCAGATAACAGATATATATTATGAACTGAAACCAGAGGATAATTCATATCTGCAAAAAGTTAACCGGGCGGATAAAGGTTACGCATCAATTGAGACAGATTACGAAGGCACCCATTTGGTAGAAACAAGATATCTGGATGCTGAGGCAAATCCTGTTATCTATAAAGAACTTGGATATGCAATTTGCAGACGTGAATATAACGAAGATGAACAGCTTGTTATGGAAACTTATTATGATGCGAATGAACAGCTTATCAATAATCAAAATGGATATGCTAAAATTGAGTATCAGTATGATAGTTCAGGAAATATTGAAAAGTATATCTATTATGATAAAGACAATCAGCAGATAGAGCGGTAAAAGCAGATATGAAACTTGCTTAATGATAAGTACATCAAAATAAACTTATTGCTACGGGTGATAAATTTCCGACTTCATGGGCATGCTATGCATATGAATAGAAGAAAACAGCACCGTAAATTTGATTACTTTGTACTACTTTTCTTTTCCATTGCTATGGCAGGTTGGATTTGGGAAGTAGTACTATATTTTTTTACAGAACATGCATTTATAAACAGAGGCATATACCGGGGGCCTTATCTGCCCATTTACGGGGCAGGGGGCCTTTTGCTGTGCATTCTGCTACGGACTTTTGGGAAAAAGCCTTTGTGTGTATTTGCATTTTCGGTAATATCATGTACTCTTTTAGAATACCTGACCAGCTATTTTCTGGAATTAAGGTGGGGCGTGAGATGGTGGGATTACAGCGGGCATTTTCTGAATATAAACGGCAGGGTCTGCCTGCTGGGGAGTGTGGCTTTCGGAATCGGCGGAACTGCGCTGGTATGCCTGTTTTTACCCTTTTATGAAAAAATGTATCAGAGAATATCCCCCAAATGGCGCACCGGATTATGTTTTGCGCTGCTTTTACTGTTTGTGGTGGATGCGGCGTACTGTGCCATGCATCCGAACACGGGATACGGAGTCACATCCTCTTAGAGCGTGTTTGGAAAATGCTTTTATTCTTCTGTGTCCCTGTATACGGCAGAATCCAGATATGGTAAAATCTTTTATAGAAGTAAAAGAAAGTTATGGAAAGGCGGAGGTACGGGATGGATAAAAATACAATAACTTTTTTTTAACAGACGGGAACTGGTCTGCACCTTCGATACTGCAAAACAGGCTGAAATGCGCAGACGGCTGGCCGGAAATGGAATTGACTATAAAGTGAAAATAGCCGGGACAGGTGCAGGTACAGGAAGACAGGGCTATGATATAGGAAGGCTGCGAAAGCCGGAATTTATTATATATGTACATAAAAAGGATTTTGAAAAAGCTTCCTATGTAATAAACAGACCGGGATAATGGCACTGAACGCTGCCCGGAATGTCTTTTTAGATAAAGAAAAGCGCTTATCGTGCTATTGCGGGAGAGTGGGAAAGCATATATACTTAAAGAAAGACAGTCATTTCTGTAACCGGACGAGAAGGATTTTCAGAAGGGGACTTGTGGAGACATTTATTTAAGGAGGGACATAAAAATGAAAAAACCAGTACTTGTAATTATGGCAGCAGGCATGGGAAGCCGTTACGGCGGATTAAAGCAGATTGATCCGGTAGATGCCCAGGGGCACATTATCATGGACTTTTCCATCTATGATGCGGTAAAAGCAGGATTTGAGAAAGTGGTATTTATTATTAAGAAGGAAAATGAGGCCGATTTCCGGTCCTGCATCGGGGACAGAATGGAGAAGCAGATACAGGTGGAATATGTTTTCCAGGATATCAATAACCTGCCGGAGGGATTTAAGGTGCCGGAAGGAAGGACCAAACCCTGGGGAACCGCCCATGCAGTTTTATCCTGTCTGCCAGTGATTGACGGCCCGTTTGCAGTAATCAATGCCGATGATTATTATGGACAGCAGGCATTCCGTATGATCTATGATTTCCTTGCATCCCATGAGGACAAGGAAAAGTACCAGTATACCATGGTTGGGTACCTTCTTGAAAATACCCTTACAGAGAACGGCCATGTAGCGAGAGGTGTATGCGAAACAAACGAGGCAGGAAAACTTACAGAAATTACAGAGCGCGTCCGTATTGAAAAGCGTGAGGACGGCCCTGCTTATACAGAAGATGAAGGAAACACATGGACAGGGCTTGCGAAAGACACGGTTGTATCCATGAATATGTGGGGCTTTACCAAGAGCGTCCTTGAGGAGATTCATGACAGATTTGCCAGTTTCTTAAAGGCCAGCCTGCCGGAGAATCCGCTGAAATGTGAGTACTTCCTTCCCTTTGTAGTGGATGAACTGATTCGGGAAGATAAGGCGGAAGTGACTGTGTTAAAATCCCGCGACCGCTGGTACGGCGTTACCTATAAGGAGGATAAACCTGCGGTAATGAAAGCGATTCAGGCACTAAAGGATGAAGGATGCTATCCCCAGAACCTTTGGGAATAGCCGTCCTGCACAGGCTGGTCGGACAGCGCTTTTATGGAGGAGGCATACTCTGACGGGGTCATGCCGGTAATTTGTTTGAACTGCCGGGAGAAATAGTGGATGGAGGAAAATCCAAGGGCATCCGCAATCTGTGTGAAATTATAATGACGTTCCCGTATCATCTGTTTTGCCAAATCTATTTTCATGCGTGAAAAGTATTCTATAGCGCCATAGCCGCTTCTGGTCCGGAAGAGTTTCTGGAGCTGGGAGCGGCCTATGGAGTTACTTCTGCATATCTGTTCAATGGATATATTCTCATTTATATGTACCTCCATGTATTTCTGTATCTGGGAAAACAGCACTCCGTCCGCTTTCTGCTTGACAGATTTGATAAGGGGCGGGGGAAGCGGGGTGGTGTGAACCATGTAGTGGCGTACCATCTGTATCAAAAACTGCTGTAAATAAATTTTGATCAACTGTTCTCCGGCAAAACGGGGACTTTCGGCACGCAGCAATTCTTCCTGATAAGGGTCGTCTAGGCGCCCTTCAAAGACATACCGTGCTTCCTGGATGATCTGCGCCAGCAGGAGCCGTTCCGGTTCACTGATTTGCAGTACCTTTTTTTCAAAAAATGCCATGGCAGGGGAATTGCAGGAAAAGGAAATGACTACCAGATTCGGCGCAATCATTCCGTTTGACTTTACATTATGGAATTCATTTGGTCTGTGAAAAATAATGTCCCCCTTTTTGAGAGAGTGGAACAGTTCGTCTGCAAATACATTTACCTCTCCCTTATCCACACACAAAAATTCCCAGAAATCGTGGGATTCTCCCGGAAAAGAAAAATCACTCATATACTCAAAATAATGAATAGAGTAAATTTCATCTATGGTCAGCACTTCATTGAGATGTACACTTTTGTAGCTCATGGGATTTTGGCCCCTTTCCTGCATGTCCGGCGGATTCCATATGTTGGAGATGGGCCGATAGTGCAAAATATACGGCTTATTTTGAAAACATCATAATACAAAAATGCAAAGAAAACAATAAAAAAATGAGTAAATTTTGTATAAAACATACAAAAAAGAGACGCTGGTGCAAAGGTCTAAAAAAAGATTTTAGGTGTGCTTCTGTGTGCGGCTATGGCAGCAGCCGATAAGGATGTATGCGGCAGGGCGGGGGATGTGCAGGACGAAATCCGCTTTGTGGTGGATTGCGACAGTGACTGCTGCATTCTTTGTGATATGTTTGCCTCGGGAGAGCTTCCTTTACGTGTTACATTGGGGCAGCATAGTCTGTATTCAGATTATGCTGCCCCTTGCACATATTGTTCGTCTGGGCGCAACAAATTTGTCTGGTCAAAGCACTTTATTAAAAGAAAGCACAAACAAGATACATGTGATAATGATTAAGAGAGATGCCAGTATCACGCCTTTGTCAGGCCGGGATTTTTCCGTATTTTTGGCAGGTTCGAGAAGATGAGAACGCCGCAGGGCAGTTACCACAGGTTTATACAGGAGCATAGTGCCGCCAGCATTCAGTCCGCCTTTGATCAGGTTGAAGGGCAGAAACGCAGTAAACAGCAAGCCCGTGATTTCCTCCCGCGGATAGCCCATATATATAGGGGCTATGATGTAATTCCAAAGTAGCATGACGATAACCATGCTGCTCCACCCGCAGCAGAGTCCCATAACAGCACCGGATAAGGTATGTCGTCTTTTGTAGACAAAGGCAGCGGTGCATGCGAATGCACAGCTTGAGATAAGATTCATGACACAGCCCCAGATACCTGTACTGCTGGTGGTGAACATCTGGACAATGGACACCAACACCGTAATATAAAAAGAGACCATAGGTCCGAAGATAAAGCCGCCAATTGTGATTACAATGTCCTTAGAATCATACTTTAAGAAAAGTACGATGGGAATGCGTCCTATCAGCGTCAGAATATACGCAAAGGCGCAGAGCATACTGATTGTTGTGAGTTTTTTTGTTTTACTGTACATGATAATTCCTCCATTTGTAATAAAATAACACCTGAAAGCATACAATGCCTTTCAGGTGTCCGTAAATTCAGGTGTGCTACATGTCGTCAGAGCGTTGTGGGTTTGACAAAAGGATTAAAAAAGTGCAGGAAAAAGCCAGTCTTATACTGACAACTTCAACACACCTTCTTTAATCCGGACTATACCGTCGGTTCTGGAATTTCACCAGACCCCGCGCTTCCGCGCCCGCGGACTATTACCGCCGATCGGGAATTTCACCCTGCCCTGAAGACATTATTGCTATTTGGTTGTTTGGAATATGATACCATCTGGAATTTGTTATGTCAACACAGAATTTTAGACTGACTGGTACAATACACATTAATTATCGATACTTTCCATAGGATAAGTTTTCATGTTGTAAGACGGAGGAAGGAGACACAGGGACTACATGGATTCTATATGGATAACGCCCTCTAATGCTCCGTAAGTTTCCACGATTTCCGGGTATGTCATATCTTTACTGAAACGGAGGGTGATTACTGCAGAAACCGCAATTCCTTTCTTGATGTGACTGGAGCGGTTTATTTCTAAATGTTCCACCGTGCAGTTCTGCTTTTTTGCAAAGGTTATGAATGCGCTCAGGTCGCCGATTTTTGTAAATTCCACGTGTAACGAGACAAGCTTTGCATCGGCGTACATGCGCTTATCTACCATCAGCAGTATCCTTATGGAAATCCAGATAGCGGCGAAGCCCACAAGAGCGCCTGTATAAAAACCTGCCCCAAGAGAAAGCCCCAGACAGGACACGGCCCAAAGCCCGGCAGCAGTGGTAAGCCCTTTTACCTGATTCTGTCTTGTGACTAAAATCGTGCCGGCGCCCAGAAAGCCAATACCGCTGACTACCTGGGCGGGAATACGGCTGGCGTCGTCAGAACCGGTAAGCCAAGACAGATAAAGTCCTACCATCATGGCCAGTGTGGAACCGAGGCATACAATTAAGTAAGTCCGGAAACCAGCTGGACGGTGTCTCTTTTCCCGTTCATATCCTAATATACCACCGATGAGCATGGCAAGAAAAGTCCTAAGCAGGATAGAAGGAAGCGTTAATTCACGGAATATGGAAATCTGCTCTAAAATCATAATAATTCTCCATTCTTGCACAGCCTGTGAAAAATTTATTTATCTCGGTAATCTTGCTGGATTGTTTTTGGGGCTGGGTTTTATGGGCATCGAGCCAGGCAGTTGCGCCTGTACGGATATTTAGCGGTTGCCACGGGGGATTTCTAACGTGGCTCAATATTCATATAAAAATTATAGCAGTCCTTTTTTTTACCGTCAACGTATTTGGCAGATCAATATACTTTGGACGGCTGGTCCCAAAATGCCTCATAATCTTGAAAAGCTGTTTTTTTTTGCATATAATAATTATAAAGACCGGTCTGAAACCTTAACAAATGAAAATGTGCTGACAATTCGACAAGGGGGAAGAATGAAAAGAGAAACTGAAATTGATATTGCCGCTGCAGGAGCAGTTGGAAGCAAGTATGATGAAGCATGTAAGCGGCTGTTTCAGAACAGAGAAATTATAGCTCCGGTATTAAAGGAGGTTGTACCGGAATATAAAAATTTTACGGTAGAAGAGGTTATCCGCTATATAGATGCGGACAGCATTAAAGATGTTCCAGTTGGAGATATTCCTGCAAGGGTGGAACAGTTATCAACAGAAATGGAGTCAGTGAGCGATAAGCTGATTCGGTATGACACTCACTTTAAGGCAGTCAACCCTATGCTGAGCAATGAAAATCTCTGTATTCAACTGCATATTGATCTGGAGGTTCAAAACAGCTATAGGCCATCTAATCCATCTTACCCAATTGTAAAAAGAGGACTTTACTATGCGGCAAGGGAAATCAGTTATCAGCTCGGGACATTGACCGGCAAGACAAACTATGGAGACATTGAGAAAGTTTACAGTATCTGGATATGCAATGAGGAAATTCCTGTAAAATTGCAGAATACAGTGACAATGTATTCCATTAAAAAGCAGGATACTATAGGAAAATCGGACGAACCAGAAGAAGATTATAATCTAATGAATGTAATTATTATCCGAAGGGGAACAGAGACGGATGTACCGATATTTGATTATTTGTCAGGGGTATTTCAATGTGATAAGTCGAAAATATCAAAATATGTAAATATTCAGGAGAATGAGGCCGTGCTGAAAGGAGTGGAGGATATGAGCGGATTAGGTCAGTCAATTATGAGAGATGCAATGCAACAGGGAATGCAACAGGGAATGCAACAGGGAATGCAACAGGGGGTGGAAAAAGGGATTTTGCAATCTATTCAAAATATTATGAAAAATCTTGGAATGACGGTGGAACAGGCAATGGAAGCTTTGGAAATTCCACAAAACGAGCAGGAGAAATATTTAGAGCAGATGAAAAAATAAGATATGGAATACGGTATATGATGTGGCAGGACTTAACTATTATGGCGGGTTTTGCCACATTTTGTGTTTTAAGATAAGAGTGAAGCAGTAACATCGGAATTTTGCTGCGCAATATAAAGGTAAAAATATTCTATTTAATTCAAAAATTTTACAAAAAAGCAAAAGAAGGTAAAAAAATTCTAAAATTTAATCTTTTATTTCCATTTGAATGAAAGCCTCCCAAAGTTACAATAGTACTATCAAATAAAGCTGAAATGAAGGGAGAAAAGTTATGAAAAGAACAGCACTGAAAAAAGCGGTGGGATTACTGGTGTCAACAGCAATGATTGTTTCTCTGGCAGGATGTGGCAGTAAGGACAGCGGTAGTTCGTCAGCAGATTCGGCACAAGAATCTGCTCAGGCACAGGCAGAGCCAGAAAGCAGCGCAGAAGAAGATGTAGGCAGCCAGACGGAGCCAGGAAATGGAGAACAGATTACGATTACCCTCTGGTCACAGTTTTCTGACCCTAATTCCACGGATGGAAACTATGTGGCGTTTTATAATGCACTGGAATCTATCAAAACGGATATGCCTAATGTAAATGTTGTGCATGAAGGGACGGAATCTGAATCCTATAAGGTAAAGCTTCGTACAGCAATGGCGGGAAATGAGCTGCCCGATGTATTTTTCAACTGGGGTGCAGGAACCATGGCTCCTTATGTGGAGGCAGGTTTGGTACTTTCCATGGATGAGTACATGACCGATGAAATGAAAGGAAAAATACTCGGAGGAACTTTGGACAATTTTACATTTGACGGAAAAGTTTACGGATATCCTTACAGCGTGGCAGTAGCATCTTTGTATGTAAATACAGAATTGTTTGAACAAAATAATGTAAAGATACCGGAAACTTATGACGAATTTCTGACAGCGGTGGATGCTTTTAAAGCGGCAGGAATCACCCCTATTTCTTTAGGTGAAAGGGATTTGTGGCCGGGACTCATGATTTTTGGTATTCATGCAATCCGTATGGCAGGTGCGGCGGACTTTAATGCCGCCCTGAACGGTGAGGCATCCTATAATACACCTGAATTGGTGGAAGCTGCAAAACTGGTTCAGGAACTAGCGGCAAGAGGAGGGTTTGGCGATAGTGCCATGGGAACTTCTGAGGATGACGCGGTAGCCGCGTTCAAGCAGGGAAGGGCAGCCATGATGTTTATGGGGAGCTGGCTCAATGGCGACTGTGAGGCTGACGATGCAGCAGTTAAAGGTAAAATATCTGTTATTAAATTCCCTGTTATCGAAGGTGGAAAAGGTACGGCAGACGAGTTTCACGGTGGTTCGGGAGAAACTTTCCTGGTAAGCAGCAACACAGAGCATCCCGCAGAAGCAGCGGCAGTGGCCCAGTATATCTGCGAAAAGATGTCCAAAGACCAGTATCTGGCAGGTTCAGGTATGCCTGCATGGGAGGCTGACATGGGTGATACTTCCGAACTGAACCGTTTATCACAGGAGATTGCAGATCTGACCAAAGATGCAACAGGATATGTATACTGGCTGGATTCTCTGACAGGAGGATCCGCGGCAGATACGCTTATGAATGAGATTGCTAATCTGATTGCAGGAAACGAAACGCCCGAAGAATTTTGTGCAAATCTTCAGACATTGAATGAGTAGATGATAAAGCCGGAAAAGGTAATTCGCTGACAACTCTTCGGATTACCTTTTCTAATACGGCAAAACGATGTTAATCGTACGAGTCTATCAAAAAAGACTGCGGTAGTTTGGAGAGGAGGAGCATATGGACAAAATTCTGGGAAATAAAAAGGCTTATTTCATATTTGTGTTTCCGGCATTTGTGGTATATTTTATTATGGCTTTCATTCCCATTATTATATCAGGGTATTACAGCACTCTGGAATGGAACGGGATAGGGGAAAAACTGTTTGTGGGTTTTGATAATTTTATTGCACTGACGAAAAATGATGCATTCATGAGTTCAGTCAAAAATTCTCTGATACTGGCGGTAGCATCTATTATAGGCCAGTTGATTCCAGCCATGTTTTTGGCGATTATACTTTCAAGAAACATTAAGGGGGAAGGCATCTACCGGACGGTTTATTTCATTCCGGTACTGCTCTCAACGGTGGTCATAGGTCAGTTATTTCTTAAAATATATAATGCAGACTATGGAGCATTAAATGCGTTCTTCGGATTGTTTGGATTAAAGGGGCAGGACTGGCTGGGCAATACAAAGCTGGTTTTAGGGGCGGCATTTTTCCCTATTATCTGGCAGTACATTGGGTACCATATGTTGATTCTTTATACAGGAATCAAGGGTGTGCCTGCGGAAATATATGAGGCAGCCCAGATTGACGGGGCCAATGAAAGCCAGATGGCTTTCCAGATTACCATTCCGCTTATTAAGAGTACCATGAAGGTCAGCCTTACCTTTGCGGTTATCGGCTCCTTAAAGCTGTTTGATTTGATCTGGGTTCTGACAAAGGGCGGTCCACTCCATGCAAGTGAGGTTCCCAGCACCCTTATGTATACAACGATTTTTACAAGAATGGAATATGGAAGTGGAAGTGCTATCGCCGTATTTATCGTTGCAGAATGTTTATTGTTCTATTTTCTGATTGAAAAATTTTTCAAAGTTGACAATATTACCTATTAGGAGGGCGGTCATGAAAAAAACACATATACCTAAAATTTTATTACAGCTTGTCCTGATTTCTTTTGCAGCGATACAACTCTACCCGCTGGTGTTTCTGTTTTTCTTTTCCCTAAAAGATAATAATGAGATATACGGCGGAAATGTAATGGGTCTGCCCCGTCAGTTTAAGTGGTCAAATTATGAGAACGCTCTGTTCAATGCCAATGTGGGAAACTATCTTCTGAACAGTATTTTCGTAACGCTGGTGGTAATATTGGTATCAGGCGTTCTGGCGTGTATGGTTTCCTATGCCATTGCAAGGATGACGGTGAAAATCAACGGAATTGTAAAGATTTTCTTTTCACTGGGACTGATGATTCCCCTCCATGCAGTGCTTCTGCCTGTATTCATTATGTTGAAAAATATGAAAATGCTGGATACTTATCAGGCCATTATCATTCCCTATATTGCCTTTGCGCTGCCTATGGCGATTTTCTTTATGATTGGTTTTTTCCAGACATTGCCCAAAGAACTGGAAGAATCGGCATTTTTGGATGGGTGCAGTATTTACAGGACATTCTTTTCGATTATGCTTCCACTGGTAAGGCCGGCACTGGCTACGATTTCTGTTTTTACATTTCTGTCCACGTGGAATGAAATGATGTTTGCCATCACCTTTATCAATTCTGAAAAATACCGCACGCTGACGGTAGGTATCATGCAGATGGTAGGGAAATATACTACAGACTGGGGAACCATGGGGGCGGGACTTATGGTGGCTACAGTGCCAACCATAGTTATTTATCTGTTGTTCAGCAAACAGGTGCAGAGTGGCATGGTGTCCGGCGCAGTCAAAGGGTAAACGGGCTTTGGAAAGGAGCATAGTTAAATATGAAAATAATAAATCCCATATTAAAAGGTTTTAACCCGGATCCGAGTATTGTAAGGGTGGGGGATGTGTATTACATTGCAACGTCCACTTTTGAATGGTGGCCGGGGGTGCAGATTCATCAGTCGGAGGATTTGATGAACTGGAAGCTGGTTACCCATCCTTTGAGCGAAAAAAGACTGCTGGATATGACGGGAAATCCCGATTCCGGGGGAGTCTGGGCACCGGATTTATCTTGGCATGACGGACATTTTTACCTGATTTATACGGATGTGAAGGTGACGGACGGTTCTTTTAAAGACTGTATTAATTATCTGATTACGGCGGAAAATATCATGGGCCCATGGTCGGATCCGGTGGAACTGAATGCAGCCGGATTTGACGCTTCTCTGTTTCATGATGAGGATGGACGAAAGTATCTGGTGAATCAGTATTGGGACCCCAGAAGCTTCCATCATCCTTTTTATGGAATTATGTGCACGGAATATTCGGAAGTGGAGAAAAAGCTGATAGGAGAGCCGTGGGTGCTTTATAAGGGGACAGAGGAAAAGTTTACGGAAGGCCCTCATTTATATAAAATGCATGGGTATTATTATCTGTTTGTGGCTCAGGGAGGGACAGTGTATGCCCATCAGGAGCGGGTGGCCCGGGCGAAGTCCCTTAAAGATGTGTTTGAGACACAGCCGGGAGGGCCTTTCCTTACCACGATTGATGTGCCTTTCCACCCTATCCAAAAGGCGGGGCACGGATCTTTAGTGAATACGCCGGAAGGAGAATGGTACTTTGCCCATCTGATGGGAAGGCCCCTGCATCATGAGAATGAATCTGCGGTAGACCCCAGAGGGTGGTGTCCATTAGGCAGGGAAACAGCTATCCAGAAGGTTATCTGGGATGAAGATAAATGGCCCCATATTGTGGGCGGACATATGGGGATGAAGGAAGTGGAGGCTCCCAGGGGGGCAAAGGAACATAAGTGGGAGAAAAGCTGTTCGGTAAAAGATGATTTTGATAGCGTAGAATTAAATATCAATTTCCAGAGCCTAAGAATTCCTCTTCCGGAAAATATCCTGTCGTTGCGGGACAGACCGGGGCACCTGCGGCTGTATGGCAGACAGTCACTGGCCTCCACTTTTACTCAGGCCCATATTGCAAGACGGTGGCAGAGTTTTCAGTTTGACGCGGAGATAAAGATGGATTACCGTCCTCGGAATATCCAGCAGTGGGCGGGGCTCACCTGCTACTACAACACCCAGAACTGGTCATGTATCCAGATGGCCTGGCATGAGAAATATGGCCGTGTCATAGATGTGGCAAGTACGGATTTGGGCAAAACATTCAGTGTTTATAAGGAGGAGCCCGTCCCTGTGCCGGCTTCGGCGAATTATGTGTACTTCCGGGTGGAAGTCAGAGGGATATTTTACCAGTACCTGTATTCCTTTGACAATGAGAACTGGACGCGGGTGCCTCATAGGTTTGACTCTGCCAGACTTTCCGACGAGTACATTAAGGCAGTGTATGACGCAGCCTTTACCGGAGCTTTTGTGGGGATGGTGAGCGTGGACGGACTTGGCACACGTATCCCTGCGGATTTTGATTATTTCATTTACCGGGAGCTATAATCCTTTTTTGTAATCGCGGATAGATTTTCCCGTATATTTCTTAAAACAGTTGCTGAAGTAGTAAGCATCCGGTATGCCTACTGCTTC
The DNA here is from genome assembly GCA_009911035.1 of Lachnospiraceae bacterium. GTDB lineage: Bacteria > Bacillota > Clostridia > Lachnospirales > Lachnospiraceae > Suilimivivens. The sequence goes on from QXWO01000009.1 coordinate 27,680, forward strand.
GGCAATTTGATAGGCTTTCATATCTGTGCTGGCGATAAGTTGTATGGCCTGCTCCATTCGCAGGCGGTTTAAATATTTGGAAAAGCTGAATCCCAGCTCCTTTTTAAATGTGCGGCTTAAATAGCTGTCATTCATGTGAAACTTTTCGGCTACAGCGGTCAGGGACAGTTCAGGGCTTTTCATCTCCTTTTGTATATATTGCAGTATATCCCATAGCACAGACTTGCTTTTATTGGTACGGTAAGAAGCGATGGAAAGGGTTAGTTTGTTCAGGTAATCGATGGTCTGACAGCGCAGGGCATTTCCGGACGCTTCCGAAAGGATGGACAGGAAGGAGCCGGAACCCTGCTCGAAAAGTTCCTGCAGGTCGATGCCGATATCATTTACTACATTGACCGCCGCGGACAACAGAGTCATGGACAAAAGTCTTGCCTGGTCGGTATCGATCATATTTTCATTGTCATCCAGAAAAAGAGAGGGCAGAATCTGGTTCAGTTCTTCGGAAAGTCCGGCCTTAATATAAAACTTTACATCTTCAATGGCGGCCTGTCTTGGCTGCCACTTGGAGTTCTGCACATGGATATCATTCTGGTAGATGGTAATAGACTGGCTGGGCATATAGCGGCTGAACTTTAAGGATTCCAGAGCCTCCTGATAAGAAAGGCTGATTTTGTGGAAGTCTTCATAGGCAGTACCTATGCCGAAGTAAATGTCCATCCCGGCTATCTGGTGGATGGAATACTGTAGCTGTTCACATAATGTAACCATTTTTATGATTGGGGAATAGGACAAAAGAATCAGACGATGTCTTCTATCCGCGAAAACATCTATCATGCTGTTGCTTTTCAGGCAATTATTTACAAATTCAAGGTTCTTCATGTCCTGCAGAAGCCGTTCCTCTTCGGAAAGTCCCGGAAAACGGGGAGAAAAGGCTTCCAGAAGAGTTACCTGAATATAATTGGGAACGCCTTCGGGATAATAATAGGATAACTGGCTTTTTGAGGCAGGCGTGGGCATCTGTTCATCCAGGAGCTCAACCAGGAATTTTTCCCGGAGAAAAGAGTAATTGTCCTGCAATATTTTTTTCAGATGGCCAAGTTCTGACCACTGCCTGCGTTCATCGGCAATCTGCTCTTTCAGTTTTCTCACAGTAGATTCCAGTTCTGGCCGGCTGACAGGTTTTAAGAGAAAATGTGACACACCGATATGGATACTTTGCTGTGCGTAATCAAAATCTTTAAATGCTGTTAAAATGACAATTTTTATATGAGGATATTTAGATGCAATTAAGCGGGCCAGTTCCAGCCCGTCCATATAGGGCATTTTGATATCTGTAAAGATGATATCGGGCGTATTATCCTCTAAGAGAGTCAGAGCTTCCAGTCCGGAGGCGGATTCCGCCGTAATTTCCAGCCCCATGGATTCCCAGTCCAGACTGCTTATGATAAATTTGCGGGATAACTCCTCATCGTCCACAACCATTATTTTCAGGTTACTGTTATTGTCCTCATGCAAGTGTTTCATTATTTTTTTCTCCTTGTTTCTGTATACATTTAAAGGGCAGAGAGAAGACGATTTCCGTGCCTTTCCCCGGTGAACTGATAATCTCGTAAATATTTCTGTTGTCGTAAAAAATCTGGAGCCGTTCTACAGTGCCCCGGAGGCCAAAGCTTTTCTGGTTGGTTTCCAGAGAACCCTTTAATATTTCTGAAAGCTGTTCCCCACTCATGCCAATGCCATCATCCTTCACGTGAATGATCAGCAGATCGTCCTTTACATAGGAGCGGATGAAAATTGCACCATAATCGCCTGTTGGGAGTATTCCGTGGTAGAGGGAATTTTCCGCCAGGGGTTGTAGAACCAGCCGGGGAATGGTAATGTCTAGTGTTTCCGGGGCGATTTCATATTGATCGTCAAATACATCAGGGAAACGCATTTTCTGTAATCTAAGGTAATTTTTTACAATATTGATTTCCGCAGAAAGGGGAATAACTTCAATTCCCTTGCTTAAGCTTTCTCTGTAATATTCTGACAAAGAGATGACCATTTCACAGGCAGTGTCGTTCTGCCTGGAGGTAATCAGATAAGCAATGCCGCTTAAGCTGTTGTACAGAAAATGGGGCTTGATCTGTTCCTGCAAAATTTTCAGTTCTGCGTTCCGCAGACGTTTCTGTTCAGAGATTTTGGCAGTAAGGAGATTCTGGATTTTGTCTACCATTTCATTGTAAGCGTCCTGTAACTGTCCGATTTCATCTTGGTGGGTAGTGACGAAAGCTGGACGGAAATCACCTTCTTCGGTCTTTTTCATAGCTGCACTTAAACGGTACAGGGGATCTGTGACAAAGCGGCTGGTACAGAGGGCAATCAGCAGAAACAGACTTGTGCTGATGAGAACGGTAAACAGGCATATCAGCAGAAATGGTTTGTATTCACTTGCATAGGAAGTGAATCTGGTGGCGCTGTAATACTGGAGTCCCAGAGGAGAATTGTCAAGGGCAAGGAGCAGATAGCGTTCGCTGCCTGCCACCAGTTCCTTTTTATTTTTCCCGGATAATTCCCGGGCGGTCTGCCATGTAAAGTGTTCCGCCAGCTTTTCATTGCTGAAATCAAGTACTGGGGAGGAGCCGGAATAAACGCAGATATCTGAGTAATTATTTCCATGGACATTGGAGATGGAAAATAGTTCTGACAAAGGTATGTTGATAATCATGTAACCTAAGGGCCTTGCGTCTTCCGTGCTGTTGATAAGCCGGATCAGGGAGAGGTAATTGTTATTCCTTTCGGGCGCAAAATATCCGCCTCCATTCAACAGGAAAATGGGTGTGCCCTGAAGTGAGCGGACTTCTTCATACCAGTCCGCTTCTGAAGGAGAGGAAAGGATGCAGTGGGGATGGATATACCGGGCCGCGCTTTCCACATATCCGTTTTCATCGATAACCACAATGGACTGTGCGGCGGGCATGGATTCCAGAGTGAGATACAAGGTATTGCGCAGGTTACGGGACAGTCTTGTGTTATTTTGTCCGTAGATATCCCGGGTGAGGTAATTCTGTATATCCGAACTTCCCAGCAGGTAAGTGGAATTTTTTGATATAATGCGGATGGTGCTGTCTGCATTCTGGGAAATGGTTTCCAGAGTCTGGGAGGCCAGTGCGCTTATGGTTTTTCTGACTTCGTTGTTATAAAAGAAACGAATTACAGTAACATTGCAGAACATGCATAAAAGGATGGTCAGTATGTAAATAATTTTAAATTTTGAAGCCAGGCTCCGGTTCAGGAATAACTGCCTGATATGTAGAAGATGACTGTGGATGGCCGGGGCGGCAGAATTTTTCATAAAGGCTCCTTTTCAGGGCGCAGTGAAAACACAAAGGCACTCTGGAAAATATAATATATTACAGATGAAATGACAGTACTGTGTGGTCAAAATCCATACTATTATTATTATACAATAAAATGTAGGTGAGCGGTAGGTTTTCGTGATGAGCTTTACACAAATCAATCCATTTGTAATTGACCTTTGTATTCGGGCACAATATAATGAAACTGTCAGGTATAGATTTTATCCGTTACCTGCCAGAGCATGATTGAACTTAAAGGAAATCTGTAGTAAACTTAGAGTTAGTACAACGAATATTAATTAACTGGGGTTATTATGGCAGATGTATGATGTATTGTGAAGATTTCTGAAAAGTGAGGAAAGTGAATGAAGCTATATTTGGTCAGGCATGGGGAAACAGACTGGAATATCGCAAACAAAATTCAGGGTCAGACAGACACGGTCCTGAACGGTAAGGGGAGAGAACAGGCCGAGGCCCTTGCGGCAAAGCTTGCAGGGGAAGATTATTGCATTACAAAGATTTATGCCAGCGGAAAGAAGCGGGCAGAGGAAACAGCAAAAATCATAGGAGATACGTTGGGGATAGAGCCGGTCATCTATCCGGAGATAGAAGAAATATCCATGGGAAAGTGGGAAGGCTATACATGGAAAGAGGTAAAGGAGAACTTTTCTGATGAGTATCAGGTATGGCGGGACAACCGCCGTTATCAGGTCCCTCCTAAGGGGGAATCCTATCAGCAGCTCCTTGACAGGCTTTTGCCTGCCATAGATGATATTATTAAGAAGGAAAAGGATAACACGCTGATCGTGACCCACAGTGCAGTGATTATGACATTAATGTCATATGTATACGATACGCCTTTTGAAGAGATGGCGAGAAATTATAAGACTGGAAATGCCCAGATCGTAGAACTGGATAAGGACTTATTTTATAAAAGATATCAGGCAGACTGAAAGGAGAAAGATTATGAGATTAGGAGCTTTGGAAGCAGGCGGAACTAAAATGGTGTGTGCAGTGGGGGATGAGACGGGAAAGATTTTTGAACAGATCTCCATTCCTACGGAAACACCGGAGATCACAGTGCCCAGGATGATTGAATATTTTAAAAAGGCACAGGTTGAGGCATTGGGTATAGCATGTTTTGGACCCATCGACCCGGACAAGAGCTCCGCCACCTATGGTTACATCACCAGTACGCCGAAACTGGCATGGGCGGATTACAATATCGTAGGCGCATTTGAGGAAGCCCTTGGATGTCCGGTGGGCTTTGACACTGATGTGAACGGCTCTGTTTTGGGAGAGGTAACATTCGGGCAGGCAAAGGGAAAAAACTGCGCCATGTATCTTACCATCGGAACCGGCGTGGGGGCAGGTATTTTTATTGAAGGAAAGCTGCTGCACGGGATGCTGCATCCGGAGGCAGGCCATGTGCTTATCCAGAAAAGGGAAAATGATACTTATGCAGGAAGATGTCCGTATCACAAGAACTGTCTGGAAGGACATGCGGCAGGCCCGGCCATTGAGGAGCGTTGGGGCAAGAAGGCAATCGAGCTGAAAGATAAGGAAGAAGTCTGGGATCTGGAGGCATACTATATAGCACAGGCCCTTTGCGGGTATATTCTCACCATTTCCCCGGAAATAATAATTCTTGGGGGAGGCGTTATGCATCAGGAACAGTTGTTCCCGATGATTCGCAGTTACGTAAAGGAAATGCTCAACGGTTATATCAAGACCGAAGAACTGGAGCATATAGAAAATTATATCGTTCCCGCAAGCCTGCATGATGACCAGGGAATCATGGGCTGTCTGGAACTGGCAAGGAGAGCGAAGGAAGAACAGTAATACGGCGCAGGAATATGGAGAATGATGAAGCAGCTTGTGGTAGGAATACTGGCACATGTAGATGCCGGAAAAACAACTTTATCGGAAGGGATGCTGTACGTAAGCGGAAGTATCCGTAAGCTGGGCAGGGTGGATAGAAGGGACGCCTTTCTGGACACTTACAGTCAGGAGCGGGAGAGGGGCATTACCATATTTTCCAAGCAGGCTGTTCTTACGGTGAAAAATACCCGGATCACTCTGCTGGATACGCCGGGCCATGTGGATTTTTCGGCGGAGATGGAGCGCACTTTGCAGGTACTGGACGGTGCGGTACTGGTGATCAGTGCAGGCGACGGGGTGCAGGGTCATACCCTCACCCTGTGGCGGCTGCTGGAACGGTACCAGATCCCCGTGTTTTTGTTCATCAATAAAATGGATCAGCCGGATACCTGCAAAGAGGCAGTCCTTAAGGAATTGAAGGAAAAGCTGGACGAGTACTGTGTGGACTTTTCGGAAGCCAGATCAGAGGAGTTCTACGAGAGCATTGCGGTCAGCGGTGAAGACGTATTAAACGAATTTCTGGAAAACGGAAAAATTTCCATATCAAGTTTGCAAAGACTAATCAGGGAAAGAAAAATCTTTCCCTGCTTTTTTGGTTCAGCATTAAAACTCACAGGAGTCACTGAACTTTTAGAAGGGCTGGACGAATACACGGCGCCGAAAGAATATCCCGCGCAGTTCGGCGCCCGGGTGTTTAAGATCACCCGGGACAGCCAGGGAAACCGTCTGACCCACATGAAGGTCACCGGAGGAACTTTAAGGGTCAGGGAAATGCTCTCCGGTATGGGAAAGGGATTCCGGCAGCCGGAAGGGGAAGCATGGGAGGAAAAGGTCAACCAGATACGGGTTTATTCGGGAGAAAAATTTACCACCCCTGGGGAAATAGAGGCAGGAGGAATATGTGCAGTTACGGGCCTTACCCGTACATGGGCAGGAGAAGGTCTGGGATTTGAGAAAGAAACCATATGCCCGGAGCTGTCCCCGGCGCTGAATTACCGTATCACGCTGCCGGAAGGCTGTGACCCGGTTCAGATGCTTCCCCAATTAAAACAGCTTGAGGAAGAAGAACCCCAGCTTCACATTTTTTGGGACGAAAAGAACAGGGAGCTGAAAGCCCGGATCATGGGGCCGGTGCAGATTGAAGTGTACAGGACTTTGATAGAGGAAAGATTTGGCGTCCGGGCGGACTTTGGGACAGGAAGCATTGTTTATAAGGAAACCATTGCCGGTCCGGTGGAAGGAGTGGGACATTTTGAACCTCTGCGCCATTATGCGGAGGTGCATCTTTTGCTGGAGCCGGGAGAGCCGGGTAGCGGCCTTGTGACTGGCGCGGACTGCAGCGAGGAGGTGCTGGCCCTTAACTGGCAGCGGCTTGTGCTCACCCATCTTGAGGAAAAAGTGCATTTAGGAGTCCTTACAGGGGCGCCTGTTACGGACATGAAGATCACGCTAAAATCAGGGCGCGCCCATCAGAAGCATACGGAGGGCGGGGATTTCCGGCAGGCAGTTTACAGGGCCCTGCGCCAGGGGCTGATGCAGGCGGAAAGCATTCTGTTGGAGCCTTACTATGAATTCCGGCTTATGGTGCCGGAAAATATGGTGGGACGGGCTATGACGGATTTGGATAAAATGCAGGGAAAGTTTACGCTGGAACACAGCGCCGGCGGTACGGCCTGCCTTACAGGGACAGCGCCCATGGTGCTTTTGCAGGATTACCAGCAGGAAGTGACGGCCTATACCAAAGGCACAGGGCAGCTATATTGCACCCTAAAAGGGTATTTTCCCTGCCACAATACGGAAGAAGTTTTGGAAAAGACGGGCTATGACCCCTTGGGCGATACGGAAAATCCCTCCAGTTCCGTGTTCTGCGCCCATGGTGCAGGCTTTCTGGTGGAATGGGATAAGGTGCCTGATTACATGCATCTGGAAAGCTGCCTTACGACACGTAGCGCAGATGATGGGAGCTGGCAGCAGGAGGACTATGGATGGAACGACTGGGAGGGAGACGGATATCCCGAAGGAAAAGCAGCCGGAATCCGGGGCGGTGTGCAGGCTGGAAAAAAGGCAGACGCAGATTCGGACAAAGGGCAGTGGATCGGGACGGAGGAAGTGGATGCCATTATCAGCCGCACCTCCAGCGCCAACAGGAAGGAAAACAGAGAGGGGACCCGGAGCGGCTGGAGAAAGGGCCGCGGAGGGAGGGAGAGGGATTCTTACGCACCGTCCCAGACCAGGACTTACCGGCCGGAACCACCGAAAGATAAATATCTTTTGGTGGACGGCTACAATGTCATTTTTGCATGGGATGAACTGAAGGAGCTGGCAAAGGAAAATCTGGACGGGGCAAGAGGGGCGCTGCTGGATATTCTGTGCAACTACCAGGCGGTAAAGAAGTGCAGCCTGATAGCGGTTTTTGACGCCTACCGCCTTGCCGGGCATCCAACGGAAACGCTGGACTATCACAATATCCATGTGGTTTATACTAAGGAAGCGGAAACTGCCGACCAGTATATCGAAAAGTTTGCCCATGAAAACAGCCGTAAATATGACATTACCGTGGCTACCTCGGATGGACTTGAGCAGATCATCATTGTAGGCGCCGGGTGTAAGCTGATCTCCTCAAGGGAACTGAAGGAGGAGATAGATCAGACTGTAAGACAAATGGTGGAGGAATATCAGAACGCCCATCCCAAAGACGGGGCGGCTCTGGGGATGGCTCTTTCCGGACAGGCGGCGGAAAAGATAAAAAAGTATTTGATGTAATCTCTAAAATAATAAACCTTCCTAAATACAAATGCATAATATCTTGTAGCCGTATCAAAACCATGATAGAATAAATGGCAGCAGACCATTTTGGGGTAATGTTACAATGTTTAAAGGGGTAGCTTTATATGAAGAAAAAGAAATCATTGCAGCAAGTCATGTATACATTGTGCCTTCTGGCGGTAATTGTTGTCCTGTTTATCTGGTACACCAAGCAGAACAGCAGCCGTATGGTGGAGCGGAATAAGAATTACGCGGCGGATTCCGCCAGAATCAAGGCAGTGCAGATCGATGAAGAACTGAACAGTGCTCTTAATATGATTAAGGACCACACCTATTTTGTGGGGGAGGGGCTGGCAGAGCCGGTGGTGACAGCCCAGATGCTGAAGGAGATGGAGGAGAATTCCAGGTTTGACACGCTGATGTTTACAGACTTAAACGGTGTTGACCATGCTTCTGACGGGCGGACGGCGGATGTGACCGACCGTGACTTTTATTATAATGGGATAAAAGGGGAAATCGGCATATCCGTTATTTTTGACCCCTATATTTTAGACGAGATCATGGTATGCTTTTATGCCCCGGTCCGTTTTAATGATGAAATTATCGGCGTACTGCGGGGAGCGTATCTGACGGAAGAATACATGAGGGAAATGCTTTCCACTACCTATTTCGGGGAGCAGGCTGATGTGTTTTTATGTACAACCGACGGAAGAGTGATCGCAAGTTCCGATGACAAAAGTTATACGGGGCATTTGGTTGATGTGCTGGCTGATTCCGGTGTGATTGATGAGAAGACAGCCGCCAGCGTAAGGGATGTGTTTGAAAACGGCGGGGAAAAGGCGCTTGAGTGCAGTTCCGACAGCAAGACAGATAATATTTGTGTCCGTTATCTGCCAGACAATGAATTTGTACTGGTACAGACGTTCCCCAAAAGCGTTACGCAGGCCATGATTGTGGATGAAAATCTGGCGGGAGTCCGGTTGGAGATCATGCTGATAGGACTGTTTGCCATATATATTGTAATTCTGCTTATCCATGCAGGACGGCAGAAGAAGTTGTTAGAGCAGGAAAACCGGGAGATGGGTTACATCATAAACGGTATCAATAAACTGTTCTCCCGTTTTGCAATGATTGATTTCAGCACAGACACTTACCACTATTTGGCCGGGACCAAGCCCGAGGAGGGCAATGTTGCAGATACAGGCAGCTATCAGGAGCTGGTAGATCACTGGTGCTCGATCATGATAGAGGACGATGCACGGCAGGATTTTGTAAAGATGGTTGATAAAGAAGCGGTCATCCATGCATTAGCCCAGCAGAATGATCTGCGTATTGAGTGCCATATGATGCGTAAGGGGCGTCCCGAGTGGGTGCATATGAACATGATATGCTTGGAGCGGAAGGACGGCAAAGCAGACAAGATTTTGTATATCCGCCAGAATATTACGGAAATCAAGGAAAAGGAACTGCGCATCCAGGCCAAAATGTCCCTTGCAAACCGCAAGGAAAGACAATACCGGATAGCAATCACCGCCAATGCATTTTGTACCTTTGAATTTAATCTGACCCAGGATTTGATAGAGCAGGATGTTGTGCGCACAATGAACGGGACGCAGATATCCCTGCTTGAAAAGGTGGGACTTGAAGCACCCTGCAGGGCTTCCGAATATTTTGAGAAATGTAAGCAGTTCGTTTTGAAGGAATCCATGGAGGAGTATCAGAAGGTTGTAAACATAGATACTCTGAAAGAACGTTTTGCCCAGGGAGATGCGCAGGTGGATGTTGACTACTGGGGACAGGATGCTGAAGGAGAACAGATTTGCGTGCGCCAGTCCTTCATTATGACAATGGATAATGATACAAAGGATATTATGGTAATGGTGGTGTCCAAGGAAATCACAGAAAGCGTCAGGAAGCAGAAAGAACAGACCCAGGCGCTGCAGGATGCACTGATGCAGGCGCAGCATGCAAACAGGGCAAAGACAACTTTCCTCTCCAATATGTCCCATGATATCCGTACGCCCATGAATGCAATTATTGGTTTTGCTACCATTGCCGTCAGCCATATTGATAATAAGGATCAGGTAAGAGACTGCCTGCAAAAGGTCCTTTCATCCAGCAACCATCTTTTAAGCCTGATTAACGACATTCTTGATATGAGCCGGATTGAAAGCGGGAAAGTGCAGATCAAGGAACAGGAGTGTAATATTTCCGAACTGATGCATAATCTGGTAAATATTATCCAGCCCCAGGTAAAGGCAAAGCAGCTTGAGCTGTTTATTGATACGTTTGAGGTGGTCAATGAAGATGTCATAGCCGATGCGCTGAAGATGAATCAGGTGTTTATCAACCTGCTGAGCAACGCAGTGAAATATACACCGGCAGGAGGTACCATTTCATTCCGCATCATGCAGAAGACGACTTTCCGCCATGGGTACGGCGATTACATTTTCATTATTAAGGATAACGGAATCGGCATGTCGCAGGATTTCGTAAAACATATTTTTGAACCTTTCGAGCGTGAGTCAACCGCCACACAGTCAGGTATTCAGGGCACAGGACTTGGCATGGCAATCACCAGAAATATCGTTGAAATGATGAACGGTACGATTTCTGTTGAGAGCGAGGTGGGGAAAGGAAGCGCATTTACGGTAGAACTTACCCTGAAACTGCAGGATACCAAAAAGAATGCCGAACAGTTAAAGGAACTGGACGGCCTGCGTGCACTGGTAGTGGATGATGACTTTAACGTGTGTGCAAGCGTAAGCAAAATGTTGAAACATATAGGAATGCGTGCCGAGTGGACCACCTCCGGCAGGGAGGCGGCATACCGGGCCAAGGTAGCATATGATGAAGGGGATTCCTATCATACTTACATTATTGACTGGCAGATGCCGGAGGTCAGCGGAGTGGAAACGGCACGGAGAATCCGCAGTGCGGTGGGAGAGGAAGCGCCTATCATCATCCTGACGGCATATGACTGGACCGATATTGAGGAAGAAGCAAGAGAAGCAGGCGTTACAGCTTTTTGTGCGAAACCGCTGTTTATGTCCGATTTAAAATCTGCCCTGCTTGCGGCCAACAACCTGCTTGAAAAGGAGGATGAGGCAGCGGCATGGACGCTGGCTGATTTCAGCGGAAAGAGAATTCTGCTGGTGGAGGATATCGAGCTGAACCGGGAAATTGCAGAAGTCATACTGACAGAATCCGGTTTCCTGGTGGAAAGTGCGCCGGACGGTACCGATGCCGTATCCATGATGGAGAAAGCGGAGGAATACTATTACGATGCCATTCTGATGGATGTACAGATGCCGATCATGAACGGCTACGAGGCAACCAGAGCCATCAGAAGCATGCACAGAAAGGACGTCAGGGATCTGCCGATCATAGCCATGACAGCCAATGCGCTGGAGGAGGACAAAGAAGCGGCCTTAAAGAACGGAATGAGCGCCCATATTGCAAAGCCTCTTGATATGGATATCTTCATAAATGTGCTGAAAGATTTTCTGGGGTAATGTGATGTACGCAAAGCGGTCCGGGGCATCTTCCCCGACCGCTCCGCGTATGTTCACCAGCGTTCCCAGAAAATATATATTATAGTTATAAAGGCAAGAACCGTCAGAGTGATACTGTTGATACAGTGCATGAGGACGGTTTTTGTATGCATGAATTGCTCATCCTTCTGCAGCAGATGGGGGGCCAGGAAGTATTTGTTGCCAAGCCCTAAGGCGATGGAGACATAGACAAGGCAGATTGCCACATATCTGAAATCACTGCTGCATGTGTAAGGATAAATAATGACAAAAGCAGCAAAGGAAACCAGCATAATAAGGTAACCTGTAAGAAGGAAAACAGAATCTTCCTTTTTCGTCCGTTTGTTCAACAAAGTGATAAATAATAAAATAACAGTTGCTATTCCCAGAATAACCGCAAGGGCAAAGGTGATCTGGCATAGAACCAGAAGGACATTGGGCAGGTCCACCGGATATTCTTCTGCAAACAGTGAGGTGTGAAACATAATGACCCAGGTGTTATTGCAGGCTTTGGCACTGATAGGGTGAAAGGGGAAGGCAAAGTTCCAGTCACTGAAAGCCGGGATGCCCAGCCTGCTCCATAAGCTGTAAGGGGCAGTGTACATGGGGGAAGATGTTCCGGGAACAGGCACTCCGGGCTTTTCCCCGAAGCGGGTAAGGTTGCGCACGATCCAGGACAGACCGATAGGGGCAACGATTACACCGAAAATGCAGTAATTTTTGATCCAGTATAAAAGCAGGGGCTTATCCTTTGCCCGTATAACCGAAATAAAATGCATCAAAAAAATGATACCTAAAGGGATGGCGAGGACGGCGCTGTTGAGTTTGGTGATCATACCGAAACCAATGTACAGGGCGAGCCGGATAAGCCCTGCCAGGTTTTTGTCCCGTATCCATTTAAGGGATTCCCAGATGATAAGGCACATGAAAAGGTTGGTCAGCATATCGTTGTTAACGCTGCCTGCCATTATGATTGTGGCCGGGTGTAGCACCACAAAGGCAAGACCGATATAAAGCCCGTTGCCCCTGATTTCCAGGGTCTTTAGTATTTTCCATGTAACCACCATGCACAGACAGGAATAAAAAAGCGTGGGGATCTGTAGGTTTTCAAAGGCCAGAGGTTCGGGAACACCCAGCCATATATTTATCTGTAACCATATATAAGACAGAATATGATGCAGGGGCGGATGATAGTAGGCGAAAAGCTCATAGGGGTTTATATCGGGAAGCTTGTGGAATTTATACAGGTATTCGATATAACCAATGTGGCCGGGGTTTATGAAATCCGTTCCCATGCCGGTATAGGCCCCGGCGTCGTGCTGGCGTTCGTAAAGGCCGGAAAGCAGCACATAGGAACACCGTAGCAGGACACCTGCCAGAATCAGCAGGAAAGCCACTGTATTTTCATTAAAGCGGCGGGAAAATTTCAGGTAAAAGAAAAGCCCGGCATAAGCCAGAAACAGGCAGGAGAGAATCAGCACTTTTGTGTAATGGGAGCAGTAAAAAAAGCTGGTGCCCTGTGCAGCGGCAGTGACGAGGCAGGACAGGATGATCGTGAGGATAAGGGCAAAGGTGGTCTTTGCGGCAGCATTTTTACAAAAGAGCGCGTGTGGGTTTTTAAAAAGCAGCTTTTTCATAGTCATATCCTTTCGGGTGGGAAATGGGTATTGTATTTATCTTTTCAAATGTCAGTAAAGAGGGATAACGTCTGTTATTTCATTATCTTTTACCCGGAAACTCCACACAGAGTGGCCGGGAATCCGGTGTTCCGTCAAATACCAGACATAGTTATTGCTGGTAATGTAATATGGAGTTCCTCCGCCGATAAATTTGCTGTATACATCTTCATAATTTCCATCGGCAAGGTCTTCCAGGGCGCGGGTGCGCAGGATGGTGGCATAGTCCTGGTTTCCGGCGGCATCGGTGGATATGGTGATATAAAAGTAATCTTCTATCCGGGTAAGCTGGATCATGCCTGCAAGCTGTTCTGGCACAGGGTATTCCTTTTTGATTTTAAATGTGTCAAGGTCTGCCTCTATGATGCTGGAATTGCCGGAAACAAAGTAGATCCGGTCCCCAATGATGGTGAAAGAGCGCACATAAACATTGTTAAGGGAGGGGATGGAGCGTATTTCGGTCAGATAGATCTGCGTGCTGTCCTTTCCCCGGCGGAAAAGATACATTTCCCCGCTCTGGGAACTCCAGGCGTAGAAGGTATCTGTGGGAGCATCGTAAATGACGTAGTGGGGGCGGTTGCCGATATCTGTAAATTCCTGGGTGGGAACAAAGATGATTTCCCCGTTATCGTTGCGGGCCTTTTCCATCACCAAAATCCGGTTATTTTCCGTGTCGTCAATGACATAGACCTGCCCGTCGCTTGCAAGGGTGTGGCCTTTGGAAATATCTCTGGTCATCACATGCCATTCATACAAAGGGTCCGAGAGCCGGTGGTGGTAGATCACCTGATCGTTGTAGCAGTCCACAATAAAGAACATGTCGTCCACCTTGGTGATATAAGTAGGTACATTTAAGGTGGGATTGGGATTGTTGGGCACCGCATTTAAGGAGGTACGGTCAAAGGATATCGGGGTGCCTTCCGACAGATAATTTTCCGGTATATAGGGAGCCGGCGCCTGCTCCTTTTTCCCGCAGGAGGTGAGCGTAAGGGCCAGCATAAATGTCAGGGCAAATAAAGGAATTAAGTTTATAAAAGTCTTTTGTGCTGTTTTCATACAGCTATTATAAAAGTTTTCCTTTTATTATACAATGTTTTTTTATATACTATATATGGATTTACATTTTTTGATTATGGGGGCGGGGAAAATATGGCAGTTTACAGGGAAAATAAAGAGTTTAGAATCCTTTCTGCAATAGGGATCATTCTGGTGGCCGCCGGTCATCTGGGCTACAATATTTTTGAAATGGGGGAGCTTTTTCCCTATTATTCTTTTCATGTCTTTATTTTTTTGTTTGTGTCGGGATATTTTTATAAAAAGGAGTCACGGGACCGGATTGGCAGCTATCTGGCGGGAAAATGCCTCACCCTGCTTGCGCCCTATTTTGCGTGGAACCTTTTTTACGGGATTGTCACGGAACTGTTGCACAGGGCGGGCTTCTTCATTGGACAGCCCCTGTCCTTAAAAACTATGTTCCTGTCGCCATTTCTTGACGGGCACCAGTTCCTTTACAATTTTCCTGCATGGTTTGTACCTGTGCTTTTTATGCTGGAAGTGATCAATGTACTGATGCGCAAGGTCCTGTCGATGATTTATCTGGAGAATGAGTGGCTGATTTTTGGCTGGTGTCTGCTGGCTGGTGTTCTGACGGTATGGCTGGCGGCCGGAGGGCATGTGTGGGGCTGGTACAAGATACCCGGAAGGCTTTTGTTTATGCTGCCCGGTTTCCAGTTGGGACGGCTTTACCGGGAAAAGTTGGAAAAATATGATACCCTTGGGGATGGCTTTTACTTTGCCTGCGTCATGGGTGTGCAGGTGCTGATTGTCATATTCTGTGCAGGGCTGAATTTCAGTGCCGTGTGGGTCAGCAGTTTTGTCAACGGACCGATTATCCCCTATCTGACGGTAGTCACGGGAATTGCTTTCTGGCTTAGGATAGCCAGGATTATGAGCGGAATTCCTTATGTCTCGGGTAAAATGGTCTGGGTTGGAAGAAATACCTATTCCATCATGATGCACCACGTGTTCTGCTTTATGCTGGTAAAGGGATTCTTCTATCTTTGCAGTCTTTATACACCTTTTTGTGCGGATTTTGACACGGAGATGTTTTTTTACGAGATCAACTTTGTCTTTCTGCCGGGCGGGGCAGAGGCCTCGAAGTGGATCTATCTGGCCGCAGGCGTCGGCCTGCCGCTGGGGATGGCGGAGCTGTGGCGGTGGATTAAGGACTTTAAGAAAAGGAAAGAAAAGAGATAAAAGAATGGATGGCATCAGTTGTTTAAATTTGTTATAATCTACACAGCACAGCGAAGGGAGGAGCTTTTATAAATACATCAGCTATTGCTGCAATCGTGTTATTGATTGTGAGTAGTGCGGCAGTGATAAAACAAAGACGCGATAAAGATGACAAAGATAAAAAGAATTAAAACAATATGATTGCAGCCGGCCTGATAAGCGTTGCTTGTCTGGTCGGCCAGGAGTGAGTGTATGGTTGTTGAATTAAGGCAGACCGCAAAAGCGGCGACATTGTTTGAGGGATGGCAGGAAACTTTGATATGGTCGTGTCTGGAAGGAGTAATGGGCAAAATTTATGTGGATGCCTTAGACAGCCCTGTTTCAGCCGTGGCCCTGCTGGGAGATTTCTGCTTTCTGGCGGGGAAACCGGACCGGGAAATTATTTTATATGGGGCAGAACAGGAAGCCTGGGAATTCATTATTATGGTTCCGCAGAATGAAGGCTGGGCGTATCTTGTGGAGGAATATTATAAAGAAAAGGCAAAGAAAGCAGTACGGTATGCAATAAAGAAGGAACCGGATATTTTTGACCGGAAGAAGTTACAGGCTGTGGTGGACGGACTGCCTGAAGAATATTCGCTGAAAATGATGGACGAAGAATTGTTCTGGCGCTGTAAGGAAATAAAATGGTGCCGGGACTGGGTGTCCCAGTATGAAGATTACTCTATATACCAAAAGTATGGTCTGGGTGCAGTTGTGTTAAAGGATGGAGAACCTGTTTCCGGGGCATCTTCCTATTCTGGTTATGCGGGAGGCATAGAAATTGAGATTGACACCAGAGAGGACTGCCAGAGGAAGGGACTGGCTTATATATCCGGGGCAAAATTGATTCTGGCATGTATAGAGCGGGACTGGTATCCCAGCTGGGATGCCCAGAATATGTGGTCAGTTGCTTTGGCAGAAAAGCTGGGTTATCATTTTGACCATGCGTATACGGTGTATGAAGTTAGTAAGGTGACAAATGGTTAAGAAGTATATAAAATAGGATGTTTAGAGCATTTTAAACGCGCTCTGGGGCAGGAGGCGGAAAATGCGTCAGGGATTGCCGATTGGATATGAAGATTTCAAAGAAATTATTGAACATGATCTGTATTATGTGGATAAGACATTAATGATAAAACGTCTAATTGACAGGCATGGAAAGGTAAGTCTTTTTACCCGCCCGAGACGCTTTGGCAAGACGCTGAATTTAAGTATGCTTAAGTATTTTTTTGAACGGCAGACAGATGAAAAGGGAGACAGATCAGACAACAGTTATTTATTCCGCAGATTAAAAATTGCTGGCTGCGGTGGGCAGTATATGACATTTCAGGGGAAATATCCTGTAATAAATCTGTCCCTGAAATCTGCAAGACAGCCGGATTTTGAAATGGCATATAAAAGCCTGGTGGATGAGATAGCAAAGGAATTTGACAGACATGCCGCGCTCCTTGACAGCGGCAGATTAGACGAAGGGGAAAAGGAGCGTTTTCTACTCATTATGCGGCGGAAGGCAGAGAAGATAGACTATGCCAAATCTCTTGATTTTCTGTCAGCGTGCCTGGCAAAGCACTATAAAGAAAATGTTATTATTTTAATAGATGAATATGACGTACCTCTGGAGAATGCTTATTTTGAAGGATTTTATAGCGAAATGACCACTTTTATCCGGTCACTTTTTGAATCGGCATTAAAGACAAACAGTAATCTGGAATTCGGCGTGATTACGGGATGTCTGCGCATCAGTAAAGAAAGCATTTTTACAGGATTGAACAATCTGGATATTTATTCCATTATAAACCCTTGGTATGCGGAGGATTTTGGCTTTACCGAGGATGAAATCAGGAAACTTTTGCAGGACTACGGGCTTATGGATAAATTCAGTGAGGTAAAAAGCTGGTATGACGGCTATCTTTTTGGTGTTAGGGAGATTTATAATCCGTGGAGTATTATTAACTATATACAGACGGCTTTAGGGGACAGGAATTCTTATCCACGGCCTTACTGGTCCAATACATCTTCAAACAGCATTGTCCGTGGGCTGGTAGAGGGCGCGGATTTGGAAACCAGAAGGGAGATAGAGGAGCTGATTGCTGGCCGGGACATAGAAAAGCCGGTACATGAGGATATTACCTATGAGGACATCCATGAATCTAAGGAAAATCTGTGGAATTTTTTATACTTTACCGGATATTTTAGAAAGCTGGAAGAGTTCCAGAAGGATGAGGTGATTTATTTAAGGCTTACTATTCCCAATGTTGAAATCCGTTCTATTTATAAAAAAACGATTTTATCATTGTTTAACAGGAGGATAAAAAAAGCAGATGTAGCAGAGCTTATCCTGGCATTAGAAAAGGGAGATGGTGAAAGCGCCGGAAGTTTTTTATCAAAGCAGCTCATGGAAACAATCAGCTTTTATGATTATGCGGAGAATTATTATCATGGCTTTCTGGCAGGCCTGCTTAAATGCCAGGACAAATATGAAATTCTCTCCAACCGTGAAAGCGGCCTTGGCAGGCCGGATATTGCCATGCGTGAGATGAAATTCCGGGGGATGGCTATTATTCTTGAGCTGAAAACAGCGGAAAAGTTTGAAGATATGGAGAGGCTCTGTGGGGAGGCTTTGGAGCAGATTGGAAAACAGCAGTATGAAAAGGCATTTTGGGCAGAAGGATGTTGTAGTGTCAAAAAATATTTGACAACCCCTAAAGGAATATGGTATAGTAAACCCACTTACCGCTTAGAACTCTAATTGAATGAATTACGTATCAGTGGCCTGTCTGTGGATTCCATGGACAGGTTTTTTTGCGCCGCAAAAGGCGGCAGAAACGGAAGGTAATTATGAAAAAGAGAGTTTTTAAGCATCAGAAAAAGATAAAGGCATATAAAAAGCGCAGGCTTATGGGAAAGGCGGCAGTTCTTGCGGCGTCCTTTGGGCTGATGCTGGGCATGTCCATTTCTGTTCATGGGCAGGAAAGCAGGGCGGCCGGACAAAAGACAGTAGTTTCCAATATTTATCACAGGCATATAGGCAGTGCAGCCGTCAAAGGTGGCTGTTATAGTATCGCTATTAAGCATACCCATCAGGGCAGCAGTCAGACAGGAGGGGCCTGCTATGGGACATCAGTAACCCACAGCCACACAGGCTCCGCCGCGGCAGGGGGCGGCTGCTATGTGGTTCCGGTTTATCATGCCCATCAGGGAAACCAAAGTTCCGGGGGTGCCTGTTATGAGGCAGTAACTCATAGCCATTCGGATGTCTGCTACTTGTCTGGAACTTGTACGGTGCAATATACGGCAGGAGCGTTACTGGAAACCTATGATGACGACTGTTTCCAGCACCAGCGGACGGCACATGAGAAAAGACAGGCCACGGCGGCCCACAGCAGTTGCGGCAAGGGAACGATTGGGGTCGAGTTAAAATATTGCAGGGCCTGCGGATATATGTCTCCTACCTGGCACAAGTTCAACAATGTGGTCTGCGGCATGGATGAGTCAACGGTGACAGGATACCGTTTGAAATGCGGGAAAGAAGGAACTGTTGAGAGATATAATCTGGGCTGCGGATACCAACAGGGACAGGTTATTTCCTATAATCTCACCTGTAATAAGACTGTGGACGGCTATGAAAGAGGATGCGGGCTGGACGAAAGTACACCCTGCGGAAGGGTGATACTGACCAATGAAACCAGCGGCACCGGAGAGAAAGTGGCTGTCAGTGTGAGAGTGGAGGATCTTTCAGGTGGAAAACTTACCCTGGGAAGCCAGCCATATACATGGAAGGACCAGAATGGAAATACGCTTGGCAGTGGAAGCCGTATCGAGGTAAGTGAGAACGGCACTTATGAGGTGACAGTACGCTTGGAAAATAAGGATGTGGATACCTCCGGGCTTAAGGCATCCATTACAGTGGATAATGTGAAAAAGCCAGCGCCCACTGCAGCGCCCACGGCCAGACCTACTGCGGCACCCACGGCTAAGCCGACAGCGGCACCCACGGTCAGACCTACCGCGGCACCCACGGCTAAGCCGACAGCGGCGCCCACGGCCAGACCTACCGCGGCGCCCACGGCCAGACCCACCGCGGCACCCACGGCCAAACCTACCGCGGCGCCCACTGCAGAGCCAACCGCCGAACCTACCGCGGCGCCCACTGCAGAGCCAACCGCCAGACCCACCGCGGCGCCTACCGCGGAACCGACAGCGGCACCAACCGCGGAGCCAACCGCCCGGCCGACAGCAAAGCCTACCGCCGCACCTACCGTGGAGCCCACCGCCAAGCCCACCACGAAGCCTGTGCCTTCACCGACAGTAAAGCCCACGGAAAAACCCGTAGTGAAACCGACGGCCAAGCCAACGACAGCTCCTACGGCAGTTCCGGCTCCGCCGGCAGACACCTCCAAGAAACCTTCCAGCGGAAACGGACATGGCGGAAGCGACAGTGAGAATGGCAGCGAAGGAGGGAATGGAAGTACAGACAGTACATCTCCTGAAAATAAAAAGGATACAAAAGAAGAACAGGAGAATAAGGAAGACGACAGGAAAGACGAGGGTGCTTCCTTTGGCAAGGGAAATAACGGTAAAGGAAACAGCAGTGATAAGAGAAGTGGCAGCAGCGATACAGGACTGGAAGATGCAGCCAAAGGGGAGGATGAATCGCCAAAACTGACAGTCAGAATAAAGAAGCCTGTCATGAAGGATACAGGCTCTGTACAGGCGGCAGAGAGCAGGACGGAAAATGAAATTGCCTATACGATAGGCAAAATGCCACAAAGAGGAGGTTTTTTTGCCCAGCCGGCGGTGAAGGTTATTACGGTGACGGTAAGTTCCCTTCTTTTGCTTTCGGGACTCTTTGCACTACTGTTTTATTTAAGGCGCAGTGTGAGAGTTTATAATGATGACGGTGAAGGAAGGCTGGTTTATTTAGGACGGTGTATGGTTCGCTTTCAGGAGGAAGGTTATGCCATTACCATTACGGAAAAAATGATTGAAAATTCATGTACCAACCGTTATTGCATCAAACCGGGATTCTTCAAAATAGGAAAGAAAGAGGGGCAGGAACTGATTATATATAAGGAAGGAAAAAAGACCACAGCATACCTGGATAAGGAGATGATTGTCCTGATATAGTAAAGGCATATTATTTTGTATAAAATTCAATAAAAGCCTTGCTTTTAAGCTATGAAAGTGATAGACTCGTAGTGTTTGTAAGAACAAATGCATATTTATGCACAAGGAGGAAAGAGTTATGAAAAAATCAGTAGTTGCAAGGTTGTTTGCAATGTCATTGGCAGCAGTCATGACGATGGGACTGCTTACAGCTTGTGGAGGCGGCAATGCTGCTTCAACAGAACCGGCAGATACAAAGGAAGCAGACACGCAGGTTGAAGCCGAAGCGGAAGAAAGCAAAACAGAGGAAAGCACAGAAGCCGCAGAGGCAGAAACAGAAAGCGCTGGAACAGAGGAAGCTGGGGCTGAGGTATCAGAAGCACTGGCTGACGGTGTACTTACAGTGGGAACAAATGCAGAATTCCCGCCTTTTGAGTATGTGGATGACAATGGAGAACCTGATGGATTTGATATTGCCCTGATCAAGGCAATCGGCGAGAAGCTCGGGGTGGAAGTGACAGTTGAGAATATGGAATTTGCTTCTCTGGTATCTTCTATTGGAAGCAAGATTGATGTTTCCATTGCAGGTATGACCGTTACAGACGAAAGAAAAGAATCTGTTGATTTTTCAGAGCCTTACTATGAAGCTGTACAGTATGTAATTCTTCCTGCTGATTCAGAAGCAGCCACAGCAGCAGATTTGACAGGAATGACCATCGGCGTACAGTTGGGGACGACAGGTGATTTCATTGCTACCGATGATGTGGAAGGAAGCGTCGTACAGCAGTACAACAAAGGTGTGGATGCAGTAAACGATTTGATCAACGGAAGAGTTGACTGCGTTATTATTGACAAGAACCCTGCGCTGGTATTTGAAAGCAAGTTTGAAGGCCAGATAAAAGCAGTTGACGGCGCACAGTTTGAATTTGGTGCTGAAGAATATGCCATCGCACTGCCTAAGGGTGACACTGCGCTGGCAGCCCAGATAAACAGTGCACTGGAAGAAATCAAAGCGGACGGAACCTTTGATGAATTAGTAAAAACTTATATTGAACAGGAATAAGCAGTGTCTGGATTTAGCAGGCAGGGATTGTACAATGTACGGATTTAACCGGACAGTAGTGCAGTATTCCAATTGGATCTGCCGGAAGACGGCAATGGAGATAGCATAAGGTTATGATATGGTGATGCCATAGGCTTGTATGCTATCTCCTTTTGGAAAGGAAGAAAGGAACATAGGATATGCAGGCATGGTTTGAAAAAGTCGGTAAGATGTTTGAGATGGCATTTATTTCCGGCGACAGGTGGAAGCTTTATATAAGTGGTCTTGGGGTCACGCTGGAAATTGCGTTTTTTGCCGCAATTTTAGGATTGCTGATAGGTACAGTTGTGGCGCTTATGAAGCTTTCCACAAGAAAAAACGGAAAAAAGACCATATGGGCGTTTCTTGCCAATGCCTACATAGATATTATCAGAGGGACGCCTTCTGTTCTGCAGCTTCTTATCATGTGGTTCATTATTTTAAAGAGCTGCAAGAACGGCGTACTGGTAGCGGTGCTCTCTTTTGGTATCAACAGCGGCGCTTATGTTGCAGAAATCGTGCGTGCGGGCATTCTGGCTGTGGATAAAGGGCAGACAGAGGCCGGACGTTCTTTAGGACTTTCCAAGGCCCAGACAATGATTTACATAATTATTCCCCAGGCTATTAAAAATGTGTTGCCGCCCATCGGAAATGAATTTATCGTTCTGCTGAAAGAGACGGCAATTGTGGGATATGTGAGTCTGACAGACTTAACAAGAGCGGCAAACCAGATTTCATCCAGAACATACGAAGCCTTTATGCCGCTGATTGGAGCCGCTGTCATTTATTTTGTAATTATAAAGATGTTAACTGTTTTACTGGATATGTTGGAGAGGAGACTGCGTAAAAGTGATAATCGTTAAAGACCTGCACAAGAAATTTGAAGGAAACCATGTATTGCGCGGTGTGAATTATCATGTGCATCAGGGTGAAAAAATCGTAATCGTAGGGCCTTCCGGTTCAGGGAAAAGCACCTTTTTACGCTGCCTGAATCTCCTGGAGATACCTACCAGCGGGGAAATCTGGTTTGACGGACAGTTGATCACAGATCCCAAAGTAAACATAGATAAAATCAGGGAACATATGGGAATGGTATTTCAGAATTTTAATCTGTTCAACAACCTTTCCATTATGGATAATATCACTTTAGCACCTGTAAAGCTGAAACTGATGAGCAAAGAGGAAGCAGGCGAAAATGCTCTTAAGCTTTTAGCAAGGGTTGGCCTGAAAGAAAAGGCAGACGCTTATCCCAGCCAGCTTTCCGGCGGACAGAAACAGAGAATAGCCATTGTCCGGTCCCTTGCCATGAACCCCAGAGTGATGCTTTTTGATGAACCGACATCAGCCCTTGACCCGGAAATGGTAGGGGAAGTTCTGGATGTTATGAAGGAACTGGCAGAATCGGGGATGACTATGGTCGTAGTGACCCACGAGATGGGATTTGCACGGGAAGTGGGAACGAAAGTCCTGTTCATGGATGAGGGAGTCATTATGGAAGAAAATACTCCTGACCAGTTCTTTGGCAGTCCTAAGTGTGAAAGGTTACAGGATTTCCTGTCAAAGGTGCTGTAAGTTTTTTATAGATAGCAGGTCAGACATATGCAGCATAGTCTGATATGCTGATGGATAAGCAATTATCTGTCTGAGAACTTGTAAACTATTTGTTACGTAAATTTTATTCAGAAAAAACAAGTGCGTAAAGCTTCTTCTATGGGGGCGGTACAGGGAAATTGGTAATCGAAAGAATAAAACTTAGGAGACTGCATGAAGAAAATACTGGTAACAGGAGGAACAACTTTTGTTAGCAAATATGTCGCAAAATATTTTGTAGATGCTGATAATGAAGTTTATGTACTGAATAGAAATTCAAAGTCACAGGTTCAAGGAGTTCATTTAATAGAGGGAGATAGACATCATTTAGGGAGCACGTTAAAGGATAAATACTTTGATGTAGTGGCCGATATTACAGCATATGATAAATCAGATATCATAGATTTATATGATTCAACCGGCTCATTTGGGCAGTATATTATGATTAGTTCAAGTGCCGTGTATCCCGAATACGCATCGCAGCCCATTGGGGAAGATTCAGAAAAAGCTGCTAATAAGTTTTGGGGAAAATATGGTACAGATAAGATTGAGGCAGAAAGGGCTTTGTTAGATAGAGTTCATGATGCATATATTTTACGTCCTTCATATTTGTATGGTCCAATGAATAATGTATATAGAGAGGCTTTTGTATTTGATTGTGCAAAAGCAGATAGAAAATTTTATTTGCCTAAAAATGGCGATATGAAGTTGCAATTCTTTCATATTAGAGATTTGTGTAAATTAATGGCAGTAATTATCAATAATAAACCTGCGGAGCATATATTGAATGTCGGTAATTTGGAATCTATATCTATCAAAGATTGGGTAGTCAAATGTTATGCCTGTTATGGCAAAAAACCAGAATTCATATATGTGTATGACGATATAGAGCAAAGAGAATATTTCAGTTTTTATAACTATGAATATAAATTAGATGTTGAGCGTCAAAAAAAGATATATCCAGAAACGATTTCTTTAGATACCGGACTTAAAGAAGCTGCAAAATGGTATGACGAACATGAAGAAGAAGTAAATAAAAAGTTATATTGCCAGTATATCGACACAAATCTTTCCTGAAGTGAAATTAACGCAGCCCGCTACGCACCCTTCATTTAACTCTCTAATTCTTTTTGGAGCTGTTGTAAGAAAGCGTTGGAGGACTTTGAAAAGACTTGATACTTTTTCCATATGATACAAAGCCCAGTCTCTAAGGTAGGATATAGTGGGCGAAAGCATAGATCGCTGTCTCCCCGGTAGGGTAGTGTTAATTAGTTTATCCAATGCAATCCCTTATCCAGCCGTTCCATGACATGCTCAGCATCACCACTATAAATGTGGTAATGAATAAGGGGATGTTTCTGCTGTAAATCCCATGCTGCCTTTGCAAGAAAAGAAATGGCTTCCGTTTCTCCACATCCGATATGAATATCTCCATTGATATTTTCGTTAGTTGAGGTCAATTCAGCTTTTGTTATACTTTCTTCTCTTGCAACGGCAAGAAAATATTGTAATACTCGAATATCCATGTGAGAATCCTCCTTTTTGCTCTGCCACAAACGGATAGGCAGATAGAGTAATCCGCAGATGTTGAGTAAGAAGGTTCTGGAACAGAAAATCAGGAGGACGGGAAATATGGAACTGAATGAAATGGAAAAACGGCTACTGTACCAGACGGAAGGAAGTGAATGGTATGCCCTCCTGCATGGGATGGCTATGGCTTCAAGGTATGCAAAAGACCCGGACAGGCGAAAAGCCTTATTAAAAAGCTGAACTCCCTGACGGGTGGTGAGTGTATGGTGATTGTATACGATATCAAGAAAAACTACAGGCTTCCCAAAGGAAGCAGGACTGTCGGCGAGATGCTTGCCAAGGCAAGGCAAA
This sequence comes from Lachnospiraceae bacterium, assembly GCA_009911035.1. Taxonomy (GTDB): domain Bacteria; phylum Bacillota; class Clostridia; order Lachnospirales; family Lachnospiraceae; genus Suilimivivens. The sequence goes on from QXWO01000009.1 coordinate 52,812, forward strand.
GATCCGGCGCTGAACAGTTAAAAGGGCATGACATCATGGCGCTGGAACGGTTTGACCCGGAAGTGCGCCACATGGTCATCTTTGAAGTGCTTTCAGGTGATTCCTTTGCAGGAAGTAAAGCCGACAGGTGGCGCTTGTTCCTGACGGATGCCAGATACCAGAAATTTAAGGGCAGGCAGGAGCAGGGGGAAATCAGGATAGAGAACCGTGCGAAGGTTGCACCGGGGCGGCCATCTGAATTATGGCCGCAGATACTTTTCTTCAGACAGATATTCAAGGGAGATTTCCTGTTTAATGTTATAAAAACTTTTCCAGTTTGGAAATCCGTTTTGAATAGCACAATTAGCTCCGCCAGTTCCTAAGACCGTTAATACAATTCCAGAAAACAACAATACCATTATCCAATAAATAGATGTAACTACTATAAAACCCGCTTTTATTTTTGCAGCAATCGCTTTATTTCTACCTAATTTGGTAGAGAAAAAAATGGAATCCGCCTTTAACTGGATTTCATCTGAAAATATTCCAAATACCAGGAAACCAGAGATTAAAACTACTAGCATGAAAATCGAAGGCGCATATTCTAATATTGATTCCCACCCGTCTGCATACTCATAATAAAAAGGTGTTTTAAGTTTCTTGTACTGTGCAATTAAAAATTGCCGTTCCTGTTCTGAATAACGATTTTCCTGCGCATCGGAATTTAGCCATTCAATCAAACTCTCTGTTCTCCTGTCATAAAATGACTGGATTTCTCTTTGTGTAACACTGTCTGCCCGATAATAGTTATATTCTTGAAAATCACAAAATGCCCAGTTTATCAGTTCTCTTATGTCTGAGAAGCCCTGCTTTTTTGAATAAGCCTTATTGTTTTCTGTTACGTCATTGGAAAGATATTCTTCAGAATTGTTAATAAGTGCATTTTCTTCAAGCACCTTCTGTAACACATCATCGGTAATATATCCAGCCCATTCATTTTTCTCTTCTCTTAATGCCCGTGTAGCGGTTACACCTGTTCTAGTTTCTCCATTTTCATCCACATAGTCTGCATATCCAACTGCAAAATGGCTAACTACGCATAAGGCAACTATCAGTATTACAAATACAATTTTATTTACAGGTTTTGAAAAGATTTTTTTCAATTCAAAGCGTATCATTATCATCACCAACCTTTTCTCCAAAATAGTACAAAAACACATCTTCAAGGGAAGGACGGACACATACAGCCGTTTCATATGGCTTTTCCGGCGAAATAATCCGTAAATCCACTCCATAATTTTTGGATTTCATGTTAGAAACTTTATATTTTTTTGTTATAGAAGATACCGACTGCTGCGGAACAAAACAATTCCAAACTTTTTCAGACATAGTGCCGATAATTTCATCTAATGTGCCCTCATTTACGATTGCACCGTCTTTCATCATCAATATTTTATTGGCAATATACTCAATATCAGAAACAATATGGGGGGAAAGTAGTACTAAGCGTTCTTCAGAAAGCTCGCTGATCAGATTTCGGAAACGTATTCTTTCATTTGGGTCAAGTCCCGCTGTCGGCTCGTCAAGTATTAAAATTTGAGGGTTATTTAACATTGCTTGCGCAATCCCGGCACGTCTTTTCATTCCGCCGGATAACTTTTTTAATTTCTTATTTGCCACTTTTGTAAGTCCAACTTTATTAATTAGTTCTTTTACCCTTTTTCGGGCAACAACAGGGCGTATTCCCTTAATTGTAGCAATATAGAGAAGATAGTCTGTTACGGTAAATTCCGGGTAAAAGCCAAAATACCACCAACCATATAGCGCTCCACGTAATACACATCATAATTGCTGCCGTTTCACTAAATGAATATTTGCTGCATAAAATTCCAAAACAGATAGCTGTCGTTACCGTCATAGGAAATATGAATTGAATTAAAAGCTGTGAAAGCAAAATACCCATTGTAATGGCAGAAGATACACAGAAAAAAGTAATCAAAACAATATCCACAATACCAAACAGAAACATTTTCGCTGCGTATATTTGACGTAACGAATAATACGAAGTCGCTTCAATTTCCATTGACTGATAAGTTTGACTTTTCCATAATTCCGGGATAATCAAAATAATAAACAGGGAAGCAGCAACCCCTAATATTCTTTGCACTAGCTGTTCCACTTGTACGGAGGGCAGCCCATAACAGAATGAGAAGCAATATTTGGAATGACCACCACCTCTTTCGTATTAGGCGTAATTGTATCCATAAAAACTCCCAGTAAGTCAATAAACGTTCCTGTTCAACTGAACAATATGCGTCTATTGATTTTCTTATCGTTTCTGTTACTTTCTTCTCATTAGGAATTATCTTTCTACTTTGATTATAATCCTTGAGTTTTTTTTCTAAATTCACAAAATCACTCCTCACTTAACAATTTTTCTAACCGCATTTTTGCCTGTTTTATTCGATACTTTACAAGCGGCAAGCCTATTTGTAATGCGTCGGATATTTCTGCAAGTTTTAATTCCTGAAAATAGTAAAGAACAATTACTTCCCGCAATTCGTCCGGCAAATTACTTAAAGCTGCTTCAATCGTAATTTTGTTAAGAATATCTTCTGTTTCCGATTGCTGCAAACTATTTTGTATTTCTCTGGATTGCTCTTCCAGCAGACTTTCCTTTGCCTTTTTGTAATAGTCTCTACAGAGATTTCCTGCAATTGTATATAAATAATTTCTGGTCTTTCCCATATAACGGTAATCGGATAATTTTTCACAAAAATGCAGAAATGTTTCCTGTGTTCAAATCTTCGGCGTATGATGTATCAAGACAATGATAGCTACAGTATTTTAGTATTTTTTCATAATGCTTGCGGACAAATATATCAAAAGCACTTTCATCGCCACGTTTCATTCTTTGTATCAACAGAAAATCAATGTTCACAAAATCCTCCCTTCCCATTATTGAAAGTCAATGCGCATTTTTCTTTCTATCATGTATAACGAATGAAAGTCGGAAAAAGATAGTGTTACTTTAATATCAGCATGACTTTGGGTGCAATTTTTAGCGATAGGTATTTTTTCTGATATAATACAATATTTTGCGGTAATTCTATTCCTGTCCCATTTGAAAGCAGACAGAGAAAAATGCCATACAGAAGAAAATTCCTGTCGTAAAAGAGTACTAATATTTTGAAGTTAGCTTTAATCTATTTTTTGCGATATTCTTTAGGCAGGACTTTAAAATAGGTTTTAAATGCCGCAGTAAATCTGCTTTGGCTGTCATAGCCGACAGCCCGTGCAATCTCCGCAATGCTTTTATCGGTTTCTTTTAGCAGTTTTGCGGCATGCTCCATGCGGTGCTTTTTGATGTGGGCGGCAATCGAAGTTCCGTAAATGGACTTGAAGGCGGTTTTTAAAGTGGTTGGGTTGATTAGATATTTTTTAGATAGTTCTTCTATCGTGATTCGCTGCTCCATATGCAGGGTCAGCTGGTCGTGGATTTCCCGGATAATGCGAATCTGCTCGATTTTGTATTCGGATAACTGCTGGCTGGAGGTAAGTTCTGTTTTGCTAAGATAAAAAAGCAGCTCCATAGTCTTTATTTTCTGATAAGGCAGTTTCAGGCTTTCCGGCTGGTTAAAAAATGCAGAAAAAATACTCTCTGTCTGTTCATTTCCGGCAAGAAAAACAGGAGAGTCATTTCTGCAAAATTTTTCTGGTAATATAGTTTCAAAGATATTGCTACCTTTTAACAGTTCAGGCGGATGATTGGAAACTTCCTGTAAATCAATGTAGATGGAAAGCCCCTGGTATATACCATTTGGAAAGGTAAGCACAGAATCCGTACAGGCTTTCATGGTATGAAGGGAAAAGTCACCTGGATTCAGATAAATGCGGTTTCCTCTTTTCATTTCCCACACAATCTGTCCAGCTTTGCAGTAGTTGATTTGAATGATGTGTGACAGGGCTTTATGTTGCACAGAAAACGAATCGGATGAAAATGTCAGATAACATATTTCAATACCGGGATAAAGCGGAATGATTCCATCTGCAATTTCGGGGTAAAACGTTTCCACATTTTTTTGTATTTTTATCAATTCATTATTCATAGGGCAGACCTCACAATTCAGGGCAGGTGATTTCCATGACCTGCTCAATCATCTGGTGCAGCAGGCGTCCTTGTTCTGTATCAGCAGCACGGTAGTAAACTTCTTTTCCCTCCCGGCGGCAGACAATCAGGCCGCTGTTCTTCAATGGCCGGAGGTGATGGGATACAGCCGGGCTTGACATATCCAACATTGCAGAAATGTTGAGGACACATTCCTCACAATGGCAGAGAAGCCAGAAAATGCGAATTCTGGTGGTATCGCCAAGCTGCTTAAAAACCTCGGCCACAGTTTGAAAATAATCCACATGATTTAGCTGTTTCTGTATCAGTTCTGTTTGCTGCATTTCTCCGTGCTGGTGTGGTAATTTCGCGCGTTCCATATTATTTTTCCTTTCTTTTTCGCTTGCATTTCGCCCAAACGGAAATACTTTTCGCCTATTTGGGAGGGAATGCCTGAGAGGTATTGACCAGTGCCTTTTTGTGTATTATACTGCAACCATGATGATTAAACAAGTACTTAATCGTTAAACTTTAAAAACAGAAAATAGCAAGGAGGACTTTTCCAATGAAAAAGACTTACAAAATCGAGGTAGACTGTGCCAACTGTGCAAACCTGATGGAGGATGCGGCCTGCAAGACCGCCGGCGTACAGAGCGCAACCGTCAATTTTATGACACAGAAGATGATCGTGGAATTTGACGAGGGGCAGGAACCGAAGGATGTTATGAAAAACGTGCTGGATGCCTGCAAGAAAGTGGAGCCAGACTGCGAGATTTTCCTTTAAGCCGCAGCTGCCAGTGATGGAATGACATCCTTAAAATGCACTGTTGCAATTTAGGGGTGTCATTTTTATCAATAACAATTAAACAATTAAGCATTTTTTGAAAGGAGTTTTACTATGCAGGAATTAGTGATTAGCATACTGCTTACAGTTGTTATCATAATGGCTGCTGCCCTTCTTATTTTTGTCGGCAGCCGCAAAGATGGCATGACAAAAAAGCAACGGGTTATGATGGTTCGGATTTTAATCAGTGCCGGAATCTTACTGGTACTCCAGTTTATTTCCGCAGAGATGTTTGATACGGCCTGCGGGTATTTATTCCCCACAGCAGGAAGATGGATTCGTTTTGGGTGCTATCTGGTTGACTATCTGATTATCGGATATGACATTCTTAAGAAAGCTGCAAAGGGCATTAAAAACCGTCAGGTATTTGACGAGAGCTTTCTGATGGCAGTGGCTACGCTCGGGGCAATGGCCCTGGCTATTTATGAGAATGGAGAATATCTGGAAGCCATTGCTGTTATGCTGTTTTACCAGATTGGGGAGTGGTTTCAGGGGTATGCGGTTGGAAAGAGCCGCCGCAATATCAGCAGCCTGATGGATATCCGTCCCGATTATGCGAATGTAGAGAGGAACGGGAAGTTAGAGCAGGTAGACCCGGATGAAGTAGGGATTGGCAGCGTGATTGTTGTCCAGCCGGGAGAAAAAGTGCCGATTGACGGTATGATTGTTGAGGGAAGTTCCAGCCTGAATACCAGCGCCCTTACCGGGGAAAGCCTGCCGAGGGAGGCAAAGGTTGGCGATGAAGTAATCAGCGGATGTATCAGTATGACCGGCGTATTGAAGATACAGACCACCAAGGAGTTTGGGGAATCCACGGTTTCTAAGATTTTGGATTTAGTGGAAAATGCAAGTTCACGCAAATCAAAATCAGAAGATTTTATCTCGAAATTTGCAAAAGTATATACTCCTGCCGTCTGCTATGCGGCATTGGCACTGGCACTCATCCCTCCTGTTGTCCGTATGCTTTTTATGGGATTGTCTGCGGACTGGGGTGTCTGGATTTACCGGGCATTGACATTCCTTGTTATTAGCTGCCCTTGTGCGCTTGTAATCAGTATTCCATTAAGTTTCTTTGCGGGAATCGGAGGCGCAAGCAAGGAAGGTGTTCTGGTGAAGGGCTCCAACTATCTGGAAATCCTCTCCCAGACGAAGTATGTTGTTTTCGATAAAACTGGAACCATGACAAAAGGTGTCTTTGAAGTAAACGGGATTCATCACTCTACCATAGAGAATGAAAAACTGTTGGAGTATGCGGCTCTTGCAGAGAGCGCATCTTCCCACCCAATCAGCAAGAGCTTACAGCGGGCATATGGGAAAGAGATTGACAGAACCCGTGTATCGGATATACAGGAAATCAGCGGAAATGGCGTGACTGCAAAAGTAGACGGCATGGAGGTTGCAGCCGGGAACGATAAACTGATGAAACACCTGAATATCCCGTATCAGGACTGCCACCAGACCGGAACGATCATCCACATGGCAGTGGGTGGGAAATATGCCGGTCATATTGTGATTTCCGATATTATCAAACCTCATTCTAAGGCGGCGATTGCGGAATTAAAGAAAGCAGGTGTAGAAAAATGCGTTATGCTGACGGGCGATGCAAAGAAAGTGGCAAATCAGGTCGCTTCCTCTCTTGGGATTGATGAGGTTTACAGTGAACTCCTGCCGGCAGATAAGGTGAATAAGGTGGAAGAACTTCTGCGGGTGAAGCTGGGCAAGGCAAAGCTGGCATTTGTTGGTGACGGTATCAATGACGCACCAGTGCTTTCCAGAGCGGATATTGGTATCGCTATGGGAGCAATGGGTTCCGATGCAGCAATCGAAGCGGCGGATATTGTGCTGATGGATGATGACCCGCTTAAGATTGCAAAAGCAATCAAGATTTCAAGAAAGTGTCTGCGGATCGTTTATCAGAATATTACGATGGCACTTGTTGTAAAGTTTGCCTGCCTTGCATTAGGAGCTGTGGGCATTGCGAATATGTATCTGGCGATTTTTGCAGATGTCGGCGTTATGATTCTTGCTGTGCTGAATGCAATCCGCTGTCTGTTTGTGAAAAAACTGTAAGGAAGGAGGGGCTCCTTTGGCGGAATATCAGATCAGTCAAATTTATGAAGGGGTGAAAGAAAGTAATTTATACATTCTTACGGATTTTTTTAAGATGCTTGGGAACCCTACCCGTATTCGTATCCTGCTTCTTTTAATGGAGCAGGATGCGCATGTCAGGGATCTGGCAGAGCGGCTTGGAATGACCCAGTCTGCGGTGTCACACCAGTTGAATTTGCTGAAATCAAATAAACTGGTAAGACGGCGAAGAGACGGGAAAATGATATTTTATGCTTTGGTGGACGAACATGTGCGGATGGTTATTGAAAAAGGGACAGAGTATATTTGCGGGCGGTGAAAGTGAGGTGACGATAAAATGACAATGGATGAATTAAAACCGAAACAGAGTGCTTATATCCGTTCCGTAGGCGGAGCAGGCGCACTCAGACATCATTTACTGGATATGGGGCTTACACCGAAAACAGAGGTTACGCTTCAAAAGATTGCGCCGATGGGTGATCCGGTGCAGATTGAGTTAGGAGGCTATGAATTGACTTTGCGGCTTGATAAAGCACAAAAAATTACAGTGGAAAAGGTTCATACCAAAGCGGCAAAAACTTATGGCACACAAAGAATAGCAGCAATAGAACATCTTTTTATAAAAATGGTTGACTTAAACAAAATACAACGGAGAATGCACAGATACTACAGCTACAGCCGCATACCGCTGCACCCATATCTTTCCCAATACCTGCGCTGCCTATTTTTAAAGCGGTGCAATTATAAAGCACCAGAATCTTCCTCCCTGGGAAGTATAAGCATGGATGTCATCAAATAGAAGGGAAAGGAAAATACCATGAAATATACGTACCTGAATTCCGTGGCAACGGGGGTTGCAATGAGCACAGTCAGAAGCAGGGCGGCGCTTGGCAGGTAGAGAATCAGCTTTGGCAGTTCTTTTCTGACAAAAGCACATCCGATGGAAAAGATCAGAACCCAGCAGATGACACCCATGCTCCAGAGAGTTCCGTAAAGGGGAATCATGCTTCCAAGCTTGATGGAAATTTCCTTTAACTTGATCACAAGGGGGCCTCTGATAAGAGGGGTGTGTGACACGCCAAGGGAAGTGGCACTCACGCCTTCGGCTTCGGCCACCAGATAAAAAGAGTCGGGATACCAGTAGCCGTAGGTCTGGCGGATATAAGCGGTAAGGTAGTCTCCAGGATAACGGAGTCCAAGCGCGGCCCAGAGTTTTAAAAATTCCTGTTTGTGATCTTCCAGATATTCGGGATGCCCGGCACGTACCAGTTCTTTCATATTGTCCGCAAAAAAGGGTACATATAGATCCTTGATATAGGTAAGGTCCACCACATTTTCTATCAGTTCCAGTTCTTCATCTGTAAGCGCCCGGTCATTACACAGGACAGCCGCCACCTGCTGGATGGGTATGGAAAGGGATTCCACCAAATCCGGTTGTGTCACATGCAGGGCGTTCATCAGAGGCCACTTGATAAGGACAGACAACATAAATATGGTAAAGACAACAGGATATACGGTCTTTTTCTTTTTACGGAAATAAAGAAGCAGCAGGGGGAAGCATAACAGAAAGGCATACCAGCCATTGGAGCGGAACAGGCACAGCATCAGCCCGGAGATGCCCATAAGGAACAAATCGGCCCGGAATACCTTTTTAAAAGTCCGAAGAAGGGTGCATCCGAAGCACAGCACGGCCGCCGCAAACAAAATATCTTTCCATATGGTAACAGAAAACACGGCATGATAGGGTACCAGTGCATAAAAAAGCGTGATAAGCAGGCAGATCAGGGGCCTTACTCGGTACTGTTTTAAGGTGTTGATAAAGTAGGATACGCTGAAAGCGAGAACACACATCTGGAAAAATGTGTAGCAGGACAGGGCAATCAGCATACTGCCAGTGATGGCAAATCCCAGATCGTAAAGCAGTTTGATCAAAAGTGTGTGCATCCAGGGGTGGTGGTTGCTGTATGGGATAACGCCAAGCACCTGCTCAAACTGGTTGATGCTGTCAGGAGTCATGACGCCCGGATACTGGTAAAGGAAGTAGGGAAACCAGCACAGCAGGCAAAGGAGAAAAGCGCATAATCCGGTATGCTTTAAATAGAAAGCATAGACACTGCCTGCTCTTTTGGCAGACCATGTATGGCGGAAGTTTGTGTAAACCAGTTGGGGAGGACAGTCATAGTGTCCGCTGAAAAGTACAGCGGACAAACGGGGTTTGTCTCCGGCCAGCGCAAACAACAGCTTCAGCAGATAATAAAAAAGTACCACAAAACCACAAAAAGCGGCGGAAACAATCCCAAGACGAAACAGGGGATTTGTGAGGGTTTCTATATAAATGGGGCAGTCCACAGACAGATAAAGGGTGGAAAAAATAACCGCAGTTATCATGCAGACAAGGGGCGTCTTCGGGCTGACGTCCGGGCGGGATTCTGCCAGCTTGTTATCCACATAACCGTAGAAGACAAAGCAGAGAAGAAAAAACACAAGAGTGAAAATATTGCCAGGCTCCATGCGGCCTGCCTTCATAAGCGCCCATGAGGTGAAGAAACTTTGAAGAATTCTTATAATAAGGGAAATTTTCCGGGTGGGTTTCATGACAATAACTCCTATTCTAAAAATAAATCCTATGGTATGATATAGCTGATATGAAATATCTATGGAATGAAATATTCATGATATGTAATAGCCATGATATGCAATATACCATTAAAAACACTATAAATTATGTTGACGGTACTGTCAATATTTCTGGCAAATGAACCGCAACAGTTTGGGAGGAATATTCTGTGATTACGATTAGTCTGTGTATGATTGTAAAAAATGAAGAACGGGTTCTTAGCAGGTGCCTTGACAGCATTTCTGATTTAATGGATGAGATTATCATTGTGGATACCGGGTCAGAGGACGGGACGAAGGAGGCTGCGGCTAAGTATACGGATAAGATATACGACTTTGCGTGGACGGGGGATTTTTCGGAGGCAAGGAACTTTGCCTTTTCCAAGGCGGGGTGTGATTATATTTATTCGGCAGATGCGGACGAGGTGCTGGATAAGGAGAACCGGGAAAAGTTCAGGATATTAAAGGAAACGATGCTGCCGGAGGTTGAGATTGTACAGATGTTTTATGGGAACCAGCTTTCCTACGGTACGGTGTACAATTTTGACCGGGAACTGCGCCCCAAGCTGTTTAAGAGGCTCCGGACTTTCCAGTGGATTGAGCCTGTCCATGAGATGGTGCGGCTCCTTCCGGTGGTTTTTGACAGTGAGATTGAAATTACCCATATGCCGGAGTGCAGTCATGGGGGCAGGGATCTGCAGATTTTTGAGAAAATGATACAGGAAGGAAAACAGCTTTCAGCGCGCCTTGCAAACATGTACGCCCGGGAACTGCTTATAACAGGGGAGCCGGAGCGGTTACAGAGGGCGGAGGACTATTTTACCCGGATAGCAGATGGGGAGGAGACGAAACCGGAGCAGATGAAGGAAGCCATCTGTGTGGTGGTAAAGTCCGCCAGAATCCGGGGAGATTTTCTTAAAATGTACTGTTATGCCATGAAGGATATTGCCAGCGAAGGGGTAAGTGAAGTCTGTCTGGAGCTGGGGGAATATTATTTCCAGAGGAAGGAATATAAGGAAGCCGCTGTGTGGTTTTATAATGCAGTCTATGGGGCACAGAGTATCTTAGACATCCATAGCAGTCAGGATCTGCCGCTTCTGGGACTGGCAGAGTGCTATGACGCAATGGGGATGAAGGAGCAGGCGGAAGAATACAGACAGCAGGCGGCAGGGATGAAACAGGACTGTGGGGAAAAATAACCGTTTTCAAGTGCGGCATGCAGATGGCAGGAAGGAATTTTTAAACACGTTAAAGGCATTCGCTGCTGGATTTTTGCATGTTACTGGTCAGATACAGAGTGTGACAAGAATTTGTACAGATATCCCAATGCAGGCAGAATAATGCTTGCAGGAGCGGATGGATAATGTTACCATAGGTAGCGTAGTGCAATGAGATGGATGACTGGAAGGAAGTTTGTGTATGAGCTGGGAAAAGAATGTGAGAAGGGTGACGCCTTACGTGGCCGGCGAGCAGCCGAAGACGGCAGGTGTCATTAAATTAAATACCAATGAATGTCCTTATCCCCCCGCGCCTGGGGTGAGGGAGATTGCAGAGAAGATGAACTGCGGGGAATTCCGGCTTTATCCAGATATGAATGCGGAAAAGCTGGTCAATGCCCTTGCAGGGTATTATCATGTAAGGCCGGAGCAGGTATTTGTGGGAGTGGGGTCGGATGATGTGCTGGCCATGGCGTTTATGACTTTTTTCAACGGGGAAGCGCCTATTTTGTTCCCTGATATTACTTACTCGTTTTATGATGTGTGGGCGGCTCTGTTACGCATACCCTGCCGGACTTGTGCCCTTGATGAAAATTTCTTCATTAAAAAAGAAGACTACTTTGTGCCCAACGGGGGAATCATTATTCCTAATCCTAATGCGCCCACAGGTGTTTTTGAGGATATAAGCATGTTCGGGGAGATTGCAGAACGAAACCCGGATTCCGTGGTGATCGTGGATGAGGCATACGTGGATTTTGGGGGCAGAAGTGCGATTCCTCTGATTGAAAAGTTTGATAATCTGATGGTGGTCCAGACTTTTTCCAAGTCCCGGGCGATGGCCGGGGTGCGGGTAGGATTTGCCATTGCATGTGAAAAGATGATCGGGTATTTAAAGGATGTCAAGTTTTCCTTTAATTCTTATACCATGAACATGCCTGCCATTGAAATGGGCACGGCGGCAGTTCTCGAGGACGCTTATTTTAAAGAAATTGTCGGAAAAATTGTGAAAACAAGGGAGTGGACGAAGGGGCAGCTTAAGAGGCTTGGATTTTCCTTTGGGGATTCCATGAGCAATTTCCTGTTTGTGACCCACGAAAAGGTTCCGGCAGAGGACATTTTCCTTGCGTTGAAAGAACATAATATTTATGTGAGATACTGGAATAAACCCAGAATAAATAACTATCTGCGCATCACCATAGGTACAGACGGGCAGATGCAGGAACTGGTTTCATTTTTAGAAAATTACTTAAAGGAGAGGTAGGGAACAATGATTAAAAATTTATTAAAAGGTATGGTAATGGGTGTGGCGAACATCATCCCCGGTGTCAGCGGGGGAACGATGGCGGTTTCCATGGGAATTTATGACAGGATGATTCACAGTGTCACCCATCTGTTTAATGAGTTTAAGGAGAGCATGAAGTTTTTGATCCCTATTTTTATCGGAATCGGGATTGCACTTGTGGGGCTGTCTTTTATTATCGAACCTGCGTTTGAGCATTTTCCTCTCCAGACCAACTGTCTGTTTATCGGGCTGATTGTGGGCGGGCTTCCGGCTGTATACAAGAAAGTAAAGGGAAAGGGAATAAAGATAAGCTACATCATTCCGTTTATTTTTTTCTTTGCACTGGTAGTGGGAATGGCGGCTATGGGTGAGACAGAAGGCGCGGCGGCGGATCTGTCTTTCAGTCTCTGGTCTGTGATCAAGCTGTTTCTGGTTGGGGTGATTGCCTCTGCAACCATGATCATTCCTGGTGTCAGCGGTTCTATGATGCTTTTACTGCTGGGATATTATAATCCTATTATTGCTTCCATCAAGAATTTCATCACAGCCCTCGCAGCCTTTGATATTGCAGGGATACTCAAAGAGTGCGGCGTGCTGGTGCCTATGGGAATCGGAATTGTTGTGGGGATTTTTGCCATTGCAAAGATCATAGAAGTGATTTTTGAAAAATTTCCTATTCAGGCATTCTGGGCTATTATCGGTTTGATTGTGGCTTCTCCAATAGCGATTCTGCTTATGGGAAATATAGGGACCATTAGCGTGATCAGCGTGCTGGTGAGTGTGGTTACCTTTGCGGTGGGATTTGTTGTTGCCATGAAGCTGGGCGACTAAAAGGAGATACTGGGACGGCTTGGGAGATGGAGAGATGGAAGCTTATACGGATTTTGCCAGTGTGTATGATATTTTTATGGATCAGACGCCTTACAGAGAATGGGCGGACTTTCTGGCGGATACAATAGAAAAATATGGTATTTCAAAACCTGCAGGCGGCAACGTTCCGGCTTCTTTGCCGGATGGGGACGAAGGCGGGGAAATTTTAAGGTCGGAGCGGGATCTGGTGCTGGATTTGGGCTGCGGAACGGGAACCCTTACAGAACTTTTGTATCAAAAGGGGTACGATATGATTGGCGTGGATAATTCCGAAGAAATGCTGGGGACAGCTCTTGCCAAAAGGGAAATGTCCGGCAGCGAGATTCTTTACCTTTGTCAGGACATGCGGGAGCTGGATCTGTACAGTACCGTGGGGACGGTGGTAAGTGTATGTGACTGCGTGAATTATCTTCTGGAAGATGAAGATGTGGAAGAAACCTTTGCACAGGTCAATAATTACCTGCATCCGGGCGGACTTTTTATCTTTGATTTCAATACGCTTTATAAGTATGAAAAGGTTATAGGCAACGCCACCATTGCGGAGAACCGGGAAGACTGCAGTTTCATCTGGGAAAATTTCTATCACGAGGATGAAATGATTAATGAGTATGATCTTACCATATTTGTAAAAGATGATAACGGTCTTTTCCGCCGCTTTACGGAAAACCATTTCCAGAGAGGCTACACCCTGGAGGAAATGCTAAGGTTTGTGGAAAAAGCCGGGATGGAAGTGATATTTACACTGGATGCGGATACCCATGAGAAACCGGGAGAATCCAGTGAGAGGATTTATGTGGCGGCCAGAGAGTGCCGGAAGTAGATTGGTTACTGATGCTTGGAAGAACAGATGCGGAACTGGAATAGGAGGATTTATATGGCGGATTATATTGTCAGGGCGTCAGCGGCCGGGGCTCAGATCCGGGCCTTTGGGGCCACAACAAGGGAACTGGCCGAAGCGGCAAGGAAAGCCCATGATACAAGCCCTGTGGTGACAGCGGCCCTTGGGCGTCTGATGACCGGGGGCGTGATGATGGGGGCCATGCTTAAAGGAGAAAAAGACTTATTGACGCTACAGGTCAGCGGAGACGGTCCGGTAAAGGGTATGACGGTTACGGCAGACAGTCAGGGAAATGTGAAGGGCTATGCCATAGAACCTCAGGTTATGCTGCCTCCCAGCCTGGCAGGGAAGCTGGACGTAGGCGGCGCGGTGGGAAGCGGGATGCTTCGGGTCATCAAGGATATGGGATTAAAAGAGCCTTATGTAGGGCAGACTAATTTGCAGACCGGAGAAATTGCAGAGGATTTGACCTATTATTTTGCAACCTCCGAACAGGTACCCTCCAGTGTGGGACTGGGGGTTCTGATGGAAAGGGACAACAGGGTAAAGCAGGCAGGCGGTTTTATCATTCAGTTGATGCCTTTTACGGAGGATAAGGTGATTGGACAGCTTGAACAGAATCTCAAGGAATTCTCCACAGTTACGGCAGTGCTGGATGAAGGCAGGACGCCGGAGGAAATGCTGGGACTTCTTCTGAAAGGCATGGATATGGAAGTCACGGATACTATGCCTGCAAGATTTTTCTGTAATTGTGATAAAAAACGGGTGGAGAAGGCAATTGTCAGCATCGGCCGGAAGGAAATCGGTGAGATGATTGCCGAAAATAAAGATATTGAAGTGAACTGTCATTTTTGTAATACGTCTTATACGTTTTCAGTGGAAGAGCTTAAGGGACTTCTTAAGCGTGGCTAAAGTCTGGGAAATAAATTTTAGGCTTATGCAGGAAAACGGGTTTTGAGAGTTAACATATAAAAGAATGGGTTTACAGGCAATTGCGAAAGGAAGAACTGTAAACGCTGTGAAAACTTATCTGACGGGAGAGGAAGCAGGGTATTATGAAGCAGGGATTTGTAAAGGTAGCGGCGGTTACGCCAAAAGTCAAAGTGGCCGATACGGTTTTTAACACAGAGCAGATTTGTGCAGGGATAGAAGAAGCGTGGGGAAACGGGGCGAAGGTGATCGTGTTCCCGGAACTTGGCATCAGCGGCTATACCTGTGGGGATTTGTTTTTACAGGAACGGCTTCTTGCTTCCTGCAGGGAGCAGCTTTTAAAGATAGCGGAATTTACCAGAGGAAAGGATGCCCTTATTTTTGTGGGACTTCCTTTTGAAAAAGAAGGGAAGCTGTTCAATACGGCGGCGGCTGTCCATGACGGCAGAGTGCTGTGCTTTATCCCCAAAAGTTTTATCCCTTCTTATGGTGAATTTTATGAGGCACGGCATTTTATGCCGGGAAATAAAGAGATTGCGGTGGTGTCTTTTAACGGGGAGGAAGTTCCCTTTGGAACCAACATTCTGCTGGAAGCGGAGGGAATGGAAGGCCTTATGGTGGGGTGTGAAATCTGCGAGGATATCTGGGTGCCCCAGGAGCCTGCCGTTTCCCATGCTTTGGCAGGGGCCACTGTGCTGGTCAATCTTTCCGCATCGGACGAGACGATCGGTAAGGGTGCGTACCGGGAAATGTTGGTGAAGTCTTCCAGCGCCAGGCTGATTGCAGGATATATTTATTGCAGCTGCGGGGATGGGGAGTCCACCCAGGACCTTGTCTATGGAGGCCATGACATGATTGCGGAAAACGGGATTATCATTGCCCAGAGCAAACGGTTTACAAACCAAATTGTCTATGGGGATCTTGACATCGGCAGGCTGCGGATGGAGCGCAGGAGGATGAACACCTTTCCCTGCGGGGACAGTTCCCGGTATCTGGTGCTTCCCTTTAGACTGGAAACGGTGGAGACAAAGCTGGAAAGGACATTTCCCTGTATGCCTTTCGTGCCTTCTGACAAAAGTGAGCGGGAGAGGCGTTGCGAGGAGATTTTATCCATACAGGCCACAGGCCTTAAGAAGCGGTTTGCCCATACAGGATGCCGTAAAGCGGTTATCGGTGTGTCCGGGGGGCTGGATTCTACTCTGGCACTGCTGGTTACGGCAAGAACTTTTGATATGCTGGAGATTCCAAGGGAGAATATAACGGCTGTTACTATGCCCTGCTTTGGTACCACGGACAGGACTTATGACAATGCCTGCAGGCTGACCCGGGTTTTGAAAGCATCGCTGGAAGAAGTGGATATCAAGGAAGCTGTTACCATACATTTCAGGGATATCGGACAGGATATGGACAACCATGATGTGACCTATGAGAACGGGCAGGCAAGGGAGCGCACCCAGATATTGATGGACATTGCCAACCGGGAAAACGGAATGGTCATCGGCACCGGGGACATGTCGGAGCTGGCGCTGGGGTGGGCCACCTACAACGGCGACCATATGTCCATGTACGGGGTAAACGCGGGAGTCCCCAAGACGCTGGTGCGCCATCTTGTGAAATATTATGCGGACACCTGTAAGGATGAAGAACTAAAGGGGGTACTGCTGGATGTGCTGGATACCCCTGTAAGTCCCGAACTCCTTCCTCCTGTGGACGGAAGGATCGCCCAGAAAACAGAAGATCTGGTAGGACCTTACGAGCTTCATGACTTTTTCCTGTATTACTGCCTGCGGTGCGGGTTTGAGCCTGCCAAAATATACCGGCTCGCCCGGGCCTCCTTTGCAGGAGCGTATGAGGACGCCGTGATTTTAAAATGGATGAAGATCTTTTACAAAAGATTCTTTTCCCAGCAGTTTAAACGCTCCTGCCTGCCCGACGGCCCTAAAGTGGGAAGTGTGGCAGTATCCCCCAGAGGCGACCTAAGGATGCCTTCGGACGCCTGTGTGCGGATATGGATGGAACAGGCAGAAGCGCTTTCATAAACAGACGGTAAGCCATGTTGTGTTTATGTACTGGCTGGTGAAGCTGACGGGCTTGGAGAAGGAGAGGGCACTGCAGCTTTATCCAGGGAGGTCTTGATGGCATTGAGCAGGACCATGGAGGTATATTTATTGTCATCCGCATAGGTGATATTGTCCAGTGACTGGTTTTTGATAATCTGGCTGGCGAGATCGTCAAAGGAAGGCTCTAACAGCGGGAACATGGTAGTTACAGCTTCGTCCAGATTTACAATGCGGATATCGTTGATATTGGCTTCATCTACCGTGACCTCCACATCCACTGCATTATCATTTAAGACCAGGGAAGTGGTGTAAATGCCGGGCACGTAGGTAGCCGCAGGCGTTTCCACAGAAGTGCTTTCCTTTTTATCTTTTGGCAGGAACATGATAATGAGAAGAATAATAAATAATATTCCCAGCAGTGCAAAGATGCCGGTATATATTAATTCTTTCAGATGAAGTACAACAATTTTGGTTTTGGAGCTCATAGGATATCCCCGTTACATTCTTTTTACTATAGTATTAATTATGACGGGGATTTATTCCATGTGGAGTCAGAAACATTTTTAATACGCAGTTTAAGTGATGCGGGAATTAATTCTGAAAATGGTTTAGGTAATATTGTATATTGACAAATTTACAGAAGTGTTGTTATCATAGAACAGGACAAAGGCGTTCTTAGAGCAGCGGCAGACGGCGGCTGTTACAGGGCGTCCTTTTTTTGTGGGCAAGGACCCGGGGATTTCCGTGGACAAGGGCAAAGCCGGGGAAGAGGCATGAAGTGTGATTGTGTATGGTATAGTGGAAAGGAATGAATACTATTATGAGAAAAAATTATTCAAAAGAAGATATTATGGAGTTGGTAAAAGATGAGGACGTAGAATTTATCCGGTTACAGTTTACGGATATGTTCGGGAGTCTTAAGAATGTGGCGGTCACTGCCAGCCAGCTTCAGAAAGCGCTGGACAACAAGTGCATGTTTGACGGTTCTTCTATTGAAGGTTTTGTGCGGATTGAAGAGTCGGATATGTATTTATACCCGGATTTGGGCACATTGGAGATTTTTCCGTGGAGGCCCCAGCAGGGGAAGGTGGCGCGGCTGATCTGCGATGTGTACCGTCCGAACGGAGAACCCTTTGAGGGGGACCCCAGGTATATTTTAAAGCGTGCTGTTAAGGAAGCGGAGGACATGGGCTATAAGTTTGAGGTGGGGCCGGAGTGCGAGTTCTTCCTGTTCCACACAGACGAGAACGGGATGCCTACCACGCTGACCCACGAAAAAGCAGGGTATTTTGACTTAGGTCCGCTGGACTTGGGGGAAAATGCAAGAAGGGACATGGTGCTTACTCTGGAAGATATGGGGTTTGTCATTGAGGCGTCCCATCATGAGGTGGCGCCTGCCCAGCATGAGATTGACTTTAAGTATGATGAAGCGCTGGCGACAGCGGACAATATTATGACCTTTAAGCTGGCAGTCAAGACCATTGCCAAACGGCACGGGTTACATGCTACCTTTATGCCCAAGCCTAAATACGGCGTAAACGGGTCCGGTATGCACATCAATATGTCTCTGTTCAGAGATGGGAAAAATATTTTTGATGATCCTTCGGATAAGCTTGGATTAAGTCAGGAAGCTTATTACTTTATCGGCGGTATTATCAGGCATATGAAGGGGATGACGGCAGTCACCAATCCGCTGGTCAATTCCTATAAAAGGCTGGTGCCCGGGTATGAAGCACCGGTCCACATTGCATGGAGCGGTACCAACAGAAGTCCCTTGATCCGTATCCCGTCTACAAGGGGGGAGGGGACCAGAATTGAACTGCGCTGCCCGGACCCTTCTGCCAATCCCTATCTTGCCCTGGCAGTGTGTCTGCGAGCCGGGCTTGACGGCATTGTCAATAAGATTCAGCCGCCGGCAAGCGTGGACTGTAATATTTTTGCCATGTCAGAGGAGGAAAAGAAGAAGCTTGGCATTGAGGCAATTCCTGGGACTTTGATTGAAGCTGTAGGGGAACTGGAAAAGGACGAATTTGTGCGGGAAACATTGGGCAGGCATGTGTCGGAAAAGTATATTGAAGCAAAAAAGGCGGAATGGGATGATTACCGCTCGCAGGTCACAGACTGGGAGATCAACCAATATCTGAGCCAGTTTTAGCGGTGTTTGAAAATGCTTTCCTCAAGATGGATGCCGCCAGCCGGCAAGTCGGGGTATAAGAGTGAGGAGGTGTGTAAGTGACTGGTGTAATAGTAGTCCTCCCAAAGATAGATGATGCCAGAAATATTAAAAATCTTCTGGTCAGAAACGGCATTGCGGTTTCAGGCATATGCACCACAGGAGCCCAGGCCATAGCGCTTGCAGATAATCTGGACGACGGTGTCGTGGTGTGCGGGTATAAGCTGGCGGATATGCTTTACAGTCAGATACAGGAATGTATTCCGCCGGGATTTGAAATACTGCTGCTGGCTTCCCACCATATTATTGGCAGCGGAATGATACACAGCGGCATTATGTGCCTTTCCATGCCCCTTAAAGTCCATGATTTTGTCAATACAGTTGACATGATGATTCAGGGCATGGAAAGACGCAGGCGCAGGCAGAAGGCGAAGCCGAAAGAAAGGAGCGGGAAGGAAGCCGGACTGATAAAGGAGGCCAAGGAACTTTTGATGAACCGTAACCATATGACGGAGGAGGAAGCTTACAGATATATACAAAAATGCAGTATGGACAGCGGGACCAATATGGTGGAGACGGCGCAGATGATACTGGCCATGATGAAAGGGTAAATACATGGGCAAAATGACAGGCAGAAGGATATCTTCTGCCTTTTTTACAATAAGCTGTCTCGCGGAGCGTGGCAGCGTTTGTTGGCCCTTGAAGCCGCCAGCATAAGATGAAGAATCCAGCCCCATGCCCGTAAAGGAGTGGTGGATATTTTATAAGATATTATTTAGAAGTTCTTAAGATTTCCCACAGGATATTGTTTAGGTTTTTGAGGTATTCTTTTCTTGTGATCCGTTATAAGTAATAGATTACAATCAAGGAAGGGATGTGGCGTAAATGACAATGGATGTAATCATGCAGTATTTTGCAAGGTACGGAGGGATTGCGATTTTTGTTATCGTACTGCTGGAGTATTTGAATCTGCCGGGATTTCCGGCGGGGGTCATCATGCCCCTTGCGGGGATGTGGGCGGCAAAGGGAAATATCCGGTTTATTCCGGCGCTGATAATTACGGTGGCGGCAGGGCTTTTAGGAAGTCTGATCTTATATTTTCTTGGATATAAAGGCGGGGAACTTTTTTTACAGAAGTATTTAGATAAGTTTCCCAGGCAGAGGAAGGCTATCGAAGATAAGCTGGAATGGGTGCGGCAGAAGGGGAGTGTGGGCATCTTTATTAGCAAGCTGATCCCCATGATACGGACGCTGGTTTCCATCCCGGCAGGGATATCGAAGATGAATCTGGTACAGTATACGGTCAGTTCAACGCTGGGGATCTTCGTGTGGAATTTGTTTTTTGTAGGGGCAGGATATTATCTGGGCGATGCGGTTTTAAAGCTTTTGGCATAAGGGGGAGAGCGGGATATGAAGATTGCAATGATGACAAATAATTATAAACCTTTTGTGGCCGGGGTGCCGATTTCCATAGAAAGACTGGCCGGAAGCCTGCGGGCCCTGGGCCATGAGGTGGTGGTCTTCGCGCCCAGCTATGCCGGGCAGGAGCCGGAAGAAGACGTGGTAAGGTACAAGGCGCTGATCAAGGGCGTGGCAGGCGGATTTTCCGTGCCGGACAGTCTGGATCTGGAGATAGAGCGCAGATTTAAGGAAGGGAATTTTGACGTGATCCATGTGCATCATCCCATGATGATCGGAAGCACCGCAAGGTATCTGTCATGGAAATATCATGTGCCCATGGTGTTTACTTATCATACAAGGTATGAGCAGTACCTGCACTATATCGGGCTTTCCAGACTAAAAAGGATCATGCCTGCTTATATCAGAAGTTACACGAAACACTGCGATATGGTCATTGCGCCCACTCCGGTGATGAAGGATTATCTGGAGCAGATACAGCCGGGGGCAGATGTGAGGGTGCTGCCTACGGGGCTTTTGGATGAAAGCTTTTTCCCTGACGGGGGCAGGGCTGATTTACTTAGAAAAGAACTTGCAGGAAATAAAAAATATCTTTTCTGCACAGTGGCACGGCTGGCAAAGGAAAAGAATCTGGGATTTTTGTTTCAGTCCATGAAAATCCGCAAGGATATCTGCGGAAGCGACTTTAAGCTGGCACTCATAGGCGACGGACCGGAGAGAGCGACGCTGGAGCGGAAAGCAGAAAAAATGGGAATCGGGGAAGAAATCGTGTTTGTAGGGAAGGTTCCCAATGGGGAAATCAAAAATTACTGCCATGCTGCGGATCTGTTCCTTTTTTCCTCCCTGTCGGAGACTCAGGGGATCGTGCTGCTGGAGTCCATGGCAGCAGGAACCCCCGTTCTTGCAGTCCGGGGTACAGGCACACAGGACGTGGTGGTAAACGGCAGAAATGGATATATGACAGAAGTGTCAGAAATAGAGTTTGCGGAGAAACTCATGGACATTTTGGAAAAGAAAGAAATAGACCTGCTTCGGCAGGGAGCGGTTTTAACGGCCCGTAAATATAGCAGTGAAGAAATTGCCAGACAGGCAGTGCTGGTTTATGCACAGGCAGTTTACAACAGAAGGGAGAAGGGCAGATCAAGGAACAGCAATAGGAATGGAGGGAAAGATATGGTATACTCTGGATAAATGGATTTTCAAACACGTTCTGGGAATGGAAAGGATGAGGGGGATACATGGAAACGTATCATATTTTAATTGTGGAAGATGACAAGGAAATACGGGAAGGAATTGAGATTTATCTGCGGAGTCAGGGATATACGGTATCCCAGGCGGCGGACGGGGTGGAGGGCCTTGAAAAGATTGGGCAGGAAGAAATCCATTTAGCGATTGTGGATGTGATGATGCCGCGGATGGACGGAATAACCATGATGATGAAGGTAAGGGAAAAGGGATATGAGTTTCCGGTCATCATGCTCTCTGCCAAGTCCGAGGAAGTGGATAAAATCATGGGGCTCAATATGGGGGCGGATGATTATGTGACCAAGCCTTTTACAACCATGGAACTGCTTGCAAGGGTAAATTCCCATCTGCGCAGGTACAGGAAATTTTTGGAAGCTGTAGGGGATAAGGGGCAGAATGACAAGGTTTATGTCATCGGCGGACTGGAATTAAACGAGGAAACCGTTGAGGTCAGTGTGGACGGCAGACCTGTGAAAATGACGCCCTTAGAGTTTAAGATCTTAATGCTTCTCATGAAAAACCCGGGCAGGGTATTCAGTGCGGAGGAGATTTACGAGAGAGTCTGGAATGAGCAGGCAATCAATACAGATACGATTATGGTGCATATCAGGAAAATTCGGGAGAAGATCGAGATTAACCCGAAGGAGCCAAAATATTTAAAGGTGGTGTGGGGTGTTGGATACAAAATCGACAGGCAGTAAAAAATTTAGTTTTATAGCGGCAGGGGGAATCGTAATTGCCTGCGCTATCGTGTTTATGTGTTTTTACCCTTCTTTGGAAAAGAGAGCGGCAGGATATAATTCAGTTGCCCTGCGGGAGGAGAAGATGCTGGTGCAGTTTTATCAGGCAAATCTTGCCCTGAATAAAAGCGTACTGGAAAAATCCCGGCAGGAACAGGTGAGGTATGCGGATCTGTATCTGGAATTAGAGGAAGAAGATTTATCCAGGGATGAGCTGGACAGAGGAAATCTGGAATATGTGGATAAAACACAGGAGGAAGTGAAAGATTTTCTTGAAAACAGAATGGAGGGGCTTTTAGAAGAATGGAAAAACGGCGTTGTGGACGGGCTTGCCAAGAGCATGGACTACTGTGTGATTGACCATGATACAGGGGAAGTGCTGAAAAATACGGGCAGAAGTATCGAAAAGCTGTATGAGGACAAAGCTTTCAAAAATGAGGAGGCACCTTATGAATATTATGTCATGATGACCTACGATGTGGCAGGAAATCTGGCCCGCATAGCAGTAAGGGACGAGGAGCCGGATGAACTCTTAAAAAACCTGCAGAGTGTGATGGATGGGGAACGGCTGAAATACAGGTTCAAAAGCCAGATTGAATATGAGCTGGGAGAAAAGACGGAACTTTATTTTGCAGATGAGAAAAAGAAACTGTCGTACCGCATATCAGACGGGCCGGAGAATATGACTTTCATTTATGCGCTTACCAGGGAACAGAAAGATAGCATAAGGCTTGGCTACAGTAATTCCAACAGCGGCTATATCATGACTTCCGGGTATCAGTGGGAAAATAAAGCCATGGCCTATTTAAATGTAGGGGCGGAACAGATTTACCAGAACATACTGCTGGTACTGGCAGCCTTGGCACTTCTGATCACGCGCTGTAAAAGATACTGTCTGCACAGGCTGTCCGGTGTAAAACTCCATCTGGAGGTTACGCTTTTTGCCATGATGTGTATGATGTTTGGAACTGTATGGGCGGCCGTGGACCTGATCTGCTATACAAACAGCAGCTTTTTCCCGGATGCATATGGCCAGTATTTCCCTTTTTTTCCAGTGCAGTTTTATGATGTGGTGACTATATTGGTCAATATGGCTGTGCTCACCCTTATATTTGGCTTCTGGTATTATCTTGTCACTACCCTGGGGGAGGTGTTCGTGGTGGGACCAAAGGAATTTTTAAAGGAGCGAAGTCTTCTGGTACGGATCTTCATCTGGTCAAGGAGCAAAGTCAGCAGAAAGATAGACCAGCTTAAGGAAGAGATCCTTCATGTGGATCTGGGGGAAAAGGCTGAAAAGACCATCAGAAAACTGGTCATTCTCAATTTCCTTATTCTGGGCGTGATGTGCTGTATATGGGTTTTTGGCTGGGTAATTCTGGCGGTGTATTCCGTTATTCTTTATATTATGCTTAAAAAGTATGTGGAAAAGATACAGGAACAGTACCGCAAACTTTTAGAAGCCACAGGGTCCATTGCGGACGGCAACCTGCAGACAAAGTTTGAGGACGACTGGGGCGTTTTTGAATCCTACAAGGAGGAGCTGTCCGAAATACAGAACGGCTTCCGGGCGGCAGTGGACGAGGAGGTCAAGAGCCAGAAAATGAAGACAGAGCTGATCACCAATGTGTCCCATGACTTGAAAACTCCCCTTACCGCCATCACCACTTATATTGAGCTGTTAGAAGCGGAAAATATTTCAGATGACCAGAGAAAAGAATATCTGGGCGTGCTGAAAAAGAAGGCGGAGCGGCTGAAATTTCTGATAGAGGATTTGTTTGAGGTGAGCAAGGCCAGCAGCGGCAATATCGTCTTAAATCCGGTGGATGTGGATATCTGCAATCTGATACGGCAGGTATATCTGGAGTATGAGGACAGGGTGGAGGAAGCAGGTTTAATCTTCCGGTTCCGCCTGCCGGAGGAAAAGGTGATCTTACAGTTGGATTCCCAGATGACTTACCGGATATTTGAAAACCTTTATACCAATATCATAAAGTATGCCATGCCCCACACCAGAGTTTATGTCAACGCAGACAGGACGGAAAAAGGCATCAATATTGAACTGAAAAACATGTCGGCCGTGGAGTTGAATGTGCCCCCGGAAAGTCTGACAGAAAGGTTTGTGAGAGGGGACAGCGCAAGGAATACCGAAGGCAGCGGCCTTGGCCTTGCCATCGCAACCAGCTTTGTGGAATTACAGAGAGGAAAATTGAAAGTTGAAATAGACGGGGATCTATTTAAAGTGAAGATTTGCTGGTAGGAGACACTGTGCCTTTGGGGAAATGCAGCGCAGCGCCTTTCCGGGAGCCGGACAAATAGAAAAAGGTTTTGGACTGTCAGAAAATAGTGATAGCCCAAAGCCTTTTTTTGTCATATAATTGTAAGGTACACAGGAGGAGCGTGGGTATCCGGCCGGGCATAAAGTCCGTGCCGGGCCTATGTCCAGCGGCAAGTAGGACTGAGTATCCCCGGGCAGGCCGTTTAATGAGGACGCAACCGGCGCAGTTGGCCTTCCATGGCCCAAAGTTGCGCCTTCACCGGACATCGTGTCCGCTGATTGCTGGGGATGAAGGGGACACTAAGTCCTGCTAGCCGCTTCCCATAAGGCTCGGCACGGACTTTATGCCCGGTCGGATACCTGGACACCTTTAGGATACTGGCTCTTTAAGATGCAGGTCATAAACAGGTTCTGCCCTCCTGTGAAAATAATGTGTGAGAAGGATAAATGATTTGGATAAACATAAGCTTTTAAAGCAGTATTTTGGATATGACGCCTTCAGGGAAGGGCAGGAATTTCTTATTGACAGTATTCTGGAGGGGCGGGATGTGCTTGGAATTATGCCTACAGGGGCAGGAAAGTCCATTTGCTATCAGGTGCCGGCCCTTATGATGGAGGGGATCACGCTGGTGATTTCACCTTTGATTTCGCTTATGAAGGATCAGGTGGAGGGTTTGAATCAGGCCGGGGTACATGCAGCTTATTTAAACAGCTCCCTGACGCCGGGGCAGTACAGGAAGGCGCTTGGCTATGCCAGAGAAGGCAGGTATCCCATTATTTATGTGGCGCCGGAGCGTCTCCTGACGGAGGAATTTCTGGATTTTGCATTACATACTTCCATTGCCATGGTGGCCGTGGATGAAGCCCACTGTGTCTCCCAGTGGGGACAGGATTTCCGGCCAAGTTATCTGAAAATTGTAGATTTTATCGGCAGGATGAAGGCCCGGCCTGTGGTGGCGGCTTTTACGGCTACGGCCACGAAGGAGGTAAAAGAAGACATTATTTCTATTTTGATGCTCCGGGAACCAGCCCTTATGACCACAGGATTTGACAGGCAGAACTTATATTTTGGCGTGATGACGCCGAAAAACAGATATGAGACGATAAGGAGTTATCTGGAAAGCCACAGGAAGGACAGCGGGATCATTTATTGTCTGACAAGGAAAGTGGTGGAGGAGGTTTGTGAAAAGCTTGCCGATGATGGTTTTCCGGTGACAAGGTATCATGCGGGATTAAGCGATGCGGAGAGGAAGCACAATCAGGAGGATTTTATCTACGACAGGAAGCCTGTCATGGTAGCCACTAACGCCTTTGGCATGGGAATTGACAAATCTAATGTGCGGTTCGTGTTCCACTATGGGATGCCTAAGAATCTGGAGTCCTATTATCAGGAAGCGGGGCGGGCAGGGCGTGACGGTCAGCCTGCGGAATGTTTCCTCTTATATAACGGGCAGGACGTGATCACCAATCAGTATTTTATAGAAAATAACCAGGACAATCAGGAACTTGACAGTCTGACCAGAGGGCTTGTCATGGAGAGGGACAGGGAACGGCTCCGGAAGATGACATTCTACTGTTTTACCAATGAATGCCTGCGGGATTATATTTTAAGATATTTCGGGGAATATGGCAAAAATTACTGCGGCAACTGCTCCAACTGTTTAAGCCAGTTTGAGACGGTGGAAGTGACCCAGCAGGTCAAAATCATCATTGGGTGCGTCAGGGAGTGCCGCCAGCGGTATGGTACCAATGTGATCATCGAGACTGTCCACGGAGCGGACACGGCAAAGATACGGGGATACCGGATGAACAAAAATCCTTTTTACGGGGAGCTTTCGGAGGTGCCCGTTTACCGCCTGAGGCAAATGGTGAATTATCTGGTGCTGAACGAATATCTGGCAGTGACTAATGATGAATATGCTATTGTAAAGCTGACGGACAAATCAGGACTCATCCTTAATGAGGAGGAGCCCGTTATCATGAAGATAGCAAAGGAACAGACCCGTCCGGTAAAGGAAGCGGCAGGCAGAAAAGGAAGGAGAGAATCCGGCAAAAAGACCATGGATGTGGAACTTTCGGGAAGCGACGAGCTTTTGTTTGAGAGATTAAGGGGCCTTCGGACGGAAATTGCAAAAGAAGAAAAAGTACCTCCTTATGTGGTATTTTCCGACAAGACGCTGACCCACATGTGTTTGTCGAGACCGAAAACGAAAGAACAGATGCTGGCCGTGGCCGGTGTAGGGGAATATAAATATGAGAAGTACGGCGAGAGATTTTTAGACTGTATCGGAAGAGGATGAAGCGGGCGGCGCTGTCATCTTAAGGATAGTGGTTCAGGCAGGGAGGGTTTGGATAAGTAATGAAATTTTTAAGAAGACTGTGCTATTTTTTGATGGCACTGATGATAGCTTTATGTGCATTGATCACCCTGTGTGCTTTAAGGCCGGATTTGACGGAAGCAATAGGAAATCTGGTAGATCCTGACAGGAAAAGGGTGGAAGTTTCTGCTGACAGTCCGATCCAGGCAGGTACGCCGCCCGGCGGCGGGGAAGTTCATTCCTGGGAGAGGGAACCGGAAAATGACACGCCAGGCGGGGGTGAGCTTTACCCGGAAAACAGCGGGCAGTCCGTGGCAGGAACAACAGGCACAAAAGGGGAGGCTTATGAGACCGGACAGGGAGCGGGATATGCACAGGCCGGGGAGGAAGGGCTTGTAAGCGATATCAGCCCGGAGTATGTCACACCGGATGAGGCAGATGTGCTGATACCCGATAAGGTATCGGGGAAGAACGGTTATCAGAAAATTGAGGATGAGGGAGGCGAGATCGGGGACGAGGCGGCTGACCAGCTTCTTGCCCAGATCAGTCAGGGAAATACCGGGGACGGGCTTGTCTTTGACCCGGTCTATTATCCTTATTATGCTATGCTTGACGAAAAGGGAAAGCACATGTACCGTCAGATCTATGCAAATGCCAATGACCTTTTTCAGGCATTTGCGCCTGTGGAGGATGTGACGGCGCCCCAGCTTCGGACGATTTTTGCCGCCGTTTACAATGACCACCCGGAACTGTTCTGGCTGGAGACGGCCTATTACGGTAAGTACAGAAGAAACGGCCAGTGTGTGGAAATCGACCTTCGGTTTAACCGGACGGCACAGAACCTTGAAGGGGAAAAGGCAGTTTTCCTGGCCCAGGCAGATGGGATACTGGCCCAGGCAGGGACGCTTGGAAGTAATTATGAAAAGGAGCGGTTTATCCACGATACCTTGATTGACAGGATATCCTATAATATGGGAGCAGAGATGAACCAAAGCGCATATAGTGCGCTGGTAAACGGGCAGACAGTCTGTGCCGGATATGCCAGAGCCTTTCAGTATTTATTACAGCAGTTGGGAATTCCCTGTTACTACTGTACCGGATATGCAGGGGAAAGCCATGCCTGGAATATTGTGTCCCTTGAGGACGGCTTTTACAATGTGGATGCCACATGGGATGACACGGAAGGGGGCAGGTATGACTATTTCAACAAGACAGATGGAGACTTTGCGGATACCCATATCCGGCAGGAGTTAGCCGTATATCTTCCTCCCTGCAACGGCCAGATGTACCGGAATCAGGAGCAGAGTGCCGAAAATTTAAGGAATCTTGGAGATGTGGGACTGACAGAAAACGATATTGTATATTCCCTTTCCGGCTATTATACAAACTGCGGCAGTCAGATTACAGCGGCCGGGAGCGGCGCTTATGAATTTTATACAGTGGCGGATGGAGGAGCACTGATGCAGGAGATTTACCAGGCATACCAGAGTGACGATTATAAACAGGGATATATGGAAAATGCCATGACTGCCATAGGGGCGTCAGTATGTGAAATGAATCTGGATGTGGAAGAACTGGCCGGGGACAGGTATTTGATCGTCCATAAGGTGAACTTAAGATAAAAGCATTTTTTGCATAGCGCATCGCAGGGAAAACGATACTGATATTGGAAAAGTGTGGTATACTAATTGTAACCTATAATAAGCAGGAGACAGGTAAGGAGGTTTCGCCGGCATGAAGTTTACGAAGATGCATGGATGCGGCAATGATTATATTTATGTGGACGGGGCACAGGAACAGGTCAGTAAGGACAGGAAGCCGGAAATTGTAAGACGGCTCAGTGACAGGCATTTTGGAGTCGGGGGGGATGGGGTCATTTTTATCAATCCGTCCAGGGAAGCTGATTTCGAGATGGAGATGTACAATATGGACGGTTCCCGGGCGGAAATGTGCGGCAACGGAATCCGGTGTGTGGCGAAGTTCGTGTATGATAAGGGCCTTACGGACAAGACTTCGATCAGCGTGATCAGTTGCGGCAAGATAAAATATCTGGATTTGAACATTGAGGGCGGCAGGGTATCGACTGTAAAAGTCAATATG
This sequence comes from Lachnospiraceae bacterium, assembly GCA_009911035.1. Lineage (GTDB taxonomy): Bacteria > Bacillota > Clostridia > Lachnospirales > Lachnospiraceae > Suilimivivens. The sequence continues at coordinate 81,914 of QXWO01000009.1, forward strand.
GGCTCTCCCATACTGAAAGCGGCGGACATTCCGGTATTGTCCGAAAAGGAGGAAGTGATCGGGGAACAGATCGAGGTGGACGGCCGGACTTATGAAATGACATGCGTTTCCATGGGAAATCCTCATGCAGTTATTTTCATGGATGAAGTGTCAGACCTTCCCCTTGAAAAAATCGGACCTTCTTTTGAGAACCATAAACGTTTTCCCAATCGTATCAACACAGAGTTCGTCAAAATTCTGGATGATGAAAATGTAGAGATGCGCGTCTGGGAGCGGGGCACGGGAGAAACGTTAGCCTGCGGAACCGGCGCCTGCGCTGTGGCTGCGGCCTGTGTGCGGAACGGTTTGACGAAGGACGGGGTCACTGTTAAACTATTAGGCGGCAGTCTGCAAATCAAGTGGGACCGGGAAGCTGACCTTATTTATATGACAGGCCCGGCTGTTACGGTATTTGAAGGAGAAATTGAAATATAAAATCATTTTTTGTGCGTCCATGCATCCTTACAGGACAGCAGTCTGGATGTACAGAGAATAAATCAGGAGGAAAATAAAATGTTTAAAATCAACGACAACTATTTAAAGCTTCCGGGAAGTTATCTCTTTTCGACCATAGGGAAAAAGGTAAACGCATATGCGGCGGCCAACCCGGACAGGAAAATTATCCGTCTGGGCATTGGAGATGTGACCCAGCCGCTGGCGCCGGCGATCATAACAGCCCTTCACGGGGCGGTGGATGAAATGGCGAAGGCGGAGACATTCAAAGGCTATGCACCCGACCTTGGCTATGACTTCTTAAGAAATGCCGTTGCAGAGAATGACTATAAGGCAAGGGGATGTGAAATTGCCCCAGATGAAATTTTCATCTCCGACGGCGCAAAATGTGATTCGGGAAATATTCAGGAAATATTCAGCGTGGATAATAAAATTGCCGTCTGCGACCCGGTATACCCGGTATATGTGGACACCAATGTGATGGCGGGAAGGACCGGGGTCTATGACAGCGCGAAAGAAACCTGGAGCGATGTCATCTACATGCCCTGTCTGGCGGAAAATGATTTTGCCCCGGAACTGCCAAAGGAAACACCTGATTTGATTTACCTGTGCTTCCCCAATAACCCTACAGGCTCCACAATTACAAAGGCCCGGCTTCAGGAGTGGGTGGATTATGCAAATAAAGTGGGAGCTGTGATTATTTACGATGCGGCTTACGAGGCGTATATTTCAGAAGAAGACGTGCCCCATTCTATTTATGAGTGTGAAGGTGCCAGGACCTGTGCCATTGAACTTCATTCTTTTTCCAAAAATGCAGGATTTACAGGGGTCCGCCTTGGCTATACCGTAATACCCAAAGATTTGAAGTGCGGTGATGTTTCTTTACATTCCCTGTGGGCAAGGAGACACGGGACCAAATACAACGGCGCCCCTTATATCGTGCAGCGTGCAGGGGAAGCGGTATACTCCCAGGAAGGAAAAGCCCAGCTAAAACAGCAGGTTGCCTATTATATGAACAATGCAAAATACATTTTAGAGGGCTTAAAAAGCGCAGGCTACACTGTGTCAGGCGGCGTGAATGCCCCTTACATCTGGCTCAAAGCGCCGGAGGGAATGACAAGCTGGGAATTCTTTGACTATCTCCTTGAGAAGGCAAATGTGGTGGGTACACCGGGGTCAGGCTTCGGGCCCAGCGGCGAGACTTATTTCAGGCTGACTGCTTTTGGAAGCTACGAAAATACAGTGGAAGCCATAGACAGGATCAAAGCATTATAGAAAAAGGCGCGGACGGCTATGAAGGGCTGTCCTTACATAATAACGGATAGCACGCTTCGCGGGCTGTCTTATGTTAAAAAGAGTTGTTACCGGAAGGGGCATAAACGGTTTTCCTTCCGGCAGCAACTTTTTCCATAAAATGACCCAGCCTGGCTCGTATCAGAAGAAGAGGGAGGAAAATGTGAACGAACGGGAATTTGAAGAAGCTGTGGCACGTATGGTAAAGGGGGATAAGACCGGACTGAAAGTGATATACGAAAACTATGCAGGATATATTTACCGGATTATCTACGAGGTGTTACAGAGTAAGGAAAATACAGAAGATGTCACCAGCGAGTTTTTTATCAGACTGTGGGACAAGGCGGAGCAGTTTAAACCCGGCAGCGGCCATAAAGGGTATCTGGCATCAATGGCCAGAAATCTTGCCATTGATTTTCTGCGGAAGCATAAAAGGGAAGAACTGACCGCACTGATGCAGGATTTGGGAACTGAGCCGGAGACGGAAGAAAAACGGAGTACGAAAATTCATCAGGCCCATAGCGGTAATAGCAGTGTGGAGCAGGAAGCTTTGGGAAATCTGACCATTGAGCAGGCGCTTGCCTCGCTTAAACCTGCGGAGCGGCAGATAGTCAGTTTTAAGGTCCTCGGTGAGATGACCTTTAAGGAAATTGCGCAATGTATGGATATTCCCATGGGAACTGTGACATGGAAGTACCAGAATGCCATGAAAAAGTTAAGGAGGTGTGGATATGAATAAGAATTTCGAGCAGGCATATAAAGAACTGGCTCAAAATGAAGTGCCCGATTTGTGGGACAGAATCGAAGCCGGACTGAAAGAAAAATCCGCACCTGCAAAGAAGGACATACAGGAAGAAAAGTATACCCAGAAAATGGAAGAAAGTAAGGCACAATCTCCGGTCAAAGGCGGGATTGGGCCAGTAATAAAAATATTAAAAAGATATTCTGCCCTGGCGGCCGCGGCAGTGTGCGCAGCAGTTGTCATTCCGGCTGCTTTGTTTCTGGGGCGCAATGGGAACCTTTCCGGAAGCAATATGGAAGCAATATCGGCTGCACCGGAAGAAGCCTTGGAAACAGCGGAGGAAGCCGCACTGGAAGAAGCTGTGGGAGAAGCAGAAGAAGCTGTGGAAAATGCAGAGGAAGGGGGCGCAGGTACGACCGAAGATATGGCCAGAAGTACTGCAGGCTTAAAGGAAGAAATGAAACAGAGCAGTAAGGAGGAAAAGGAATCCGCACAGGGAACAGTATTTGCTCATGTGTTGATAGAAGTAAAGGATGCTGTCAAAGGAAAAACTGTGCAGGATGGAAGCTGGTATCATGTTACAGTAAAGGAAGACCCTTCCGGGTATTTAAAGGCAGAGGAGCAGATTACCGTTTTTGTGCCAGCGCATTCATCCATAGCACTTGTACAGGGAAAGACCTTTGAGGTGGATATGACTTATGAAAAAGAGGAAGGATACTTTACCTGTACTGACTAAGTACCATAAACAGGCTGACGGCTGACCGCCATATATTTGTTCCAGGAGATTTTACTATGAGAGCTAAGCGGCCACAAGCGTGCCAGCTTATTGTAACAAAAGCCGGGCAGGGAGCACTTACACTCCCGCCCGGCTTTATCCCGTCTTATATGTTGTTTACTGGGGACCAATATATTCCGCATCACCAAGTCCAAGAATCAGAACAAAGATGGTGTTCAGGAATACAAGTCCGATACCAAATCCGGTACCTTTGCCAAAAGCTTTTGCAAGCTTGATGAACAGTATAATCATCACTACAAAGTTGGCACAAGGCACAAATGTAAGCAAAAACAGCCATCCATTGCCCCATGCTATGTCAAAAAGACAGTACTGGGAATAGAACGGTATCAGGCAGCCCCATCCCGGTTTGCCTGCTTTTACGAAAATCTTCCACATTGCCACCAGAGTCAGAACTCCGATTACAAGACAGATGATTGAGTATACAGCCACTACGCCGGTGCTTATTGCGTTGGTCATCATATCAAGTGAATCATATTCCATTTTTACTCCTCCCTTCATAAGATTATTTTTTCTATACTTATTTATAATATAGGAAGAAGACGTTCATGTCAATTTTCCAAAAGTACTACTTAGAGATTATATCCGGTTCAGTTCTTCAAATTTGCCCTTAAGCTCATCGGAAACTTCACCGATCATGGTTGCGGATGCTGCAATTTCCTGGGTGCTGGCCGCAAGATTGCTGATCCGTTCATTTACTTCGTCCACGATGTGTATCAGGTGCTGGGACTCCCCGGCAAGCTTGTCCATGGCAACTACGATCTCATTTTTGTTTTTATTGCTGTCCTGGGCCGTATCCTTGCTGGAGTCGCTTAAGCTCTTTATTTCCTGGGCCACAACGGCAAACCCTTTGCCGGCTTCACCTGCCCTTGCGGCTTCAATAGAAGCGTTTAAGGAGAGCAGGTTGGTCTGGCTGGCGACCTGGGTAATACTGTTGTTATTTTTCTCAAGCTGCATCAGCAGATCATTGATTGTCTGGAAGGAATCCTTCATGCTGTTGCAGAATTCCACCACATCCAGCATGGCAGAGCTGATATTGCTGCTCTCCTCAGCATTTGAATTGTTGCCGCATACCATCTCCCCGATGGAAATGTTAAGGGCAGCAAAACTCTCGTTTGCCTCCGCCACCATGGTGCTGATGACGTCGTTTTTATGCTGGATTTCTATATTCTTTTCCTCGATTTGTCTGGAAATCTCCTGCACTTCTTCCTTTTCCCGTTCTACTCGGCCTTTTATGTAATGGATGCAGTTCTGTTTATTATTGCAGTCATTATAAATTGCAGCCGCCATGTCCTTACATGTTTTATATCCGCAGGCACTGCAGTCTATAGACCTATCTTCTTCGGTATGTTTGTGCATGGAGCGGAAAATCCCGTTCAGTTCTGCGGCACCTGGATAACTTATGGCATTGCCCCGGGATTTGTCTGTATATTTTCTGTAAAAGTCGTTGATATCAAGAGCCCGGAACTGGCGGTTAAGACTGGCAAGGCGCTGTTTCGGGCTTAACTTTGCACCCCATGCGCCGCGGTGTTTTTTGCTGGATGCTTTGATCCGCTGTATCTCATAAAGGGTATCTTCCGTACGGCTCTTTTCCTCTTCGATCCCGGTTCCGTAAATGCATCCCTGAGAGCAGTTTAAGGCGTCCACCATGAAGGGAAGTTCCTTATTTCCAAGTACCCGCTTTTTATAATTTTCCAGAAATTCATAGGCATGTTTTTCCCCTTCGATCTGGCGTATGAATACCTCCGCCCCGCAGAACCAGTAGACATTTTCCTTTAAGCCGCCCGGCATGGGATAGATGGAGCCAAGCCCATACTCGATTTCGTCACTGACAGGCCCGGCTTTGATGTTGTTTTTGCGCACATAAGCCATTAAGTGGTTGAAGGTGACATTGTAGGATACATAGCCTTTGTTGTTTTCATCCATGATTTCGTCTTTTTTGGCAATGCAGGGGCTTATGAAAGCAAGTTTATCTGTAATTTTCATGTACTTTTTGGCATAGATGGCTGCGCACATCAGCGGACTCTGCACAGGCACAAGTTTTGGGATCAGTTCCGGGATATAATGTTCCACATAATTGACAACTGCCGGACAGGGCTGGGAGATCCCTCCCGTAAAGTGATGCTCAGTGATATATTTCACATAGCCCCATGTGGTGATATCCGCCCCGAAGCTGACGCTGATAATGCGGTTTACTCCCATTTTCTTTAAGCCGCCCAGAACCGCTTTGTACTCTCCGGGATAGTTTGCCGCAAATGCCGGGGCCAGCAAAAGAGATATCTTTATGCCTTTTTTCAAATCCGCAAAAAAGGCTTCTGTATCATCCAAAAACTCCCTTGCATCATGCTCACAGGCGTCAAAGCAGGCACCGCAGGCAATGCATTTATCCCCGTCTACCTGGATGATCTGTCGGCCGTCCATTTCCACAGCCTTATTAGCTGTAATGACGGGACAGACGGAAATGCATTTGTTGCAGCCTATGCACTTTTCATTTGTAAATATCATTCCTTTCTGGTTTTCCTTTGTCATTGTTACGCCCTCCATAAACATTACTTATTAGAGATTCTTTTTTTCCTGTCTGCCGCACTTATTTTGGAATATTATATCATAATCTTTTCTTTTTTCATAGATGACTGAAAAAATTATATGGAATATGTTAATAGATTATAAAATAAAAAAATATTATATAAATTAAATTAAAATATTGTAAATAGTTGCGGCAGTCTTTCTTTTTTTTACAAAAAGATGTAAAATAGTTAAATTATTTAAAAGGAAGAAGGAAAAGAAAATGCAGATACTGATAGAAGTGATCGTATGCTTTTTTGCAGGGATGGGCGCCGGGCTTGGGACAGGTTTTGCGGGAATGAGCGCGGCGGCAGTGATTTCCCCCATGCTGATTACATTCCTTGGCATGCCTGCTTACCAGGCGGTAGGGATCGCACTTGCGTCGGACGTGCTTGCCAGCGCGGTTTCCGCCTATACTTACGGGAAAAACAAAAATCTGGATATCAGAAACGGTCTGGTAATGATGGCGTCAGTGCTGGTATTTACCATGGCCGGCAGTTATATATCCAGCCTTGTGCCCAACACCACTATGGGAAGCTTTTCCGTTTTCATGACATTGCTTCTGGGAATTAAATTTATTGTAAAACCTGTGATGACGACAAAGGAATCCATGGAATCAGTATCCCCGGGAAAAAGAATTATCCAGTCTATCCTGTGCGGATGCGGGATCGGCTTTATCTGCGGATTTATAGGAGCCGGGGGCGGCATGATGATGCTTCTTATTCTGACATCCGTGCTGGGATATGAACTGAAAACGGCAGTGGGTACCAGTGTGTTTATTATGGCATTTACAGCCTTTACCGGAGCCGTGTCCCACTTTGCCATCGGCGGTGCACCGGATGGAAAGATATTGATATTGTGCGTATTTTTCACCCTTTTGTGGGCACAGATCGCAGCAAGGTTTGCAAATAAAGCATCGGCGGCCACATTAAACCGGGCCACGGGAGTTATTCTTGCGGTGCTGGGTGCGGCAATACTGGCTGTTAATTACCTGTTCTGAAATGTGTATGTGATCAGAGTGTGTTTGTGACATACATCTCAAGGAAAACAAATTTCAAACACGCACTAAGACAGGCAGTTCCACAGAAGTATCTGGAAACTGCCTGTCCATAATAAAAAATCAGCGTTTATTTGAGAAGCTCATCAGCCAGAGCGTTCATTTCAGCAATATTTTCCTCTTTCATCACGCCCCGGATGGTGACAGAAGACGGGAGAATGGAAATATCTTTCATCTGGGAGAGGATTTCCGTCATGGTCTTTTTGGCAGAGGGAGCCCAGGAGCCGTTTTCGACTAGGGCAACCGTACGCTTCTGGAAGCTCTTTCCTTTTAAATGGTGGAGAAAATCTTCCATGAAAGGCATTACGCCGCCATTATACGAGGAAGCGGCAAGTACGATTTTTCCGTAGCGGAAAGCATCCTCTAAGGCTTCCGCCATATCATCTCTTGCAAGGTCGGCAATGGCAACCTTAGGGCAGTTTTTCGCCAGCAGGATTTCTTCCAGCTTTTTCACCGCATCAGCAGTATTTCCGTGAAGGGAAGCATAGGCGATAAACACGCCTTCCGATTCAGGCTCATAACTGCTCCAAATCTGATATTTTTCCAGATAAAAGCTTAAATTTTCTTTTAATACCGGACCGTGAAGGGGACAGATGATCTGGATATCCAAATCTGCGGCTTTTTTCAGAACTGCCTGGACGGGCATTCCGAATTTGCCTACAATATTAAAGTAATATCTTCTGGCTTCGCAGATCCAGCTTTCATCGGCGTCCAAAGCGCCGAACTTTCCAAAAGCGTCTGCACTGAACAGCACCTTGTCATAACTGTCATAAGTGAGCATGACTTCCGGCCAGTGCACCATGGGAGCCATGATGAAGCGGAGCTCATGCTTTCCAAGGGAAAGGGTATCCCCCTCCTTGATGGTGAGTGCATGATTTAGGTCTAAATCAAAATACTGGGCAAGCATCTGGAAGGTCTTGGCATTGCCGACAGGAACTGTCTGGGGGTATTTGTCAAGAAGGGCCTTCACACTGGAAGCATGATCCGGTTCCACATGGGAAACAATTAGATAATCAGGACTTTTTCCGTTTAAAGCCTTGTCCAGATTTGCCATGTATTCTTCCTGCTTTCTTTTGTCTACAGTGTCCATAATGGCAATTTTTTCATCGCAGATCACATAAGAATTGTAAGCCATGCCGTTAGGAACGATGTACTGACCTTCAAAAAGGTCGATATCCCTATCATTAACACCAACATAGAGAATATCATTTGTTATCATTATGAGTACCTCCTGAATTAGTATTGTATTATCTTAAATAGCTGGATATCATTATACACAAAAAACATCTGTATGTCACCGGAAATCTTTCAAAACTGTTAGATTTCAGACACAGGAGAGAAAGGATTATCTGTTATAGTTGGTTAAAAGATAAAAGTTTCATACAGGAGGCGGTTTAATGATTATATTAGAAACAAATAATTTAAAAAAATATTACGGTGAAGGGGAAAGTCTTGTGAAGGCGCTGGACGGTGTAGACCTTCAGGTAGAGCAGGGGGAGTTTGTCTCTATCGTGGGAACCAGCGGGAGCGGCAAGTCCACACTTTTGCATATGTTGGGCGGACTGGATCATCCCACCGGGGGAAGCGTTCTGGTGGACGGCAGGGACATTTCTTCTTTAAAAGAAGACGAACTGGCGATTTTCAGGCGCAGGAAAATTGGTTTTGTTTTTCAGAGCTACAATCTGGTGCCGGTGCTGAATGTTTATGAAAATATTGTTTTTCCGATTCAACTGGATGGAAACCCGATCGACAAAGGGTATGTGGATAAGATTGTTAAAACGCTGGGACTGGAAGGAAAGATAAACAGCCTGCCGTCCCAGCTTTCGGGCGGCCAGCAGCAGAGGGTGGCCATTGCAAGGGCGCTGGCGGCGAAGCCTGCCATTATACTGGCCGATGAGCCAACCGGAAATCTGGATTCAGCTACCAGTCAGGATGTTCTGGGGCTTTTGAAGGTGACGGCCCGGAAGTTTGAGCAGACTATTGTGATGATCACCCATAATGAGGAGATTGCCCAGATGGCGGACCGGATGATACGGATCGAGGATGGGAAGATTGTGGCAGGAGGCGGAAAAGCATGAAAAAAGTATCAAACAGGAGGGTCATCCGCACACTGTCTTACCGCACCATGGGGGAAAAGAAATGGAAGAATATGATTGCAGTCTTGGCCATTGCCCTGACCAGTCTTCTTTTTACCGCACTTTTTACAGTGGGAAGTTCCATGGTGGAGTCCATACAGGAGGGAATCTTCCGCCAGATAGGGACATGTGCCCACGGAGGTTATAAATACCTTACCCGGGAAGAATATGAGAGAATAAAGGCCGCAGGCGGTTATAAGGATATCTCTTTTGACATCATAGCGGGATTTGGGGCAAACCCGGAACTAAATAAAATCCAGACGGAGATTCGTTATGCGGAAGATGCGATGGCAAAGTGGAGTTATTCTTACCCACAGCAGGGCAGGATGCCAAATGAAATTAATGAAATTGCGGCTAGCAGTAAGGTTTTGGAGGCACTGGGGGTGCCTCTTGAAATTGGTGCGAAGGTGCCTCTTAGCATTTCGACCCATGACAGGGAAGGAAAAGAAAAGATACTGAATGAGGAGTTTGTATTAAGCGGCTTCTGGTATTCAAACGATGCGTCCCATGCCCAGGAGGTATGGATCGCAGAGGAATATCTGGATACCCATATTGACCTTTTGGAACAGAATTATAATGAGCGTGAGAGGGAAAAAGGGCTCTACTCTGCGGAAGGGTCCATTCAGGCGTCCATATGGTTTGACTCATCCTATGATATAGAGTCCCAAATGGAAGAACTGACGGCCCGGGCAGGATTTTCGGAAGATGAGGTAAGAGTCAGTGTAAACTGGGGATATACTACCTCCTCCGTGGATGCCATGACGCTGGCTTTGGGCATAGGGATTCTGACAGTTATCATTTTATCCGGCTACCTGATTATCTATAATATTTTTTACATTAATGTCAGCACGGATATCCGTTACTACGGGCTGCTGAAAACCATAGGTACTACGGGAAAACAGCTTCGCAGAATGGTCCGCATACAGGCGTTTATGCTCTCGGTAATGGGAATTCCGCTGGGACTATTATTCGGCTGGTTTGTGGGAAAAATGGTTCTTCCCTATATACATCAGGCTCTTAACGGGGTAAAAGGAGATGTATCCTTAAATCCCTTGATTTTTGCAGGTTCCGCAGCCTTTTCCCTGCTGGTAGTCTGGCTAAGCTGTATCAGGCCCTGCCGCCTGGCATCGAAGGTATCGCCGATAGAGGCGGTGCGCTATGTGGAAAATAGGCAGTATAAAAAGAAGGAGAAGAAGTCCGGGAAGGTGACAGCCTGGAGCCTTGCTGCCGCAAATATGGGAAGGAACAAACGGAAAGCGGCAGTGGTCATCGCTTCCTTATCCTTATGTTTGATTCTGCTGAACGGGACTTATTGTCTGGTAAAAGGTTTCAGTTTTGATAAATATGTGAAGGACTACCTCTTGGAGGATTTGCAGGTCAGTCATTTCAGCAGTGTAAACCTGGCGGCACAAAGTGATTATGAAGCGGTTCCCGAAGAACTTATGGAAGAAATCAGTAAGATGCCGGGGGTGGAGTCGGTAAAAACACTCCGCTATAAAGGCGGTACGCTGCGGATCTCAGAAGAGGCAATGGAGCGGTTCAGGGCATATTACGGTTCGGAGGATAAAAAAGACAACGTAATTTTCCAGTCCATTGTACAGGACATGGAGGAGAGCGGTATTGCCCATGGAAACAGCTATTGTCTGCAGGATGAGCTATTGCCTGTTATAGAAGTTATAGAAGGAGTCTATGACTCGGAAAAATTCAGACAGGGAGGTTACGTTCTGCTGGACGGGGACAGGGATTCCGTACACTGGATCCATCCGGGAGATAAAATCACGCTGGGAAATTATGAAATTGACGGTGAACAGGACAGCATCCAGCCGTCCCGGGAGCTGGAAGTGATGGCTGTTGTGAAACTGCCTTATGCGGCAGGAACAAAGTCTCTCACCCTTGGGGGCGCAGCCTTTATTTTAAGCCGGGAGGATTTTGAAGGACTATATGAATCAAGAGGGTATATACACGGCTGTATCAGTGTGGAGCCGGAAAAGGAAAAGGAGATAATAGCGGCTGTCAGTGAGATGCTCTCGGAAAACTATCCCGACCTTGTATTGATTACGAAGGATTCCCTGCGGAAAGAGTTTGCTACGGAGACTAGGATGTTTTCTGTAATTGGAGGACTGCTAAGCTTTATTTTAGGGCTGATTGGGGTACTGAATCTGGTGAATGCCATGATAACCAGTATTCTTTCAAGAAAGCAGGAGTTTGCCATGATGCAGGCGGTGGGCATGACAGGGAAACAGCTTGAGCAGATGCTGGCTATGGAGGGAATCTGGTATGGATTGTGGACCCTTCTGATCTCAGCCACCCTTGGCAATGTAGTCAGCTACGGGATGATTTATCTGATGGGGAAAAATATGAACTACTTTATGTGGAGCTTCCATATACTGCCCCTGGCGGTCAGCGTGCCGGTGATTGCGGTCTTATCTTTGGCGCTTCCGGTTATCTGTTACCATACACTGTGTAAAAAGAGTATTATTGAAAGACTGCGGATGGCGGAAGTGTAAGCGGAAGGACTGCGGAAAAACGACAATGCCAGAAAGCCGGAAACCTAAAAACAGGTTTCCGGCTTTTATAATAAGCGGCCAGTTCATCCGTCATTTTTTTCAGTGCGGTGGGTAAAGTTTGGATTGGTCAGATCCAGCCCTGTTCCCTGTTTTATGGGGGAGGAGGCCTGCGGCGGCATTAGGCAGGAAGGAAAGTTACAGCCGCACTCAAACTGTTTTCCAAATTCCAGATTTGCCTGTATCAGATTATACTGGAGCAGGACTTTGAGCGTCTGGGAGAGACATTCCGGGGTGTTGCAGTTTACTTCACATATATCTTTGAGAGAGTGGGACAGATTAAGAATATCTAATGAGGTTACAGCCATTTTATCACCAATTTTATACCGGACGCCGGCCCGCGAAGTGTGACAGTGTCAGATAATACAAATCGCAGCAGGAGTTGATATTTTAATGACAAAGTAAACGGTTTTACCAGCCGTTTTTTTGTCTTTTTTGTATGATATGTACCTAATAGTTTTGGTGTGCCTGACAGAGCGGAGGCAGTTTGAAAAATTGATTGATTCTATGGAGGCCATATAGTTGCATCGAGCCAAAATATCGGTATAATAGAGGTATGTCACTGGCAGATGTGGACGAGTATTGGAAATGGAGTGAAATATGGCGCAAGTGTTAAAAAGTTCCCGCGAACTGAAAAAGATGGAAAAGAAAAAGGATAAGATGGAGAAAAAGAAAAGGAAACGCATCAACCGCAGAACAGAGAGGACAGTGTCTTTTCTGGCTGTGCTGGTATGTATAGCGGCATCGGTGCTGGAAGTACAGGAGAGACGGAAAGGGACACGGCAATCATAGTTTAAGAAAGATCCGGTGGCTGCCGGTATCTGATCACTGACGCAGGGAGATAATGGGAAGGAGATGTCATACATGAATAAAAGTATATTAGAGTACGAAACAGTGGATGTTGATGAAAACGGCGACAATGTCGTGATCATTGACCAGACGAAGCTGCCCGGAAAGACGGAGATCATTAAGCTTGGCACGGGGCAGGAGATTTGGGATGCCATATATCTGCTTAAGGTCAGGGGAGCACCGGCGATTGGTGTATCGGCAGCTTTCGGTATTTACGTGCTGGCAAAGCAGATTTTCAGGGACGGTGCCGGGGAGTTTGAAGATTTTTATGGGAAATTCCGTCAGCAGAAGGATTTTCTAAATTCTGCAAGGCCCACGGCTGTGAACCTGTCCTGGGCCCTGAACCGGATGGACAGGGTATGTGTAAAGGCCCATGAGGAAGGAAAAAACGTGGCCGAAATCGTAGAGATACTTGGCCGGGAAGCGCAGGAAATCAAGGATGAGGATATCCGGGTGTGCCGGGCTATCGGTGAGAACGGCTTAAGTCTGGTCAAGCCAGGAGACGGCATACTGACTCACTGCAATGCGGGGCAGCTTGCCACCTGTAAATACGGGACTGCTACGGCTCCAATTTATCTGGGGCAGGAGAGAGGGTATCATTTCCGGGTGTTTGCGGATGAAACAAGACCTCTTTTGCAGGGGGCAAGGCTTACCGCTTATGAGCTGCACAGCGCCGGGGTGGATGTGACGCTGATCTGCGACAATATGTCTGCCATGGTCATGAAAAAGGGCTGGGTGAATGCAGTCTTTGTGGGATGTGACCGGGTGGCGGCCAACGGGGATACGGCAAATAAAATTGGCACTTCCGTGGTAGCGGCGGTGGCGAAGCGGTACGGGGTTCCTTTCTACGTGTGTGCGCCTTTTTCCACTATTGATTTTGAGACGCCTACAGGAGAGGATATCCATATCGAGCAAAGACCTGCGGAGGAAGTGACCCGGATGTGGTATAAAGATCCGATGGCGCCGGAAGGAGTGAAGGTCTTTAATCCGGCCTTTGATGTGACAGACCATGAACTGATTACGGCCATTGTGACGGAGCATGGGATCGCAAGGGCGCCTTTTGATAAATCGCTGGCAGAACTTGGCAGGAAATGCCGGAAGTGACAATCTGTGAAAGGGCTGATGAGAGACGTATGGATAAAAAAGTGGTGAGTGCCGGCAGGGCGGCTTTTATACTGGTCAATGTCATTGCCATCTGTGCGGGGATTTTTTTCTTTTTTGGCCCGGATGATTTTTCCCTTAACCAGAAAGAGAATTCCTACCTGATTGGCGCAAGCTATATGACCATGAATAATGAATTTTATAAGATCATTGGTGAAGAGATTGCACACAGAGTGGAGGCGGAAGGGGACAGGCTGATCCTGCGTGACCCTGCATTGAACGCCGGGCGGCAGGCCATGCAGGTTCAGGAAATGCTGGATATGGGCATTGACGTACTGATTATTACGCCTGTAGACGGAGCCGGGCTGTCGGATGTCTTAAGGAAGGCCAGGGAGCAGGGAACGCTTATTGTGGTGCTGGATACCAATGTTCAGGACAGCGGGCTGGCGGACTGTACGATTACTTCCGACAATTACCAGGCAGGAGTTCTGGTGGGAGAATATTTTCTCACCCGGCAGGACAGCGCAAAAGTTATCGTCATGACCCATGACGCGACGGTTTCCGGCAGGGAACGGGTGAAGGGATTTATGGATACAGTCACGAAAAATCCTAATGTGGAGATTGTAAAGGAAATTGAGTGCGAGGGACAATTGGAGACTGCCATGCCGAAACTGCGGCAGTGCATAGAATCCGGCACTGCATTTGACAGTGTGTTCTGCCTAAATGACCTGGCAGGCGTGGGCGCAGCGGCGGCGCTGGACGAGAAGCAGATGCTGGGAAAAGTGAAATTGTACGGCGTGGACGCTTCGCCTGATGCCAAGGCACTGATGGCGGAGGGGATGATGGAGGCGTCGGCAGCGCAGTTCCCTACGGAAATCGGGAAAGAAGCAGCGGAGATCATCTATCGTCTCCTGAACGGGGAGAACGTCCAGAAAAATATTTTGGTGCCGGTGGAACTTGTCACCCAGGAGAATGTGAGACAGTTCGGAATTGACAGATGGCAGTAGAAAGAAGGAAGGGCATGGAGGAGAACAGGACACCCAATATCATATATACATGGATGCTGAATCTGAATTTTCTGATCATTCTCTATATTGCCGGAATTATGACGGCAGGGACGCTGGGATATGTACATGAAAATTCTGCCCTTGTATTTATGCATCAGGTCAGCAGTGCTGCCATGGCACCTTGGAAAATTCCAACAGCGGCACTTTTACTGTACGGAAGTCTGGTTCTTTTTTTGTGTGTCCAGACGGAAAATAATTCTTTTTCGTATGTGAAAACATCCGTAGAAATAGGGGTCAGCCTGATTCTTGGCTATCTGCTTAATTTCAGTTACAGCGGTATGCTTCTGCTTATCCTGGCTGATGTGATCAGAAGGACAGGCAGGATAAAACGAAGGTATGCGGCGGTGGGGATGATCTGCGGCATGTATCTTTTGATGGACTATGACCTTCTTTCCGGTATATTTCATATTACGCCTTTGGAGACATACCTGCTCTACTACCGGGGAGATATCCGGGCAATTCTGCTTGGGGTGAAAAATGTGCTGTTTTCCCTTAATATCCTGTTTTTTATTATTTATACAGTGCAGCTTATGCGCACCCAGATGAATGAAAAAGAGCGGATTTTAAGCCTGAATGACAAACTGAATCAGGCAAATGAGGAGCTTCAGCTTGCGAACAGGCAGATGGAGGAATATGCCAGAGAATCTATTAAAAATGCAGAGGCCCAGGAGCGGAACAGGCTGGCAAGGGAAATCCATGATACTTTAGGACACAGCCTTACCGGAATCATTACCGGGCTGGATGCCTGTATCACGCTGATCGATATTGCACCGGAGGCAGTCCGGGAACAGCTTAAAGTGATTGCCGATGTGGCAAGAAACGGGATGACCGATGTGCGAAGGTCTGTGAAAGCCCTGCGCCCGGATGCGCTGGAGCGGATGGAATTAGAAAAAGCCTTGTTAGAGATGATGGAAGAGACGAGGAAGGCTTCCCATGTGGAAATCGAATACTGTTGTACCGCAGAGCTGGGACATTACAATAAGGATGAAGAGGAAATTATTTACAGAATCGTACAGGAAAGCATTACCAATGCAATCAGACACGGCAGGGCAGGGAAGATCATGATTGCCATCAGTATGGAGTACAACGTTATGAATATATGGGTGAAGGATAACGGTGTGGGATGTGCCCATATCGAGAAGGGATTCGGCCTGCATCATATGGAGGAACGGCTGGCAATGCTCCATGGCAGTCTCAATTATTATGTGGACAATGGATTTATACTGGAAGCAAGTATCCCTATCAGATGGGGCGAGTGAGACAGAAAATGTCATGAAGTCATTATGGAAATGGAGGGGGAACATGATTAAGATTCTGATAGCGGATGACCAGGAATTGATTAGACAGAGTCTGTCGATCATACTTGGAAATGAAAAGGATTTTGAGGTGACGGATACGGTCACGAACGGGGTGGAGGTGGTGCGGTCTGTCAGAAAGAACAGGCCGGATGTGATATTGATGGATATCAGGATGCCGGAGATGGATGGCGTGGTCTGTACCCAGATCATAAAGGAAAATTACCCGGATATCAAAATTATTATCCTGACCACTTTTGATGATGACGAGTATGTCTTTAACGCATTAAAAAACGGGGCCAGCGGGTACCTGCTGAAAGGGGTTTCCATGAAGGAGCTGTCGGAGGCAGTGCGTAAAGTGCATGAGGGGACGGCCATGATCAACGGTGACATTGCATCCAAGGTTGTGAAATTATTTTCCAGAATGGCCCAGACCAATATTACGATTCGTGTGGACGAGAGCAGTGTGGCGGATCTAAAGGAGACGGAATGGCGGATCATTGCGCTGGTGGGAAGCGGGCTCTCCAACAGGGAGATTGCTGCGAAGATAAATCTTTCAGAGGGAACAGTCAGAAACAGCTTAAGCGTTATTTTAAGCAAGCTGAATTTAAGGGACCGGACCCAGCTTGCCATATGGGCTGTACAGACAGGAGCGGTAAACAGGATATTTGATCATTAAGAGGGACAGCATGTGGAGAAAATAAAACGTAAAAACTGGTGGATGGTCATAATGGGGACAGTCTTGTTTCTGGGGGCAGGTCTTGTTTTAAATGACGGTTATAAAAAGTTTTTATTCCGGCAGGAAACCGTGCTGACGATCGGAGTGTTTTCGGACAGCTATTGGGAAGTCCAGAACGGATATTCTTACCGGATACTGGAGGATGCCATTGCCCTGTTTGAAAAGGAGCATGAGGGCGTGAAGGTAGAGTATGTCAGTGGCGTTCTGAAAGAAAATTATCCGGAATGGCTGGCAGAACAGATGATTCTTGGCAGGGGACCGGATCTGTTTTTTATATTTGGGGAACATTTCAATGATTTGGCGGAAATCGGCGCGTTAAAGGATTTAAGTAAACTGGCGGAGCGGGATGAGGATTTCGTGCAGGCAAGATTCTACTCATCGGCGTTGAACTGCGGGAAGTATGGGGAGCGGCAGTATGCGCTTCCTTATGAATGTGCGCCTAAACTTATGTTTGTGAATAAGACGATTTTAACCAGAGAAGGGATCGCGCTTCCGAAGGAGGACTGGACCTGGGAGGATTTTTACGAAATATGTAAAGCGGTCACGAAGGATACGGACGGAAACGGTACGCCTGACCAGTTCGGCGTAGTGGGGTATACATGGCAGGATGCTTTTCATTCCAATGGTGTACAGCTTTTTGACAGGAAAGGGACAGAGTGCCGTCTGACAGACGAGGGAGCCAAAGAGGCAATCTTATTTATGGAGAAACTGGACGGGCTGTATGACGGATATCATGTCACCAGCCGGAATTTTGATCTGGGGAATGTGGTGTTCCAGCCGATGCTTTTTTCAGAGTACAGGGCCTATAAGCCTTATCCCTTAAGCATCAAGAAATATTCCGGCTTTGAGTGGGAATGCATTCCCATGCCTTCCGGCAGGCGCGGGGCGAACATCGCGGAGTTGGACACTTTACTGCTTGCCATGAATGATAATACTTCACAGACGGAATACGCCTGGGAATTTATGAAACTGCTTTCCGGGGACGAGCGGATCCAGTCGGAAATTTTTACCTATTCGGAAGGGGTATCGGTGATAAGGGATGTGACGGAAGCGGATAAGACATTACAATTGCTCATAGACAGTTCCGGTGATGATAATGGGCTGAATTTAAGCGTGCTTAGCAGTGCCGTGGAAAATGCGGTGGTAACTCCCAAATTCAGAAACAGCAAAGAGGCTGTAGCGGAGGTGGACAAGGCAGTCAGGGATATCATGGAGGGCAGTTCCAATATCAGCATGGAGCAGATCATATGGAACCGTGAGATCAATAATTTTCTAAAAAACCGTCTGGAGCGGTGAAGGCAACAGTAGATTTCAAAGTCTGCAACTGCTTTTTAGCCCGGCGGGATGGAAGAAAATCCGAAGCACCGGATATACCCGCTGTCTGTTGATGACAACAATCATATAAATCGTTACAAATGTCATGGAAAAAAGGTGACACATGTGAGATGAACATGTGCCGCCTTTTTTATATACTGTCCTTACAGTTTAGGACAAATGGCAAGTAAAAGAGAAGGAGGAAAGAGGAATGAAGTATGTGTTGCTAGTCAGTCATGGAATGTTTGCACCGGGACTGCACAGCGCGCTTAATATGCTGGCAGGCGGGGGAAGGGAAGATATCCTCTCGGCAAGTCTTGAGGACGGCATGGGTTCGGATGTATATGCGGCCAATGTGGGAAAGTGTCTGGAGGCGGTAGGCCCAGATGATGAGATTATTCTGTTTGGTGATTTGGTAGGAGGTTCTCCGTTGACCACAGCGGCCAATGTCATTGCAGAGAAAAATCTGCTGGACCGGACGGTAATGGTGGGCGGCATGAGCCTGCCGCTGGCTCTTAGCGCGGTACTGATGAAAGACGGCATGGAACTGAAAGACCTTCCGGGAATGCTGATCCCGGAAGCACGGGAAGAATTAAAAGAGTTTCAGATAACAGGCGGAGATTCCGAAGATGACATATAGGAATCTGGATAAAAATTAAAAAGAAAATAGTGAAAAGTAAAAATAGTAGCTGTGAAGATGGTTACGGAACTGGAATAGGAGGAAAAAAATGGCAGTTTCATTTATTCGTGTGGATGATCGTATGATTCATGGGCAGACGTGTACAAGGTGGGCTTTGGAGTATCCCTGTGACGGGTTGATTGCAGTCAACAATGCAGCAGCAGGCAATTCTGTTTTGAAAGCGGCATATAAGAGCGCCAGCGGCAAGAAGACATTTGTGTGGACTTTGGAGGAGTTTAGAGAGAAGTGCCAGAAGGTACTTGACAGCAAGGATAATTATTTCCTGATTACAAAAAATCCTCTTGACATGGAAAAAATTCTGGTAGGACAGGGATTTAAACCGGGAATCACCGAGGTGATCATCGGCCCCTGTAACGACAGACCAGGCACCACAAAGCTGGGAAATAACCAGTCCATTACGCAGGAAGAAGCACAGGCGCTTGAGAATATCATGAAAGCCGGGTACAATGTAGAATTTGCACTGCTGAAAGAAGAAGCAATCGGTAACTGGAAAAAATTCAGAGGCCAGTTCGGATTTAATTAACTGATACCGTAAGGTCGGTTAATGGATGACGGTACTTGGCAGGGCTGATACGGAACTGGAATAGGAGGAAAATATGGAAATCAGTTGGATACAGGCAATTATTTTAGGATTATTTGCATGTTTGGCGAGTATGCCCGGTTTGGGCGGTACTTCCATCGGCAATTACACGTTGGGAAGGCCGTTGATCGGCGGCCTTGTATGTGGTCTTGTTTTAGGTGATGTGACGACAGGAATTCTGGTGGGATGTGCCATGCAGGTAGTTTACATTGCGCTGGTAACGCCGGGAGGAACGGTATCGGCGGATGTCCGTGCCGTCAGCTACATAGGCATTCCGCTGGCAATGGTTGCGTTAAAGAGCTACGGCCTTGACGCAGGGTCTGCGGAAGGCGCCGCACTGGCTACTTCTTTCGGCACCATGGTGGGTACATTGGGAACTGTTTTATTTTACGGCACGGCAACGGTGAATCTGGTATGGCAGCATATGGGCTGGAAAGCGGTGGAAAACAGGCAGTATAAGAAGCTGTACCTTGTAGACATGGGATTACCCTGGATCTCCCATATACTGTGCTCGTTTATCCCTGCCATGGTTATGTGTAAGTTAGGGGCAAACGTGGTGGAAGTCATCAAGACGGCGCTTCCCATGGACGGGATTGCCATGAAGACATTATTTACCGTAGGCGCGCTGCTTCCCTGCGTCGGGATTGCCATATTGTTAAAGCAGATTGTAAAAAGCGGGGCAGATTTTATTCCTTTTCTGTTCGGTTTCGTGCTGGCAGCATCCATGGGGATCAATCTGGTATCCGCAACGGTAGTGGCAGGTATGTTTGCTATCCTTACCTACAGGATTAAGATGCTTTCCGTAAGGAAACCGGAGCTTGCAGGCGGGATGGACGACGGGGAAGAGGAGGAAATTTAATCATGGAAAAGAAATTATCGAAGAAAGCCTTATTAAAATCATTCCACAATTGGTATTATGGACATCTGACCTGTTTTTCGCAGGAGCATATGCAGACATTCGGCTATCTGTGCGCCATGCTCCCGTTGGTGGAAGAACTGTATGAGGATGAAGATGAAAAAGCAAAAGCCATAAACACTTACACCGCATTTTTTAACACAGAGCCCCAACTGGGTACGGTCATTGTAGGTATGACAGCAGGTCTGGAAGAAGCCAGGGCCAACGGGGCGGATGACGTGGATGACGAAACCATCAACAGCCTGCGTGCAGGTCTGATGGGGCCTGTAGCAGGAATCGGCGATTCTCTGGTAGTAGGAACGGTGATACCCATTCTTCTGGGAATCGCGCTGGGTATGTCCACAGGAGGCTCGCCCCTGGGCGCAGTTTTCTATATAATTGTATGGAACCTGTTTGCCTACTTTGGCATGAAATTCGTTTATTTTAAGGGATACAGTCTTGGCGGAAAAGCAGTGGAATTTCTGGTTGGCGCACAGGGCGAGGCACTTAGGGAATCTGTTTCCACGCTGGGCGGTATCGTCATAGGCGCGGTGGCGGCAACATGGGTCAGTGTTAAGACATCACTGCAGTTGTTTAATGAGGCAGGGGAAGCTTATCTGGTTTTGCAGGATAAACTGGACGACGTATTTCCCGGTCTGCTGACAGCAGTATTTATTGTATTGTGCTGGTTTCTGATGGCAAAGAAGAAAATGTCTCCTATTAAAGTGATGCTGATTTTAGTAGTAGTTGCTTTTGTAGGTGTAGTAGCTGGATTCTTTAATCCGGGACTGGTTTATTAATTATAATTATAGGAGGTTATGCCATGAATACTGTAGAAAAAGATCGTATGATGACAGAAGCAAAAATGCAGACGGCGGCCCTTAAGAAAATCAATGTGTGGAAAAAGCTTGCCATTCTTGTCTCAACCATTGGTGTGGCTATGGCCTATGGAGGGCTGTCAGGTACTCCTTCCAGACTTTTTCCCAGTATTTCTGGCATTTTACTCATCATAACAGGATTTGCCGCGGCGGTAGTTTTCAATCTTGGAATAAAAAATGGGCGGCGGAATGTGGAAAAAATAATTCGTGCCATAGATGAGGGCAGAAAAATATGAAATACAGATTGCTTTGCATTGACATGGATGGAACGCTTCTTGATGACAATAAGAATATAGCAAAGAAAACAGTAGATGCCATCCGTAAGGCTTCCCGGATGGGCATAAAGATTGCGCTGGTGACAGGAAGAATGCCGGACGCATCCGATCCGGCAGTTAAAATATTACAGGTTCCCTGCATACTGGCCTGCAACGCCGGGACTTATATCCTGGAAAACGGACAGTGCATCAGCGAGGAGAATCTGTCCCTTGAAACAATGCAGAGTATTTATCAGGTGACAGAAAAATATGGCGTTCCCCTCTGGATTTTCCGGCGGAGAGAGTGGTTTGTCACGAAAATAGATGCTTATGTAAAGACGGAGACGGAGCTGGTGCACTGCCAGCCTGAGGTTGTAAGTGTGGAGGAGCTTTCGGCAAGGTGGGCAGAAGAAAAGGCCGGACCCAACAAAGTGCTTGCCGGGGCAGCACCGGAAGTCATTAAGAAAATACAGGCGCAGATAAGGGCGGAAAGGAAAGAGGTGGATGCGGCATGTTCCGCAGAATCCTATCTTGAGATTTTTCCCAAAGGCATGGATAAGGGAAAGGCCCTTGGGATCATTTGCCGGAAGCTGGGCATAAAAAAGGAGGAAACTATTGCATTTGGTGATGAAGAACTGGATATCCCCATGATCGAGGCGGCAGGAACAGGCGTTGCCATGGGAAATGCAATTGAAGCCCTTAAAGCAAAAGCGGATTTTGTTACAAAAACAAATAATGAGGCAGGAATTGCTGTTGCATTGGAGTATTATCTGGAGAGATAGTCAAAAGGAAATAAAAAATAGGCAGAATGAAAACAGGAGGAATTGATATGGTTAAATTTAGTTTCAGAGTCAAAGATGAATTAGGGCTTCATGCAAGGCCGGCCGGACTTCTGGTAAAGGAGGCTGCAAAGTGCAGCAGTAAAGTGACCATGAAAAAAGGCGGAAAGAGCGGAGACGCCAAGCGCATTTTTAACATTATGGGAATGGGTATAAAATATAACGATGAGGTGGAAATTATAGTAGAAGGAGAAAAGGAAGCGGAAGAAGCAAAGACGCTGGAAGCCTTCATACAGGAAAATATTTAACGGGGGAAAAGCCATGAAGACATTTTATGGAAAACCGGTTTTTGGAGGAATAGCAGTCGGAGAAATCCGGGTTCTTAAAAAAGAAGAAAAGAATGTGCACAGGAGCCACATTGACGACGGGGAAAAAGAACTAAAACGTCTTGAAAAAGCGGTAGATGAGACCCTCACGCAGCTAAAACAGCTCTATGAGAAAGCACTTAAGGAAGTAGGAGAATCGGGGGCGGCTATCTTTGAAGTCCATCAGATGATGCTGGAGGACCAGGGCTATCAGGAATCCATCCAGAATATGATTATGACCCAGCAGGTCAATGCAGAATATGCGGTGGCGGTCACAGCGGATAATTTCGCCGGTATGTTTGCTTCTATGGAAGATGCTTATATGAAGGAGCGGGCAGCGGATGTCAGGGACATATCCGAAAGACTGATTGGGGTTCTGCTGGAGGAGGAAAAGAAGGAAATCAATGCGGATGTGCCTGTAATTATTGTGGCACAGGATTTAACCCCAAGCGAAACCGTGCAGATGGACAAAAGTAAAGTCCAGTCCTTCGTTACCCGCCACGGTTCTACCAATTCCCATACGGCTATTCTGGCAAGGACCATGAATGTGCCTGCCCTTATCGGACTGGACTATGAGGATGGGATTCATGGGAAAATTGGCATAGTGGACGGGTTTAAGGGAGAACTGATCGTAAATCCCACAGAAGAAGTGCTTGCTCTTTACCAGAAAAAACAGGAGGAAGAAGCGGCCAAAAGAGAGCTTTTGCAGCAGCTTAAGGGAAAAGAGACCATTACACGCAGCGGCAGGGAGATCAGGCTTTATGCCAATATCGGTGGAATTTCAGACCTCCAGTCGGTGATGACCAATGACGCCGCAGGCATCGGCCTGTTTAGAAGCGAATTTCTGTATCTGGAAAAAGAAGATTACCCAACGGAAGAAGAACAGTTCCAGGTTTACCGTTCTGTGGCGGAAACCATGGCAGGAAAGAAAGTGATAATCCGCACACTGGATATCGGGGCAGACAAACAGATTGACTACTTCGGTCTGGAAAAAGAAGACAATCCCGCCATGGGGTATCGGGCTATCCGGATCTGCTTAAAGCGGCCGGAAATTTTTAAGACCCAGCTCCGTGCCCTGTACCGGGCCAGCGCATACGGAAATATCGGCATTATGTTTCCCATGATAATTTCGGTGAAAGAAGTAAGGAGCATCAAGGAAATTGTGGAAGAAGTCAAAAGGGAGCTTACCTCCCAGGGCGTCACGTACGGAGAAGTGGAGCTTGGGATCATGATTGAAACTCCGGCGGCGGTCATGGTCAGCGGGGAATTGGCTGGAGAAGTGGACTTTTTCAGCATCGGAACTAATGACCTTACCCAGTACACCCTTGCCATCGACAGACAGAACGCCGCACTGGATGATATCTACGATCCTCATCACCCGGCGGTCCTTAAGATGATACAGATGGTCATTGAAAACGGACATAAAGGCGGAGCCTGGGTAGGAATCTGCGGTGAACTCGGGGCAGACCTGGAACTGACGGATACCTTTGTGGAGATGGGAATTGATGAACTGAGCGTGTCACCGTCCTGTATCCTTCCCATACGCCGGAAGATCCGGGAACATGATTAAAATTTAAAATAGTCATTATAAATGGAAGGGTGTGCAGACAACACCCTTCTTTGCGTCAGGGGAGATTAATGATGCATGGGTGTTGAAAGAATTATTCGATTTTCAGAAAGGAAAAAGACTTATAAAAGCAGATATGATTCCGGGGAATATAAATTTTTTGGGGGCAATAAGTGAAAATAATGAAATCAGAGAAAAATTGAAACAGCTCAAAAGACTGGTGGACGATGAATAAATATAATGCCTTATTTATTGTGACCGTAATCATAGCAAATAAATATCGATTTAGCTATGGCAGAAAGTGGACGCTGGAAAAGATGAGGGATACTTTAATAAAATTACCGGGCAGAAAGGATGGAAGGCCGGACTTTGGATATATGGAAGAATATATAAAGGCATTACCATATAGTGATAAAATATAGATGGTTTAGAACCCCATCTCCTTTAGCTCCGCAACGATCTGTACATAGGCTTCAATTACATCAAACCCCTTATAGTCCTCTCTTTTCAAATCAATCATATCCCCGTGGGAAATCCCCCTTCTTCCGCTGCTTGCAAAAGTTTTCTTAAAGTGTCCCCATTTGGCGGAATCCACCGTCACCAGTCCGTCATTTTTAGGGGCGCCTGTAAAAAACATCAGCAGATTTGGTATACTTAAAAGATTGTCGCCAAAGGTATGCTTCACATAGGAGGCATAACTCTGGTAATAAACTTTAGGGGAGTCCGGGTATTTTTCATTGAATTCCTGACAGAACCCGGAGGATAACTGTTTGCTGGCATGATAACAGTCAGGGCACGGGTCGCCCAGCCTCTTAAAGGTTCGGTCAAAACCAGAGGCAATAAGGCGGTAAATGCCATCAGGCAGTTTGTTTAAGATATTTAACAGTTCTGAACCTCTGTGAGGAGTGGAGATGGTGGTCAGGGAGGCCACGCAGTCTTCCATATGCAGGCCCGATATCAGATAGCGGGCGTCAAGGCCGCCTTTGGAATGGGCAATGATATTTACTTTTTCACAGTGGTTTTCCTCCAGGATTTTTCTGATATTCTGGCAGATGATGTCAGCATTGTCTTCAATGGTTCCCCACGCCTGCTGGTGGCCGTAGTAAACTACGGCGCCGTTGTGCACCAGTTCTTTGGGAATACGCCCCCAGTAATTAAAATAGCACAGATCCCGGAAGCCGATTCCGTGGAGCATAACGATAGGATATCTGGTGGCACACAGCATGGAGCCGTCCCGCGCTATGCGGTTTTCAAAGCGGCATACTTCGGCACTGTACTCTATGGCAGCTCTTTTGCTTAAATATTTCGCACAGAAAAGATGCACTACCGGCATCCATAAAAAGAAAAGGATCAGGATCCTTTTCCAGACGCCAAGGCTCCTGCACGTAAGCAGGATGCGGATGCACCCGTTTAAAATCAGACCGTAAAAAAATAAAAATGTCAGGATACCGTCGGACAAAATATAAAAAATCCCGTTGCCGCTAAGGTCAGATAACGGATAACTATAAAGCTTAAAAATGTAAAAAAGGAACTGGATCAAAACGCCCCAGAAACACAGGCGGAATATACGCCGTCCCCCGTTCATGATCTTAAGCCGGGCGGCAGCTTTATTTGACACAAGGATGTCCGGTGAAGCCTGACACCTGTTGGCTTTATCCCTGTAAGGCATTACGTGCAGGAAGATAAGATTCAGTAGGTAAATGAGAATAAGCGACAAAGACACGGAGATTTTTGCTAACGGGGACAGCACAGCCCCTGCCCAATGTAATAGTAAAATAATATGTGGTAAAAAAATCATTTCAAAGCCTCCTTCTAACCTCTATTTTAGCACGTTATGTTTCAGATTTCGACCAAAATTTTAAGTGATTCAGAAAGCCGGTAGCGAAAATTGATTATGGAGACAGGTAACATAATAGATGAATTTATCCCCGATTTATGTTATTGTGTATACATAGGAAGTGCGGGGAGGAAGAAAGTGAAACGGATATTTTTGATAATGACGTGTCTTGTGACGCTGCTGCTGTCAGCCTGCGGCAGGAAAGATGATTATGATGAAATATACAGACAGGCGGTTATGGAGGATGAAGGGGATGGTACGTTATTTTCACTGATCTATCTGGATGATGATGACATCCCGGAATTGGTGGTTTATAATGGATATCGTGAACACTATTCCGTTTATACAGTCAGAGACGGGCAACTGTTTTGTATGGTGGATTCCATGACTACAGTAGAAATGGTTTATTTTGAAAGAAGCGGTATCATAGCTTCCTTTGCAAGGTGGAATGGGGGCGGTGACGAAGGCGGGTATGGCTGGTGCTATTATCAGACGAACAAAGGCAGCACACTTACAGAAGATGCGGTGCCTGTGCTGGATTACAGCTATAATGCTGTTTATGATGAGGAGGGGATTTATACAGGCGGGGGCATTACCGCCTATTACTATATGGGCCAGGAGACGGACCAGGCTTCTTATGAGGAAAAAATGAACGCACTGGGAATCACAGAAGGCGGTGGAAAAATCTGTCTGGAAAATGCCTTTGGGAAGGAGGAGCTGTAAGACACTGGACAAGAATCGTCAAATATTCACATGAATGGCAATTCCGCCATAAATCCCCTGCAGGTATAATGAAATCATTAAGTATAAAACTATGCCGCAGAAGTGGTGGGAGACTGCCCGGAGCCGGATTTTGGGCAGGGAAAAGAAAAGAGGAGGGATGATCTGACATGCAATATGGACATTTTGATGATGCGTGCAGGGAATATGTGATTGACAGGGTGGACCTGCCTGCGTCATGGACGAATTATCTTGGGGTGGAAGATACCTGTGTGGTGGTAAATCACACGGCAGGGGGATATATGTTCTACAAGACACCGGAGTACCACCGGATCACCCGGTTCAGGGGGAATAGCGTTCCCATGGACAGGCCCGGCCACTATGTGTATTTGAGGGACGGTGAAAGCGGGGATTACTGGAGTATTTCATGGCAGCCTGTGGGGAAGCCCTTAGATGAGGCAAAGTATACCTGCCGCCACGGGCTTTCCTATACGGTATATGAATGTGAATACAGCGACATTAAGGCAAGCCAGACTTTATGCGTGCCGATTGGGGATTCGCTGGAATTGTGGGATGTTAAGATCAAAAATGAGGGGACAGAGGGCAGGAAGCTCCAGGTCTTTTCCTACTGTGAGTTTTCTTTCCATCATATCATGATCGATAACCAGAACTTTCAGATGAGTCTGTATTGTGCGGGCAGCAGCTATAAGGACGGGATTATCGAGCATGATTTGTTTTATGAGGAATTCGGGTATCAGTATTTTACCATGAGCGAAGACCCCGACGGGTTTGACTGTCTGCGGGACAAATTTTTAGGGCTTTACCACACAGAGGACGATCCCCAGGCTGTCATCGGAGGAAAGTGCAGCGGTTCTTTTGAAAAAGGAAATAATCACTGCGGCGCTTTGCAGAAGGATATCGTCCTTGAACCGGGGCAGGAAAAGCGGATCATCTTTATCCTTGGGGAAGGGAACCGGGAGGCAGGCCGGAGGGCAAGGGAAAAGTATTGTGACTTTGGGGCAGTGGATGCTGCCCATGAGAGGCTCCGCAGTTTCTGGAACAGCAAAATAGAAAAGCTGCAGATTTCCACACCTAATCAGGGGATGAATACGCTGATCAATACGTGGACACTCTATCAGGCTGAGATTAACGTGATGTTTTCACGATTTGCCTCTTTCATAGAAGTGGGAGGCCGCACCGGCCTTGGCTACCGGGATACAGCTCAGGATGCCATGACGGTGCCTCACTCCAATCCCCAAAAGTGTAAGCAGAGAATCGTGGAGCTTTTGCGGGGACTGGTGTCCCAGGGCTACGGCCTGCATCTGTTCCAGCCCGAATGGTTTGAGCCGGACGCACAGGTAAAGCCCTTTAAATCCCCTACGGTAATACCGGAGTTTGATAAAAGCAACATGGTGCACGGGTTAAAGGATGCCTGTTCCGACGATGCCCTGTGGCTGGTTTCGGCCATCACGGAGTATGTAAAGGAGACCGGGGAGACGGAATTTTTAGACCAGATTCTTACCTATGCAGACGGAGGAGAGGGAACGGTCTATGAGCACATGATCAGAATTCTGGATTTTTCCAATGAGCAGGTAGGCGCCACGGGGGTCTGCAAAGGCTTACGTGCGGACTGGAATGACTGTCTTAATCTGGGGGGCGGCGAGAGCGCCATGGTTTCTTTTCTCCACTATTGGGCATTGGGAAATTTTTTACAGACAGCGGCGTATTTAGGCAGACAGGAAGACGTGGAAAAATATACAGCCATGGCAGAAAAAGTGCGCAAGGTCTGCGATACACAGCTCTGGGATGAGAAATGGTTTATCAGAGGGATTACCAGCAAGGGCCGGAAAATCGGGACCATGCAGGATCAGGAGGGCAGGGTTCATTTGGAGTCCAATGCATGGGCAGTTTTGTCCGGGGCCGCCGGAAAAGAAAAAGGACTACAGGCCATGGACAGCGTAAGGGAGTATCTCTTTACGCCCTATGGAATCATGCTGAACGCTCCTTCGTACACCGTGCCGGATGACGATATCGGATTTGTTACAAGGGTATATCCGGGAGTGAAGGAAAATGGAGCGATTTTCTCTCACCCCAATCCCTGGGCCTGGGCGGCGGAGTGCGTGCTGGGCAGGGGAGACAGGGCCATGGAATATTACAATGCGCTCTGCCCTTATTACCAGAACGACAAAATTGAGATCCGGGAAGCGGAGCCCTATTCCTACTGCCAGTTTGTCATGGGAAAAGACCACACCGCATTTGGGAGGGCAAGACATCCGTTTATGACCGGGACAGGAGGCTGGGCATATTTCAGCGCCACCCGCTATATTCTGGGCATCAGACCACAGTTCGACTGCCTGGAGATCAACCCCTGTATTCCTGCCGGGTGGGAAGGCTTTAAGGCAGACAGGGTATGGAGAGGGGCCACCTTTCATATACAGGTGGAAAATCCCGGTAAAGTTTCCAATGGCGTGAAAGAAATCTGGCTGGACGGTGGAAAAGTGGAGAAGATTCCTGTGATGGAAAAAGGTTCGGAGCATCAGGTGAAAATCATAATGGGTTAAGTATGGGGTAGGGATCAGATTATAAAAATAAGAAAAGAGAGGGTAAAAGATGATCAAATTTGGTACAGGCGGCTGGAGGGCCGTGATTGGGGACGGGTTTACGAAGGAAAATATACAGATTCTGGCAAGGGCCATTGCGGATAAGATGCATGTGGAAGGGGTGGCCGGGAAAGGAATTGTGCTTGGCTATGACAGGCGGTTTCTCTCTAAGGAGGCCATGCAGTGGGCAGGGCAGGTTTTTGCGAAAGAAGGGATCACCGCTTATCTGGTGAATAAATCGGCGCCTACGCCCCTTATCATGTTTTATGTGATGAAACATGAATTCCCTTACGGCATGATGATCACGGCAAGCCACAATCCGGCCATTTACAACGGTATCAAGGTATTTACGGCAGGAGGTCGGGATGCGGATGAAACCCAGACTGCGGAGATTGAAAATTATATAGAGGACCTGACAGACATTCCGCCGGAGGAGCTGGAATATGAGGAAGCCCTGGCACGGGGGCTGATTCGGGAGATCTATCCCCTCAATGAATACCTGGACAATATTATTGCGGCGGTGGATATGGATAAGATCCGGGAAGCAGGGCTCAAAGTGGCCTTAGACCCCATGTACGGGGTCAGCGAGACTTCCTTAAAGACGATTCTGCTTACCGCAAGATGCGATGTAGAGACGATTCATGAAAGACACGACACCCTGTTTGGGGGAAAGCTGCCTGCGCCTACCGCCATGACTCTTCGGACCTTACAGAATTATGTGCTTGACAAAAAATGTGACATTGGCATTGCCACCGACGGCGACGCTGACAGAATCGGCGTGATTGATGATACAGGAAGGTTCCTCCATCCAAACGATATCCTTGTGCTGCTTTACTATTATCTGGTCAAGTATAAAGGCTGGACAGGCCCGGTGGTGCGCAATATCTGCACGACCCATATGCTGGATAAGGTGGCGGAGAGATTCGGTGAGAAATGCTATGAGGTCCCGGTGGGATTCAAGCACATTTCCGCCAGAATGTATGCCACAAACGCCGTGATCGGCGGGGAATCTTCCGGCGGCCTTACGGTCCGCGGACACATCAAAGGCAAAGACGGCATTTATGCGGCGGCCCTTTTAGTGGAGATGATTGCCGTTACAGGGAAAAAACTGTCGGAGATCGTAAAAGATATTGAAAAAGAATGCGGTTCCATATTCATGGAAGAGAGGGACTACAAATTTAATCAGGAAAAAAAGAACAGTATACATAAAATATTGCTGGAGGAAAAGAAACTGCCCTGTCTGCCTTTTGCAATTGCAGATGTGTCTTATTTAGACGGCAGTAAAGTATATTTTGAGAACGGCGGCTGGGTGACTGCCAGATTCTCAGGTACGGAACCGCTTCTTAGAATCTTTTGTGAGATGCCTGCAAAGGATGAAGCGGTCAGGGTATGTGGGATATATGAAGACTTTCTGGGACTTAAGTAGGCAGTCAGCCTGCAGGAGAACAAAGCCCATAGGCAGTTTTAACACAGCAGACTTACCGTGGCAGGTTTGATACGGCAGTTTTGGCGAAGCCTGTCTGCCGCAGCAGATTTAAGCCACAGGGACAGATGCAGGTGTAACTGACAGGCAGGAATTGCGTAAGGTGATTCCTGCCTGTTATACTTACAATAAACTGTCCCGGGAAGGGCGGCAGCGTTTGTCAGAAGCTGTCCAAAGAAGCATTTGGATCCGAACAGCACAAGGAGCAGACAGGAGGCAGAAGGATGAAAAAGAGACGGCAGTTAAAATGGAGTATGATCACAATACTGGCGGTGGGCTGGTTTATGCCGCTGGTGATCCTGTCAGTGATCATCTTTTGTATTGTGGAAAACCAGATCAACCGCCAGTTGGAGAAAACCATTGTGGCTTCTGCAGACAGGGTGGTGGAGATTTGCCAGATGCGCATCAATGATGTGATTGTGGCATCCAAGCTTTCTTCTTATCTGCCTGTGGTCAGGAGCAGTTACAACAGTTATCTGGAAAGCAGGGATGAAGGAAAGCTGAAACAGGAGGTGGAGATCTTCATGTCCCAGCAGTACCGCTATAACTCCTGTATAAATATGACAGCTCTTTACTTCACCAGCCAGCCGGAGAAGATGTATTATTGTTACAGCAATAATAATATGGTTACTTATGCGGCAGTAAAAGCTTATGAACAAAATGCCATAGAGTCTGTGCAGGCGAAGGCGCCGGAGCTGGACACGGACATTGCT
Source organism: Lachnospiraceae bacterium (assembly GCA_009911035.1). Lineage (GTDB taxonomy): Bacteria > Bacillota > Clostridia > Lachnospirales > Lachnospiraceae > Suilimivivens. Next base: position 113,291 of record QXWO01000009.1, read on the forward strand.
TTTATGAATATAGGAGGACGGGTCTATCTGGTCAGAAATATCATGGACAGTAAGTTCCATGCTTACGCGGTGATTGTCATGGAACTGAATATGGAAAAAATCCTGGAGGGGCTTGACGGAATATGGGCTTATAAGGCCGGGGATGTATTTGTGGACGGCATATCCATGCTGAACCTGTATGATTCAGACCCTTGCGCAGGGGATTTTCCCCAGCGGATCATGGAGCACAGCTATTACGAGAGAAATGTTTCGGAAGCTTATGTATACAAAAAGGTGGAGAACAGCCGTCACTGTTTTTCTTATATTGTGCTGTTAGACTCATCTGCAATCATCAATGAGATGGCCACCATCAAGTATGTGTTTTATCTGCTGTTAGTTTTCATGATCCCCCTTATCATGGTCATCTTCTGGTTTTTCCATAAGCGGGTGAATATGCCCATAAAGGTTCTGCGGCAGGCTTATAAGGAGATTGAAAAGGAAAATTACGGCTATCAGACTGACGTAGGAGACCGGGACGAGGAATTTTACGATTTGGGAAATGCCTTTAACAGCATGTCCAGCACTCTGAAATACCAGTTTGAAAAGAACTATCTTGAGGAACTGGCCCTGCGGGATGCCAGCATTATGGCACTCCAGTCCCAGATCAATCCCCACTTTTTAAATAATACCCTGGAGATCATCAACTGGGAATCCAGGCTGACGGGCAATTACAAGGTCAGCAATATGATAGGTGCCCTGTCCACCATGCTGGAGGCCACCATGAACAGGAAAAAGGAACAGTTGATCCCGCTGGCGGAGGAATTAAGCTATGTGGAGTCTTATCTTTATATCATTGCCCAGCGGTACGGGGATAATTTTCAGGTGGAAAAGAAGATAGACGAAAGTCTCCTGCACATCAAAGTCCCCAGGCTGATTATCCAGCCGATCATTGAAAATGCAGTGGAACACGGCATGGATATCAGGAAGAAAGGAAAGGTAAAGATAACGATCCGCCAAGAGGAAGGAATGCTTTTTATAGAAGTGACCGACAACGGGGTGCTGACTAAGGAGACCAAGAAAAGGATAGACAGTCTTCTCTATACAGAGAGCACAACAGAAACAACGTCTTTAAGCCTTGGTATCCGCAATGTTAATAAAAGGCTGAAGATCATTTATGGACCGGAGTGCGGTCTTACCATCAAAAGTAACAATGAAATGCATACGGTAAGTACAATAATGATCAAAATAGACAATACAGGTGAGCAATAAAAGACAAATAATCACAAGTCTAATCATTAACCTTTGGGCCTGGATATTATATGATTAGTTCAGATGAAACACACACTTAAAATAAAATCCAGGGAGGAATAAAGAATGAAGAGACGAATTTTATCACTTATTTTGGCATCTGCCATGGTATTTTCTTTAGCGGCATGCGGCAGTAAAGACACAGGTTCCGCCAGCGAACCGGCAGCAAAAACAGAATCAGGGGAAACGGCGCCAGAGCAGGATAAAGCTAAAACGGTGGAATTAAATGTCACTACCACCTTTGCAGGTGAGGACACCAATGCCCAGAACTTTAAGAGCGCGGTAGACGCATGGTGCGAAAAGACGGGCAACACAGTAGCCGACGCATCGGCAACCTCAGACGAGACTTTTAAGACAAGAGTCATCACAGACTTTGAGACAGGCTCGGAGCCGGATGTACTGTTCTTCTTTAATGGAGCCGATGCCAACAGCTTTATCGAGGCAGGAAAGGTAGTTTCCATTGACGATATCCGGGCGGAATATTCCGACTATGCAGGGAACATGAATGATGATCTGATTACCGATTCACTGGTGGACGGAAAGAAATATGCCGTGCCTGTAAACGGATTCTGGGAAGCAATGTTTGTCAACACGGAAATCTTAGAGGCGGCAGGCGTGGCAGTTCCCGGTACAGATTATACATGGGACCAGTTTAAAGAAGACTGCCAGAAAATCAAAGATGCAGGCTATGCGCCTATCGCATGTGCGCTTGGTAATATCCCTCATTATTGGTGGGAGTTTGCAATCTTTAACCATACGGGCCCTGAAAAACACCTGAACATCCCCGAAGCAGTGGACAGCGATCAGGGGGCAGCATGGGTAGCAGGTATGGAAGACATCAAAGAACTGTATGAAGCAGGATTTTTCCCGGAAAACACTTTGTCAGCAACAGACGACGAGACTTTTGCAATGTTTACGGAAGGCAAAGCAGCGTTTCTGATTGACGGTTCCTGGAAGGTAGGCGGCATTGTGAATGCATGTCAGTCCGACCCGGAAGACGCTTCCACACTGGATACAGAGAAACTTGCCAAATTTGACGTTACCTATATTCCCGGAGCGGGCGACAGAAAGGCAACAGACTTGATCGGCGGCCTTTCCATGGGATACTATATCACTGCAAAAGCGTGGGAAGATCCTGACAAGAAAGCGGCGGCAGTTGACTTTGTTACATACATGACATCCGATGAAATCGTTCCTGTATTTTCACAGCACACGGCATCTGCACTTAAGAATGCGCCGGAAGTAGACGAATCTGTTTTCAATCCTTTACAAGTAAAAGCAATGGCAATGATGTCAGGCGTTACTTCCTTAACAGGAGCAGTACAGGATATTTTCCAGGGCGACTGCCGGGTTTCCACCTTTGACGGCATGCCTGAAATCGTGACCGGAAAAGTGTCAGCAGCAGACGCAGTGGCAGAAGGACTTGAAGCGTACCATGCACAGTAATTGCACAGTAATGGAGCAGTACAGCCGTCGGATTCACAGATATGCAAAAGTAAGAATCCGGGACATGAATGTACTGATGAATTAAAATAGGAAAAGGCGGGCCGGAGGCTTATGTTTCCGGCCCTGTTGTTAAAGAAGGGTGACGATTATGGGCGCAAGCATTTATAAGAATAAAAAACCATTGTTTGTTTTCCTGCTTCCCGCATTTCTGTTTATGGTTGTCTATCTGTACTATCCGTTTTTTCGAAATATAATAAACAGCTTTCAGCATATAAAAAACTTGGGACAGATCACAGCCACATGGAATGACCCCTGGTATACAAATTATGTGGAGCTGGTACAGGATCCGAATGTCTGGACATCCATTAAAAATACACTGGTTATGATGCTGGTGACGATTGTGGGGCAGGTGGGGATCGCGCTGGTCCTGGCGCTTCTGGTGGACAATATCCATGCAGGGGCAAAGTTTTTCCGGACCGTTTATTTTTTCCCCATTGTAATATCAGCAACGGCCTTAGGGCTTTTGTTTAACCTGATCTTCCTTTATGATAAGGGTATGCTCAACCAGTTTCTGGAGACACTTGGAAAGACAGGACTTACGGACTGGAAGGATGAGGCCCATGCGCTGTTTACCATGATGCTTCCGGTTATGTGGCAGTATGTAGGATTCTACTTTGTAATATTGATCACAGGACTGAATAATATTTCCGAAGAATTGTACGAGTCCGCCTCCATTGACGGCGCTACAAGGTTCCAGAGAGTCAGATACATTTCCCTGCCTCTTTTACATAATGTGATCTGCACCTGCGTGGTACTGGCGGTGACAGGGGCTCTTAAGGTATTCGATCTCCCCTGGACCATGTTCCCCAAGGGGATGCCTCTTAAGTCAACGTTCCTGACAGGCACATACATGTATTATCAGACAATGGAAGCTAAAAATGTGGACTATGGCGCAACGCTGGCAATCATGCTGGTACTGCTTGGCGTCATCACATCAAAAGTGGTAAATATTGTTTTCAAAGAAAAAGATTATTAGAAGGAGGCGTGGCAGATGAAAAATAAAAAATTTAGTTTGTCCTCCGTTATCATATATATCCTGCTTATTATCTGGTCCCTGACGACCATTTACCCCATTATCTGGGTGATACAGAATTCCTTTAAGGGAAAAGACAAGATTCTGGGAGATTCCTTTTCCCTGCCCTTGGGGGAGATGTTCACAATGGCCAACTATAGGAAAGCTTTTGGCAGTATGAACATTTTAGGTGCATATAAAAACAGTATTTTTATCTCTACGGTGGTGGCAGTCACGGTTCTCATTCTTGCGGGAATGGCTTCCTTTGCCCTTGTCCGCTACAGTTTTAAGCTCAAAGGCGCTTTGCAGTCTCTGGTCATAGCGGGTATGATGTTTCCTGTGTTTGCAACGGTCATTCCGGTATGCAGTATGCAGACAAAATGGGGCATTGCCAACACCGGAAGCTGGGGGCTCACCATGCTGTCTGTAATTCTCCCCCAGGTGGCCGGGAATCTTTCTTTTGCAATTGTGGTCCTGACAGGCTTCATCAAAGGACTTCCGGTGGAGTTGGAGGAGGCGGCTTTTATGGAAGGATGCAATGCTTTCCAGATTTTCTGTAAAGTGGTAGTGCCTCTGACCAAACCTTCCTTTGCAACAGTGGCGATTTTCTCCTTCCTTTGGAGCTACAATGATCTGTTTACCCAGATGTTCTATTTAAGAACACAGAAAATGTACGGGATCACGGTGCTTTTAAACCGTCTGACATCACAGGAAGGCACCAATTACGGTCTGATGGCAGCAGCGGTCACACTGGTGGTAGTACCTGTTGTGATTGTATACATTTTTCTGCAGAAGTATATAATTAAAGGCATGACAGCAGGCGCAGTCAAAGGTTGAATAGCAATAACAGTTCTTGGGTGAAATTTATGTACAAAGTGGTAATTATTGATGATGAACCGATTATCGTTGAAGGCTTAAGCAGGGGTGTAAACTGGGATGCTTTTCACTGCTTGGTAGCAGGTACGGCGGGCAGCGGCGAAGATGGGCTTAAACTGATCCGGAAAGTAAAACCGCATATTGTATTTTCAGATATCAGGATGCCCTGTATGGATGGCCTGACTATGATAGCGGCAATGAAGTCTGAATTCCCGGGTACACAGATTGCCATTCTTACAGGATACAGGGATTTTGACTATGCCCAGAAGGCAATCAGGCTGGGAGTGTCCAGGTTCCTGCTCAAACCCTCCAAAATGGATGAAATTGAGGAGGCCCTCCGGGCAATGACTAAAAAGCTGGAAGAGTCCGGCTGGAAATACGAACAGCAGTATGCGCCGGAGCATGGACAGGAGCACGGCCAGGGGTACAGGCAGAAAGAGACATATCCAGAAGGGACCGGGCAGGCATGTGAGGGATATGCGGAAGATATGGGAAGTGCGCCGGGACGTGTCCTTGGGGAGAAATTGTCCGAAATGGAAGAAAATCTGCCGGAGAGTGCGGCCAGCAGTTATATTGTAAAAAATGCCGTAAGCTACATAGAAGAACATTACAAGGACAAGCTTAAGCTTTCCGATGTGGCAGATCAGGTCTATGTGAGCCAGTGGCATTTGAGCAAACTGATGAACCGATATCTTGGACAGAACTTTTCGGAGATCTTAAACGGTGTGCGGATTAGTCAGGCAAAAGAACTGCTCAAAGACCCGGCCCTGCGTATCGGAGATATTGCGGATGAAGTGGGATTTTTAGATGTGGCGCATTTTTCAAGAGTGTTTAAAAAGACGGTCGGGATATCAGCCAATGAATATAGGAACCAGATGTAAAATGGCCGGCTGTGCGGAACAAACGCTGCCACGCTCCGCGAGACAGCTTATTGTAATAAGACAGGATTATATGGGACTAAGCGTAAACCCTTAGGGCGGACCGGGCTTAGTCATGTTCATGATACCTGCGGGCAGCAGGCCGGGCAGCGGCTTTTGTTACAATAAGCTGGCTCGCAGAGCGTGGCAGCGTTTATTGCAATTAGCATTATCGTTAAAATGCATCAGTGTTTTTTTGAGATAGTACTTGACAAATTGAACATAGTGCTGTAATATATAAACATGCAAACGTTTACAACATAAAACTTGCATATTTTTTCGGACATAAAATGTAAACGTTTGCATGAAATGCACGGGGGATGGTGAAGATGAAAAATCAAAAAGGAGTCAGTATTCTTGATGTTGCGCGGGAAGCAAATGTATCTTCTGCAACAGTGTCCAGGGTGGTCAACAATATTAATAAGGTGAAACCGGAGGTACGGCAGAAGGTTTTAGACGCCATTGATGCTTTGGGATACAGTCCCAATCATGCCGCAAGGGCGCTGGTGAAGCAGAAGACTAATTGCATCGGAATCATCGTCAACAATCTCCATGACCCTTTTTTTCACGATTTGATCAAGGGATTCGAGATGTCAGCCCAGCAGACGAAGTATGCGGTAATGTTTTGCAGCGTTTTGGGCGGGGACGTGGCCAGCAAGGAAAAATATGTGAAATATCTGACCAATGGCGTGGTGGATGCGGTGATTTTATATGGCTCTTATTTAAGTGATGAAAGTGTCATCAACTATTTGAAGGAGATACGGAATATCGATTATGTAATGATCGAGGATGATGTGCCGTTTCTCGACTGTAATAAGCTTTTGATCGACAATCTGGGCGGAGCCAGGCAGGCGGTTAAATATCTGATTGGAAAGGGGCACAGGGATATTGCGCATATATGTGGCAATCCTAACAAGAAGGTGACGAAAGAGAGGCTTGACGGGTACGTGGATGCCATGAAAAAGGCGGGGATTCAAGTGAAGGAGCAGTATGTCCAGTGCACCTCCACGGATTATAGAAGCGGTTATGCGTGTATGAATGCACTGCTTGATTTGGAACAGCCGCCTACAGCGGTATTTTGTTCCGATGATGCCATTGCAAGCTTTGCCATCCGGGCGGCTCTTGACAGGGGGATGCGTATCCCGGAGGATATTTCGGTGATGGGTTTTGATAACCAGACGATTCTGCCGGATCATTACCGGGGGCCGGAAATTACTTCCGTCAGCCAGCCTTTGTACAATATCGGCATGGACAGTGTGCGGATCTTAAGCGAACGGCTCAACAGCAGTGGGGAAATGGAGCCGGTGAGGATCACCTATCAGACGGAAATTGTGGAGAAGGAGTCGGTAGGGCTGTGCCGGAGAGCGCAGCCGGAGGAACTTGAAAATTTGTAGGAAAATGAGGACAGCTATGGATTACGGAAGAATGCTTACAGGAAAGAGGGCCTTTATCACCACAGGGGCGAGAGGAATAGGGAAGGAAATTGCCCTGCTTTTTGCAAAACATGGGGCGGTGGCAGCGGTGGGAGGCAGGAATCTGCCAAAACTGCGGGAAACCGAAGCACAGCTTAAGGAATTTTCCCCTGATTCAAAGGGATATGGGCTGGATCTCTCTGATTTGGAGGAAGTAAAAGCGGTATGCAGACAGCTTATCAGGGATTTCGGCGGGATAGATATTCTTGTCAACACAGTGGGAATCAACCGTCACGGACCCATCCATGCATGTGACGAAGAATGGCTGGAAACCATGATAGATACCAATTATAAATGCGGTCTGCTCTGCGCAAAGGAACTGCTGCCCGGTATGATGGAAAGGAAATGGGGCAATATCATTAATATATCTTCCATACACGGTACCATGACCATGCCTGGGTTTGGAATTTATGCCGGTACAAAAGGGGCAGTCAATGCCACGGCAAGGGCTATGGCGCTGGACTATGCGGGAGATGGGATCCGGGTAAACAATATTTCGCCGGGACTGATCATGAGTGATAATATGCTGGATGAAATCCATACCTACCCGGAGGGAGAAGAAAGGGAACAGTTTATGGAAATGCTCCGGAACATGCAGCCCCTTTCACCGGGGAAAATGGAGGACATAGCAAACGCAGCGCTTTTTCTGGCAAGCGATATGTCTTCCTATATCACGGGGCAGACAATCATGGTGGACGGCGGGGCAAGTATCAGGGCCCATTGAAAGGGACAGGAAAAATGGATATTTTAAAAGAATGCGGCATTACGCCCTTTATCAACGCACATGATACCTATACGGTATACGGCGGCAGCCGTATGGCTGAAAATACACTGGAAGCTATGAGGGAAATTTCCCGCAGCTTTGTGGATATGGAGCAGCTTCAAAGGAATCTGGGAAAGGAACTGGCCCGGATGACGGGCAATGAGGGTGCATATATTACCAATGGCGCGGCAGGCGGGCTCCTGCTGGCAGCCTGTGTGTGTATGGCGGAGGGCAGCAGGTACAAATATACAAGGCTTCCCTGTACGGAAGGCATGAAAAACGAAATTATCGTAATGCGGGCACAGCGGAATGCCTACGATGCGGCACTCTGGGCAGGCGGAGCGGTAAAGGTGGAAATCGGAGATGCGGACGAAACGCCGGAATATGAACTGGAGGGCAGTATTAATGAGAAAACCGCAGCAGTATTTTATTTTGTGTCCTCCCTTTATGAGCGGGGATCCATGGAACTGGCAAAGACCATTGAGATTGCCCACAGACATAATGTTCCTGTTGTTGTGGATGCGGCGGCCCAGCTTCCTCCGGCGGAAAATCTCTGGAGGTTTACAAAGGAAGGGGCAGATTTAGTTATTTTCAGCGGCGGCAAGACTCTCTGCGGTCCTCAGGACAGCGGGCTGATCGTAGGGCGGAAGGAACTGATAGAAGACTGCCTGCGGTTTGGCGCGCCGGCCCATGGAATATGCCGTTTTTGCAAGACATCGAGGGAAAGCATGGCAGGATTATATGTGGCAGTGAAAAACTATCTGGAGGCGGATCATGACCGGATATATTTAGAGCTTATGGAGAAAAATGAGATGGTGGCAGCTTACATGGACGGAGCCGGATTCGTGGCAGATACGGAGATCATAAACAGAGGGCCGGTGGGACAGACCTATCCCAGACTGTTTCTTCGGCTGAAAGAAGGAGCCGACGGGGATAGGATCGTGAAGAAAATGTATGAGAGAGGGATTTATATCGGTTATGACAAAGGCAGACATGCCCTTTACGTCAGCCCCTTAAATCTGACAAGGGAAGAAGCGGATGTGGTGGGAAAGAATCTGAAAGAAGTGATGGAAGGAGCCGGTTGATTTTTACCACAAAATGTAAACGTTTGCACAAAAGCGGCCGGGGAAAGGTGCCAGTGATTATGGAAGGAAAATCAGAATTTTATGTAAAACATGAAAAAGAACTAAGGCGCATTCTTAAGAAGGTTAGGGAAGAACTTTTATTTGAAGTGGTCCCCTTTTGGGAAAAGCGGGTGGTAGACAGGGAATATCCGGGCTATCTAAACTGCTTTGACCGACAGGGAGATCTGATTGACGTAAGAAAACCGGGATGGTTTGTGGGACGCACCATGTATACCTTTGCCGCCCTATACAACACGATGGAAAAAAGGCAGCAGTGGCTGGAGATTGCCCGGGCAGGAAGAACATTCATGAACGGCAGCTTTTATGCCGGAAGGGGACGCTTTCAGCAGATGATGAGCCGGGACGGCAGGGTTTTAAACGGGCCTGTGTCTATTTTTACAGACCATTTTGCTGTGAAGGGACTTTACGAATATGTGAAGGCATGTCCCAGGCAGGAAGGGCAGAGGGACAAAGAGCTTGCAGGCCAGTTAAGCGATATACTGTTTAGGAATGTAAACGACCCCGGTGTCCTTGCAGCCGAAGGCATACCTTTGGGATTCCAGAAACATGCAGTTAATTTTATGACGCTTTTAGTGGCCCTTGAAAGTCGTGAGTTATTCGGCAGACGGTACGGGGATATTTTGAAAAACTGTGTGGAAAAGTCCCTGTATGAATTTGCCAGCGATGCCTATGAGGCGCCTTTTGAATATATTGGTACAGACGGGAAGCCGAAACCGGAAGGAGAAGGGAGGTTAATTGATCCGGGACATACCATGGAAGCCATGTGGTTTTCCATGAAAGCAGGAAAAAAATGTGGGAATACTGAATATGGAAAGCGTGCCATGCAGGTGCTGGACTGGGTAATAGAGCGCTGTTACGATGAGGAATACGGCGGATTTTACCAGCATGTGGATTTGGACGGCGCTTTGGAGGAACGTTTCAAAACAAACACTTATGCAGATGTTTTAGCTGCATGGGATGATAAGATCTGGTGGGTACAGGCAGAATGCCTTTACGCCCTTGCCATGAGCGCCCTGTACAATGAAAACGAGAGGCATTACGATTATTTTCTGAAAATGTACGATTATGTGCAGACGTATTTCAGGGATAAAAAATACGGGGAATGGTACAGTATTTTGAAAAGAGACGGCACATTAAAGTGGGATGACAAGGGATCTGAACTAAAAGGTGCGTATCACGTCCCACGGTGCCTGATGCAGTTGACAGTATTGATAAAAGAGTATTTGCAATAGGACAGATGCGGAACAGGAAACAGCATGAGTCGAGACAGGTGCCCAGAGAAAAGCCTGGCTGAATGCAGACAGGATTTTCTCTGACGGTTGATGGTACATGTCTGGACGAATGCGGAACTGGAATAGGAGGAAAGAGCATGAAAAGGTTGACAATGACGAAAAAGAAGATTACAGCAGTGGTTATGACAGTAGTCATGGCGGCAGGGATGCTTGGGGGATGCGGCGGCAAAGCGTCCGGTCAGGACACGGGCCAGGAACAGGGCAGTACCCAGAGCATGGATGCCAGTCAAAGCAACGCCGGACAGGTGACGATCCAGTGGTGGACGCCTAACTGGGACGAGCCGGAGAGCCGCGAGATGGCCGCAGAATTTGAGCAGGAAAACCCGGATATCAAAGTGGAACTTGTTATCACAGACTGGGATACTTATAAGAGCAAGATCACAACGGCAGCCAGCGCAAAGAATGCGCCGGATTTATTTACCATTCTGCTTACAGACGTGGAGCCCTTTGCCAAAAAGGATTTGCTGGAGCCTTTGACAGAACAGGGGAAAGCGGCAGGCATAGACTTTGACGACCTTCTGGAGCCGGCCCTTGCCATCACGTCCATGGACGGGGAAGTTTACGGGATTCCTTTCCGCTACGACGGGTCAGGTATTTATTATAATGAAGATATGCTGAAATCGGCAGGTTATGATTCCTTCCCTACAGACTGGGATGCAATGGTGGAAATGAGCAAAAAGCTTTCCGGGGATGGCGTTTACGGTTTTGCATGGCCGCTGGGGAACCAGGCCAATGCGGTAACAAGACTGGTACAGCAGTTATATACCTATGGCGGGGACATTTTAAACGAAGATGGGACGAAATGTACGCTTGACAGTGAGGCGGCTAAGAAAGCTCTTGGCAATATTGTGACTTCCATAAGTGAAGGCTATGCCTCCCCCGGCAGTGCGGAAATCGACAATACAAAAATGCGGGAAATGTTTGCGTCAGGGCAGATTGCCTTTAATTTTACAGGGCCTTTTGATGTAGAGCCTTTAAGGACAGAATACCCGGAGCTTAATTTTAAGACTGCAGTGATACCGGGAGACGGCAAAATGGGATGTACCACGGCGAACGGCTGGTGCGTATCCATGGCGAAGAACAGTGAAAACAAAGAGGCGGCAGCCAGGTTTCTTGCATACATCACCACCCCTGAAAACCAGGCCCGTCTTACGGACTCTTTCCCTGCCAGTAAAACAGCCATTGCATATGATCAGTTTTCGGAGGAAGCGCTAAAGCCCTTTACAGAACAGCTTAACAACTCAAAGGCAGAGCCTACGTACGAAAACTGGGCAGAAATGGAGCCTGTTATTTACCAGTATCTGCAGAACGCTGTGTCGGGAAGCATGACGGTAGAGGAAGCCTGCCAGGGGATGACTGCTGATATTGACGCGTTACTGGCATATTGAAAATGAGGTCCGGACTCTGCTTTATTACGGCAGTGTGCATAGACAGATTATGAGAGCAGTGTGCCGGGAGGCACCCGGCATACTGCTTTTCATCCATAATCGGTCTGCAAAGATGACAGCGCCTGATGTGCAGGACAGGAAGGGGATAAAAGCATGAAGAAACAAATTTTGACCAGAGATGAAAAAAGAGCGATTCCGTTTATACTTCCGGGAGTTATCGTGACTGCGCTGCTGATTGTGTATCCGCTGATTTATATTTTTTCCATGAGCTTTACCGACCAGTCCGCAGGAGGCAGTTTTTCGGGACTGCGCAATTACATGCGGCTGTTCCGTAACCCGCAGTTTATAAAAACAGTGTCAAATACGGTAAAATGGACGCTCTGCACAGTGGTGTTCTCCTTTTTGGCAGGCTGTGTTTATGCCATGCTGATTCACAGAAAAGGGATCAGAGGAAAAGGATTCTGGCGGAGCACGATTTTCATCGCATGGATCATTCCCGGGGTAGTGAAGGCCACTGCATGGAAATGGCTACTGACCACAGACGGAGGGATGGCAAATCATATTCTGGAGAGCTTTGGGCTTATCAAAGAACCGGTACCCTGGCTGACAAGCCCCCGGTTTGCAATGATTTCCCTTATCATTGTGCAGGTGTGGGCATGTGCCCCTTATGTGATGTTGATGATGACGGCGGGATTACAGCAGCTTCCGGCGGATCTATATGAAAGCGCGGAACTAGATGGGGCGGGATGGTTCAAGAAAACCTGTTACATCACCCTTCCGCTTTTAAAAGATATCAGCTTTATCTGTATCCTGATGCTGCTGGTATGGGCAATCAATGAGTTTTCCCTGATTTGGATCATGACGTCGGGAGGGCAGAATACAACCACGCTGTCCCTTCTTGTGTACAATCAGTTCAAAGTGCTGAATTTAAATGCGGCATCGGCAAGCGCAGTGATGCAGTTGTTAGTTACCATGTTCTTTGCGGTGCTGTATGTGAAATTTGTGGTAAAGGAGGAGGATGCATGAACAGAAAAAAGTTAAAGGAAAGGCTTATAAAGGGGATGATTTATCTGATTTTGGCACTGGCCCTTGTGATAACCTTTCTGCCTGTGGGTTGGGTATTTTCGACTTCCGTCAAAACAGGAGCGGAGATTTTCGCCAGACCGCCCAAGTGGATTCCCAATACGCCTACCCTTGCCAATTATAAGGATGTGCTGTTTGGAAGCTCTATTCCAAATGCCTTTAAAAACAGTTTTCTGGTGGGAATCATGACGTCTTTTGCAGCACTTTTGCTGGGCGGAAGCGCGGGGTATGCATTTGCCCGTTTTAAATTCAGGGGAAATAAAGCGCTGTCCTTATTTATGCTGGTGAGTCAGATGCTTCCCCTTACGGTGCTGATGATACCCATGTACTATATGGAAAATGCGGTGGGGATCGTGGATACTAAAACCGGGCTGGCGGCGGCCCATCTTGTGATAAGCCTTCCACTTGTGACATGGATGGCGAAAGGATATTTCAAGGGGATCCCCAAAGAAATAGAGGAAGCAGCCATTGTGGACGGCTGTTCCACCATGCAGGTCCTTACGCGGATTCTGCTTCCGCTGCTTAGGCCCGCTCTTGCGGCTACAGGAATCTATGCGTTTATTTCTTCGTGGAATGAATTTGCCCTTGCCAATGTGCTCACAAGAAGCCCCCAGAGCATTACGGTGCCCATTGCGTTAAATGAGTTTTCCTCCTTCTTTAAAGTAGACTGGGGAGACACCATGGCGGCGGCCATGCTGATCACCATTCCCATCGCCGGGGCGTTTATGCTGGTGCAGAAACAGTTTGTGGAGGGACTGGCCAGCGGAGCAGTGAAGGGATAGAGAGCCGCCAGTGTAAAATAATTTGCGCTTATAGAAAGCGCGGAAAAGAGGTTGAAATGAGTGAAACTGGAAAGAGAATAGAACAATTAGGAATCAGACTGCCTGTGCGCAGCAGGAAAGGGATGGGGGCTGTGGATGCAGTGCTGAAAGACGATATGCTGTATCTTTCGGCCCATCTCCCGGTGGATACGGAAGGAAATCCGGTTTATACAGGAAAGGCAGGAGCGGAGCTGGACACAGGAGCGGCTTATGAGGCGGCGAGACTCTGTGGGCTGAATATGCTGGCAACAATCAAGGATCATATTGGAGAACTGGACAGGGTAGATTACTTCGTGAAGGTCCTGGGACTGGTAAACAGCGCGGGAGATTTTTCAGACCAGCCGGCAGTCATGAACGGTTTTTCCGATTTGATGGTGGAGATATTTGGAAAGCGGGGACAACATGCCCGCTCTGCCATGGGAGCTTACGCCCTTCCGGGAAATATGCCCGTAGCGGTGGAAGCAATTGTCCGTATCAGGAAATAGACCAAAAGGAGGAGTGTGTGGTGGACAGTATCAACAGAATTTTAATAGACGGGGCAGAAAGGGAGCCTGTTTATAAGAAAAAGAGAGGAATTGTCCTATTAAGGCAGGTGGACGATATGCTCTATGTATCCGGCCACGGCCCGGAAAATCAGGTGACAGGAAAACCCCTGTACCGGGGGCGGATCGGAGAGGAACTTACACCGGAAGAAGGATATGCCGCCGCAAGGGAGTGCGCCATTATCATACTGGGCGCATTAAAAGACACGCTGGGCTCTTTAGACCGGGTGGAAAGGATAGTGAAAGCTTTCGGCCTTGTGAACTGCGGGGAGGGGTTTACCGACGTGGATAAAGTGATGGACGGATTTTCGGATACCATTGCAGATGTGCTGGAAGAGAGAGGGTACCATGCAAGAACAGTAATGGGGACGCGGAATCTTCCTAATGGAAATATTCCGGTGGAAATCGAAGTGATAGCGGCCATACGGAACTGATGATGAATTTTAAACATGTTCTGGGATAAGCAGGATGGAAAGGCGGAATTGGTTATGGGACAGTATTATCTGGCCTCCGGCTACAGTCATGGGCAGAAGGATGACATGGTTTTGTTTTGGGCAGAGGGAAGCGGAAAAATGGAAATTGTCAGCACATACAGGCAGGGAGATTCCCCTTCCTTCCTCTGCACAATGGGAAAAAGGATTTATGCAGTTTCGGAGCACCCTTCCTATGCCGCTGTTACTGCTTATGGGCTGCAAAAAGATAAAATAATATCTATAAAACGAATGGAATTTACAGGGGCCGGGCTTTGTCATTTGTCGGCCGGGCAGCAGGTATTGTATGCTGGCTGTTATGGAAGCGGCCATCTGTATGTGCTGGATGGGCAGTTAAAGGATATTCTGTACTGCTATGAAGGAAGAAAGGATTTGAAGGGGGTGACATCCCACATGCACTGGACGGCGGTGCCGGACTCAAATACACTTCTGGGCGCTGACTGCGGCAGTGACAGAATCTATGTTTTTTCCTTAAAGGATGGGATCCCCTATGGCAGGGTGCGGGAAATCCTGCTAAAAAAGGGCAGCGGCCCAAGGCAGATACTTTTTGACCGGAAAAGGGAAGTTGCGGTGATCGTAAATGAGCAGGACGGAACGCTTCTATTTACCAAAAGCAGATTCTGGGAACAGAAATCAGATATTTTTCCATGGGAGACGGCAGAAAGAGTGCCTGTGACACAGAGAAAGAGCCATAGGAACTACCCCGGCGGGGCATGTGTCAACAGCCGGGGAGAGGTGTTTGTATCCAACCGGGGAGAAAATACCATAGGGGTGTTTGGGACTGATGGCGGATACGGTTGTCAGGGAGAGTGGGACTGCGGCGGAAACTGGCCCAGATATCTTCATGTGACGGAAGAAAACATACTGTTTGCGGCCTGTGAAAGAAGTGGCCGGGTGAATAGTTTTTTGTACAGGGACGGGCAGCTTATGGAGGCGGACAGCATTCCCCTTTATGGTGCGGCGTGTGTGATTCCTGTGGACGGCGGGTAAGACAAACAGGCATAACCGATGCCCAGCAGATGGGGCATCAGGGCGGGATATTTAATCGAACAAAGGGAGCTGGCAGGATGAGAAATAAAGAAAAAGAGATATTGCTAAAGGGGGGGACCATTCTTGATCCTTCCCGAAATATAAAAAAGAAAGGGGATGTCCGTATTCTGGAAGGAAAAATAGCAGAGATTGGAGAAAACCTGGCCGGAAGCGGTGAAACCATAATTGTTCCCGCAGAAGGATGCTATGTGACGCCGGGGCTTGTTGACATGCACTGCCACATATACCCTTCCTTTCCGTTTCAAAAAGACGGCCTTCCAACGATCCACCCCCAGTCCCATATGTTCCAGAGCGGCGTCACCACGGCGGTGGATGCAGGAACCTGCGGGAGCCGGGACTTTATCCGGTTCAAGGAACAGATCATTGACAAAAGCAGACTGCGGATTCTTGCATTTATCAATATTGCCGCTGGCGGGATGGTCAGTCTGGACTCGGAGCAGGATATCCGGGAGTTTCATCCAGAGATTGCGGCGGCAATGGCAAAAACCTTCGGGGATATTGTGGTGGGCATAAAGACGGCCCATTACTGGGTAGGAAGGTCCTTTGACAGGGAACATCCCCCCTGGGAATCTGTGGACAGGGCAGTGGAAGCCGGAAATTTGTGCGGGAAGCCGGTAATGGCGGATTTCCAGCCTAATCTGCCGGAGAGAACCTATCAGGAACTTCTGATGGAAAGGCTGCGGCCCGGTGACATCCATACCCATGTATATGCCCAGCAGTTCCCCATTCTTGATAAAGAGGGAAATGTGAATTCCTTTTTATTTGAGGCTGTTAAGCGGGGAATACTGTTTGATCTTGGACACGGGGCAGGAAGTTTCTGGTTTCGGAACGCCATTCCTGCATACAGGCAGGGATTCTTGCCGGATGTGATTTCCACGGATCTATATCTGGATAATGTGGCAGGCCCGGTGATTAATCTTCTGCATGTGATGTCCAAATATCTAAGCATGGGGATGCCTTTGGAGGAGGTCATTTACCGGACTACCAAAGGCCCGGCCCGGATAATAGGACACGAGGAACTGGGGGATTTGCGCCCGGGCGCCTTTGGTGATGTGGCAGTGCTCCGGGTGGAGGAAGGGCACTTTGGTTACGCTGACAGCGGTCATGCAAGAATGAATGGAAATAAACGGCTGGAATGTGTCATGACCATCCGGGCAGGCAGAATCGTGTATGATCCGGGCGGATTAGGGATGCCCCTCTGGGAGACGGCGCCGGAAGCATACTGGACGCCGCCGGGCGTCCTGTAACAGGACATCTTATTACAGCAAAGGCTGCCGCGCTTTACGGTCAGCTTATTGCAACAAACGCTGCCATGCTTTGCAGGCCAGCTTATTGTCAACAACGGATAGCACGCTTTGGGGGCTATCCTTACGTTAAAATGAAAACAGGGAGAAACAACAGTGATACTGAATGATAAGGAACAAATAATGGAATTGACCCGGGAATGGCAGGGGGAGCGGTTTGCAGACGGAAGGCCCAGAGTGGAAGATGTTTATCTGGAAAAGCTGCGGGCTATGACATTGGAAGAAATTTGGCTTCCGCTCTATGTAAAAGGATACCATTTCCAGTTTGAGGGCAGCATGAAAATTCTTCAGAGCGATAAAAAGCTGATTGGACGGGCCGTAACCTGTACCTTTGTACCCACTAGGCCGGATCTGTATGCTGTGGTAAAGGAAACGGGAAACAGGAATAACTGGCAGGGCATGTGCAACCAGTGGGTGGTGGATAACCTGGTGGAAGGAGACGTGCTGGTTGCCGATATGTATGACAAGATTTTTAACGGCACCTTTATCGGCGGAAATCTTACCACGGCCATTGCAGCCCAGACGAAGCAGGGCGGGGCGGTCATCTGGGGCGGTATCCGGGATGTGGAGCAGATGAAGAAAATTGGCACCCAGGTTTACTACCGGGGCATAGACCCCACGCCCATAAGGGAGTGCATCATGACCAGCTACAATGCACCCTGCCGCATCGGCCAGGGAGTCTGCCTGCCGGGGGATATAGTGATGGGAACCGAAAGCGGCGTGCTTTTTATTCCCAGCCATCTTGTGGCAGAGGTCATTAACAGCGCGGAAAAAACCCACGCAAAAGATATTTTCGGATTTGTGATGCTGGAAAAAGGGATTTACACCACTGCCCAGATTGACAGTTCTGTGTGGAGCATGGATATGCTTAAGGCAATGCAGGAATTTATCGAAAAGGATGAGCGGTGCCAGAAGTACCGTAATCTTGACTGGAGTCTGGAAATCCGGGCGGCGCAAGGGGAGAAGGAAGCCCTTGAAGAAGTACTTAAAACGTGTCTTGTGTGAAATAATTATGGAGGACTAAGAAAAACCCTGAAAGCGGCAGGATTGTCTTAGTCCTTTTTATAGCCGTAGCCAACACCTGCCATAAGTGCCCATATGCAAAGAATAGGGAAAAGCAGAACTGCGCATAATCAAAAGCATTGGATTAAAGTAGTGGACACCGGCCCATAAAAGTAGTAAATTATTGGTAGTAAAGAATTGTAACGTTTTAAAGCAGAAAGGAAAAGAAAGATGGCTAATATCATTTCTGATGAAACCATTGAATACGTAGGAATTCTTGCCAAGCTTGAACTTTCCGGGGAGGAAAAGGAGCAGGCCAAGAAGGATATGGGCAGTATGCTGGATTATATTGACAAACTGGGCGAGCTGGACACTCAGGAGGTGGAACCTATGTCCCATGTATTCCCTGTTAAAAATGTATTTCGTGAAGATGTAGTGACAAACGGCGATATCCGGGAGGAAATTCTGAAAAACGCCCCCGGTGAAAAGAACGGCATGTTCGTGGTGCCGCGGACATTTGAATAGGAGGGCGGCAGATGAATATACTTGACATGACTGCCGTGGAACTGGCGGCAGCAATTAAAGAAAAAAAGGTGACGGCCCCGGAGGCGGTGGAAGCTGTCTTTGGACAGATGGAAAAAAGTGAGGAGACTTTTAACTGTTATGTAACGGTGGATAAGGAAAGCGCCCTATTGCAGGCGGAGGAAGTGCAGAAGAAAATTGACGCAGGGGAACTGGCAGGCTCTCTTGCGGGAGTGCCCGTTGCCATCAAGGACAATATGTGCACGGAGGGGATGCTGACTACCTGCTCATCAAAAATCCTGGGTAACTTCGTGCCCACTTTTTCCTCGGAAGCAGTGCGGAACCTGCAAAAGGCCGGGGCGGTGATTTTAGGCAAGACCAATATGGACGAATTTGCCATGGGCTCTACCACGGAAACCTCCGCTTTCGGAGTGACCAGGAATCCATGGAACCCGGAGCATGTGCCGGGAGGGTCTTCCGGCGGAAGTGCGGCGGCGGTAGCGGCGAAGGAATGTTTCTATGCTCTTGGCTCCGATACAGGCGGTTCCATCCGCCAGCCGGCTTCTTTCTGCGGGGTAGTGGGAATGAAGCCCACTTACGGCAGGGTGTCCCGGTACGGGCTGATTGCCTACGGTTCTTCTTTAGACCAGATAGGTCCCCTGTGCAAGGATGTGACGGACTGTGCGGCAATTATGGAGGTTATTGCTTCCCACGACCAGAAGGACTCCACCTCTGTGGCACAAGACGATACGGATTTTACTTCCGCCCTTGTGGAGGATGTGAAAGGGATGCGGATCGGCATTCCCAAGGATTATCTTGGCGAAGGGCTTGACCCGGAAGTGAAAGGGGCTGTCCTTGGGGCGGCAAAAGCGCTGGAAGAAAAAGGAGCCCTTGTGGAAGAATTTGATTTAAGTCTGGTAGAATATGCGATCCCTGCCTATTATACCATCGCGGCGGCGGAGGCAAGCTCTAATTTAGAGCGGTTTGACGGCATTAAATACGGCTACCGCACCAGTGAATATGAAGGGCTTCACAATATGTACAAGAAGTCCCGCTCCGAGGGCTTCGGCCCGGAGGTGAAGCGCAGGATCATGCTGGGGAGCTTTGTGTTAAGCTCCGGCTACTACGATGCTTACTATCTGAAAGCCCTGCGCGTAAAGGCTCTGATCAAGAAAGCATTTGACGAAGCCTTTGCAAAATATGATGTGATTTTAGGCCCTGTTGCGCCCACTACGGCACCGAAACTTGGACAGAGCCTTAGCGACCCGATCAAAATGTACTTGGGGGATATTTATACGATTTCTGTAAACCTTGCAGGACTGCCGGGATTAAGCTTGCCCTGCGGCGTGGATTCCAAGGGGCTTCCCATTGGATTACAGCTTATCGGGGACTGCTTCCAGGAAAAGAAGCTGATACAGACGGCTTACACCTATGAAAAGATAAGGGGTAGATTTGACAGAAAGGAGGACAGGCAGTAATGGCAAAACAGTATGAAACAGTCATTGGACTGGAAGTCCATGTGGAACTGGCTACCAAAACCAAGATTTTCTGTGGGTGCTCCACTGCTTTCGGCGGAGAACCCAACACACATACCTGTCCGGTCTGTACAGGGATGCCCGGCTCCCTTCCGGTATTAAATAAGCAGGTGCTGGAATATGCCGTGGCGGTGGGGCTTGCCACCAACTGTACCATCACCCAGTATTGTAAATTTGACCGGAAGAATTATTTTTATCCTGATAATCCCCAGAACTACCAGATCTCCCAGCTTTATCTTCCCATATGCCGAAACGGGAAGGTAGAGATTGAGACGGAAAACGGAAAAAAATTTGTAGGTATACACGAAATCCATATGGAGGAGGATGCGGGCAAGCTGATTCATGACGAGTGGGATGACTGCTCTCTGGTTGATTATAACCGTTCCGGTGTTCCCTTGATCGAAATCGTGTCGGAGCCGGATATGCGCAGCGCGGAGGAGGTTATTGCCTATCTGGAAAAACTCCGTATGATTATCCAGTACCTTGGCGCTTCAGACTGTAAGCTCCAGGAAGGCTCCATGCGGGCGGACGTGAATCTTTCCATAAGGGAAAAAGGACAGGAAGCTTTCGGAACCCGTACGGAAATGAAGAATTTAAATTCCTTTAAGGCTATTGCAAGGGCCATTGAAGGGGAGACGGAGCGGCAGATCGACCTTCTGGAAGATGGTAAAAAGGTGGTTCAGGAGACCAGAAGGTGGGATGACAATAAGGGAGAGTCCTATGCCATGAGAAGCAAGGAGGATGCCCAGGATTACCGTTACTTCCCAGACCCGGATCTTGTGCCCATCGTGCTGGATGATGCGTTCCTTGAGACGATCCGCCGAAAACAGCCGGAGTTTAGGGAAGAAAAGATGCGCCGCTATCAGGAAGAATTCGATATTCCGGAATACGACATTGAAATTATCACCGGAAGCAAGCACATGGCGGATATTTTCGAGGCAACGGTGGCTCTTGGCAGCCAGCCCAAGAAGGTATCCAACTGGCTGATGGTGGAGACTTTGCGGCTCCTTAAAGAAAACGGCATGGATCCGGAGGATATCCGCTTCTCACCGGAACATCTCTCTAAACTGATTGCCCTGACAGACGCAAAAGCAATCAACAGCTCCGTGGCAAAGGAAGTCTTTGAAGTCATGTTTACCCGGGACATGGATCCGGAAAAATATGTGGAGGAGAAGGGACTTAAGACTGTAAACGATGAAGGCGCCCTGCGCAAAACCGTGGAGGAGGTTATAGCAAATAATCCCCAGTCCGTGGAAGACTACCGGAACGGCAAGGAAAAAGCCATCGGATTTCTGGTGGGGCAGACCATGAAAGTCATGAAGGGCAAGGCTGACCCGGGAATGGTGAACAGGCTTTTGAAAGAGCTTTTGTAAACTGGCCGGGATTTAAATATCAATTGACTGAAATAAAAGTGCAGACGCTGTTTTGGCCGTATTGGCAAAAACAGCGTCTGAAGCATTTGATGGGATATTTGTTGAAAAGATATTATAAGAACAGATAAATAATGGAATCTTGGGAGGATGAAAATGAGCAAAAACCGCAAAATGATTGGATTTGTTATTGCATTGCTATGCTATAGCCTGGCAGTTGCGGGGGTATTTTACTTTTTAGGATACAAGGCGGCTTATGGCCCCATGGAAGGTTCTCCATCTGCACTTGCCGCACAGACATTCTATGCCACTATTTCTGACATTCAAAATAATACATTCACAGTAGACGGCATGGAAGTAAATGATATCAACTTTAGAAGAAGATTTTGCTTTTCTATCGCAGAAGGAACGAAAATCACATGGAGGTATATGGATATTTCAGTGGAGGATCTGGATGTTGGCGATAATATTGCCATTACTTTTACAGGAGAGATCCTTGAAACAGAGCCTGGACAAATACAACAAGTTGAAGTTATTCAATTATTGGAAGATGAAAAATAATTCATCCTCAATCTTGGAAGCCCCAAAGGTCTTCGGAAAAATTTTATCCGTTTCTGATAATGAATTTCGCATAAATCAGGCAAAATAGATTCCATAGAAAGAATGATTGAAAGGATGGGATTTCTATGGATATTTTTAGTGTACTTACTCTGACAGGCGGTCTGTGTCTGTTTCTTTTTGGCATGAATCTTATGGGACAGGCCTTAGAACGCCGGGCGGGAGGAAGTCTGCGTTCGCTTCTTGGCAGGCTGACGGCCAGCAGAGGAGCCGGGATCTTGACCGGGCTGCTTATTACGGCGGTGATTCAAAGTTCTTCGGCGGCAACGGTTATGGTGGTGGGCTTTGTGAATTCGGGCATTATGACATTGAGGCAGGCAGTCAATGTCATAATGGGTGCCAATATCGGAACAACAATTACGGCATGGCTTTTAAGCCTTGCAGGAATAGACAGCGGCAATGTTTTTATTGCGCTTTTAAAGCCGTCTTCTTTTACGCCTGTGCTGGCATTGATTGGAGTGATCTTTTATATGTTCTGCAAAAATCCCAAGAAGAAAGACACAGGCATGATTCTTCTTTCCTTTGCCACATTGATGTCTGGTATGGAAACCATGTCCGGCGCAGTTTCCGGGCTCCGGGATGTTCCTTCCTTTCAGAGTTTGTTTGTGATGTTTAAAAATCCGGCGGCCGGCGTGCTGGCGGGGGCCGTACTGACGGCAGTCATCCAGTCCAGTTCCGCATCAGTGGGAATTTTACAGGCACTGGCCGTTACCGGACAGGTTACTTACGGGGCGGCTGTTCCTATTATTATGGGGCAGAATATCGGGACCTGTGTGACTGCCATGATTTCTTCCGTAGGGGCAAATAAAAACGCAAAGCGTGCCGCTATGGTACATCTGCTGTTCAATGTAATCGGAACAACGGTATGGCTGTCAGTTTTTTGCATCATAAATGTAGTTTTCAGCCCGGCATTTCTGGACAGCCCGGCATCTTTGCCTGGAATTGCCGTGGCACACTCGGTCTTTAATGTGCTGTGCACTCTTTTGCTGCTGCCTCTGCCGGGGGTGCTTGAAAAGCTGGTAAACTGGCTGGTGCCTGATGCAAAGCAGCCGGAAATCCAGTCTGAGCTGGACGAACGTCTCCTTGCGGCGGCGCCTATTGCACTGGAGCGGTGCCGGGAGGTGGCTGTGGATATGGCGCAAACAGCCGCTCGGTCCATGAAAGAGGGGATAGCCGTCTTATTTGAATATTCGCCGGAGAAGGCGGCCTCCATCCGCGAAAAAGAAGAAAAAACCGACCATTATGAGGATATTCTGGGCACATACCTTGTAAAGCTGAGTGCCAGACAAATCAGTGAAGAAGACAGCGGGCAGGCGGCGAAACTGCTCAAAATCATAGGGGACTTTGAACGCATATCAGACCATGCGGTCAACCTTTTGGAATCTGCGGAAGAACTGCGGGGGAAGAATCTGGCTTTTACAGACCGGGCCATATCGGAATTGAAACAGATTTCCAGAGCAGTAAGTGAAATTATAGACTTGTCACTGCACGCTTTTTTGGAGGATGATTTAAAGACGGCGTCCATGGTAGAATCCTTAGAGGAAGTTATTGACCAGTTAAAAGAGCAGATGCGAACGCACCATATTCTCCGCTTACAGCAGGGAAAATGCTCCATTGATGTAGGGTTTGTGTGGTCGGATCTGCTTACCAACCTGGAACGCACGGCTGACCACTGCTCCAATATCGCCGGCTGTGTCATTGATATGGCGTATCACAGGATGAATATTCATGAGTCACTTCGCAATTTCAGAAATGACAGCGAAGACTTCCGGGAGAATTTTGAGAAATATGCTATAAAATATGCTTTAAAATAAAAAGGCCATTTTTTACTTGCCATAGCTTTACGACTGTGATACAATATCCATCGTCGGCAAACAAGTGTCCGCAACTCAAGAACAGATAAGGATACAGACTATGGGAACCAGATATTTTGTGGTAAAAGAGCAGGCAGTGCCCGAGGTGCTTTTAAAAGTGGTGGAAGCCAAGAAGCTGCTTGACACAGGCAGGGTGCACACGGTCAACGAAGCAGCGGACCAGGTGGGGATCAGCCGCAGTTCTTTTTATAAGTATAAGGATGATATATTTCAGTTTCACGATAATGCCCAGGGGACGACCATTACTCTGACCTTCCAGATGAAGGATGAACCGGGGCTTTTGTCTGATGTGCTGCGGATTATTGCAGAGTTTGGGGCCAATATACTGACCATACATCAGAGTATTCCCATTAATGGCGTGGCGTCTTTAAGCTTAAGCGTCCAGGTCCTTGCAACTACAGGGAATGTTTCGGAAATGCTGGAAACCTTAGAACAGCACGAGGGCGTCAGAAATGTAAAAATACTGGCGAAAGAATAAAAAGGAATAGGAAGCCAAAGGAGGAAATAAAATGATTCAGGTAGCAGTAATGGGGTACGGCACAGTGGGAAGCGGTGTCGTGGAAGTGATCGAAAAGAATAAAGATGAAATCAATAAAAAGTCAGGCGAGGAAATCAATATCAAATATATTCTGGACTTGAGGGATTTCCCCGGCGACCCTTATGAAAATAAAGTAGTCCATGACGTGGAAATGATTTTGAACGATCCGGAGGTAAAGATCATCTGCGAAACCATGGGCGGATTGAAACCGGCCTATGACTTTACCAAAAGGGCGCTCCTTGGGGGAAAGAGCGTATGTACTTCCAACAAGGAACTGGTTGCCACCCACGGACCGGAGCTGATACAGATTGCCCATGAAAATAAGTGCAACTATCTGTTTGAAGCAAGTGTGGGCGGCGGTATTCCCATTATCCGTCCGCTGAATTACTCCCTGACAGCAGAAAAAATTGACGCTGTTACAGGCATTTTAAACGGAACTACCAACTATATTCTTTCCAAGATGGAAAAAGAAGGGGCTGATTTTGAGGATGTACTGAAGGAAGCCCAGGAGAAAGGATATGCGGAAAGAAACCCGGAGGCGGACGTGGAAGGCTATGACGCCTGCCGTAAAATTGCCATTCTTTCCTCCCTTATGTGCGGCAAAAATGTAAAATATCAGGATATAGACACGGAAGGCATTACGAAAATCACGGCGACAGACTTCGTCTATGCCCGTGCAATGAGGAAAACCATCAAGCTTCTTGCCCAGAGCAGGGAAGTTGACGGAAAGTTTTATGCCATGGTTGCGCCTTTTATGATCAGTATGAGCCATCCTTTGTCCATGGTAAATGATGTGTTCAATGCTGTGTGCATCCACGGGAACATGCTGGGGGATTCCATGTATTACGGAAGAGGAGCGGGCAAGCTTCCTACAGCCAGCGCCGTGGTATCCGATGTGGTGGACTGTGCAAGACATATCGGCAAAGTGATCATGTGCTTCTGGGAGGGGGAGGATGTTGTCCTTACCCCTAATGATGAGGCAAGCCGCAGGTTCTTTGTTCGGGTGCCTGCTGAAAATGAAAAGAAAGCCCTTCATATATTCGGCCAGGCAAGAGTCATAGAAGCGGATGTGCCGGGAGAATTTGCTTTCGTTACGGAGGCCATGCCGGAAAAAGAATTTAAGGAAAAGGCCGGGGAAGCGGGAGCCATTAGCTGGATTAGAGTGGAGGAGGAGTAACCTTCAGCCGGACCTTGCACTTTGACGGAAGACAGAAGTGTTTTGTGCAGAAAAGAGGAGTTATGTCAGAGAAAAAATATATCATTGTGCTGGGGGACGGCATGGCCGATGAGCCAATTGCGTCCCTGGGTGGAAAAACACCGTTAGAATATGCAGACACACCGGCCATGGACCGTTTAAGCAGGCTTTCGGAAATTGGAATGGTACATACGATTCCGGAGGGGATGAAGCCGGGGTCAGACACGGCTAATCTTGCGGT
The DNA here is from genome assembly GCA_009911035.1 of Lachnospiraceae bacterium. Taxonomy (GTDB): domain Bacteria; phylum Bacillota; class Clostridia; order Lachnospirales; family Lachnospiraceae; genus Suilimivivens. Next base: position 139,135 of record QXWO01000009.1, read on the forward strand.
GCTGGGGTATGATCCGAAAATCTACTATTCCGGAAGGTCGCCTTTAGAGGCACTCAGCATCGGTGTACCCATGAAAGATACAGATGTGGCCCTGCGGTGCAATATCGTCACCCTGTCAGAGGAGGATGTGCCTTTTGAGGAGCGGACGATCATCGACCACAGTTCGGGGGAGATCAGCACACAGGACTGCACCGTTTTGCTGGAAGCGGTGAAAAGAGAGCTGGAAGATGAAACCTATCAGTTTTATGCGGGAACCAGTTACCGCCATTGTCTCATTTGGAATAAAGGAATGGTGACAGAGCTGTCCCAGCCTCACGATGTGCTGGGGCAGGTGATTGGACAGTACCTTCCTGCCGACGAGAAGCTTCTTTTTATGATGAAAAGGAGCTATGAAATTCTGGTAAACCATCCTATTAATATAGAAAGAAAGAAAAAGGGACTAAACCCTGCAAACTGCTGCTGGTTCTGGGGGGCAGGCACCCGCCCCGGGCTTTCCTCCTTTGAGGGAAAAAACCATCTCAAAGGGATGATGGTATCTGCGGTGGATTTACTGAAAGGAATTGCAGCAGGGGCCGGCATGGGAGTGGCACAGGTGGAGGGCGCCAACGGCGGGCTTCACACCAATTATGAAGGAAAAGTGCAGGCGGCGCTGGATGCCCTGAAAGATGGTTTCGATTTCGTCTACATACATGTGGAAGCTCCTGATGAGATGGGGCACCAGGGCAGTGTGGAGAAGAAGGTGCAGGCTGTTGAGTATCTGGACAAAAGAGTCATCGGGCCGCTGACACAGTCCCTTGACACAGAAGGCATTCCGTACCGTCTTCTGGTGATGCCGGATCATCCTACGCCCATACGGGTGAGGACCCATACCGCAGACAGCGTTCCTTTTCTCTTGTACGATAGTACAAAGTTGTATGACAGTGGGGATGAAAAGCAGGGAAGCCTGAAATATAATGAAAAAGATGCCAGGGCGGCCGGAAACTTTATCCCCCTTGGGCATACCATAATAGATAGGCTGTTTGAAAAATAAGACAAGAAATAGATTTTTATGAGGAGATACATGTAATGAAAAAGGTAGTAAAGTTTGGCGGAAGTTCTCTTGCCAGTGCAGAACAGTTTCGGAAGGTTGCAGATATCATCCACGCGGACGGGGAGAGACGCTATGTGGTCCCTTCCGCTCCGGGAAAGAGGTTTTCGAATGACACCAAAGTGACGGATATGCTGTACGATTGTTATCATCTGGCGGAAGAAGGAAAGGATTTTGGGAAAGCGCTGGCAGAGATTGCTGCCCGCTATGAAGAAATCATTGATGGCCTTGGCCTTTCCCTCTCGCTTAAGGACGAGTTTCAGGCAATTGAAAAGAATTTCAAAGAAAAGGCCGGGGAAAACTATGCCGCTTCCAGAGGGGAATATTTAAACGGTATAATTATGGCCGCCTATCTGGGCTGTGAATTCGTGGACGCTGCACAGGTTATCCGTTTTACGGAAAAAGGGGACTTTGATGCCGAAGTTACTAACCAGATTTTAAGCGAACGCCTTGCGGGGACTGAACGCGCAGTTATACCGGGATTTTACGGCGCGTATGAGGATGGAAGGGTGAAGACCTTTTCAAGAGGCGGTTCCGATATCACCGGTTCCATTGTGGCAAGAGCGGTAAAGGCGGACGTGTATGAAAACTGGACGGACGTATCCGGTTTTCTTATTGCAGACCCAAGAATCATTGATAATCCTGAAGGAATAGATACGATTACTTACAGGGAGCTGCGGGAATTGTCCTATATGGGCGCAAGCGTGCTTCATGAAGATGCCATTTTCCCGGTAAGAAGGGAAGGGATTCCTATTAACATCCGCAACACCAACAGGCCTGGTGACAGGGGGACCTGGATTGTGGAGAGCACCTGCCAGAAGTCTAAATATACTATCACAGGTATCGCGGGCAAAAGAGGGTTCTGCTCTGTAAATATTGAAAAAGCAATGATGAATTCTGAAATCGGCTTTGGCAGGAAAGTGCTCCAGGCTTTTGAGGACTACGGAATTTCTTTTGAGCATGTGCCATCCGGCATTGATACCATGACCGTATTTGTCCATCAGGATGAATTTATTGATAAAGAGCAGAAAGTGGTTTCCGCTATCCACAGACTGGCCGACCCGGACAGTGTCGATATAGAAGCAGACCTTGCGCTGATTGCAGTGGTGGGGCGGGGCATGAAGTCCACAAGAGGAACGGCAGGCCGGATTTTTTCCGCACTTGCCCATGCAAATGTCAATGTCAAGATGATAGACCAAGGGTCCAGCGAGCTGAATATCATTATCGGCGTGGCAAACGAGGATTTTGATGCGGCAATCAAGGCAGTTTATACAATTTTCGTTATTTCACAATTATAAAAATGATTTAAATTTAGAAAATTTCACTACCCCATTGACAAAATAACCAGGATGTAATAAAATAACTATTGTTGCAGATGAACGCAGCAAATGTGCGCTTAGCTCAGCTGGATAGAGCGTTTGGCTACGGACCAAAAGGTCGGGGGTTCGAATCCTCTAGCGCACGTTGGGTTTTTGAGAGGCGGAAATGCTGATAAAACGGGCATTTCTGCCTTTTTCTTTTTCATTTTTTGGGGTAAAAAGTGTAACAAATCTTGTTACACTTTTTTCGTCCTTCAGGTTGAAAGACTCTGCTCCAGAACTTTCTCAAGTTCTTCCGATGACTTGCGACCCCGGCAGTACTTCATCGTCATTTCGATGTTCTCATGTCCGGCAATCCGGCGTATCTCGTCAGGATTCAGACCTGAGTCGAAGAGACGCGAAATATAAGAGCGTCTAATATCGTGACAGCTCTTGGCAAATGGAAGGTCAAGATGGTTCGGGTTGCAGTACTTTTTAAGGCGGCAGTCAAATACTCGTTGGTTGCACATACCCTGTTTCCTTTGAAATACAAGGTCTTTATCTCCGCAGGGGTATCCGTTCTTTTTGTTTAACTCCCTGATTTGCCTAAAATACTCTCTGGCTTTGGCGGTAAGATAAATTTTTCGCATTCCAGCCGATGTTTTGGCGTGTGGAGTTATCATATAACCATCTCTTTTCAGGCCGCCATCTGCAGTTTTGCTTTGCTTTTCTGTCACCATCTGGTTGATATGAAGGTAGTTTCCCTTTATGTCGCAGTTACGCAAGGCACACAATTCTCCGACCCTCATGCCGATAAGGAACAGGATGCAGATTCCAAGAGGCAGTGCAGAATCATTTTCCATGCTGTCCTTCTCCGCTTCTTCCATAACCAATTGCTGTTCTTTTTCGGTGAAGACCTCTTCATTTTCCTCTTTAGGCGTGACAGGTTTGAAGAGGTTGGCGTTGAATTTGATGTCTTTTAGCCTGTTTGCCTCTATGATTTCTTCATCTACAGCGTAATCCAGCATAGAATTCAAAGTTCTTTTAATATTGGAAAAGTACTTTTTTTTCAGGCTGTGGTCTTTGATTATCCGGCATCCCCATGCTTTTAATTTTGTCCTTCCAAGCTGGCTTAACAGAATATCTGCAATGCTATCTTTTATATAGGTTTTCCAGTAGACCAAATCGTCAGCAAGTGTATTCATCCCAACTTCGCATTCTCTTAATTCCAGCCATTGGGGGTATATAGTTTTCAACGAATCATGAAGGGTTATCGCAGCCTGTAATGAAAATAGGAGGACTGGCTCCACTACTGCTTTTAGCTTC
>QXWO01000010.1 GCA_009911035.1 Lachnospiraceae bacterium
AGCATATTCACCGTCATGCTGTAAAAGCATCTGGTTTAATAAGGAATAAGGCTTTTTGGTAATCCTGTTATATGCTCCGCTTCTAATACCTGTCCAAGGTTTTTGCCAAGGAATGACGCCCTGTTCTAACTGGCTGATAATTCTGTCTGTTACCATTTCATATACTGATTTGCCCATGCTCCATAACCTCCAAAATAAAAAAGTGCAAAGCTCCTGATAATCCAATAGACTTTACACTTTGTTTGGTTATGTGATGTATGTAATTGTGGTTACGCCGTGTGTACTGATCTGTCTTTCGTATGGGTTGAAAGTATTTCATGTACTCTTTCGACTTCATCAAGTATCAGTGTATCATCACGATGTAACCGTCTTAAATCTGCTTTAACGTCAATCATATCCTTTTCAAGACCGATTACTTTTTCAAGTAATAAATCAAGTTTTTCACTATCTGTCATATAATCACCGCCTTTCCTATGATACATAAATTGCTGATTTTTATTAAGTAATTACAGTATATCATAGCCAAGGTGTAAAGTCTATTCGATTATCAACGAATCATGAAGGGTTATCGCAGCCTGTAATGAAAATAGGAGGACTGGCTCCACTACTGCTTTTAGCTTCCTTTTGATTTATAATAGTTTCAGGCAGGATTAAGTTTGGACGCACCTTGGAGGATCTGCACCCCGTTTTTCAACGTAAATGTTTTGCCCTTGAGCACAGCATATTGTCGCGCCTTTTATGGTTAGCACGAGTAGCAAAGTCCGTATCACCTCGGGCAAATCTCCTGCCCATTCTATTGCAAAGGAGATGCTCTGTATGAAAGACCTTCTGGAAATTTCCTGCGGGCTGGATGTCCATAAAGATAAAATTGTTGCCTGTATCCTGACTGGTCCTTTGGGTAAGCCGACAAACTCTGAAATCCGGGAGTTTACCACATTAATCCCCGATATGATTGCTTTACGGGACTGGATCGTTTCTCAAAACTGCCATCATGCCGCTATGGAAAGCACAGGTATTTACTGGATGCCTATTTACGAAATACTGGAAGAAGCATTTGGCGGTGATATTACCTTGCTGGTTGTAAACGCACGCCATATGAAGAATGTCCCTGGCAAGAAAACAGACATGCGGGATTCTGAATGGATTTCCACCCTGTTACGTGCCGGGCTTTTGAATGGCAGTTTTATTCCCGAAAAAAGAATCCGGGAGTTCCGTGACTTAAATCGTTACCGTAAAAGTGTCATCCGTGATATCACATCCCAGAAAAACAGAGTTGAGAAGTTCCTGCAAAGCTCTGGCTTTCGCCTTTCCTCTTTTATT
>QXWO01000077.1 GCA_009911035.1 Lachnospiraceae bacterium
CGACTAAAGCCCGACCCGTCCGGCAGTCAGCCGGACAGGGAACGGCAAAATTTTTTACACTTCTTTTACTTCTTTATATCACATGAGCAAAATCGCAGGGCATGAAGCAGGTCATGGCTAATTAGAGGTAATCAAAAGAGGAAAGGAAAAGCACAATCCAGACGGAACCGGCGATACCGTCAAGAAATATTTGTGAGTTAGCAAGAAACCTGATATAATGGGGGCAAGCGCCCATCCGGGGCAGAAAGGCAGGGAGAAACATGCACATCAGCTACAAACCGCTCTGGCACACACTGATAGAGCGCAACATGAGGAAAGAAGATTTAAGGCTTGCCGCTGGCCTGACCACAAATATGATTGCCAACATGGGCAAAGAAGGGAAACATATCAGCATGGACACACTTGCCCGTATTTGTGAAACACTGGATTGTGGCATTATGGACGTGATTGAGCTGGCCAGTGACGAGCCTTCCGCCACAGGAGGGAACGATAATGGAAAAACTGAAAGAAAGAATCACAGAGAACGGCATTGATTATATTCTGGCAGGTGATTACTATATCCCGGACTTGAAGCTGCCGGAGGAGAACCGCCCCATCGGACGCTATGGGAGGCTGCACCGGGAATATCTCAAACAGGAGCATCCGGCACGGTACAGTTCCCTTATTTTGACCGGGACATTATGGACATACCTTGCCGACCTGAACGAGCAGGCGGAAGAACGGCTTAACTTAATCATTGAGCAGATGAAAGCCGCCGAAGGAGTGACCGAGGAACTGAAAGCCCGGAACCAGCTTGAATGGGTAGGCCGGATGAACAATATCCGCAACCGGGCAGAGGAAATCATAAACAGTGAGTTGATTTATATTTGATTGGATGTGGAAAGACCAGCCGACTACCCGGCTGGTCTTTCTAACCTTCCCTGCGCTCCAATACCGCCCGAATCATGGCAACGGCGATTTCCTGCTGGCTGGGCGACGTGCTTTCCCACAGCTCTGCCAGCTCCCGTATCTTGCTGACCTCATTATCTTCCAGCGCATCCCGCAGCAGATAATCAGGGGAGATTTTCAGTGCGTTGCAGATATTGATAAATACGGGCAGACTGGGAACCTTTATCCCGCCTTCAATCTGCCGGAGGTAAGTTGCGTTGATATTGCACAGCTCCGAGAGCCTGTCCGCCGTGAATCCCCGGTCTTTCCTCACCATGTTGATACGTTTGCCTAATCCTTTACCTTCCATAATGCCACCCATTTCATAAGCTATTAGCATTTATTTTGTACACTTTTAGACTACATCACACTTAGGGATTGCAATAGATTCTAAAAGACTATATAATATTAGCTAGTAGACTATAAACTATGAAAGGGGAACAACAGAATGGAACTGAACTATTTTAGGGACAGGCTTTTTGATTTACTAAACGACAGTGAAGGGATGGGGATTGTTGACCTGAACGCAGATGAGCGGAACAGCCTGCTCACTGTCAGGACAGAGGACGGGAATGTATTTGAAATCGTATGCCGACAGGCAGCGGGGAAGGAGGACGGATGGACGACCGCAAACTGACTGTATGCTATGGACGTGGCAATTACAAGCAATCTCCGCCGCAGATTCTTTTACAAGGTAAGTGGCTGGAACAGGCTGGATTCTCCGCAGGGGACAAAATCACCGTGAAATGCCAGCAGGGGCAGCTTATCATCACAAAAAACGGAACAAGAGCAGATTCAACAGAATAATGTTTATGATACAATGATTTTTTCGGAAAATCTATTCCCTCTGGAAAGTGACTGCGGTATAATGAAGCTATCGACAAATCGGGATAGGGAGGTAAATTTATATGAGTGATTTTGCTATTCGTTTTCTTAATAGTGAAGGGGAACCTATTACACAAGAAACTGTAGACAAACTGGTGTGCAAAATTCGGGAAAATCATTGTAGGTCTGCATGGTTAGCTTTGGATGAATATGGCGAAGAGGATTTTCTATCTGTAGATATTGAGAATGATTGGGCGGCTCTGGCTTTTAACACATATGGTGAAGATGAAGAGGCTCATATGTATATGCCTGTCAATTCCGAATATGGTACATCCAAAGAGGACGCTCCTGTAAATATCAGCGGACAGACTCCAGTTCTCAAGCGAAATGCGCTCAATGATTTGAATCTGGTTGCTGAATGTGTTCTCCATTTTGCTAAAACAGGAGAGCTGTATCCAAAGTTGAAGTGGGAGGAAGTAGCGTAAAAAACACAACTTCCAGTTTGTGCGCTTAAAAATTGAATAAGAACCACCCAAAATGCCGTTGCATGGAAAAATCCCAAGCAACGGCATTTCCTTATCTCCGTTTCATTCTGCTCAACGGTGAATCCTTATATGCCGGAGTTTTCTTCATAACATTTTTCAGAACCGTGCGCTCCTGCTCCGACAGCTTCTCATACCGGATTTGTAGCTGCGTACACATCAGGGCAGTGAACACATCCAGATAGGAACCCGGCACGGCCAGCGCCTTCTTTGCGTCCTTGATTAGCTTCATGCCATTGGAGCCGTCCGGCGCACTATCCGTATCATTCTTGTGCGTTTCCCTTATGGCATGGAGGATAGTGTCCCAAGTCCGGTGCGTGACCTGACAGAAATAATCTTCTTCCTGTACCTGCATAGCTTCCAACGCCTTTAACGCAGCATCTTCCTCCACCGGCTGATATTGGGAAAGGACTTGCCCCCGCAGGACTTCCAGAAGGCTGTTGAAGTTTTGGAAGTGGGCGGTTGCCACACCATCTACATAAATTTCCGTGTCCGTCATCAGGGTAATAAAATCCTCATGTGTGGCAATCTCACACAGCAGCCGGTTGTTGATACGCCCGCTTTTCAACAGCTCCACCATGCTGTCACTCAAATGCAGCTCCGTAAGTTCCATGCCCGGATGGTTCCGGTTCTCTGTCAAGCAGAGCAGGTAATCCGTTGACACACCGTAAAACTTTGCCAGCTCCACAAGGTTTTTGTGGCTGATTTCCTTTAGTTCGTCATTCTCATAGCTTCTCAAGGCTGATTTGGAAATCCCCGTAACCGCCGCCAGTTCCTCTAATTTTAAATGCCGCTCCGTCCTTAAATCCTTTAACCGCTCCTGAACCGTTATCCCCTGTTTCATGGCTTCCTGCTCCTTTCCAGCGGCCAGCTTTTGCCGCCATCCCCATTGTACCACATATCCATGCCGGGCGCATTTCCCTTTGTGATTCTTTTCAAAGGCGCAAAATGCGCTTTTGATTTGCCCGGATTTTCAGAAGTGCAAAATGCACATCTGATTTTTGCACCCGTCCAGCAGGAAGCCTTTTCCGCAATCGTGGAATTTTTCAGATTTTGGGCTTCATTCCTGATTCGTGGACATACGGCACATGGTACAAAAATGTCATATGATATAGGCAGTTCATCGATGGATTATTCCAATCGAATGACCGGCCTGTATGGGATATGCTCCCCGGCGATGTAACGCAACGACTTCCGGCAGGGAAACGGAGGAACCCTGACCGGAACGAGCGTACCAAGGAGAGCGAAACGCCGCCAAAGACGGGGGCAGGAACGACAGCAGAGGGAACCGGCAAAATGAACACCGAAACGATACCGAAACACAACAATTTCACGGGGCATAGTCTGCCCTGTCCGTAATACTAAGGGGGATTTTGGGGCGGCTCTACGGCTGTATTTCCCCTGAAAATCGCCCCGAAACGATACACAAAAAACCACTGCCCGCCCATTCCGGCTGTTACTGCTGAATCGGGCGGTTTTTCTATGAAGGAGGCACCATGCCGAGAATGTCAAAGAAGTTGAAGAAAGAGCTTGCTTTCTTCCTGAACGACCGGGGGCGCAGAAGCTACAATGAACTCTGCCGGAAATGCCAGCATGAATGTAAGCAGGGTTTCCGGGCTGTCATGATCGACTGCCCCCGCTACCAATCCAAACGAGCCAAAAGGAGGACACCATCCAATGAATTGTGAATTTATGATAGCCAGTACGCCCCTGCCGCCCTGTATGCCGCTCCCAAAGGCAATGCTCCGGCTTCCGGTCAGCAATACGGCAAAGGTCATGTACGCCCGCCTGTTGGATGAAATCCTGACAAGGGGAACCGAGGACAGCAACAGGATTCTGTTCATCCGCTTCCCCGTCATGGAGATAGCGGCGGCACTCTCCCGAAGCCCCCAGACCTGCAAGCGTTCACTGAACGAGCTGGAACAGGCCGGGATGATTATGCGTGTCCGTCAGGGCATCGGGGAGGTCAGCCATATGTATATCCTGCTCCCGAAGGAGGACACCGCCCATGAATGAAAAGCTGGAAAAACTGAATCAGGAAATTGAAAAGACCGAAGCCAGACTGCGGCGGGCGCAGCATAAGGAGAAAATGCTGGAACACCAGATAAAGACGCTGAACCGGAAGGAACGGACACACCGGCTATGTACCAGAGGGGCTATGCTGGAAAGCCATCTCCCCCACCCGGAATCCGTGACGGATGGGCAGGTCAGCACCATCTTAAAAGTCCTGTTCTGCCGGAGCGACACCAAACGTCTTGTGGAACAGGTTCTTGCAGAAAACTGGAAGGAGGACGCAGAGTGAAATTTTCAAAAAGTGAACTGGACATCATCTATCAATATGCCGCACCGACCAAGGCGGAAACCCTTGCGGGCATGAAAGAAACCGTGCCGGTGATAAAGGACTTACTGACAAAGGCAATCGTGGAGAACGCCATCCGAAAGCTGGAAAAGATACCGGAGCCGGAGTGCAGCCAGTTTGTTGCCGCCACAAAAGCCCGGTTCCTTGCAGAGCGTGACAATTCCATCCGCCAGCGGCTTGCGGCGGCAAAGGCACAGGAGCCAATCATGCAGGGGCATGACCTGTTAGGGATAGAACGGTTCCACCCGGAAACCCGGCACATGATTACGCTGGAAGTACAGAAGCAGTGCTTTGTCGGTTTTAAGGGGGAGCGGTTCCGTTTCTTCCTCTCCGATGAAGGCTACCGGAACGCAAAACGCAGCGAGCAGGAAGGGGAAATCAAGATAAAGAGTCATGCTGCCGTTGTCGCCGGGAAGCTCTATCCCGACAAGAAGCCGAAACAGCAGGAACGGTAAAAAGCCCGTTCCAGAATCAAAGTGCGCCGGGCGCGTCTTGATTTTGCAAGGGAAGTTTTAACGTGGACGAGTCAGGCGCGCTCACATTGGCGGCTTTCCATGTGTGAAAAATCAGAACGAGCCGGGCGCGTTCTGATTTATGCCGCCTATGGCGTAATTGGTACGGCTGATTTCCAACTGCCATAAACTCCACTTGCAATTTTGGCTTCCAAAGCGACAAGCTGGAAAATCCCCCTCTGAAAGAGGGCGCATTATCCGAGATAAAAACTTATCCGAGGTAAATTGATTAAATCCGATGAATACAGCATTTGAAAACGATTATCTCGGATAATTAACCCCGCTTTCAATTGTGGGTGATTTGTACTTATCCGAGATAATTGGGTAAATCACACCTTTGCCTCTGATAATTTTTGAAATGGCAGTTGCTCTTTTCATAAATAATTATCCGAGATAATTTCTTTGAAAGCCTTTCATATCGGCAGCTTTGAGAGTTACCTCGGATAATTGGAAATCTCGGATAATGCGCCCTATCCGAGTTCTTGGATAGGGCGCAATTATACACCACCCAGAGGTTGGTGAATTGCGTTCTCCGAAGGCTCCTTGCCGGAGGGCTGTGATTTTCCGCAGTCATGGTCTGCTCCAAATCAAACAGGGGACGCTACGCTTCCCCTGCACTGGCTGCCGCCAGCTACCCTTTTGCCTTTGAATAATCGAATAAATTTATTAGTTTTTTGTTGTGCTTATTCTATAATGATATTGACATAAATAAAAAAATATAGTAGAATATGCACAAAAAGAGGAAAAGGGAGGGATACTGATGATTTTATAAAATAAGCCGTAATTGTAATCTATGTGTAATAATGATTAAGGAGGATACCCATGAAGAAGTTTTTAACATTTTTATTAACTTGTGTTCTTTTTATTACATCTTCAATGCCAGTTTTTGCAATGACAAATGATAAAGTTTCTACAGAAACGCAAGTTGAAATTCCAGTTTTACAGTTTGACAGTAAGGAAGATTTTGAACAATATTGTTATACTCTTTCAAAAGAGAAATCAACCAGAGGGGCAACCGTTATTTATGCTTCCGTGATTAGAGATGGCACAAGTGAGGATTGTGAGTTATACCTATTGTGGGAAGGTGACGAAATGTACAATGCTTTTAGATATAAAAAAATACAGGTTAAAAGTGCTAACCTATTATCAAGTAAAGTTTATAAAACATTTGGAGACGGCACCAATTACACTACCAAAAATACAACCGCTGCGTCTGTTGGGTCTGTAAAAATAGGTGATTTCAAATTAGATAGTGATATTGAAAAAGTTAAAGTAACTTCAAAAGGCTTACAGGGGTATAATATGAAATCTCTATCATGGTTATCAGGAGTAGAATTTTCGGGAACTGTTACCATTAATTAAGCAGGAAAAATATATATTATGAAGCAAAGATATGAATTTATAAGAAATTATAAATCTCAAATTATTCCGGGTTTTAAATCTTTTGAGGAAACATTGAAATGGTTGTCTGAAAAAGTTGATATTATAGAAATACCATTAAGTAGTTTTACAAATTTCTTTTTAGAAAGCCAAAAATTTAATGCTATAAATGCAATTACTAATAACAATTTGCATTTATCTTCAGAAGATTTTGAGTTTATAGCATACAAATTACTATCTACATCAAAAAATGAGGCTTATAATGAAAAATTAGAAGATGAAAAATTTGTTTATATTTTATTTGAGCTAAGAACAAGGTATGTTATAAGCAATAGTGCTAAACTTCAATTAGAAATAGTGATTCAGCAAGGTATTGGTCAATATGATTATGAAAATAATACAGAATATTTGTTGTATTATATTAGCTGTATTGATAGACTAAAAAACAAGGAATATTAAGCAATAAGCAGGAAATCTGAAAAAAGGTCTCCTGCTTTTTTTCTGCCCGGAATCCGGGAGAAAGGAGGGCGCACACTTGCCATGCCCGCACTGTAAAATCACAATCATTAAGCGGAGCAACAATGAATCCGCTGTTTCTGCCGCCGCCTACCAGAGCGGCGAGAAACTGTTCTCTGAATACGACCAAGAGCAGAAACACTATCCCTACAAGAACGAAGTCACCCACAAAGAAATCATGCTCCCGCCCCATGTGCCGCCGGAGTATGCAGACCGCAATACTTTATGGAACTCTGCCGAAGCACAGGAAAAGCAATGGAACTCCCAGCTTGCCCGGAGGTTCGTGCTTGCCATCCCAAGGGAAATCCCATCGGAACAGCACGCCGACCTTATCCGTGACTACTGCCGGGAGTTTTTTGTTTCCAAAGGCATGATAGCCGATTTTGCCATCCATGACAAAGGGGACGGCAACCCCCACGCCCATATCCTGCTCACCATGCGGGCGATGGACGAAAAAGGCAGATGGCTCCCCAAATGCCACAAGGTATATGACCTTGACGGGAACGGCGAAAGAATCCGGCTCCCGTCCGGCAGATGGAAAAGCCACAAGGAGAACACCGTAGACTGGAACGACCGGAAGTATGCCGAAATCTGGCGGCAGGGATGGGCGGACACGGCCAACCGCTATCTGGAAGCCAACGACCGCCCGGAACGGCTTGACCTGCGCTCCTATGCCCGACAGGGGATTGATAAAATCCCCACCGTCCACATGGGGCCAGCCGCCTGCCAGATGGAGAAGAAAGGAATCCAGACCAACGTTGGCAACCTGAACCGGGACATCAAAGCCGCCAACTCCCTCATGCAGTCCATCCGCCAGATGGTGCGCCACTTAAAAGGCTGGATTGCCGATTTAAAAGAGAAAAAAGCCGCCCTGATGGAAGCATTGGAGCAGACGAAGGAACCGACCATACCGGAGCTGCTCTCACAGTATTTAGAACTGCGGAGCGGACAGCGTGCCGACTGGACTTCCAGAGGGAAGCTCAAAGGCACAGTTGCCGACTTCAACAGGGTACAGGCGGCAATGGAGTTTCTGCGGGAAAAAGGAATCTCCACCATAGAGAGCCTTGACACCCGGCTGGACGAAATCAGCCAGACCGCCGTTTCTGTCATGGAGAGCGTGAAAAAAAGCGAGAAGCGTATCAAAGCCATCGACACCATGTTGTCCTATATTGACAAATACGAAGCAAACAAGCCAGTCCATAAGGAGTACGCCGCTATCGGCTGGAAGAAGAAAAAAGAGCAGTTTGCAGAGAGCCACCGGGAGGAACTGGACGCTTACCATGCCGCCATCCGGTATTTTAAAGCCAACCTGAAAGGCAATTCCTACTCTCGCAAAGATTTGGAAGCGGAACGGGAACAGCTTGCTTCTGCCCTGCCGGAACAGGGGGAGGAACTGGAAGCGGTTCAGGCAGATGTAAAAGTGCTGCGGGATGTGCGCCGCTGGCTCAATCAGGTATTGCCATCCGAGCAGTACCGACAGACCGCCGAGCCGGGGAAGAAACCGTCCGTACAGGGGAACCTGAAAGGGCGGCAGGAACGCATCCGGCAGGAGCAGGCAGAGAAACGCCAGCCGCCCCGGACACAGAAACAACAGAATATGGAACTTTAAACAGGCACTTGTTTTGTGATTGTAAATCGCTGGCAAGTGCTTGTTCATTTGAACAAGACGGATTTACAGACAACGTGAACGACATTGTGTCGCTCACGTTGGGATTATCAGGAGGGAACGCCTATTGAACGTATTTGAAGCCGTGAAACAGTCCGTCACCACAAGGCAGGCTGCGGAGCGTTACGGAATCAAAGTAAACCGGAATGGGATGTGCGTCTGTCCATTCCATAACGATAAGAACCCAAGCATGAAGGTTGACCGCCGCTTTTACTGTTTCGGCTGCGGAGCCACCGGGGACGTGATTGACTTTGTTTCCCGGCTCCACGGTATCGGCAGTAAAGAAGCCGCACTCATGCTGGCACAGGACTTCTCCATCCCCTATGAGGACGGGAGGAACGCCGGGAAGCAGCCCATAAGGCCACGCCTGCGGAGGGAAACGGAGGAACAGAAATTTAAGCGCATGGAGCGGCACTGCTTCCGGGTGCTGTCCGACTATTACCATCTTCTGCGCCGCTGGAAGGAAGAATACGCCCCCAAACAGCCGGATGAAGCATGGAATCCCCGGTTTATAGAAGCCCTGCAAAACATGAGCCGTCTGGAATATCTGATGGACGTACTTCTATCGGGGGAACTTCCAGAGCGGGCAGCCCTTATCACAGGACACGGAAAGGAAGTGAGGAACCTTGAAAGACGGATGGCAGAACTTACCGCCCCAGATACGGCAGGAAATAGCGAACATGGCAGACAGCGCAGAGCCGCCCCGGAGCATTGAGGAAGTAAAGGCCATGCTGGAAACCACCGAGAAAGGCGGCTTCCGCAACAGCATGAGCAACTGCCTGACCGTGTTCCAGTGCGACCCGCTCCTTTCTGGGGCGGTTGCCTACAACCTGCTGACCGACCGCACCGATATTTTAAGGCCAATCGGCTACAAAAGAGCCACCGGAAGCCCCATGACCGACACGGACATGAAATATATCCGGCTGTATCTAGAAAAGACCTATGGCCTGACAAGCGAGAAAAAGATACAGGACGCCGCCGACCTTGCCGCCAATGAGAACAGCTACCACCCTGTCCGGGATTATTTAAACGGCCTGACATGGGACGGAACCGGGCGGATACGCTCCTGCCTGCGTCACTTTCTGGGAGCCGGTGAGGACGATTACACATACCAATCCCTGCGCCTGTTTTTGTTGGGAGCCATCCACCGGGCATTTTCCCCTGGCTGCAAGTTTGAAGTCATGCTCTGTCTGGTAGGCGGTCAGGGAGCCGGGAAGTCCACCTTCTTCCGTCTGCTGGCAGTCAAAGACGAGTGGTTTTCGGACGATTTGCGGAAACTGGACGATGACAACGTATACCGGAAGCTGCAAGGTCACTGGATAATCGAAATGTCGGAGATGATTGCCACCGCAAACGCAAAGAGCATAGAGGAAATCAAGTCATTTTTGAGCCGCCAGAAGGAAGTCTACAAGATACCCTACGAAACCCACCCGGCAGACCGCCCAAGGCAGTGCGTGTTTGGCGGCACGTCCAATGCCCTTGACTTCCTGCCCCTTGACCGCTCCGGCAACCGCCGTTTTATTCCCATACAGGTATGCCCGGAGCAGGCGGAAACACACATTTTAGAGGACGAAGCCGCTTCCAGAGCCTATTTAAACCAAGTGTGGGCGGAAGCGATGGAGATTTACAAAAGCGGCAGATGGAAGCTGACATTCAGCCCGGAAATGGTGCGCTATCTAAAGGAACATCAGCGGGACTTTATGCCGGAGGACACCAAAGCCGGGATGATACAGGCTTTCCTTGACAGCTACCCCGGCGATACGGTCTGCTCCAAACAGCTATACAAAGAAGCCCTGAACCATGATTTTGACGAGCCGAAACAATGGGAAATCCGGGAAATCAACGAGATAATGAACCAGTGCGTCACCGGCTGGAAGTATTTCTCCAATCCCCGGATGTTTGCCGGATACGGCAGACAAAAAGGATGGGAACGGGAGCAAAAGGCAAAAGCTGACGCTTGCGCCTTGACAACGGACACCGGCAACGGGGCGGGAAAAACCCCGGAGGGATTTATGCCGGTGCCGGAGCAGATGGAACTTCCATTCTGAAAAAATCCGGCAAAAGACAGCCCGTTGCACACTTCGTTGCTATCCCGTTGCCGGGCCGGTTGCCGGGGAAAATCCCGTAACTATCGGCTTTTCTCCCCTTTAACAACCAAAGCAACAGAAAAATAAAAGAAAAAGTATAAAATAACCCAACTGCCAGACAAGGATTCGTTCCAAGGTTTTTTGAAGCCCGTTGCCGGACTTCGTTGCCGACCTTCCCTGTCTGGCTGTTTTCATGTATGGAGGACAACTGCCTATGGCGAAAAATAAAACAGAGATTCATGTCACCACAGTATTTGACGGCGAGCTGGACGCTACGGACGTTTTCGTGAGCCTTATCGCACAGAAGCACAGCAGAAAAATAGATAAAGAATATCTTGCTAAAACACAAGAAATGAGATATAATAAAGACGAGGTTCAATGTGACCGTGTTCCGTCTGGATTGTGCGGGTAAACGGTTATGATGAACACTTTTGAATATGCAGGGATGGACACACTTCTTGCCGGGAGCTTCCGGGCGGCTATCTATTGCAGGCTGTCCAAGGACGACGACCTTGACGGGACGAGTGCCAGCATCGAGAACCAGCGGGATATGCTGGAAAAGTTCTGCCAGAAGCAGGGATGGGAGGTTACGGCAGTCTATCAGGACGATGGCTTTACCGGCTTGAACATGGAACGCCCCGACCTGAAACGGATGTTGAAAGCCATTGAGCGGAAACAGGTAAACCTTGTCATTACAAAGGATTTATCGAGGTTAGGACGGAACTACTTGCAGACCGGGCAGCTTATCGAGGATTTCTTCCCAAGGAACGGCGTGCGCTATATCGCCATGAATGACGGCATCGACACCATGCGGGACAACAACGACATTGCGCCCTTTAAAAATATCCTGAACGAGATGTACAGCAAGGATATTTCCAAGAAAGTCCATTCTTCCTATGTGCTAAAGGCGCAGAAAGGGCAGTTCACCGGCTGTATCGCCCCATTTGGCTACAAGAAAGACCCGGAGGACAAGAATCACCTTCTCATTGACGGGGAAACCGCCCCCGCTGTCCGGCAGATTTTTGGGTGGGCATTGGAAGGGAGAGGCCCCAACTACATCCGGCGCAGGCTGGAGCAGCAAAAAATCCCCTGCCCCACATGGTGGAACCGGAAGCGGGGACACCGGAACATCCGCACCAAATGGGAAAAGAAAGACCCGGAAAACGGGCGGTACGTCTGGGACTTCTCCGTGATTAAGGAAATCCTGATGAACCCCGTCTACACCGGCGCAATCGCTTCCCAAAAGACCGAGTACCGCTTTAAAATCGGCACTATCCGGGATAAGAAGCCGGAGGACTGGATTGTGGTGGAGGGGACGCATGAGCCGCTGGTGGACAAAAAGGACTTTGCGATTGTGCAGGAAAAACTGAAATCCCGCCAGCGACCGGGCAAATCCGGGGAAATCAACCTCTTTGCAGGGCTGATAAAATGCGGGGAGTGCGGAAAGGCTCTCACCATCCGCACCACGCATGAGAAGTTCCCGAAGCGTATTTTCTCCTGCAAGACCTATAATGCCTATGGGAAGCAGCGCTGCACACAGCACCGGGTTGAATTTGACACGCTCTATTCTCTTGTGCTGAACAAAATCCGGGAGTGCGCCGCCGCTGCCCTGACAGACAGTGAAGCAGTAGCCGGACGGCTGACCGATACCTGCCATGCCAGGCAGAAAGACCAGCGGGAAGCGATGGAGCGCACCCTTGCCAAAGACGAAGAACGGATTGAAATGCTGGAAAAAATGGTGCTTCGGCTCTATGAGGACATGGTAGCCGGACGAATCACAGAAGCAAACTTCAATCTCCTGCTGGAAAAGACACAGAAGGAACAGGCGGAATTAAAAGCCAAGGTTGAGGAAGGCCGGAAACGCCTTGCCGATGAAATCCGGCTTGCCGTGGACGCAAGGCAGTGGGTGGAATCCATACAGGAATACCGGGACATCAACGAGCTGGACGCTTCCACCTTAAACCGCCTGATTAAAGAAATCGTTGTCCATGAAACCATAGACAGCGACAAGACAAGACACATTTCTATCGAAATTCATTTTAGTCTCAAACCCATACCGGAAGTGGAGCAGGTCACAGGCTGACCGCTCCCCTGTTCCGGGGGATTCTTTAAAAACTCCATATATATTTCTTGACGTGCCGCCGCCCGCCAGAAAGCTGTATTGTTCCTACTAATTGGGGATAACACAGCTTATGGCCGGCGGCGGTGTTGCCCTGATTGGGATGCAGCTTATCCCTCTGCTGGCAAACCTGTTCGGTTAAGGCAGGGATAGCCTATGCTGAACATCCTCGACATAATCAAAGACTGGATCAAGGAAATCCTGCGGGAGTGCATCATGGGCAACCTGGACGGGATGTTTGACCAGATTAACAATGAAGTCGGGGAGGTTGCGGCGAATGTGGGGACGACCCCGGCGGCATGGAACGCCGGGGTCTTTTCCATGATCCGCAATCTGAGCGATACAGTCGTGGTGCCGGTTGCGGGGATCATCCTGACCTTTGTCCTGTGCTACGAACTGATTTCGATGCTGATGGAAAAGAACAACTTCCACGACTTTGAAACCTTTGCACTGTATAAGTGGATTCTGAAAGTGTTTGTGGCTGTGTATCTGGTCACGCACACCTTTGACATTACAATGGCGATTTTTGAACTGGCGCAAACGGTAGTACAGCAAAGCGCCGGTGTGATTACCGGCACGACCAGCATAGATTTTGCGGCTGCGCTGGGCGATGTTGCCGCCCAACTGGAAACGATGGAGATTGGGGAGCTTTTCGGCCTGCTGGTGGAAACCATGCTGTTAAAAATCACCATGCCGGTGCTGTCGTTCTGCGTCATGCTGGTGCTGATCGGGCGCATGATTGAAATTTACATCTATTGCTCGGTGGGCGCAATCCCCTTTGCAACGATGGCAAACCGGGATTGGGGGCAGATGGGCAACAACTATCTGCGCGGTCTTGTGGCGCTTGGACTGCAAGGCTTTTTCATTATGATCTGCGTTGCGATTTACGCCGTACTGGTGGGACAGATTGGGAGCGCTGACAACATCCACATCGCTATCTGGCAGTGCGCGGGCTATACTGTGCTTTTGTGCTTCTCCCTGTTCAAAACCGGCGCGGTCAGTAAATCAATTTTTAACGCGCATTGAGGAGGTGGGAACGGATTGAAAGAATACAGCATCATCCTTGCCGACCCTCCGTGGGCCTACAAGGTATGGGCAAAAAAAGGCATGGGACGCACGGCAGAAAACCACTACCCCACCATGCACATCAAAGACATTCAGACTTTGCCAGTGGGCAGGCTGGCGGCAAAAGACTGTGCGCTGTTTTTATGGGTCACAATGCCTACGCTGCCGGAAGCCTTTTCTGTCATTAAGGCGTGGGGCTTCACTTATAAAACCGTGGCGTTTGTATGGGTGAAGCAGAACCGGAAATCCCCCTCCCTCTTTTGGGGGCTGGGACACTGGACACGCGCCAATGCGGAATTGTGCCTGCTGGCAACAAGGGGAAGCCCGAAACGCCAGTCTGCCGCCGTCCATCAGGTGATTGTATCGCCGGTGGAGCAGCACAGCAAAAAGCCGGATATGATTCGGGAGCGGATTGTTTCCCTGATGGGCGATCTGCCCCGTGTGGAACTGTTTGCCCGCCAGAGAGTCCCCGGCTGGGACGCATGGGGAAACGAGGTGGAACCAAGCCCCGGACTGGCGGAGGAATTAACCCATGAAAATTTACCGTAAAGGAGGGAGCGAATTTATATGGACACTGAAAAACTGCGGCGGCAGTTAATCGACCGTATCACGGAAAATTACTGTTGCTACCCATCTATCCTGCCCGAAAATTAATCAGATTGATTGTCACAGAATGAGCCGATATAATGGCAT
>QXWO01000078.1 GCA_009911035.1 Lachnospiraceae bacterium
ATTTTTTAGGAATTCCCTTTATATTGGGCAGTGTCCTGGAAAATGTCAGGATTATATTTTCCTTTGCATAAGATGTTCCCATACCCATGGTCAATGCCGATCCTGTAAATCTGTTCCATAAATTTTTCTCCTTTTCCTCTGAGTTTTCTGCGCTTATGTACCGTACAGATCATGGTTGACCTCCGCCCGGTAATAGCTGTCCATTGTCGCCGGGGCGTTATATAGTGCCGCCAGCAGGTACGCCTTGATATTCCCTACCTTTGTGGTGTTTTTGTCAATACAGCCAAAGACATACTCTAAGTGGCTGGAATTGATCTTTAAGAACCGGCCCCTCACAACCTCCCTGGGGAAATCGTCGCCTGCTATGCGGATATAGGGGCGTTTTGACAAAACTACTTCCAGCATCAGTTCCACCGTCTCATCCATCCGCTGTTCTCCATACCGTTCCGCCAAGATACCGTACTCAACATTTTCACGAATGATCTCCCTGTATGCTTCTGCCAGTTCCATCTGATCCATCCCATCCCGGCGGTCTGCCGCCTCCGGCTCTGCCGGATAGATAGATTGATGTGTATTTGATCTGTCTGTGTTTAATTGATCAGTATTTAATTGTGCGTGTTTTCCCTGTCCTGGTTTTGCCTGTATTGGTTTTACCTGTTCTGGATTTTCCCGTTTAGGTGAATCCTCTTCTTTATCCCCGCTTACCGGCTTTTCATGTATCATGTATTCGATATCCCCCAGCCGCCCATTTTCAAAGCGGATGCGTTTCCTTGTGAGATACCCATGCTGCTCTAATTCCTTTAACGTACTTCCAATGGAATCCACACCGTCCTTACAGATGCAGGCAAGCCCCTTTGTTGTATAATCCCAATCCTCCGGAAGCGAAAGCATGAGGGATAAAAGCCCCTTTGCCTTCAGCGATAGCTTCCCGTTGCGTAAATGGTGGTTGCACATGACAGTGAAATCTTTTGTCTTCTCTACCCTGAATACAGCCATATCAAAATCCCCCTTCCCTGACTACCGGCTGCGGTCTCTATCCTTACTATGGTCATAGTGCAGATAGCCTCCCGGCGCTACTTTTGCATGTTCCTCTATCCTGATCTCGCCCTGCCCCTGCCGGTCCTGAAATTTCTGATACCCTGCATCTGTCAGGAAAAGGCGCACCCGGTCTCCTTTATCGCCTGCAAAAGAATCGCCTGAAACCACTTCAAAGATGACCATGTGGCGCACTTCCGGGTCAAACCGTTCCAGTGCCATGATGTCATGCCCTTTTAGCTGTTCGGCGCCGGATCTCTGCCTTGCCTCTGCCATCATCTCACCGACAGTCCTTGCACCTTTGGGCAACCGGTAATTTCTCCGAATGTCATGTACGATCTCCATACACCCGCTATCCGGCAAGGAGTTCAGCTTTCCTATAAGGCTGTCTGCCGCTTTCCTCCTATCCGGGTCTTTTGCATACCTTGAAGCCATAGCCAGCTCATGCAGGACGGCGTACCACTCACTTCCTTCTGTCTGGTACAATACACGCTTTTCCATTTCGTTCAGTTTCAGTTCCATATATTTCCTTCCTTCAAATTTCCTCACAAAAAAAGAACATCCACCCAGCACAAGATGAAATGCCCTTTAGCTTCTTTTTATTCAATTTGATACTCAAAGCAGTCTGCCGCTGTTATGCGCTTTCTGCTGGTGCAGTTTTACATTCCCATTTCTGAATGGTAATGTCCATATATTTTCTGTTTAAATTATCATGACAAGTCTATTTTCGCTGTTTTTCAAAATATGCAAATCATTAGTACGTTCCAATAAAAAATTCCAAAAATCCCAGTAAATTCAATACTTTTTAAGAGTTTTTTCTTTTAACACAAGAACATATATTATTAGATTTGTTTATTGATTTGGTAAATACTCATCCCAAAACCAATCACTTTGAATTATTGCATCATACATCGCAGCTTGCCAAGTATTCAAACGTATATGCTCTTTTTCCTCTATGCTTTCTTCTAAATGCTCAATAGCTAATTCTTTTCCCCCCTTTTCAACCAATCGTTTAAGCCTAAAGAAACATCCTTGAAATTCTTCACATGCCTGCAATTTATACAAATCATTCAAGTTAAACTTCTCAAAGTGGTTTTTTGCTCTTTCATATTTTATGTATTCCCATTCTTTTGGGAAATCTACATAAAACTCAAAGGTAACGGGATCTTCTTCTATTAATTTAGCCTTTATCCAAACTGCATCTGTAAAATCATCATAATATGGATGAATAGTTTCTTCATTGTAGCTATTAAAAGTTTCACTCAATTTATCATGATTACAATCGGAGCATGAAGGAACTAAATTAAATGGAGTTACAGCAAATACAGGAAATTTTGCTTTAGGCAAATAATGATCAAGTGTCTGAACTCCCCTTTGCCCACAGAATGGACATCTACCAAAGGGTGCTAAAAGCTTAATTGCATCATAATATGGTCTGCCCCTTTCCCCCTTGCGTGCAAATTTATTATCATACAGTTTAATCATATCATCCTTTGTTGCCCCACCTGCAATTTTCGTATTTAGAGTAAGTGTACTCAACCTTCCTTCTTCTGCTAGTTCATCATATCCTTTACTTTTTCTGCATATTTCCGCTTTACTGGCGGAAATACGCTCTTTAGGTGATCCGGTTCCATCACGCATATTCAATATACAATCTTCTATAATTTTATCTTGATCAAACTGAGGTTTCTCTAATTTAATCATCTTCATCTTCCTCATTTGTTTCTTTGTCGTACATATACGCTTTTAATATAGCACGTGCTTCTTTTCCCAGTTCATTTCCAAAGTATTTTAAAGCTCTGCTATATGAACTTTTTTCTTTTGCCGCCTGCTGTAACATTTTATGAAATCCAGAATTTTCAACCTCATATCCGAAAATCTCGCTTGTTAATTCTCCTAAATTTTCGCCAAATGTTTCTATTTGTGGACGTTCATTAATTAAATATTCTCCTGACCGCCTTAGTATCCATACACATTTTTTAGGCACTTCTTGTACAATAACAGGTGAATGT
The DNA here is from genome assembly GCA_009911035.1 of Lachnospiraceae bacterium. Taxonomy (GTDB): domain Bacteria; phylum Bacillota; class Clostridia; order Lachnospirales; family Lachnospiraceae; genus Suilimivivens. The sequence goes on from QXWO01000078.1 coordinate 3,048, forward strand.
GTTGCAATGATGCCTACTCCGTTTCTATATATCAACAAATTAGACAATGCCCTAATAAATGCCGACACTAATGGCGGATGTAGATGTTCTTCTGGTTCATCCAACAGAACTAACGTTTTCTCTTCAACTAAATCTATTAGCTTTGCTATTGTAAGCAAAATAACTTTATGCCCCGAACTCAAATTAATAAATTGAGGTTCTATTTTTTGTCTATAACACTCTCTGTCAATTCTATTTCTATACTGAATAACACTTTCGTTTTCTTCTCTCGGACATTCGGAACGAATTTGCTTTTTCATCATTTCATCATTACCAAGCGAAGTCCACCTCTTTATTTTTAAATCCTGAAAAGTATTATCCGATTCCAAAACATCAATCATTTCATCCCACAATTTATGTTTTGCTCCTTTTACAATTTTATAAAAGCTGTCAAAGAAGTCTGATGCTAACTGAATTCGGCTCTTTACCGACTTTTTCCCAACAAGACCTACAAATGTATAAGGAACTGGATAGTCCTCTTCAAAATCTGTCTCATTTATTGACATATCAAATGCACTGAAAGAAACAAAAACAACATTAGCAAAATCATTTGTCCATTCTGTTTCAAAAATACCATATTGTTGCTCATGATCTGCTACCTCTAATGCCATTAGCATTTGTTTTAAAATAGTTGTTTTACCAACACCATTTTTTCCTATTAATACATGAATATTGGTTGGCGGTACTTTTTTACATTCAACACTAAAACTCAATACTATATTTTCATTAGTAATCGGACTTTTCTGAGGCAACGTATATGTAAAATCATAATCTGTTAATCTGGCACCCCCATTTGCTATACGATTAAACTGTCTCCTAACCATACTTATAGTAATATCTCTTAATAACGAAACTCGTGTTACATCGTACTCTCTTACTTCCTCAAATAGTTCCAAGTTAAATGCAATATCATTCATTGCCTTTAAATACTCTTCACGAAAAGAATATTTTTTTAACTTTTCATAATATTCTTCATTTTCACCCAATGAGAAAAAATCTTCTTCCAATTCTGTAAACTCTTCTGGCAATTCCGGTCGCCTTTCTTGCTGTTGTCTCCTTGCAATTTTAACCCCGCCAATACGTTGTTGCTTTCCATCTCTGAAATAGACAACTTGAAATAAAGTTTCATACGTAAACCAATCATCCCACTTATCATTTAATAAATATATGATTTTTCCTGATTCATTTATATCAATTTTATCTGCTACTCGGAAACGCATAAGAATAGTTTCTCCCCACGTTATTTTTATCAATATTATATCATGATTTATTAAGTAAAAATAGATGCCTAAAACTTTTCCAAAATAATATAAGAACTATCCAAACACACTTGAATAGTCCTTATCCTTCATTACGTAATTCCATTTTCTTTTACATACAAAGCAGTTTGCCGCTGTTACGCCGCTTTCTGCTGGTGTCTCAATGTTACATTCCCATCTTGAAACGGATGTATTTTTTCAAAATAATAATGAAATTCTACAATATCCTGAAAAGTAACAGTTTCCTTCTGTTGATATTCAAATAATAACCGTTGCATTTCCTTTTTCACTCTACTAGGTGGAGTGGTTTTTGAATCACCTACCATATTAGAACGTTGTTTATAGTCCCCAACATTAAACCATCCTAAGCGGCTATCTGATGTATTAGATTTTAGTATTTGATGAATTTTTTTAATTATATTTTCGGTTAACGCATCTTCTGCACAGTCTAAAATATAATCAAAGCATTGAAAATGATTGACGGTTTCTATAATATCATCTATATTTGCAGGTTCTTTCTCTAATCCAATAGTATTCGTTTCATAAATATATCTTGTCTGATCTTCTGTAAGTTTACTTCCCTCCATATGATTAGAATTATATGCAAGCTTCACCTGTGTCTGGTGATAAATCCCACCCTTTAATTTAATTTGTTTCTCTTCCTGCAATCGGTACAATAATGTAGTTTTATTAATTTCCTTTTCCATCTCCATAATGTCTCCCGGCTGGCAGTTTAGAAAATTGCAAATATCCTTAATCACCTTCATAGCTATCAGTTCATTTTTCGATAATTTTGCAAGAGTAGCGGTAGAAATTTTTATATTTTCTCTTAGCTCCGTTTTTGTTATATTCCTTTGTTCTAATATCTCAAACAATTTATTATAAGAAATATTCAATTTTTTCACATCCTTTCCGCTACTTAATTATATCATATGTATTCACTAAAGTAAATATACCAACGGATTCATTTGCTTTTCTAAACACCACAAGCAAAACGATTCTTTCATTGCCTTAAAATACTATACAAATACTCTTACAATTCCACCATTTTACACGTTCAACGGCTCTTTTTAAAGGATTGTCATTAAATCCTGAAATCCATTCTCCACAATGTTCCATATGATCGCCGTTTTCGTTGTAAAAATTCAATAAACCAATTTATTCCATGTCTAAAAATTTCTACTTTCATATTTCCTCTCCATATAGTCAAGTGTTTTTTCAATAAATTCAATACTTTTTGATACCTGTTAATGAATAATGCTTAGGTTATGGAGTGATCTTTACCTCATACAGGGCAGATATATAGTGTTTATAGGTACTCCAAATAAAACGTCATCACTTTCCGTTCTAAATGGCCTCGATGTGTACCCATCCCTATATGGCAGCTCACCTCTCATGTCCAACAGGATCATCCCCCTTGCGGAGGGTCCTCACTTCCTTCGTTCTGCCTGTCCATAACCAGGGTGCCGGCAATAGCTCCCTAACAGGGTCTTGCCCTCTGGAAATAATTCCTGCCAGCTACCAGCTCATTCTTTGTACTTTCATTACTGTTCCAAACACTCTTGCTCTATTGCAGCACCTTGCGGTGGACGCTTCCTGCAACAACATCAGTTACGTTTGGGAAAACTATGCAGCTTTTGGCTGTGTTCCCGGATGCCTGATATCTCCAAGCATCTTTGATGCATCATAGCTGGCTCCCTTTGTAAGTATCACATTTCTGCATTTAAAACATCGGCTATTACTTCTCTTGATAAACCTGTTTTTTCTTGAATCATATTTGCACAGTCTTCATAATCATAAATTGGCTCCTGATTTTCTTCAAAATTCATTATTCATTTTCAATTCCTCCATATTTTTGTTATGCTCCGCTTTCTTCCTCCGTGACTTGCAACACGACATAGGCACGTTATAACTATACATTCTCTTTCCTTATTACCCTTTTTCGCAATTCTGCACTCCGCTGACTTGGCTACAGCTTCGACTAATAAGGATGGTATTGTTTAGCGGTTCCATCTCCGCTCTGAAAACCTTTTAAAAGCCTTTTCCAGCGGCTTTAATGCCTAAATACGGAATTGAACCCTATGTATGATACTTGAACCATCCAGGCGGTTATTGTTAAAGCTCTAATACTTTTCCAAATGTGATTGACTGAAATATTCCGTTATCTGATTCATTAGTTATAATTACTGCTATTCTTCCAAAACTATCAGGAAAATTCTTTTCAATTAGTTGTATTAGTTCTTCTTTTGTTACATCACGTGAAGTACATACATTAGTGTTCTGGTTTTTTCATTATCTTACCTCTATTTAACTGTAGTATATTATTTATTTAGGATTTTCTTCATTTCTTGATTGTATTATATCACCTCTTGTTTAATATATCAATAGGTTTTTCGTTATTTATGTAGTTTTTCCTACATTTTTATTGTATATAAAAAGCAACCGTTTTTTTAAACGATTGCTTTAAATCTCTTTCCCATCCTTAAATTTGAAATATGAAATATATTCCGCATCTAGCACACTTGCTATTGTTTCAAGCTCTGATTGTGTGAATTTTCCAGTTTTTAGACGCTGCCCAAACGCTGAGGGTGTAACACCTAATTTATCAGCTATATCTTTTTTTGTGACGTTTTTAGAATATGCTAATGCCATATCTATTTTTTGTTGTATTGTAATATGTATCACTCCTTTTCTAATTCTTTCAATAACTCATTATAAATTTGCATGGTGTCCGTCATACCGAATAACTTTCCCTGTTGATTATATCTAATTTTCTTTCTTGCTTTTTTGTTTAAATCTGCCATCAGATCTTTAGGTATAGTAATAGGCAACGATGTATTAATATCAATATATACATTCTTTATATAATTTTCAGTTACTGGGAATAAATTTTGCGGAAGAAAAGCACATTTTTTACCTAATACATAACCAAAACTAACATCATCACATACACCATATTTTTTAATAGTTCTTTGATATTTTCCTTTATACTTCTCTACTTTAGAAGATATTGGAACCATCCAATAAATATCTTTATCCCCTTTATTAAACTTTAGAGCATAACAGCATGGTCTATTATGTTCTTTTCCGTTTATCGTTTCTTTATTCTTCAATAATCCACAATCTGAAAACTTATCATAAAAAGAATCTTTTATGAAATATAATTTACCTGTTTTCATATTTCTCCTTTGCATATAAAAATTACCCCGCTTTTCAGCAGAGTAATATTTAAACCCCAGCCTTTTATTTGCCGCATACTGGGTAGCGGAAACAATTTGAACCCGTACCTTCTTTTTATGGTTGCTGATTTATACGGTCACAGCACACAATTTAACAGTTTTAAGGATCTGCAACCTCTAAATACTACGATTTTATATGGATTCGTAACCATCTAATAGAAATTATATAATTTCTCACCTATAGTATATGCAATCAAAGGGAAAATGTCAATAGAAAATTTTGTAAATTATTTCTCTAATATTCTTTTAAAAAATTCTTCAGTAGAACCTTCAAAACATTCGCCGCCACCATTTTTTAGTTCCTGCATAGCTTCTAGCATTTCTTTATTTGGTTTCAGTTCTTCACCATCCGTCATTCCTTGTAAATAAGCCAATACATAACCAATTTTGAATCTGGTACAACATCTAATAACTGATATATTTTCACTCTATCGCTCATTTTCATATTCTTTCCTTTTAATAACTTAATTATATCAAATTTTCACATAAATTCAAGTCATATCTATATATTTCCACACTATGAGAAATACCGCCTATATAAGGCAAATGCACGCTTACAAGCGGTATTCCTTTACTATGGACAACAACCAATGAAATACACGATTTATAGCAACTTTGACAATTCTTTCATCCTATCATGTGTAAAGCTAAGTGTAGCAAGTGCCTGTTCTATTCCAACGGCTTCGCCATAATGCTGATCTGCTTTTCTCTGTTCTGTTTCCTGTCTTACACTATCCATATTTGCATAGTGTCTATCAGCTTCCTTGTATTCTTCATCATCCTGTTTTGCTTTTCTAATAGTCTCTTCCATAAGTTTTACACATTTTGTATGTTCTGTTTTAGTCATTGTTTAAAATCTCCCTCCTAAAATATCATAACCTTTTCTTGTGTCAGTAACAAAAATATTCCCAAAGGCAACGCAATAAGTGAAAATGTTGCGTCCCCATCCAACGCAAACGGCATTACAATTCCTATAGCTGCCATTATTGTGCCTGATAAGCGTTGTTTCATATAATACAGGTGTTCCGTCCTCTGTCTGATTCTCCGTTTTGTTTCCCGGCGGTTGTATTCTTTAAGCCATTCTTCATATGTGTAAACTGCTTTTATGGCTTCAGATCCAATGTTGTATTGTGCTATCATTTTTCTTTTGCCCTCCATTATGCTATTTCTATATCAAAAATCGGTTCATCATATCCGTTTGATTTTTTGTAAGTTGTTACTGTATATTCATCATATATACATGTTCTTTCTTGCGTGTTATGTTCAATTTTCGCAAATGTAAAAATCCGATATCTAATTTTCCCCGTTGTCTCTGAAAACACTTTTTACACATGATATAAAGATCTTCCATTACAATCCGAAAAATTATCAAATTCTGTTCCGTAAAAGGATTCTTTAAAAACCGCACTTACATATCTAATATCATGTTCTTTTATATGTTCCCTTTCACGGTCTGAAATTTCCATAGAATCCAGTAAGGAAAAATCAAATATATTTTCCTTATCTTTAAAGACAAGGTTATTTTCTTTTGCGGTCTTAGCTGCGGTTTTGAAAATTTTATATTCTTTTGCCATTGCGTTTCCCTCCGTGTTATTAGTTAATAATGCAATTTATAAGCATTACAAAACGACTATAGTTTTATGTTCTCCATACCTGTTCTAAAGAATATTTATTTGATGCAAAAATTTAATCCTATTCTCTGCCTAAAAACCCAATTAAAAATCCTCTTATCTCATAAATATTTTTACTATAAAAAATCCAATCACAAGGCGATGTATTAATCGTGTAAAATTCGTTATTTTTATCAATCCACATTCCTTTTTTATGTAAATTATCCATTAATGAATTTCTATATACCGTTCCTACTAATATCTGATATTCTTCATCTGATAAATTATTACTATACATCTTATACTTTTTATACCTTCCTTAAATCACATTTTATTGATTACTAATTCCAATTAAAAGTTTATTGTGAGAAACTTTTTTCCAGCTCTACAGAATTATTGCTAGTATAATCACCAATCGTTTTTCCGTTTTTATATATGTTTCCTCTGTATTCTCCATCATTCGGATAAAAAGAAATATCTATTTTATCCGCTTTCTTGTGATCGTCTCCATACCACATATCAATATTGATCATAATCCTACACCTCCACAATAGATTTTCTGCCTTTTGTCCATCCTGATTCTTGCAAAACTTTATCTGATACATTGATTTTGACAACAAGTTCTCCATTTTCTATATAGTAGCTTGTGTTGTCGTACTTCTGATTAAACAATACACAAAATTCTTTTTTCATTTCCTCTACTTTTTCTATGCGCCTTTTGGTTAAATTTGCATCATAGTTGAATACATCCCCGAAATTATAACTTTCAGGTGTGTTATATTTCCCGCTATCTCTATGTACTCTATAACCAGCAAGATTATTAAGTACCACAATTTCATCAAAATTAGCGTTGCAATATTTATTGACAAAAGCAATTATATTTTCTTTTATATACTCTACTTTTTCGATTTCCTGATTGCGTTCACAGCTTAATCTTGACTTGTTGCAATCATCAATTTCCGGATCGTCTGTAATATAATGGCAAAAATCGCAACTCAAATATCCATCTTCAGAAATCCATTTTGGATTTTTAAATTTTCTACCATTTTCCCCAAATTCAATTTTTGTGTGTTTATATCCGCTTAAAAACTCAATATAGATTTTCTTTCCCTCTTTGTTTGTAAATGCCGTTCTAATTCTGCAATTTTCTACATCATTACAAGGTACATATCCAGCACCTTCAAAATATAATGTTTTCTTCTTTTATCCTCTCTTTCTTAAAATCTTACTAAATAGGTTACGTTTCTAACGTCTATCGGCTGCCATCCGTCATTTGCAGATAAACAAGTGTAAATCTGTGCAAAGTCTATATAATCAATCATTTCTTCTGGTATGGACTGTGAAAATAAATTGTTGTAACCTTCCTCTTCCAAAACCATCCCGAAAATCTCTTCACGGTCAAGTGATACATTCCACCCGGATGATACTTCATCAACATTGATAATATCAAAAGTGCCATTGTCTATTGCTTCTATAACTTCATCACGTTCCGAATTGACTTTAAAAAGACCCGTCAACATATCATCGTCAAGCTTACAATCTGAAATATTTTTTAGTGTTTCATTAAGTGTAAAAATGTTTTCGTACTCTGAAATGTCAAAAGGTGCATCATGATCAAGTATGATGTGTTCCTGATTCTTTCCTACAATGTCATTGTAGATGGATTGTAACTTGTCTGAATCCATAGGAAGTTGTAACCATCTTCCGTTTTCTCTTCCCTCTATATATCTTGATAAATTGCTTAAATAAATTTTTATTGTCATAATTCCCCACCGTTTAACCTTTCTTATTTAAATTTGTATGTATAACCTTATCTTCTATTTTTCTTTTTTACTTTCTTATAAAAATAAGTGCTTCATTATCGGAAGCACTTACAACAATTACGTTTTTATATATTGCTTTTAAAATTTGATACTCTTTAAAAGATACACGCTTCATTTTCTGTTTTCCTCCTTGTTACACTCTGCATTATGGACTTGTGACCATCTGAAAGTTGATCAGGCTTTCAGGCTGCATTATAACAAGCGTTTGAATATGGGCTGTTTTCGATAGCGGTAGTCATCCCTGGACTTATCATTTTAGTTATAGTCGCTGTCTGGCAATCCGACTTTGGAACTTATAACAAAGATTTCTTTGTTTTTGTAACTATATCTTATCACAAATATTTCCTTGTTCCAATCATTTTTATTTGTTTTTAACTTATTTTTCTTTGTTTATTTTCCAAAACAAAAAGCACTATTCAAATTAATGAATAATGCTTAAATTCTTGTGCCGTTTGGAAACTCAAACCGAAAAATAAATTTTGCACCTAATATCTCTGCCATTTGTTCATATTCTGATTTTGAAAATTTTCCAACTTTCAAACGACTTGAGAATGTTTGTTGTGACATTCCCATTTTTGCCCCTAACTCAGTAGCACTGAGTCCAGCTACATCACAAGCAGCTTTTATTTGATCTCTAACTGTAATCTTTATCGCCCCCTATTTATATCTCTTATATATATCTCCCCGATTCCCAGCATCCACAACATAGACAATCAATTTCCCATTATCTACAGAATAAATGATTCGATATTCACCGACACGCAATCTTAATAATTCGTCATGCCCTTTTAATTTCTTTATGTCCTCACCGTTTGGAAGCTGTTCTATTGCGTATGCAATGCGTTTTCGTTCATTCATGGGTAACTTGTCAATGAACTTTTTGGCTTTCTTCTTAACAATAATACAATACATCAAGCAAGCCCCCACTCTTTCATGCAATCTTCAAGCGGAATACCTTCTTTGTCCTCGTCTGGAGCATTTTCATAATTTTCTACCATTCTTTGACAAAATGCATCGTCTGCCTCTTCATCAGCTGCTACTCCCTGAACATATGCAAGCACATAACCGATTTTATAATCTGGTATAACGTCCAAAAGTTCTATAATTCTTTCTCTATTACTCATAATATCGCCCCCTTATCTAGACCGGCATAGAAAATAAATGCGGTTCTGGTATTTCTTCACCTTCTTCTAAAGCCGTTTCAATCCATTCTTGAATAATAATTTCTGTATTTTTTACGGCTTCTTCTGGTGTTTTCCCGTCTGCCATACATCCGGGTAATTCAGGAACCGACACAATATAGGCTTGATCTTCTTCAGACCATGACATAACCATAGAATATTTAGACATTAAAAACCTCCTTATAATCTATACTTTTCAAATAGCATTCGCACTTGTTTAACTTGATATGCTTTTGCTTTGTTTCCGATTGGTTGAATATTTATTCTCTCTATTATATCATCACGTTTATAAATGTAATGATCACCCCTTATTCTTTCTCAAAATCCATAAGAAAGAATCAAATTTCTAAAATCAGTGAAACGAATATTACTATCACATTTCCCACTCATTACCATATCATATGTATTATTCGCCATTCTGATTCACTCCTTTGTACATTTTCATTATATCAAATTTCCCGGCATTTTCAAGCCATTTATCCACACTATGAAGGATACCATGCTTTAATGATACCCTTTTACTATAGATAAAATATCCCTTCTATTGGGTTCTAATTATTACCAGCAAATTTCCCATAATATTTTTGTCCCATTTCCTCTGCAAAATTTCCAGCTTCTTCAAGCTGATCTTTTGGGAATTTCCAAAGAACTGTATTTTTCTTATTTATTTGTAATTGCGCAACCCAAACATTTTCTGTTTTTTTCCACGAAACATTTCTATAACCTGACTTATTATTACTGTTTCTTCCTTTGCGATTCTTTAAATTGTTTCCCTGTTCAATTATTCGCAATTTTGATTTTCTATTATCAAGTGTATTGTGTTCTATGTGATCTACAATTTTATTTGTATCTAATACAAATTGATGTAAAGCAACTATCTTATATTTTGTTTTTCCTTCAATCGTTCCTATATATTCACTAGCCATTGCATAATAACATTGATTAGCCCATGAATATTTTGCCCACCATGTATAGGGAAAATTTAAAACCTTCTCCATATCATCTAAGTCTATAATTGTCCATAAACTTTCTTTTCCTCTTCTTTTTAACTCGATTCTAACCAATTGCTTTTCTTCATCAATTATATAATTATTTCCTTTCTTGTTTGCCAAATTATAAAAACTCCTTTTCTCCAAATATTTTGTTATGCTCCGTTTTCTTCCTATGCGACTTGCAACGCATCATTGGCACGTTATAACAACATATCCCAGCCCTTTTACTTCCATATCATTCCTACAGTTCCTATGTACTCTACATGGTTTTATATGCGTTTTCTTGTCCCCTTGATTTGCGGTATATCTCTTAATACTGATATATCAGTTACTTATCCGCTTGAGTGATGCAGATAAGAGGGCAAACAGTATACTATGGAATGGGCTTTCATTCAGTTATCAAAGACCACTGTTATTGGTTCGTTTCCATTCCTTTAACTGTCTTTACAATACACTATTTATGTACTGTTTTCTGTTGGAAGAACACACAAAATGTTTACCTTGTTTTTGTATATTTAGTACACTTTTTGTGTATCGTAAACGGTAGATAGTGAGTACCTATACAAAACTGGAGCAAACCTGTATGATAGAAACAGATTTGCTCCAGTC
>QXWO01000079.1 GCA_009911035.1 Lachnospiraceae bacterium
CACTTTTATTGGGCTTGCGGCAATTCGCTGGCAGGCCTGGTGACCAGGGGAGCAGGTCATCCAGAAAACCGCGGTCTGTATCATCCAGATGCTTTGGGATCTCGGTAAGCAGAAATTCAAAGTAATCATACGGTTTCAGATTGTTTGCTTTTGCGGTTTCCGCAATGCTGTAAATGATGGCACTGGACTTTGCCCCGGCTATGGTATCGATCATTACCCAGTTTTTCTTGCCGATGCAGAATCCGCGGATGGACTGTTCCGCAGCGTTATTGTCCATCGGCACTTCGCCATCGTCCAGGAACACTTTCAGGTATTTCTCCTGGTTCAGGGAATAACTGAAACCTTCCCACGTCTTGCTTTTTGGCGGCACTTTCGGGAGGGTTTCACGAACCCATGTGAAATAAGC
>QXWO01000080.1 GCA_009911035.1 Lachnospiraceae bacterium
CTCAAGGAGGTGACGATCATCCTCTCAATCTAATAAAACTATTATCTCCTATCAGATAGGAGATGTAAAGAAGCAGGCCTGAGGGTTTATAGGTATCCCTTGAACAATCTAAATACATTATACAAGGAGGTGGTAGGTATCCGGAGGATGAGATGCTCGAACAGTTTATGTAAGAAACGTATCTGCGACATTTGGGAGAACCGTTTCGGGGTGATTGTGATAGAGCTGAAATGCCCGCACTGCGGCGAGGTGGTACGGGTGTCCTATAAATGCAGGGGACTTCCCGCATTTCTAAATAATATCATCTTGCATATAGGGCAAGTAACAGTTTATACTAAATTTCATCAAAATCTATTATGCAGTGAGATTTCTGTGACATTTTCATGTTAATCTCCTATAAGGGAAAGGAAGTGAAGCCATGAGGCTTTTAGTCGTTGAGGATGACCGTCTTTTGAACAATACGCTTTGCTACAATCTTTCGATGGCGGGCTACACAGTGGACGCTGCCATGACAAAATCAGCGGCGGTCAATTTCTGTGAAGCGCAGGACTATGATCTGATCGTGCTGGATGTCAATTTACCTGATGGAAACGGGTTTGACTTCTGTATGGAAATCAAAGAGCGCCGTCCAGATACCGCCGTGATTTTTCTGACCGCAAACGATATGGAAAGCGATATGCTAAAAGGTTTTGAGTTGGGGGCAGACGATTATGTGACGAAGCCGTTTCCAATCAGTGTATTCCGAAAAAAGGTTTCGGCCCTATTGGGCCGCATCGGGAAGCAGACAGGCGGCGATTGCTACACAAACGGCACACTATTCGTCAATTTCTCGGAATTGACAGCCACCCTCGCAGGGGAGCCAGTTATCTTCACACCGATGGAATACCGCTTGCTAAAGGTGCTGGTGAGAAATCCGCAAATCGTTTTGACCCGACAGATGCTTCTTGAAAAGCTGTGGGACGCAGATGAAAATTTTGTGGATGAACACGCGCTGACTGTAGCAATTAGCCGTATTCGGGGGAAAATCGAAATAGACGGTCTGCAATATATCAAGACCGTCTACGGCATGGGCTATATGTGGATTGGGGGGATGAAAAAGTGACTGGATGTAAACTTTCCATCAACCGGGCCTGTGCGGTGGGGGCTGCTTTTTTAGGTTTGCTCTCTGCTGCGACCGTTACTGCGGCTTTTCTCTTTACCAGAAACTCGGCAACCGTATGGCTGGGTCTGCTGTTTATCCTGCTGGTGTTCATCTGTGTAGCTCTTTTCGTGGCCTTTCTGCGTCGGAAGTTGGTGTTATTTTCGGATAGACTATGCGAAACAATAGACAATATGATGGATGGGGCATCAATCCCACCGCAGGCCTATGAGGAAGAAAACCTGTTTTATAAAATCAACCACCGGCTTGTCCGCCTATATGAAGTTATGCGGGAAAATCGGGAAAGTGTAGCAAAGGATCGAGCCGATTTGCAGGAATTGATTTCTGACATCTCCCATCAGGTAAAAACGCCGATTGCAAATCTTCAAATGGTAAACGCCACTTTGCTTGAACAGCCTGTGACAGAAGAAAAGCGTCAGGAATTTTTGCAGGCATCCAGCGGTCAGCTTGAAAAACTGGACTTTCTTATGCAGGCCATGATAAAGACCTCCCGGTTGGAAACTGGCGTGATTGCCTTGGACAGAAAAGTGCAGCCGATTTATAACACCGTGGCGGCGGCGCTGGGCGGTATTTTGCTGAACGTTGAAAAGAAAAACATTCATGTCAACGTAGAATGTCCACCCGATATACTGCTGGCCCATGATAAGAAATGGACAAGTGAAGCCCTGTTTAATATTTTGGATAATGCTGTGAAGTACACGCCAGAGGGCGGCACTATTCAGGTGTCCGTCCAGAGTTGGGAGCTGTATGTGAAAATTGACATTACAGACAGCGGCAAGGGCATAGCGGAGAGCAGACAGGGAATGATCTTCAAACGCTTTTACCGGGAAAAAGAAGTACATGATGTTGATGGCATAGGCATAGGGCTGTACCTTGCCCGCGAAATTATCACCATGCAAGGCGGCTATATCAAGGTAACTTCGACAGTTGGTAGCGGTTCTACTTTTTCTGTGTTTTTACTGCACAAATGAAAGACTTTGAAATGTTACAAAATTGTGACATTTCAAGGCGAAAAAACTTCTGTCCGTGACATTTCTGTGAGAATTGGCTGTTAGAATGGCTGCATCATAGAAAGGATGGTGCTTACCATGAGCGTTTTGCAAACAACTGACCTAAAAAAATACTACGGCGCAGAGCCGAATATCACAAAGGCGCTGGACGGCGTGACCCTCGCTATCAAGCAGGGGGAATTTGTCGCCATTGTCGGAACCTCTGGCAGCGGCAAGTCTACCCTTCTGAACATGATGGGCGGTCTGGATATTCCGACTTCCGGCAGCATCAAAGTGAAAGGCAAGGAATTGGCCGAACTGAACGATGAACAGCTTACCATTTTCCGCAGGCGTAACATCGGCTTCATTTTCCAGAACTACAATCTTGTTCCTGTTCTGAACGTCTATGAAAATATTGTCCTGCCCGTGGAATTGGACGGAGATACGGTAGACAAGAAATTCATGGACGAAGTAGTGCGGCTGCTGGTCTTGGGGGACAAACTGAACAGTATGCCGGGCAACCTGTCTGGGGGACAGCAGCAGCGTGTCGCTATCGCCCGGGCGCTCATTACAAAACCGGCCATCGTGCTGGCCGACGAACCGACCGGCAATCTGGACAGCCGGACAAGCAGCGATGTGTTAGGGCTTTTGAAAGTAACCAGCAGCCAATTCCGCCAAACGTTGGTGATGATAACCCACAACAACGAGATCGCCCAGCTTGCCGACCGCATTGTTCGTATTGAGGACGGTAAAATCGTGCAGTAAAGGAGGTCAGGAACATGAACGATATTCTCTTTGGAAATAACAATACAAAAATAATTAGAAGGCTTTCAAAAAAGTATTTCAAAAAAAACAGGGTGCGGAATGTTACTGCAATCTTGGCTATCATGATGACAGCGTTTCTATTCACCTCAATTATCTCTCTCGCATTTAATATGACTTCGTCTTTGCAGCTTTCCATGTTTATGCAAAAGGGAAGCATGGCGGATGGTACGCTGGGCTATATGACAGAAGAACAGTATCGGCAGCTCGTCGAGAGCGATTTCATTCAGGAAGCAGGACACAGGCGTTTCCTTGCGTATGCCGGCAATCCTATTGGCCATACTGTTGAAATTAACTATGCTGACAGCATACAGCAGGAATTAACATTCTGTGTGCCAACGCACGGAACCGCGCCCCAGCAGGCGAATGAGATTATCACCACTGACCTTGCACTCAAGGCGTTAGGCGTTGAAGTTAAAATTGGCGCTTCGGTTCCCATAGAATTTGAAGTACGGGGCCAGACCTATCACTATGATATGGTGCTTTCTGGTTGGTGGGAGGCTAATAACGACACTGTTAGCCGGATAATTCTATCAGAGCAGTTTGTAGAAGAAAACCCTGAATTGTTCAAAAACACCTATGCAGTGGACGGGGAAATGGCAGGGCTTATTTTTTCCGATGTGGTACTGAAAAACAAGGTAAATATAAAAGGCCAGTTGGAGGATTTCGCATATATAGTCGGCGGCGACCCGGAAAACATGGAGGCAGATAATTATATCCTTTGCAGCGAAAATCAAATGACAAAGGGAATGACATCAAGGGAAACAATTTTATTTGCTGTGGTATTTGCGCTTTTATTTGTGGTATGCGGTTATTTGCTGATTTACAACGTCTTTGATATTTCTGTCATGCAGGATGTGCGACAATATGGTTTGCTACGGACAATCGGAACATCCTCCCGCCAGATTAAAAAACTGGTAAACCGGCAGGCGCTCTGCCTTACCCTTATTAGTTTACCTATTGGGTTAGCAACTGGTTTCCTTGCTGGATGGCTGGTACTGCCAGTGGCAATGAGCCTTTTCAGCTCGGAACACAAGTCTGTAATGTCAGCTATGCAGGTTTCAACCTCCCCTCTAATTTTTGTTATTGCGTCCATGTTTACAATTTTGACTGTATATATCAGCACGCGGAAACCTGCAAAAAGAGCGGCAAAGGTATCGCCGTTAGAAGCTATTCGCTATACAGAACAAGGAGATTTCAAACGAAAACCCACTAAACGGACACAAGGAGCTAAACTGTCCCGCATGGCTTTGTCTAACTTTGGACGAAACAAACAGCGTTCGGTATTTATTATTATTTCCTTGTTGCTGTGCATTGTTTTTGTCAACTCGGCTGTTGTTATCACGCAGAGTATTGATGAAGAAAAATTTATCAGCCGCAACACAAAAACAGACTACACAGTCTATAACTCTATTGTAGCCAATGTTTACGAGGGGTTCCGATACCATTCGGATGAACTGCCGACATCCGTTATTGATTTCATCAATCAACAACCGGGAATAGAAAACGGGAGAAGCCTTTACCGCAATACCTTGGACGACATAAATGTGTTGGTTGATTATGGTATTGAGAATATATCTTGCACAGGTACTTGGGAAGAAGATGATGGCCGTATCAATAAAGTCTATGGCGGCTATTCTATGGCTGCCGCGCCGGAAACGGAAAATCTTTTTTATGGGAATATTTATGGGGCGTCTGAACAATTCTTCTCTGACCTGACAATCTTTGATGGCGAACAAGATGCAGAAGTCCTAAAACAGAAAATGCAGTCCGGGGAATATGTTATACTCGGATGTTCCATGAACAGACTGACCGGAGAGCCAAAAGAAACACCGCTTACAGAGCAGCTACAAGTAGGGGATAGTATTTCTTTCTATAAAGACGGAGAACTGTTTAAGACTTTTACAATCCTTGCAAGGGCAAAGGTTGTAGGCACAGAAATAGAAACCGCTTCATCAACCTCCGCAGAAACTAAAATAGGGAAAGATGCTCCGCGCCTCTACATGACCGACAGTATGTTTATGCAGCTCTACGACAACCCGACCATATTCAGTTATGGGTTTAATGTGTCCGAGGGACAGGAAACACAAATAGAAACCTTTTTGAATAATTTCACAGCAAGCAATCCCACCGTTGCCTATACTTCCACCGAAGTGCTGAAACAGTACACAGATTCGGTTCAAAACACGGTTTTGCTGGTGGGTGGCATGATTGCGGCGATTATGGCTTTTGCCGGGCTGATTAACTTTACCAATATGATGATTACCAGCATTATTACCCGCCGCAACGAATTTGCTACAATGCAGAGCATTGGTATGACAAATCGGCAGCTTCGCCGTTTAATGGTCTATGAGGGGTTATATTATGCCACAGGAGCAGATATAGTTGGCAGCATGATTGCGGCGATATTTGCGCTGACAGTTCTGGAAAATGCCTTAAACGCACCATCCATGTGGTACTTTACCATGCACTTTACGCTGGCTCCCGCTTTGATCGTGGCTTTGGTCTATGTATTTCTGGCAACGGTCATTCCTGCCATTGCTCTGCATTTCTTTAACAATGGAACAGTAGTCGAGCGGTTAAGAACGGCGGAATAAATATTACGGCTTGAAAAATCGGGGATTTTCCCCGGCTTTTCAAATGTCACCGTTTTGTGACATTTCCTAAAGATATTCTGTCAGAATGGGTCGAGGCGGTGACATTCTTGTGATATTTGTGGTTTAGAATAGAAGTCATGGAAGCTGTTCAGGGAAATATATCTGTATTATGGAGTTACCGCCGAAGATATAAAAAATGAGACGGAGAGGTATAAGTCACTTTTAGCAATATTATGTTCGTAGATAGCTGTTTTCGGCAAGGATAGGGAGATTGAAATGGATATAACAGGAATATCAAAAAGCCATTATGCGAAAAGCATCACGACGGGAAAGGCGTCATCCGGGAAGGAATGGAAACTGTCCGATTCCCTTCGGGAGAAGATAACAGGATGCGGCGCAGAACATCTATATGGTGAATAAGTTCCTCGCCTTGCGGAAAAGCGAGGTCGCCAAAGTCGCGCCGGACAGGGCAGGCATCCCCGGTGTTCCGGCAGATTGAGGAATAGCAAGTGGAAAAATAAAAAGCTGAAATATTTTTCTGAGAAACATTGACAGTAAAGCATATTTCCGTTAATATTGACATATATATAAGCCAGTGGCATAGAAGTGATTGGGCTGGTCGAAAGACCCTGGTCCACCGAGTGGCGGGGAATTTCCCCGTTTTTTTATTTCTTCCACACTAAGTTATGGAGGTGATTTGATATGCCGGATATTAGTGAAATCAAAAAGATAGTCGTTCCTATCGCATATTCGTATGGGATAAAAAGATTATATCTGTTTGGCTCCTATGCAAAAGGCACGGCAAGCGAGAAAAGTGATGTAGATTTACTTGTGGAAAAAGGCAAGCCGATGTCCTTGCTTAAACTTTCCGGAATGCGCCAGATGTTTCAAGAGGCACTGAATCTTTCGGTTGATTTAGTCACCACGACGGGAATTGCGGATGACTTTAGGAAAGAAATAGCCGGAACGGAGATATTATTGTATGAAGAGTAAAGATGTAATTATCCTCAATAAGATTTTGGACTATTGCAGACAGTTAGATGAAGCATGTGATATGTTTGATAATGACTACAATAACTTTGTGGGAAATTCGGTTTTTCAAAATGCCTGCTGTATGTGTATTTTGCAGATAGGGGAGTTATGCAAAGTAATATCAGAGGAATTGAGAATGCAGGAAAAAGTTGTTCCTTGGAAAGAATGGTGTGGAATCAGGGATATTTTTGCACATCAGTATTCAAATTTGGACTGTCAGTCAGCATGGGATACTATACAGCATGATTTTCCGGAACTGAAAACAGAAATAAGTAGAATTTTAAAAGGGAATGGAAAGTGACATAATGGGTAGTACCGGGTAAAATAGCATTGGCGTAGCAAAACCGCAATCTGTCGATTTGTCGAATCAAAATCGGGGGGGGGGTAAATTCCTCATAGGTGGGGTAAAAGTCATCATAATCTAACAGCGGCACAGGCGGCTATAAAAAAATAATGCCATAGGAATTTGGGTACTCGCAGGCAAAAGTATGGAAGAATGGCTTAAAATCAAAGGTTTTTAGGCGTAGAGGGGTTCACCGGAGTGGTTGGTGAGCCTCTCTTTTTTGCGTTTCGGATAGGGCTGTGAGCGTGGCGATTTATACTATCACGCAAAACTGCCGACTTTTGCGTGATAGTATGAGTTTTGCGTGATAGTATAGGGTTTTGCGTGATAGTTTAAAAGTTTCGCCTGATAGTGTGAATTTTGTCGAATGGAATATACGATAAAAGAAAAATCAGATAATGATAAAACAAAAATATTGTTTATTCTATCAACCGCCCGTTATCATTCCATTCTCCATACATAACGCCTTTTCTGGTATTTTCAATCAGCTTTTGCAGCCTGCTTTGGAATAGTTCAGGCTGTTTCTTTTTTATCTGGATGGTGTCAATCCGCACCCTCTGGTATAAGGGTGGGAACTTCTGAAAATTATCCCAGACAAAAGAGTCGGCTTTCAGGGCTTTTTCGATATCGGCATCAATGACAAGGCGATATTCTAAAGGGGGCGCTGGTGTTCTGAATAATTTACCTTCTATGACACAACTAAGTCACAAGTTCGTGGTATAATAGCTGAACAGGGAGGATTATATAGATGCGAAAAATACTGATAGTGGAAGATGAAGAAGCAATAGCCAATTTAATTCGAATCAATTTAACGGCGGAGGGATATCATTGTACTTGCGCTTATGATGGGACAACGGGGGCAGATTATATAGAGAGCGATTGTTTTGATTTAATTCTGCTAGACATAATGCTGCCGGAAATCAATGGTTATGAGTTGCTGGAATACGTGAAGCCAATAGGAACCCCCGTGATATTTTTAACCGCAAAAAGTGCGGTTGATGACCGCATCATGGGGTTGAAACTTGGTGCGGATGATTATATTGCCAAGCCATTTCAAGTGGGTGAGCTGATCGCCCGTGTTGAGGCTCTGCTCAGGAGATATGGAAAAATAAACAACAGGCTTTGTTTTGCTGATGTAGAAATTGACATGGCTTCAAGAACTGTTAAGAGGGCAGGGCTGCCGATTGATCTGACAGTAAAGGAGTTTGATCTCCTGGTGGAACTGGTACAGAATAAAAATGTGGCATTATACCGGGAAAGGCTTTATGAAAAAGTATGGAGAGAAGTCTATGTGGGCGATACACGTACTTTGGATTCCCACATCCAGCGGCTTAGAAAAAAACTGGGTTGGGATAATTACATAAAAACTGTATTCCGGATTGGATACCGGCTGGAGGGTGAAGCATGAAACTGTTTCATAAAATATTCCTGTGCTTCATAGTCATATTTGGGGCTGCTTTCCAGATGGCGGGATATTTGCTGATAAATTTTGCTTATGGAAATGCAATGGGGCAGGAAAAAAAGCTCGCCTTTCAGGAATTTCAATATAACAGATATATTTTGCAGTCTATCCTTTACTCCCAGCCGGATTTCTTTTCTGAAAAAGAAGTGAATGCTTCAGAAATTGGTGGAAATTTTACGACTCCCGTGGCTGTGTGTATGGCAGATGGGGAATATGTTTTTTCCAATATGGCTGTATTGCCGGATAATATTGCGTTTGATGAAGGTGAGGATGACAGGATAGCTTTTCAGATTTGTGAGAAAGAGGGAAAAAGCTATATTTTTGTGTGTGATTATGTGCAGGAAAGTGAGAGGGGGATGTTTCTGGTCACGCAGACGGATATCAGTTCTGTGGTAGATTCACAAAAGAGCATGGCAGATTATTTTCAGAAAATATATATTTTTATTCTGTGCATCAGTTTTCCTGTTATTTTCTTACTGACCAAAGCGGTCACTGTATCCATTAAGAAAGTTGGGAAAGCGGCAGAGCGGATTGCAGGGGGAGAGTATTCTGGAAGGATCATTACGAATGGTAAAGATGAAATCGGTGAGTTGGCAGTTGGGTTTAACCGGATGGCGGCCCAGGTGGAAGAAAAAATAGCGGAATTGTCAGATGTGGCAAGGCAGAAGGAGGAATTTGCGGCGAATTTTGCCCATGAGTTGAAAACACCGCTTACATCCGTGATCGGTTATGCGGATATGCTCTACCAGCATGATCTGCCAAGAGAAGAAGTAAAAAGCGCAGCCGGATATATACTGGACGAGGGAATGCGGCTGGAATCCCTGTCATTGAAGCTGATGGATTTATTTGTAATGGACAAGCAGGATTTCTTTCTGGAGAGGATGCCTTTAAATGAGTTGTTCCAAAATCTGGAACAGGGAATAGAGCCTGTGTGCAAAAAACGGGGTGTGACATTGCATACAGCTATTGGAGGAGGCATAATAGGGGTAGATTATGACCTTTTTAAGACGATGATACTGAATCTGGCCGACAATGCCATGAAAGCGGACTGCAAAGACCTGTGGATAAACGGGGAACAGCATGGGAGCAGTTATCATCTTGATATAAGGGATAATGGAAAGGGAATACCTCCGGCAGAGCTGGGAAAAGTCACAGAGGCTTTTTATATGGTAGATAAGTCGAGGTCAAGGAAGCAGCATGGAGCAGGACTTGGGATGGCCCTTGTGTCAAAAATCGTGAAGATACATGGGGCGGAGATGGAGATAGAAAGTGATGGAAAGACGGGGACAATCATCAGTATAGTGTTCCCTTTGCAGGAGGAAAACAGGGATGAATAAAACAGCCAAATATACCGCTCTTACCTTGTTTCTTGCAGTTGTATTTTCTTTTGGCAGCATGGCAGGCATGGATTATATTTTGCTTACAAGGGAAAGACAGCTTTTGACAGAAAGCGGGAGGGCCGTGGTTGAAACGCCCGTCCGGGCATGGCAGGAACCAGACAGGAATGGGGAAATGGAAAACAGTGAAAGTTCTGATAAGGAAAGATATGCCCTTACAACGGAGCAAATGGAGGGGGTTCTTGCCTACTGGAAAGAACATACGGGAATAACCGTCCATAACCCTGTGACCGGGCAGATTTCCATGGATGAAGCAGTGAAAACAGGAAAAGAATGGCTTGCAAATATGGAGCTTTTGGAAAATGCACAAGTAAAAGATGCAGAGTCTGTTTCCGTGTCTGCAACGCTTGGAATTGCAGGGCAGGAAGTGTCTCATGGGGTACAGTTAGAGCCATATTATAGTTTTTGGATTATGCGGTTTGAGAGCAAGACTATGAATGCGGTTTTATATCTTAATGCGGTCACAGGGGAAGTGTATCAGGCGGATATGACTTTATATGAGGGATTTTCGGAGAAAATGCCATATGAGAAATTGGAATGTTTTGTGGAATTGTCAGGACTTAGGACATCTGATGCTGACATGGTAAGGAATCAGGAGGGAACGCAGGCTATCCTGAAAATAGATGACAGCAGGATGTATGCAGAAATGGCGTTCCGACATTCGGAGGCAGGGTATCCGGATACTGCATCTAAGGAGAATGTGATTATTAACTTAAAAATAGTTGTGGAGAAAGACAGATAGAGAAAATACAACTTTATCGAAAATAATTTACAACTATAACACAATTTTACTGAAAGTAATTTGCATCACTCAGGTAAGATATCAATATATCCTGCCTGAGTGATTTTCGTTTAAAAACATTTTAGGCATTAAGGGCAGGAAATAACTTGAATTGGAGGAAACAGAATGGGATTGCAGGCAGAGCATCTGTGTAAGTCTTATGGGAAAAAGGAAGCCCTTAAGGGTGTCAGCTTTACATTGCATAAGGGTACTTACGGGCTGTTAGGAGAAAATGGGGCAGGCAAAAGCACGCTTATGCGGATGATGGCAACAGTGGATTTCCCCACGAAGGGAGAGATACTCTATGAGGGGAAAGATATTTTCAGGCTGGATGAAGAATACCGCAGTTTAATAGGGTATATGCCGCAGAATTACAATGTATATCCGGGGTTTACGGCAAGGGACTTTCTGGAATATATGGGCGTCCTGAAAGGGATACCCAAAGAAAAATTGAAGTCCAGAATAGATGAGGTGTTGGAATTTGTAAATCTGGCTGATGTGTCGGGCAAAAAGGTTAAAACTTTTTCAGGCGGTATGAAACGCAGGATCGGGATTGCACAGGCAATCATAAATGATCCGGAAATCCTTATATTGGATGAACCGACGGCAGGACTTGATCCGTCAGAACGTATACGTTTTTCCAATATCATCAGCAATATGGGAAAGGACAAAATCGTATTGCTGTCTACCCATATTGTTTCGGATATTGAGGCAATCGCAAGTGAACTTGTAGTAATGAGGAAGGGAGAGATATTGAAAACCGGAGATGTGGATGCTCTGGTTCAGGCAGTGAAAGGAGAGGTGTGGGAAACTGTTGTAAATCAGGAAACATATCAGCAGCTTCGGAAAGAAAGGTCTATCATACATCTAAAGCAGATGGGAAAAGAAGTGCAGGTTCGATTTGTGGGGGAAA
The DNA here is from genome assembly GCA_009911035.1 of Lachnospiraceae bacterium. GTDB lineage: Bacteria > Bacillota > Clostridia > Lachnospirales > Lachnospiraceae > Suilimivivens. The sequence goes on from QXWO01000080.1 coordinate 11,496, forward strand.
ATTATATTGGTGCGGACTGCCAACAGGTGGAGCCTACATTGGAGGATTATTATATTTTTACTAGCGGTATCAATATTGATTAAAATAGTATGGGAGGTTTAAAAATGATAAATAGAAAATTTTTGGCGGCTTTTGTTTTTGTAATGGTTTTGGGACTGAGTGCTTGTGGAAGTGCGGAACACGGTGCATCAGATATTAACTCTATACAAGCTGAGCCAGTTCTTATAGAAACAGAAAATGTAGAACAAGGTGCCGGCGAACATCAGGAAGAAACAAAAGAGAAAACACAGGATGAACAGACATCAACTGCCGGAGAGCAGCAGGAACTGCAAGGGCAGGAAACACAGAAAGAAGGAGAGCAGGACATTGAAAGTAATGTTGCTGATGATGAGTTGGAGGGAAATCTTGCGTCATATCGTGCAAAGCGTGAGGATTGGACGGATACTTCATTGGGCAATGGGGTAACTGGAAGTGGAGGTAAAGCGCAGAGCCCAGAGGATTTTAACCTTTATTTTGATTCAAGTGTAATGGATAACTTTGATGCAAGGGAAGTGGTGGATGCATATAGTGTCGCAAAAAAATATGTTGAGAATACTCTTGGAGTGACAGTCACAACGAAGCATACAGTGTATATGTGTGTTGATCCTAGAATATGGGAAATTTATGAGGCAGAGGATAAAGGGATTGCAGAAGGATATGAAGCAGAAAACATTTTTGTATGTGAATACTGTGATAATGGAAGCTGGAAGTATTTGATACTTGTAAGGGAAGGAAAGGGCAGTGCATGGGAAGTCATTCATAATGGCAGCTCTTATATGGAGGGATAAAATTGAAAGATTTAATAAAGTTAATTAAGCTGGAGTACAGAAAGATGTGGAATGGGATATCCATTGTGTCTGTTTCCGCATTAAGTATTCTTACAATTGTTTTTGCTGTAGTTACGTTGAATATTCAACAGAGGGTTCTTGATAAGAATGGAGATATTGTCAGTGGGTTGTCTGCGTTTAGGGCATTAAAAGAATCAGCAGAGGATTTGGAAGGGGTAATGGATGGAGAATACATCCAAAACCTTATTGAAAAGTATAACGCCAGTTATGATAAGGAGTTTTTGGAGGAAAACAGGGGCTTTTTGGGTACTGGAGGAATGACAAAATATATAATTACGAATTATGTGATTAACTATGCCTATTATGGTCCCTATATGTCTAATGGTAATGATAAGATAGGTTTAGATTATGCTTTTTTGAGTTCTGAAGAAAGTTTTTACCAAAAATATAAGGAAGCTGTCTTAGAGCAGCTCTTATATGTAAATGAATGGAATGGGCTCTTTCCTTATACAAAGGAACAGATTAGCATATTGCAAAAAAGAATTAATGCTGTAAAAACTCCATTTAAAGTAGCGTATCATACCGGATTAGCTAATCTGAATAGTTATTATGGCATGGAGTATCTGGCATTTTTTATCCTGCTTGTATTTTGTATTGCTGGCTGCTATGCGAAAGACAGTACAAATGGAATTGATGAACTGGTGTTATCTTCCCGCTATGGCAGAAAAAAAGATCTAAAAGCGAGATGGATAGCCGCAAACCTGTTTGCAATAACTATGTATTTGATTTTTGTGGGGGGTCTTATTATAGTTCATGGAGCAATTGGAAGTCTGCATGGACTTGGTGCATCTGCGCAGACTGTTTGGTTTGAGTGCATACTTAATTTAAATGTGGGTGCAGCCCTCTTAATTATCTCTTTAGGCGGACTGGCTGGAACCTTGGTTATGACGAATATTATGTGTTTTTTGTCCATAAAGACAAAAAACTTTAAAATTTCTGTAATAATGGGCATTGTTGTTGTGGGGCTGCTTAGAAAAGGGGCATCCACATATAGTCAGATAAGGCTGCTGAATCCCACGCAGTTCGGAGGAAGTGAATTGGTTACTGCTTTTCTATTCATAGGTAAAACAATCATTCCTTATTTTGTAATTGTTTTTCTTTTAAGCACAATTTATATTGCATTGCTGTGGCTGGCAGCAAGGCTGTCATATAAAAATTATTATGTGAACTAGGCTGATGACAATAATTTCCTAAACTTAAGGGAGGTGCAGATATAGAAATGATTGAGATAATAAAAATAGAGAGGAAAAGGATATTAAGCAAAAAGATATTTTTGTTGTTTTTAAGTATTATAGCATTGTTCTCTGTGTATGATTCTTATTCCATGGCAAAGAGATACAGCATACCAAGCTCTGAAGGCGTTTCTGTTACATGGCAGGAGAATTTGGAACATGCAAAGGAAAATTTACAGGGGAAATCCATAAATCGGGAGTTTTTAAGTATGATGCGCCAACAGAGAGGGGAAGTTGGCTATCTGGACGAAAGAAATCTTGAGGAACTTATTTATGTTAATTATGAAAGGAAGCTGCTTCAAGACCTATCTGATGATGATATAGAAAGTTTTTATTCAAGAAGGTTATCTAATATCCGGGCAATGCTGGAGGAAAGCTCATTGATCCGTTATACGCAGGAAGAAATAGAGCGGTTTATGCAGAGTGCGGCGCAGGTATCCGAAATCTCATTTGAATCCCAGGAGGGTACATTCCCCGATGCTTGCATCGCAACAAACTTTTCCCTAAACGAAAACGGTGATATA
>QXWO01000081.1 GCA_009911035.1 Lachnospiraceae bacterium
TAGACCGGAAGCTTAACCGAGGGTTAAGGAATAGGATGGAAGGTATCATTTATGGTATTCGGTTTTGAAGGCATGACTTAATATAAGTTGTAATGTCTTAATGGCCTGGTGGCTCAGTTGGTTAGAGCGCCGCCCTGTCACGGCGGAGGTCGTGGGTTCGAGTCCCATCCGGGTCGTTTAAAAATTGGGATCTTAGCTCAGCTGGGAGAGCATCTGCCTTACAAGCAGAGGGTCATAGGTTCGAGCCCTATAGGTCCCACTATTCCAGAAATGGAATGATTGCCGATGTGGCTCAATTGGCAGAGCAGCTGATTTGTAATCAGCAGGTTATCGGTTCGAGTCCGATCATCGGCTTGTAGTGTAATACTATATGGATGGATTCCCGAGTGGCCAAAGGGGACAGACTGTAAATCTGCTGCAAATTGCTTCGGTGGTTCGAATCCACCTCCATCCATTAGCCGGAAGGCAAAAATTAAATAACGCGGGGTGGAGCAGTCTGGAAGCTCGTCGGGCTCATAACCCGAAGGTCACAGGTTCAAATCCTGTCCCCGCTACTTAATGCCCAGATAGCTCAGTTGGTAGAGCAGAGGACTGAAAATCCTCGTGTCACTGGTTCGATTCCGGTTCTGGGCATTGTTTTATTAGAAAGTTTAATATATGGGCCACTAGCTCAGGTGGTAGAGCACTTGACTTTTAATCAAGTTGTCCGGGGTTCGAGTCCCCGGTGGCTCATCAGAGAAAATCATCCATGAATTTTTGTTTTGCAAAATTTATGGGTGATTTTATTAGTGTTCGTGGCATAACTTTATTATCTGAAATGTTTTGACTATTTGGAATAGATTCTGTAGCTTGAGCAGGCAATGATATAAAAAAACTAATAAAAATGCAATAATGAATCCTTTAATTTTTCTCATTTAAATTTTTCCTTTCTTTACTCTAGTCTCCATAACTTCAAATTTAGCTTATCCTCACTTAATCTAAAATTATGTGCGTTAACTTTTTTTCCATTCAATATTGTTCCATTAGAAAACCTAGAATTCTTGGGACCTGTGTAATCAAACAAAAGGATATCACCCCGATTTAACGAATGAATATCTACCATCCCTCCTTTACTGTCTTTTATTTCCAGGGTACTATTTATTTGAATGATATACTCTTCTTCCCAAGTTCCTTGTTGATAGGGCAGGCCTTTTACAAATATTTCATTTTCAAATATTTTGTTGATGTAAACTTCCTCGTTCGGATAAGTATACATTGTATGTTGTCGCCAATAGTAAATAGAGACAATGCATAAAATACAAATGCATAGCAGACATAAATGGTATATTGCTCTTTTTTTTAATTTCATCTATTCCTCCAATTATACTCAATACGCTTTAGTATAAAATAATTGTTTAGATATACAAAGTTTTTATATATGATATAATAACATATAGTTACAAACTATCTTAATACATTTCCTAACCGTAATTATTTTTGTCTTGAACTTACACTAATATAGAAGTGTATGGAAAAGGAGATTGTCATGCTTCCAATTTATTTATGCGAAGATGTAGTGAACCAATTGATATATCTGGAAAAATTAATTAGTAACTATATTTTAAAGGAAGCGTTGGCATTATATTCTTCTATTGGGAACACAGTGCAGAAAACTTTAACGCTAAAAATCGGAAGCCGTTATATATATGTACCTATTCAAAATATATATTGTATTAAAGCCAATGAACACAAGCTTTTGCTGATGACAGATTATTCTTCCTATGAATTTTACGATACCTTGCAGAATATACTACTGCGGCTGGATAGCTCGTTTCTTCTATGCCATAAATCTTGCATTGTCAATTTGCGTTATATTATGGAACTTGATAAATTTTCCCATAGCATCCAGTTAAAAAACGGGCAGTCTTGTCCGCTTTCCTCTCGCAACTATTTTACAGTTAAAAAGAGATTAAATGAGTTTATTAATTTGGGTTAAATGGATATAACAATGTTAATTTTTGGGTAAAAATGCATTCTTTATATTCTGTGCTTAACAGAGCATTTGGGTACTGATTTAAAATTTGGCGGACTTCATACAATCCGATTCCACGGTCCCCTTTCTTAGAAGTAGTGCCCTTTTCATATATTTTTCTATGATGTTTTTATGATTATTGTTTACGCTATGATTATTTATGATGTCATTTTTAAAAAAATGGAATCTATTTTGGGCGAGGAATTGGTTATTTGTATATAAATGCTCTCGTCATCCCTGCTAAAGCTGATGGATAAAAATTTTTTTTCCGAAGCAAGAGAGGCTTCCAGGGCATTATCCAGTAGAATGCCGAGAATTCTTACTAAATCCACAGTGTTTATGGGGTAATTTGCTATTTTTTCCCGAACATCGGTTGTTACATAAATACCTTCTTTAAAAGCAGGAAAAATTTTAGCATAAATAATGCTTTTAATTTCTGTATTCTGGATATTTCCAAGGCGGACGTAGATGGAATCTTCAAGGGCGATTTTCGTGCCTGTAGGCAGTATCCCTTTATGAAAATAGGCTTCAAGCCCTCTATAATCCTGTTCCGCGATGTATCCGTGAAGGGAGGATAAAACATTGATATAGTCATGTTTGAAGGTGCGGATATCTAAATAGAGGGATTCTATTTTTAGTCTTTCATTGTTCTTACTTGATCCAATTGTTCTGCAAGCTGTTTTTCCTTTAGAGAGGAGGCTTTGCTATTATGATAAGAAAAAAGTAAAATTTTGTACAGATAATAAGAAGCAAAATAAGTAAAAATAATTTGGATAATAAAATACAGAAAAAACAGACGAGGATATTTCGTAAAAAAGATAGTATCAATAAAAAAATGAGACGCAATTGCTATTAAAAGATAACTTGTGCTAATAGTAACACATAAGTTTAAAAGTGCACAGGGGAAATTAATGGCCCTGTGGTCATTGAACAACAGGATTAAAAGGAGGGGCCCGGATAAAATAAGGATTACGGAAAGCAGAGAAAAGCGCAGGGAGGTAAAACTTTGGATAAGTATGATTGCAAAGGTGTATAGAAAAATAAGTATTTTTTGGATTCTTGTAATAAGATGTGGGAGCATTACTGTAAAACTGACAAGAGAAAATATGCCGCATAACAGGGCGAGGACAATATAATAAACTGCTGTCTGCATAAAGTTATTCTTCCTTCCAGATTTTTCACTTATCATAGCATTATGGAAATTTAATGTAAAGATTTATATTTTCTGTTAATAATCGCATTTATACAGGTTCCTATTGCTTTTTCTCATTCTTTATAGTATTTTGATATAGGAAATTTATTTGTATCAAATTTGTTTACAGCGAATAGATTTGTATTTTATGAGGATGAAGATTATGAAAAAGATTATGTATTTATTTTTGCTCTGCATTCTGTTGACATGTTTTACATCAGGCTGTGCAGATGTGGCGGAAGGACTGGCTATCGCCAGGGAAAACGGGAAAACTGTGCCTGAAGAAAACGCCTATGTAATGGAAACTGCTGCGCCTGTAGAGGAGGGCTATTATATGGTGGAGGGCAGTCTTTGTGAGATGGGAAAAAGAAGTATTGTTTTAAAAACGGAAGATGGACAAGAGCTGAGCTTTATGCTTGCTCCAGAAACAATTATTTATGCAGGCAGTGATAAGGAACTGTCAGAGGGAGAAACTATCCGGGTAGTATTTGATGGAATAAAAACAAATTCACAGTGGGAGGAGATATCTGTTATTGCCGTCACTGTAATAGAAGAATAGTAATAGTTTATGCAATGAAAAGCTACAAAAAATAACCACAAATTTTCTGTGAAAATTAAGGGAAACTTAAGCATATTATATACATTAGTTTTGTTATATATGGTAAAATATATAGTTGAGGAATTCAAGTCCGCGGTACTTTCCATATGTGTGTTCAGACGCTGGATCTGAACGATTGATTATCCGCGGGGAAAATTAATATGCAGAAGGTGGTAATATGAGGGAGAAAGCGATTAGAGAGGATGAAAAGTTACGGAAGAGATATGAGCAGAAGAGAGAGTTGTATCGTCTGCTTCGGGAACATGCATCAGATATTCTGGAATCGAAGAATTTCCGCAGCACAAGGAATTATATCCAGCATGGTTCCATGCCAGTGCAAAGGCACTGTATTGATGTGGCCAGACAGAGTATTGCAATAAGTAAGTTTTTCCATGTTCCATGCAATGAAAGGGCGCTAATAAGGGGAGCCCTTCTTCATGACTATTTCCTGTATGACTGGCATGACAAAACAAGGGAAAATTATCAGATGCTGCATGGTTTTTATCATCCGGGAATTGCCCTTGCAAATGCAAGCAGGGAATATAATTTGTCATTGCGGGAAAAGGATATTATTAAGAAGCATATGTGGCCCTTAACTGTTGTGCCGCCAAGATGCAGGGAGGCATGGATTGTCACTACTGCCGATAAATACTGTTCATTACTGGAAACATTAAAACTCCGGAAAGGTGCAGGGAAAGCACGGATAAGGGTAACCGGATGAGAAAGGGACTGTATGAGAGTCTGGAAGAATACAGTAAAGAGGATTTTTACCCTTTTCATATGCCGGGGCATAAGAGAAACCCAGAGAGCGGGCCTCTTGGACAGATGTACAGGCTGGATATTACGGAAATAGACGGGTTCGATAATCTTCATCAGCCGGAAACGATTATAAAGGCTGCCCAGGAACGAGGAGCTAGGCTGTATCATTCAGAAGATACCTATTTTCTGGTTAATGGAAGTACGGCAGGGATTTTGAGCGCCGTTTCGGCGGCCGCTGGATGGGGAAAAAAACTGATTATTGCCAGGAATTGTCATAAAGCCGTATACCATGCGGCTTTTTTAAATCATATGGAACTTTATTATGTGTATCCCCAGAAGGTGGATGGCTATGAAATTGCAGGGGCTGTTCTGGCGGAGGATATCGAGCACACAATAAAGGAGATCCTGGATAGGGAAGATGAGGAGGGCGCAGGCGGGATTGCAGGAGTCGTTATCACATCTCCTACTTATGACGGTGTAGTCTCTGATGTAAAAAAAATCTCGGAAATGGTGCACAGTTACGGGATTCTGCTGATCGTGGATCAGGCTCATGGGGCGCATTTCGGTTTTCATCCGGCTTACCCGGAAAACGCTGTGAAGGAAGGGGCCGATTTGGTCATTCACAGCCTCCACAAGACACTTCCTGCGCCTACCCAGACTGCACTGCTGCACAGGAATGGAAAGCTGGCAGATAGGGATTTGCTGGAAAAATATCTTAGGATTTACCAGTCCAGCAGTCCGTCCTACCTTCTGATGGCGGGAATTGACGAGGCAGTTGCCATAGCGCAAAAGGAGGGGGCACGGAGACTGGAGGAGCTTTTAAGTTTTCGAAGCTGGTTTCTTAAGGAAATGCAGGAGTGCCGCTGGATTCGTATCTGCCCCTTTACAGAGCCGGGAAAGCTGGTTATATCTGTAGATAAATGTCTTATAACAGGACAAATGCTTTATGATATTCTACGGCAGAGATATCATTTACAAATGGAGATGGCTTCGGGCAGCTACGTGCTGGCTGTTTTGTCCATGATGGACCAAAAAGAGGGGTTTGAGAGACTTTTACGGGCACTGCGGGAAATTGACAGGGAAATACAGCATAAGTTTGCAAATGCTGCGCCAGACTGGAAGAAGAAGGACAGATGTACCAGAAGGGAATTGAGTCTTGATAGTACCAAATTACGTTTAGAGACAAAGTTAAATATTTGGGAGGCATATACGGCGTCCTGGGAAGAGTTGGAGCTGACGCAGGCGGCGGGGAGAATATCAGCCGGATTTATCAATCTATATCCGCCGGGAATACCGCTGGCGGCACCGGGGGAAGTGTTCAATGAGCAGGTGGTCCGCATGATTTCAGATTATACTGACTGCGGATATCCCGTCCAGGGGATATATGAAAAAAGAGTAAAGGCTGTCAAAATATTTTAACGTGGACAGCCTGATAAAAGATAAGCGCGGAAAATCAGCGCAGAAATGAGGTAAAATATGAGAAAAACAAAAATTATCTGTACGATTGGACCTGCCAGTGAAAGTGAGGAGAAGCTTCGCGAACTTATGCTTGCAGGTATGAACGTGGCGCGATTTAACTTTTCCCACGGAACACATGAAGAACATAAAAAAAAGTTTGACAGGGTAATTAAAGCCAGCAATGAATTAGGGATTCAGGTAGCCACTATGCTGGACACTAAGGGGCCGGAAATCAGACTGCGGGATGTGGAAGGCGGCAGGGTGGAACTTGTCACAGGCCAGAAGTTCATACTTACTACGGACGAGATACTTGGAAACAGCGAAAAGGCAACAATTACCTATAAAAATCTAAGGGATGATATTTCTGTGGGAACTACGATTTTAATTGACGACGGATTGATTGAAATGGTTGTGGACGCCATAGAAGAAACCGATATAATATGTACAGTAGTAAATGGCGGCCCTATTTCCAACCATAAGGGGGTTAATGTGCCGGGGGCAGTACTGTCCATGCCTTATATCAGTGATGTAGACAGAAGCGATATTATGTTTGGCTGTGATATGGGATTTGATTTTTTGGCAGCATCTTTTGTCAGATGCAAAGAGGATATTCTGGAAGTAAGGAGGATCTTGGATGAACATAACAGCCATATGAAAATTATTGCAAAAATTGAAAATATGCAGGGTATTCACAATTTGGAGGAGATACTTACGGTTTCAGATGGCATTATGGTAGCAAGGGGAGACATGGGCGTGGAAATTCCCATGGAAGAAGTGCCTGTTATGCAGAAGCGCATGATCAAGATGGCGGAAGCACAGGGAAAGCATGTCATTACGGCAACCCAGATGTTGGAATCCATGATTAAAAATCCCAGACCTACCAGGGCAGAGACTACTGACATTGCCAATGCAATTTATGACGGAACCACGGCAATTATGCTTTCCGGGGAGAGTGCGGCAGGACTTTATCCTGTAGAAGCAGTTAAAACCATGGACAAAATTGCACGGCGTACGGAAGAAGATATTGACTATAACGGCCGAATGAAACGAAGAAATCATGTGGAAGATGCGGACATAACCACGGCCATTTCCCACGCAACCTGTACGACTGCCATGGATTTGAAAGCTGCGGCTATTATTACGGTGACGATTTCCGGCTTTACAGCAGGGATGATTGCAAGATATAAACCCAAATGTCCGATTATTGCATGCAGTGTCAGCCCCAAAATATGCAGGCAGCTTAGTCTTTCCTGGGGAGTAACGCCTGTATGGATTGCCCGGGAAAGCTCGGCGGAAGATTTGTTTGACGAGGCAGTACATGCGGCAGAAGAGGCCGGATATATTAAAAAAGGAGATAAGGTTGTCTTAACGGCGGGAGTTCCGTTAGGAATATCAGGAAAAACCAATATGATTCGTGTCGTAGAGGTTTAATTCACATGGGAAAAATGGTATACTTAATGGGGAAGAGTTCCTCGGGGAAGGATACAGTGTACCGGCATATGCTGGAATGGCGTACCCCGGCCCTGGAAAAGATTGTCCCTTACACTACCAGACCTATCCGGGCGGGGGAAGTGGACGGAGAAGAGTACTATTTTACGAATGATGCCGGATATAGGCAAATGGAGGCGCAAGGCAGGGTGATAGAAGCCCGTGCCTACCATACATACCACGGATTATGGCGGTATTTTACGGTAGATGACGGCAGGATAGAGTTAGGGAAAAAAAATTACCTGATTATTGGGACGATTGAATCTTATTTGAAAACGGCGGAATATTTTGGAAAAGAAAAGGTTCTGCCTGTATTGTTAGAGCTTGACGACGGCATCAGATTGAAAAGGGCACTGGAGAGGGAAATGAAGCAGGAAACTCCCAAGTACCAGGAGATGTGCAGGCGTTATCTGGCAGATGAGGAAGATTTTTCAGAAGAAAAGGTAAAAGAGGCAGGAATTGCCAGAAGATTCTCCAATCAGGATTTGAATGATTGTCTTGAGGAAATAAGAAAATATATTATGAGTAGCTTGAAACAGGAAGCAGGGATATAATGTTTTACAGTTATGGTAATCATGAAAAAGCGAGGTGAGCAGTATGGACATTAAAGTGAATCAGGCAGCACCCATAACGCAGCCGGAAGCGCAGGCGCCGGTCAGGGAGTCTGACGGGGCGTTTAAATTTACGCTGGTCAGCCATATTGAAGAACAGGAATTACAGGCCAGACTGCACAGCCTCATGGAGGAGATTACCATGCAGGGCGACAAGCTGGCGAAAAAGCGGGATATCCGGGATATGAAGAAATACCGGGGGCTGATTAAAGATTTCATGAATGAGATCGTCAGCCGTTCCCATTCTTTTTCCCGCGAAAACTTTCTGGATAGGAAGGGCCGGCACAGAGTTTACGGTATTATCCGTCTGATAGATGAAAATTTGGATGAGCTGGCAAAGGAACTTATGCAGGATGAGCAGGATCATCTTGCCATTTTGTCCAAAATAGGAGAAATCAGAGGTCTGCTTTTGGATATACTGACTTAGAAATATATTGAAAAAATTAATGGTGGGTTGTTTACATGGGGATAAAGCCGTATTAATGCGGCGGAACGGGAGGGTATATGAGCAGATTTCGCGATATTGTGGGGCAGGAACAGCTAAGGGAGCATTTGGAGAACGCAATTAAGACGGATAAAATATCTCATGCCTATATAATTAACGGGGAGAGAAATGCGGGAAAGGAATTTATCGCCAAGACTTTTGCCATGGCGTTGCAATGTGAAAGCAGACAGGATACAGAGCCTTGCCAGGAGTGCCATTCCTGTAAGCAGGCGGTTAGTGCAAACCATCCCGACATTAAATTTATTACACATGAAAAGCCGGGAACTATTGGTGTAGACGATATCCGAAGACAGATAAATGGGGATGTGGCAATCAAGCCTTACAGCGGCCCTAAAAAAATTTATATTATCAATGAGGGCGAAAAGATGACAGTCCAGGCGCAGAATGCCCTTTTGAAGACTCTGGAGGAACCGCCTGAATATGCAGTTATTCTGATACTTACGGATAATGTGGGCGCGCTGCTTCCAACGATTTTTAGCAGATGTGTGGCTTTGAGCATGAAGCCCGTCAGGGATGCCCAAATAAAGAAGTATTTGATGGAAAATATGGAGATTCCCGACTATAAGGCGGATATCTGTGTCGCTTTTGCAAGAGGGAATGTGGGTAAGGCAAGGCTTCTGGCAAAGAGTGAAGAATTCGACAAGGTGAAAGAGGAAGCTGTCACTTTGCTTAAATATATTAATGAGATGGAACTGAATGAGATAGTTGCCGCCATCAAAAAAATCAGTGAGTATAAGTTTGATGTCAATGATTATATGGATATTCTCTCCATATGGTATCGTGATGCATTGCTGTTTAAGGCGACACATGACGCGAATCATCTGATTTTTAAAGAAGAGATAAAGTATATCAGAAAAGTAGCGGACAGAAGCACTTATGAGGGCATAGAAATGATTATTGATGCACTGGAAAAGTCAAAACAAAGGCTGAGTGCCAATGTAAATTTTGATTTGACTATGGAACTTTTGATGCTTACAATTAAAGAGAATTAAGTGAGGTTTATAGATTTATGACAAAAGTAATTGGAGTTCGTTTCCGGACAGCAGGAAAAATATATTTTTTTGACCCGGCAAAATTGCCTATCAAGCGGGGGGATCATGTGATTGTGGAAACCGCAAGGGGCATTGAGTATGGCACAGTAGTGGGAGATCCCAGACAGGTGGAGGATGATAAGGTCATCCAGCCGCTAAAGCCTGTGCTTAGGATTGCAACCCCAAGGGATGATGAACAGGAAGCCGGAAATAAGTTAAAGGAAAAGGACGCCTTTAAAATTTGTCTGGAAAAGATTCATAAGCATGGACTTGAGATGAAGCTTATTGATGCAGAATATACCTTTGACAACAATAAGGTATTGTTTTATTTTACAGCGGACGGACGCATTGACTTTAGGGAACTGGTGAAAGACCTGGCATCCGTTTTTAAGACAAGGATAGAATTGCGGCAGATTGGTGTAAGGGACGAGACAAAAATCTTAGGAGGCATCGGCATATGCGGCAGGGAATTGTGTTGTCACAGGCATTTGTCGGAATTTGTTCCGGTATCCATCAAAATGGCAAAGGAGCAGAATCTTTCCTTAAACCCCACCAAAATATCCGGCGTGTGCGGCAGACTTATGTGCTGTCTGAAACATGAGGAAGAAACTTACGAGGAACTTAACCGCAGGCTTCCCAATGTGGGGGACCATGTTACCACAGAAGACGGATTAAAAGGAGAAGTGCACAGCGTCAATGTACTCCGCCAGCTTGTAAAGGTTATTGTGGAAGTGAATGATGAAAAAGAAATCCAGGAATATAAGGTAGAACAGCTCCGTTTCAGGAGAAGGCATAAGCATAATAAGATTGATGTGCAGGATGAAGAGCTAAAGCAGCTTGAAAAGCTTGAGAAGGAAGAAGCAAAATCAAAGCTGGACGATAATTAAAATTTCTGGAGGATACAGGTGGAAAATATCTCTGAAAACGTTTCGCTGTCAGAGGAAATGCTTTTAAAGGAAAATGAAAGAATTGATGATTTGCAGAGAAATCATTACAAAATTATACAAGATCCTGACAGATTTTGTTTTGGAATGGATGCGGTGCTGCTTTCCGGCTTTGCAAGGGCAAAGGAAGGGGACAGGGTGTTAGACCTTGGTACAGGTACAGGGATCATTCCCATTCTTATGGAAGCAAAGACCTGTGCAGCGCATCTTGCCGGACTGGAAATTCAACCGGACAGTGCAGATATGGCTCGTCGCAGCGTAAAGCTGAACGGTCTGGAGGAGAAGATAGAAATTGTAACAGGTGATATTAAGGAAGCAGTCAGTCTCTTTGGCCCTGCTTCCTTTGATGTTGTGACTTGTAATCCTCCTTATATGACAGAGCATCATGGGCTGATTAATCCGGGGGCGCCTAAAGCGATTGCCAGGCATGAGCTTCTTTGTACTTTGGAAGATGTAATCAGTCAGGCAGGCAGGCTGGTTAAGCCGGGCGGAAATTTCTATATGGTCCACAGGCCATTCAGACTTGCAGACATTTTCGTGTTGCTGCGGCAGTATAAGATTGAGCCTAAGAGGATGAAGCTGGTATATCCGTTTGTGGATAAGGAGCCTAATATGGTTCTCATAGAAGCAAACCGTGGGGGAAGGCCGCGGATGACGGTGGAAAAACCGCTGATTGTTTATAGGGAGCCAGGTGTATATACTGATGAAATTTATGAAGTTTATGGTTATTGAAATAAATATACCCTGTGGGAGATTTGTGCCAAATGGGGAATGTGTAGGGGGATACGTTGACCGAATGGAGTACGAGTCTAAGGAATAGGGCTAATTAGGGTACAGAGGAAGGACTTTTGAAAGAGGAATAAAAATGGCGGGAACTTTATATTTATGTGCAACTCCTATTGGGAATCTGGGGGATATAACGGACCGGGTTCTGTCCACACTCAAAGAGGTGGATATGATTGCGGCGGAGGATACCAGAAACAGTATTAAATTGCTGAATCATTTTGAAATTAAAACTCCCATGACCAGTTATCACGAACATAATAAGGTGGAAAAGGCGCAGCAGATCGTATCCTGGCTGTTGGAGGGAAAAAATGTTGCGTTGATTACCGATGCGGGAACTCCGGCAATATCTGACCCGGGGGAAGTACTGGTAGATAAATGCCTAAAGGCAGGAATTCCCGTGACTTCCCTGCCGGGATGCTGCGCCTGCATTACCGCCCTTACGTTGTCCGGGCTTTCTACCAGAAGGTTTTGCTTTGAGGGCTTTCTGCCTGCAGATAAAAAGGAAAAGAAATATGTGCTTTCGGAACTGACAAGAGAAACCCGTACAATGATTCTATACGAGGCGCCCCACCATTTAAAGAGAACCCTCGGAGAACTTTATGAGACGCTGGGGCAGCGGCGGATCACCCTCTGCCGGGAACTTACGAAACGTTTTGAAACAATTTTTCCCACCACCTTGGAGGATGCCATCATCTACTACGAAAAAAATGAGCCGAAGGGTGAGTTTGTTCTGGTGCTAGAGGGCATGAGCCGTGAGCGGATCGAACAGGAAGAACATGCGCAGTGGGAAAAACTTACCATTGAGGAGCACATGCAGATTTATGAAGGTCAGGGAGCGGGAAGAAAGGAAGCCATGAAAAAGGTGGCAGCTGACCGGGGAATCAGTAAAAGGGAAGTTTATCAGGCTTTGCTGTAGACAGTGGGTAAGCAGATACCAATAGACGATTCATTATGTGTAAAGGGACTGCCTATCAGATATAATTTGCAGGTTTTATTCATAAAATGCTAAAAAAAGAATTGAGAAGATTATGCTAAATTATATCTGGGCGGCGATGATTGTACTGGGGATTATATTTGGAGCTCTGAATGGAAATATGAAGGCGGTAACAGAAGCGGCGCTGGATAGTGCCGGGGAGGCAGTTTCCCTGTGTATTTCCATGGCCGGGGTGATGGCACTCTGGGTAGGGCTCATGGAAGTGGCGGAGAGTTCGGGGTTGATTTTAAAGTTGACCAGAATGCTTTCGCCTTTTGTTTCTTTTATGTTTCCGGGGCTGCCGAAAGGACATAAGGCGAGGGACTATATTTCCATGAATATTATTGCAAATATTCTGGGGCTGGGCTGGGCCTGTACGCCGGCCGGGCTTAAGGCGATGGAAGAATTGGCGAAGCTGGAGGAGGAGCGGGGGACGCCGGGGTATGTGTCTGCGGATGGGACTGCTAAAGGCGGTGTGGAAACGATGGACGGGAAAAAAGGGAAACAGGGGCGCGTTGCCAGCAATGAGATGTGCACATTCTTAATACTGAATATTTCTTCGTTGCAGTTAATACCCGTAAATATGATTGCTTATAGGAGTCAATACGGAAGCGTGAATCCGGCGGGGATTATTGCGCCGGCAATCGTAGCGACGTTTTTCAGTACGGCGGTGGCGGTGGTGTTTTGTAGGGTGAAGGATAGGAGGCGGAGATGAAGCGCTTTGTATTTTAAAGGCAAACTTAAATTTTGGCTATTTAGGTTGATTTAACAAAGGACATATAATTAATAAAGGTTTTGTTGTATGGAGCGTTGCAGCGATATTATATTTGTTCTTATTTATTACTATTTTGAAAAGCAGAACATTGTAAAAGCCTGTAAAATCACTTATACTATTTCTATAAATTTATAGTGATAGGAGCATTCCTGTAATTCAGAAATAACGCCAATAGAATAAAAAGAAACCTCGTAGTAAGATAAGAGTGTTCATCTTGGTGGACGAAACAAAAACACTTTTCATCAAACGGAGGTTTCTAATAATGAATTTAACACAGAATGACAGATTAGAGCAAGTAACATCTGATACATTGATTGTAGATGTTGATGTCGGATCACAGATCCACTTATGTAGGGCGTTTGATTGGAGGGGATTTGAACTTTCCCGCAGGATATTTAAGTTCCGTAACACCGGAATGGGCTTTCTCACTTTTCTCAGGTGGACAGAGGAACTCATGAATAAAACCGAAATGAAAAAGGTTATTGTTGGCTGCGAGCCTACCGGTAGCTACTGGCTTACGTTCCAGAAATTCCTGCTGGAGCATGATATTCAGCTTGTGACATTCAATCCGTTTACGGTAAACAGGGGTATGGAACTGGATGACAATAGTCCCGAAAAGAGTGACCTGAAAGATCCTAAGACGATCGCCCAGCTTGTGAAAGATGGGCGATTTTCAACATCGTATCTGCCAGGCGGGGTTTATGCCGAGATCAGATCATGAAACAGCATGTGCGTCTGTCCAACCAGATACAGGGATGGCTCCAGAAGTTCTTTCCGGAGTATCTGGAGTGTTATGCTGACTGGGACTCGACCAGTGGATTGATGCTCTTAAAAGAATCGCCGCTCCCACAGGATATCCTGAAGTGTTTTTTGTCAAGCACTTTTCCCTAAAAAAAGCGTCTAAATTCCCTTTTTTCAGCAAGGGATATTCCCTACTTT